>NZ_JBALBW010000097.1:0-83847 GCF_036919895.1 Nostoc sp.
TCACTAGGAGTCCTCTTATGCTCAAGCAAGCAACTCCAAAACTATTTTTCTCACTGCTGCTACTGTACTAGTTAGTCACGCAAAGTGCTGTATATAGATAAAATTAACTAAATTCCAAAAATAAATTTTCAAAGAACAAATTATATTCTATTTTAAAATATTAATTATAAATTCAAAAAGCCAAATTTTTATTCTGACAGTAGCAGAAGAAAACTAAAACCACGGCTAGATAAACTCTTGGCTGCTACAAAGTTGTGATCCTTACTTTAAAGCATCTAGTAAATTGTGGCGGAAGTTATTTACCTTTTTAAGGAGGCTTTGCCCAAAGTCCTGTTAATCCAGATGGTAACGGGGTTTACGCCATGTTAGCCACCCTGTGGGTACTCTCTTGAGGAATTCGTAGAGTAACCACAGAAGCATCTAGAGAATAAAAGTCTACTTACTTTATATTTACTTGATAATTACTCTATTAAATCGGCACGAAAAAACAATTTTTCTTAAAATAGAGAAAGATTACCTAATATTGGTTGTGACAATATCTACTCAAATACTACCACTGGTTAAAGAACCGGAACGACTGGAAAACCGTTTAGCCGAAATTCCGCCGGAACCGGGAGTTTATTTCATGCGCGACAACAGCGATCGCATTATATATATAGGTAAGTCACGGAAGTTGCGATCGCGTGTCCGTTCCTATTTCCGGGATGGCTACAATAAGACTGAACGTATCGCTACGATGGTCAAGTTGGTGACAGAAATTGAATTTATCGTCACTGATACTGAAGCCGAAGCTTTAGCATTAGAAGCAAACTTGATCAAGCAGCACCAGCCATACTTCAACGTGCTGCTCAAAGATGATAAAAAATATCCCTATCTCTGCATTACTTGGTCAGAAGATTATCCGCGAATTTTTATTACCCGTAAACGTCAATTCGGTAAAGAAAAGGATAAATTTTACGGGCCTTATACTGATGCTGGTTTATTGCGAGAAGTTGTCCGCATCTGTAAACGCATCTTTCCCCAGCGACAACGACCTCAACCACTTTTCAAAGATCGTCCGTGCTTAAATTATGATTTAGGGCGTTGTCCGGGTGTGTGTCAAAAGCTGACTTCACCAGAAGAATATCGCAAAATTGTCCAAAAAATAGCGATGGTATTCCAAGGGCGAACTCAGGAATTGATTGATATTTTGACTCAACAGATGAATGCAGCATCTGAAGACTTGAACTTTGAGTCAGCAGCCCGGATTCGCGATCAAATTTCTGGGCTAAAGTCCCTGAATGCTGACCAAAAAGTATCCTTACCAGATGATACAGTTTCACGGGATGCGATCGCACTGGCAGCCGATGAAGAACACGCTTGTATTCAACTATTCCAGATTCGCGCTGGGCAATTAGTAGGACGTTTAGCTTTTGTGGCGGATGCTCATGCAGAACCAGGAGCTATTTTACAACGAGCTTTGGAGGAACATTACCAAACTGCTGACTCAGTGGAAATACCTTTAGAAATTTTGGTACAGCATGATTTACCAGATGCGGAGATATTGGCGGATGTCTTAACTCAACGTAAAGGGAAAAAAGTCACGATTTTGACTCCTTTACGGCAAACTAAAGCAGAATTAATTGAGATGGTAGAGCGAAATGCTCAGTATGAATTGCAAAGAATGCAAAAATTTGGCGATCGCAATCACCAAGCAATGCAAGATTTAGCCGCCATCCTCGATTTACCAGATGTACCCCACCGTACCGAAGGTTATGACATTTCCCACATTCAAGGGTCAAATGCTGTAGCTTCGCAAGTAGTGTTTATCGACGGATTACCAGCCAAGCAACATTATCGCCATTACAAAATTAAAAATCCCACGGTGACGGCGGGACATTCAGATGATTTCGCTAGTCTTGCTGAAGTTATTGGACGACGGTTCCGTAAGTATGAGGAAGATCCACAGTTGTCACGTTTGGGTAATCCAGATTGGCCTGATTTAATTATGATTGATGGCGGTAAAGGTCAGCTATCATCGGTTATCGCCGTTTTGCAAGAGATGAATTTACTAGAAGACTTGCGAGTTGTGAGTTTAGCAAAGCAGCGAGAAGAGATTTTTTTACCAGGAGAATCTAAACCCTTGACGACTGACGCAGAACAACCAGGGGTACAGTTGTTACGGCGACTGCGGGATGAAGCGCATCGGTTTGCAGTGAGTTTCCATCGTCAGCAACGTAGCGATAAATTAAAGCGATCGCGTTTAGATGAAATTCCTGGCTTAGGACATCATCGACAAAAGCAGCTACTAGGGCATTTTCGCTCAGTTGATTATATTCGCCAAGCTACAACCCCACAACTCGCTGAGGTTCCAGGAATCGGGCCGCGTTTGGCTCAAGAAATTTACGATTATTTTCATCCTGCTTGAGGAGACTAATAATCTGTCAAATTTCAATTTATGGGTAAACAATTTTGTAGTAAGGACTTGAGTACTTAGAAAATAAGGACTAAAGTCCTTACTACAAACCCTAAAAACTAGCTTGAAGTTCCACTCTCACAGAGCATTCAGTTAAGGTTGTCTGCGAAAATTTAAGATGTGTAAATACCGTAAATTTACGGTATCTCATCAGTATGCTAATTTTAATTAAATTATCTCACTAGAACTTAACCTCATAAATATTGTTAGGAAATATTAACTAAATATTAAGATAGACATTTTGTAACTAAATATACAGTAATTTATTGGTTTTAATTTTTGAATACAAGAACAGCTTTTTTTTATTAGTCTGAAATGACTATAAATAAGGCTCTCTCAAGGCATTCATTATAGGGATCAGTAAATATCTAAGTGGGATTTAATTAAAAAATAATTTATGTATCTAAAGTAGGAGGGTAAGAACGCTTAAATTCTCGGATAATATACAAAGATATCGAAAAGTTTTCAAACCTGAAATTTTGTTTAAAATAATCAGCCAATATTAAAGTCGTTTGTTAAGTTGGGTCAAACCAAAATTATTGCTACTTTAACTAGCAGTTTTCTCAAATAAAAAAGATTTACAACTAGGGGTTTTAAAATGCAGATAGTACAAAAAATTTACTGCCCAAATTGTGGCTGCCAAGCAGAACGTTATTATATTTCTGATAGTCAATTGACTCGGACACAATGCTCTAGTTGTGACTACTTGATGATTAGTTGCACCCGCACTGGCAAAGTCATTGAGGCTTATGCACCAGGGATTTATGCAAAGCGCTAGATAATAGAAATTAAAAATTAGAGAATATATTCTCTAATTTCTAATAATCAAAGTTACTTATCATAAATTTTGAAGAGTTTACTTTACAAATTACCCTTCTGTTGTCTGAGTTGTTGCTGTCGTATCTGTTCTTGTAATCTGAATTGTTGCTGTTGTCTAATTTGTTGATCTTGTCTAAGTTGTTGATCTTGTATTCTCAGTTTTTGCTGTCGTGAAAATTCTTGCTGTTGTAATCTAGTTTCTTGCTGTTGTAGTCTAAATTGTTGCTGGCGGATCATTTCTTGCCGTTGTCGCGAAAATTCTTGCTGTTGTATTCTTTGCTGTTGTTGTAGTTGTGGTTCCTGAAGGTTTAGCCGTAGCCATGTTTCCTTCATTTGTTCTTGTGTTTGCTGATTTCGCTCCTCTTGTTGTTGTCTGATTCTTTCTTGAAAAGACTCAGGTTGCTGAGGATTTGTCTGAATTATTTGTCCATAAGCAGGAGAATTAATCAGCAAAGTTTTTGCAGTAACAATCACTAGTAACCACAGTTTAAGCATCAATGGGCGATTCAACATACAGTTATTTGCTACGGGTTGGGTTGAGCGATCGCTTAACCTTAATATAACAATTTTTACCGCAGTCTATTTTGCAGCAATTGCGATTAACGTCCAGATATCTGCAAAGTCAAAGTAATTAAAGTTACTGACTGCAACGGATTTAATTCTTACTTGCTCTTAATTGTCCGCAAGCAGCATCGGCTTCTAAACCACGAGAATAACGCACACTTACAGCAGTATTTTGTTGCTTAAGGACGTTGACAAATGCTTCAATGCGATCGCGGTTGGGGCGTTTGTAGTCTACTTCTTGAATTGGGTTGTAAGGAATCAAATTCACATGACATTGAAATCCTCGCATACATTTTGAAAGTTCTAGTGCGTGTTCTGGTAAATCGTTGACACCAGCCAGGAGAACATATTCAAAGGTAACGCGCCGTCCAGTGATTTCTACATATTCTCGACATTCAGCCAACAAATCTTCTAGAGGATAGGCGCGGGCGCTGGGGATGAGTTTTTCTCGCAGCGCTTGGTTGGGTGCGTGGAGACTCACAGCCATAGTGATTTGCAAATTATTTTGCGCGAACTCACGAATGCGATCGCGAATACCCACTGTAGAAACTGTAAGCGATCGCTGCCCAATACCAATATCTTGATTTAGAGATTTTAGGGACGCTAGGACATTCTCAGTATTCAACAACGGTTCACCTAATCCCATAAACACGACATTGCTAACCCGTTGCTGAAAATCTTCTTGCACAGTCAACACTTGATCGATAATTTCGTGGCGTGCTAAGTTACGTTTGTAGCCTCCCTTACCAGTAGCGCAGAAATCACACGCCATTGGGCAACCCACCTGAGTAGAGACGCAAACTGTCAGACGGGCTTTTGGGCCTTCTCCCCTTTCTGCGAAGGTGGGGATGCCTACAGTTTCAATAATTTGGCCGTCTGTTAATCGCAAAAGATATTTGATCGTACCATCGGGAGCCTCAGAGCGGTAATGTAAAATTGAGCGCCCAATGGGGATTTCTGCTACTTCCGCACGCCATTGCTTAGAGAATACAGAAATATCAGCTAGCGATCGCACTCCCTTATCATAGATCCATTCATGCAGTTGCTTTCCTCTGTAAGCAGGTTGTCCTTGTTGCTGCACCCAAGCGCTTAACTCTGCCAGAGAAGCACCGAGAAGGGGAGGGATTAATTCTGATTTTTCTGGGTTGTGTGAGTCAACCTGAGAGACAAGAGGCGTAGCAGACATAAAAAAATCACGAGTTGATGTAGGATCTCTATCCTACACCTGCTAGATCGAGTTAGTCTTAACCAAAGTAGATGGGGAATTAACCAAAGGTTGTGCCGTTCCAGCCCCACATTGCACCCTTGGAGTCTGCAAACTCAATGTAAATCCGATTTTTAGGTACGCCCAGCGTTTGATTAATCTGTTGGCAAAAGTCCTGACTCATTGCTGCGGTTTGCTCTGGTTTCATCGTGCCAACACTCTTAATTTCAATGTAGCAAACCGGATCTGTATTTCCCGCAAAAGTCATAGGAACTTCTGGCTCAAAAGCAGTCATTACATAAGATTCTGGTTTTCCCAAATGTTTCGCTAACTTGGCTGATAGGTTTAAAAGCATTGACTCAATTTCAGCTTTTTGAGGAGCAGATGCAGAAGTTTGCACTTTAATTAATGGCATATTACTGAATTAGAAATTATTCACACTGTTTAAGTTTACCGAACTGTGGAGGCTTACAAGGGAGTTTGTAGTAAGCACTTTAGTGCTTAAATCAGGGCTAGAGCCGCTAACTACGAACCTATTAAAATTAATGAGACGAGCGAAACAGGTGACTATGTTCGGGATGATATAAACGCGATCGCCCTTTTGCTGTCGAGAGGGCTGGACTAATTATATAAAGCGTAGTCCGAATTAGTTTTTCTTTCTGAGTACATTCCGCCATTTCATTCAGTGGAACAACCTTAATTTTCTCATCAGGCCATCCGATGCGGAAGCAAATTGCAATGAGGGTTTCGGCTGGATAGTGTTCGAGTAGTTTAGCTTGGGCATTTTCGACGTGACGCGCACTGAGATATAGGCAGAGGCTAGCTTGATGTGCCGCGAGAGTGGCTAATTCCTCATTGGCTGGGACTTCTGTACGTCCACTGATGCGAGTCAAAATGATAGTTTGGACTAAACCGGGGACAGTCAATTCTACTTTGAGCTTGGCAGCAGCAGCTTGAAAAGCGCTGATACCTGGTATGACTTCAAAAGGAATATTTGCCTCTCTTAGGAGGTGCATTTGCTCGTGGATGGCGCTGTAGAGACTAGGATCGCCAGAATGGAGACGGACTAGAGATTTTTGCTGCGATCGCACCCTATCAATCATAATCGGCAAAATCTCTTCTAAAGTCTGATTCGCAGTTTTAATAATCTCCGCATCTTTTCGGCAAAGTTCTAAAATCTGTTCGGGTATTAAAGAATCAGCAAATAAAATCACATCAGCAGCAGCCAGTAGTTTCTGCGCCTTCACCGTCAATAAATCAGGATCTCCAGGGCCTGCTCCCACAATATACACAGATGCTTCTATGGCATATAGTGTTTTTTTATAACTCAGGTTTTCTGTATATTCACTTTTAGAAGAACCCACAACAATCCCTCAAAAAACTTTTTTGATATTTTCTCAGTATCTTTCCGGATTCTCTCTCTTTCGCTGGTAGAGAGTAATGGTAGATGCACCCTGGTTAAGCCCTAGAAAATATTCTGGGGCATTTTTTATTTTTGGTAATTGGTAATTGGTAATTGGGTAATAATCAATAGTTCTTCTTCCCCTGCTTCCCCTGCTTCCCCTGCTCCCTCATCCCCTCATCTCCCCATTCCCCTTGGGAGTCGGCACTACATCGGGTAAAGGACGTTTGAGTAAGTAAAGCCAAGCTAATCCAACTAATCCCAATAAAATCCCTAGAGTACTGACTACTTGTGCCATTCGTAATGGCCCCAGCATCAAGCTATCAGTGCGGAAACCTTCAATCCACAAGCGTCCTAGACTGTAGGCTGGCCAATAAACTAAAAATAGCGTGCCTACCTTTAAACGTGGCTTGCCGGATAAAGACCGGAAAAACAACGTTATTAGTAGCGCAAACACCATTAAATCCCACAGAGACTCGTACAAAAAGGTGGGATGGAAGTAGTCGAAACTAGCATATTCTACAGGACGATGATCTGGTGGAATATACAGCTTCCAGGGTAAATTGGTAGGATCGCCAAAAGCTTCAGAATTAAAGAAATTGCCCCAACGTCCGATCGCTTGCCCTAAAATCAGCGAAGGCGCTACTAAATCTGCTAGTTGCCAGAAAGAAACCTGCTTGATTTTGGCAAAGATTAACGCAGCTATAACGCCACCAATAATTGCTCCGTGAATGGCAATACCACCTTCCCAGATAGCAAAGATTTTTCCCGGAGTTGGGGCATATTTCGACCATTCAAAGAAAACGTAATATAGCCGTGCGCCAGGAATTGCCCCAATCAACAACCAAAAAAACAAATCGCCTAGCAACTCAGGATTGACGTTACGGCGCTTTGCCAACTCCTGGGAAAGAATTACGCCAATTAACACTGCCGTAGCAATCAATAAGCCATACCATCGAATACTTAGTGGCCCTAATTTCACCAGAATGGGCCCTGGAGAAGTAAATTGAAATGCCAAGAGCAAGGTGGAAAAATCCAGTGCCATGAGAAATTACCTAGAAAAGTTCGTTAACTACCCGCGCACTTTGCTAAGTACGGAGTTTCTTGCATCTCGAATACTAGAATTACACTTAAAATCCAGTATCCATATTTAGGAGTCTAATTCCTAACGCCTAGTTGAGCATAACTTTTACCACTAAAACAATTGAGTTTACCATTCTTGCTTAGAGCGCAAGATGGTAAATTTGAGTAAGTTACACAAAAGAGTTTCGATATAATCACCTAAACAACTTTGATATATATAAAATTGTGATTGCTATTTATCCTGGTAGCTTCGACCCCATCACTTTGGGACACCTAGACCTCATCGGGCGCGGTTGTCGGCTGTTTGAGCGGGTAATTGTCGCGGTACTGCGGAACCCGAACAAAACGCCACTTTTTAGCGTACAACAACGGCTAGAGCAGATCCGTCTTTCTACACAACATCTACCTAATGTAGAAGTAGACAGCTTTGATGGTCTTACCGTCAACTATGCCCAAATGCGACAAGCACAAGTTTTGCTTCGGGGTTTACGGGCTGTGTCAGATTTTGAAGTGGAACTGCAAATGGCTCACACCAATAAGACTCTTTCTACCCAAATAGAAACAGTTTTTTTAGCAACCTCAAATGAGTATAGTTTTTTAAGTAGTAGTGTGGTGAGAGAGATTGCAAGGTTTGGCGGCTCTATCGATCATCTCGTTCCCCCACACATTGCCCTAGATATATACCAATGCTACAATCAGAAATCTCCAATGTTGAACCCAATCTCAACGGAAGCAATCCCCCCCCTGAAGAATATCTCGGTGGAGAGGGAAGCGTAGATATTCAGCAGGAACTCAACCGCCTAGAGGAAATAGTTCTCTCTAGTCTCAGAATTCCTCTGACGGGACGCACTCTTATAGATGAAGAAAAGCTGCTGGAACAGCTTGATTACATCCGGCTGGCTTTACCATCACTTTTTCAAGAAGCAGCAGCCATCCTCGATCAAAAGGATGAAATTCTGCTAGAAGCGGAAGAGTATGGACAGCAGGTTGTTGAGGCCGCGCAAGCAAAAAGAGCGCAAATTTTAGCTGAAAGCGATATTATTCAACAGGCAGAACAAGAAGCTGAACAATTGCGGCGACAAGTGCAACAAGAGTGCGAGGGAATAATGCAAGAAACCCTCGCCGAGATTGAGCGCAAGCGGTATGCTTGTCAGCAAGAGTTAGAACTTATGAGGCAAACTGCGATCGCTCAGGCTCAAGACATTGAAGATGGTGCTGATGCTTATGCTGATGGCATTTTGGGCAATATCGAGCAGGATCTCAAAGATATGTTGCGAATTGTCACCAACGGAAGGCAACAATTGCAAATTGATAATCTCACGCAGCGCAATTCACCTCCTAGTAAAAAGAAATAGAGATTCTAATAATAGATGAGGAAAAATTCTAAGTTGGGTTTCGCCATTGCTTAACCCAACAATTTTTATTAAACAAAACTTTTTAGGAAGCTACTTGGTAATAGATTTAATATTTTGGCTTGTAATTAAGCAGGATTTTTTAGAAATGCTTACTTTCGCTCAAGTTAACTTTGGAGCAAATTTAGCTAGTCTACTGGGAATTATTTATTTTCTCTGGGCAATTATTTACTTGATTTTAACAGTAGCTTGGTTATCCCAACGTGGAACTAGGCTTAGAGGTTGGGCTTTAGCTCTTTACATTATCCAACTTATATTTACGCCAATTATAATGTTGTTAATTGGAACAATCTTGTTTTTTCAAGGTTGGCGCTTAGACCCAATTCTTCAATTTGGGCAGTTTTTATCGTTGCTATTAATTCTTTACCTGAGTATCAAAGATATTGTAATTAATGCAGTTTACAGAGATAGGTGATTTGATAATTTGCTGTAGAGACGTGAAATTTCACGTCTCTAGCCAAAATTGGGTGTTGTTATACAAGACAACTACAAAGTATATGTAAAATCTTCCACTAGCATACCGGGAACTAAACTACCTCCTAGTTGGCGACTTTCATAAGTACCAACTTCAGGTATGAATTCTTGAAAATCGGTCAAATCTACTAGGTTTTCTCCCCAGAAGCGATAAAGACTTTCATCAAAACGTAAGTTTTCAATGGGGGCGATAATTTCTCCATTTTCTACCCAAAAGCAAGCATAGCGGGTCATACCTGTGATTCTACCAGTTTGGCGATCGCTCCAATTCAAGTAATGCAAATTTGATAGATACAATCCTGTATCCAATTTCGGAAGAATCTGCTCAAATCCTAAATTTCCTGGGCTGATTTCTGGCGCACGTAGAGCCTCTGAACTATTAGCGCCATTGGCAGTTTTCTGATATTCCTTAGCAGTGCGAGAATTCACTAGAGTGTTTACCAAACGTCCTTTTTCGATTAAAGGTAACTCCGGTGCTGCCATTTCTCCCAATTCATTAAATCGCGGTACTAATCCGCGCTGAAAGTTTTCTTTCAAACTAAATGCTGTCGAAAGTTGTTTTTCTTGACGCGATAAAGCAGCTAAGGCGCTATTTCCCTGTTGGATATCAGCTTCGCTGATAGCTCCCCAAGAAAGCATGACTAATAAATCTGCAACAGCAGCAGGTGCAAAATAAGTTTTGTATTGTCCCCGTGGTAATTCTTTAGATGGCCGAGCCAGCAATTCGAGTTGCTTTTTGGCTTCGTTGATTTTGGCTATATAAGCAGATTCATCCCAATCACTTCCTGCAAATGTCCCCTTAACGGCTTGTCCAGAAGGAGAAAATAGAGAATAATCTAAGGTAAAAGAATCAGTAGCAAACCAGTGTTTTTGACCATTAGAATCACCATAAGCTTTAATTACTATTCCTCCTGCATATATACCAGTAAAATCTAATTCAGTAACTTGTTCTAATACAGTTTGTACTACTGCTTCCTCTGCCAATAAATTCCCAGAATGTACTTCCCGACTGGTATTAGTTTCTGATGGTAAAACTAGATATGGATCGATGGGTAATATAATAAGTTCGTCGCGTAGTTCCTGCAAAGCAGGATATGCTAATTGCCAGTCTAACTCCCAATTTCCAGTAAAGGGAAACTGCCGAACACTGCTGCGTTGATTTGCCATCAAAGTCAGTTCTATCCAACCATCAGCAACACAGCCAGTTTGTCGCACTTTTGCATGGTTGAAACGAGTAAATTGACTTCTTTCACTACTAAGTCTCACAGTGAATTGTTCATTTTCTGCTTTTTTTATAAGTAGAGTTTCAATCAGTCGATTAAAGCTGACTTCTAACGCAGATAATTCCTCAATTTTCATGGATATCAAATATTAATAGGAAATAGGGATGGGGAAAGTTAGGAGTTGTAAATTAGGAATTAGTAGTTATTATATTAAAGGTTTTTTAAATTCAAAACCCTAAGTAGGTAGGCGTAAACAAATTAAAGTTTGTAGTCAGGATTTTAGTCCTAATAATCCCAATACTGCTCGGTTAAGGATATTTGTAGGTTGGGTTTCGCTAAAGCTCAACTCAACAAACCCCGGAAGATGTTGGGTTTCGTTCCTCAACCCAACCTACACATTTTTTATTTTTTGCCTTAACCGAGCAGTATTGCTAATAATTCTTATTTTGAGCGATGAATCGCTTACTAAGAACTAAGATTTTATTTTACGTTCAATTATACCTACTTAACTACCAACTATTCACTCCTAACTCTTTCAACTTCCTCCACCAAAAACTTCGACATTAGCAAATACACAAACAGGTGAACCGTGTCCTACCCAAATAGCCTGATTTGGTTCTCCTTTGCCACAATAAGGAGTACCATACATTTGCCAGTTTTCAGCATTTCCTACTTGGATTAAGCTATGCCAAAATTCTGGTGTTGTGGCGCGATAGTTGGGATTGCGGAGGGTTTTAGTGAGTTTACCATTTTCAATTAATTTAGCGTACTCGCAACCAAATTGGAATTTGTAGCGGCGATCGTCAATTGACCAAGATCGGTTAGATTCCATGTAAACGCCGTATTCTATACCGCCAATAATGTCTTCAAAGCTTGCATTTAGAGGCTCTAAATTCAAGTTGCCCATGCGATCGATCGCTGGCCGATTCCATGAGGAAGCACGGGCACAGGCTACTCCTGCTACACCTGCTCTAGCTTGACTCTCTAGACTGCCTAAACCCCGTTGGAGTACTCCTTCTTTAACCAAATACTCGCGCGTTGCTACTGCACCCGTATCATCAAAACCATAGCTAGCAAATTCACCAGCCACGGTGGGATCAAAGGTGATGTTCATTAATGGCGAACCATATACCAGATTGCCAAAATCGCTTTTATTAACGAAGCTACCACCAGCATAGTTCCGCTCATCTCCCAAAATTCGGTCGATTTCTAGGGGATGCCCGACACTTTCATGGATTTGCAGCATCATTTGGTCTGGGGCTAAAACTAAATTGGTGCGGGTGGTTGGGCATTCTTCTGCTGTCAAGAGTTCTACTGCTTGGTCGCCAATTTGCCGCACCCGATGCCATAAGTTTTCTTGTTTTAATAGTTCTAGTCCACCTTGGTAACAGTTAGCTTGCGAACCATTGTTGCTGCGCTGCTGTATAATCACGCCATCTTGGGCGGTGGCTCCGTAATGAGTAGCTATAGATAGAGTTTTTTGATAAACTTCTGAGCCGTTGCTGCTAATAAACCAGGACTCCCTGTGAATGGTGCTAGCACTGGCTATGGTTTGTACAATCTTGTCGTCAACTTTTAGGGTTTGGCAAATACGAACCAGTAAATCGTTGATTTCTCCTGGACTTAAAGCATCTAATGGTTCAAGAAATGGAGATTTATATTCACCAACGACTTTAGGGCGTTCACTTTCACGAAAGGGATGTATCCACCATTCACTGGCTGCTAGTGCTTGTTTATAGGCTGTTTCGGCAGCAGCTTGTAGGGAAGACAGTTCCAGAGAGTTTGTTGCTGCATAACCCAGACAGCCGTTGACTAGAACTTCCAGCATGGCTCCGACAGTGAAGGATTTGCCATTTACTTGGGGTAAGCCATCACGGACTGCACGGGTTGTAGAAGTCTCCTTTACGGCTCTGATACCGATCCAATCAGCAGGAATGTCGAAACTAGCGATCGCTTTTTTTAGAGTAATCAACATAAGAATTTAAAATTTAATTCCGGTGCCAGCGTGTACCATCACGGCTATCAATTAGCGTAATACCTTCTGCTTGGAGTTCGTCACGAATGCGATCGCTTTCGGCAAAATTCTTACCTTTACGTGCTTCTTGCCTTTGCTGAATTTTCGCCTCAATTTCCGCATCGCTTAAACCACTACTCTTGTCAGTTTCGGCTTCTATCTCAGCTTCTAAACCCAAAACTCCAGCCAATGTGACAAGAGTTTGCCATTGACGCTTTAACTCATCTGGTGAGGTTTCGGTTTTCCCTTCATGCACAAGAATATGTCCTTCACGGCGCAATTCTTTGGCTAATTCAAACACCACTGTTAACCCACCAGGAAAATTAAAGTCGTTATTCACAACTTCTTGGAAACGCTCAAGATCGGGATTAGGTACTGGGTATTGGGGACTGAGTATTGGAATATTCCCATCTCCTAAATCCCAGCCTAGTTTTTTGCCGTATTGGTAGCCGAAAAGTAAACCTTCTTTAATGGTGTGCCAGCCATTGGTTGCTGCGGCGATCGCTTCGTCGGTAAAATCTATGGGTGTCCGATATTGAGCAGTCAGTACAAACAACCGCACAGCCATCGGGTCAACTCCTCGATCCAGCAATTCTCGAATAGTAGTGAAGTTGCCCAGAGATTTGGACATTTTTTCACCATCTACCTTCACCATGCCGTTATGCAGCCAGTAACGCGCTAAGGGTTTTCCGGTGACAGCCTCAGATTGGGCAATTTCGTTTTCGTGATGGGGAAAAATTAAGTCAGCACCACCAGCATGAATATCTATGGTATCACCCAAGCGATCGCGCACCATTGCCGAGCATTCTATATGCCACCCCGGACGACCTGCGCCCCAAGGTGACTCCCAAGCTGGCTCTCCTGGTTTTGCTGCCTTCCATAAAGCAAAATCAAAGGGGTCTTTCTTTTTCTGATACTCTGGATCTTCTACGTTGACGCGATTGCTTTGCCCCGCTTGCATATCTTCTAACTTGCGTCCTGAAAGCTTACCATACTCAGCAAACTGCCGGACTGCATAATACACATCGCCATCAGCAGGGTAAGCAAAACCTTTGTTTTCCAACTCATGAATCAACCGTTGAATGCCATTTATTGTGTGGGTGGCGCGGGGATATTCATCAGCTTCTTTGATTCCCAACCGCGCCATATCCTCAAAATATGCTTTGATAAAGCGATCGGCTACAGTTTCCATTGAGGAATGTTCAAGACAGGCGCGATTGAGAATCTTGTCATCAATATCAGTAAAATTTTGGATATATCGGACTTCATAACCGATAAACTGGAGGTATCGGCGCACTACGTCCCAAACGATGCAAGCTCTAGCATGACCCAAATGGCAGTAGTCGTAAACCGTCACGCCACAGTAATACATCTTAACCTTGCCTGGTTCGACTGTTTCAAACGGTTCTTGACGACGGGTGAGGGTATTGTAGAGTGTTAGGGTCATAACAGAGTAATGCTGAAATAAGAAGATACGTAATAATAGGGTAAAGCAGCTGGGATGGCAGTCCAGCATCCCTATGCTAGTGTTTTATGGACTCTCTGCGCTACATTACTATTTTTTGATTATTTGATAACAGCGCTATGCAATCAGCAGTTACACCCGAATCTTCGGCAATGGATACGCCCAAACAAGGAATGCCAGTAACAATTATTACGGGATTCCTCGGTAGTGGCAAGACGACTTTACTTAATCATATCCTCAACAACCAGCAGGGTTTGAAAACCGCCGTTCTCGTGAATGAATTTGGCGAAATTGGCATCGACAACGAGCTAATTGTTTCCACTGGTGAGAACATGGTGGAACTAAATAATGGTTGTATCTGCTGCACTATTAATAATGATTTAGTAGATGCAGTTTACAAAGTTTTAGAACGCCAAGAAAATCTAGATTATCTAGTAGTAGAAACAACTGGATTAGCAGATCCGTTACCAGTTGCTTTAACGTTTCTCGGCACAGAATTACGAGATTTAACTCGCTTAGATTCGATTATTACCGTGGTAGACGCGGCGAATTACAGCCTAGATTTATTTAATTCTGAGGCTGCATACAGCCAGATTGCTTATGGCGATGTCATTGTGCTGAACAAGGCTGATTTGGTTGATGAAGCCACTTTGAAGGAGTTAGAAGGAAAAATTAACGAAGTTAAGGAAGGAGCAAGAATTATTCGCGCCACGCGATCGCAAGTGCCACTTCCTTTAATTCTCAGTGTTGGTCTGTTTGAGTCTGATAAATATTTTGACACAGTGGTGGATGAACACGATCATCACGATCATGAACATCACGATCATCATGACGATCATGACCACTCAACATGCGGTCACGATCATCACGACCATGACCACGATCACCACGATCATCATCATTCTGACCATTTAGAAAATGATGGTTTTACTTCCATCTCTTTCCAGAGTGACAAGCCTTTTTCTATTAGGAAGTTTCAGTATTTCTTAGATAACCAACTACCCTCAAACATCTTCCGAGCGAAGGGGATTATGTGGTTTGATGAAAGTCCGAAGCGTCATATTTTCCACCTTTGCGGTAAACGCTTTACTTTGGATGATGATGATTGGCAAGGTCAACTGAAAAACCAACTTGTGCTGATTGGCCAAAATTTGGATCGTGAGGCTTTAATTACTCAACTCGAAAACTGCATTTGTTTACCTTCAACCTTTCGCGGTAAAGGGTTTGGGAAATAAAAGTTAAGAGTTAAAAGTTAAAATTTTGTACTCATTCCCAGGTTCTACCTGGGAATTCATTTTCAGATAATCTGTTATCTGTTCTGATGATTCGCTTCCTCACTTACATAAACATATCCATCGAAATTCTCTCTTTGAGCTAGATTCATTGCTACACCCCGCACTTCTTTAGTAAGGATGACTTAATTTTTATTTAAAGTTATTCTGATGGGTTAAGAACGACGATTATTTCTGATAGCCTGATTCCCAGAGGTTTCCAGTGAGGATTGCTAGAAGAAAAAGTACTGTCCCCAGAAACTGCTTGATAATCATTGGCGAACTTTTCGTAAGCATTAGGAGCAGCATCTACTCGCAAGATAACTTTACCCTGATAGCGGGCTAATTTGCTATTATCCAGCAAAATAGTACCACCGTAATCCCATGCTAATCCATAGAGTTTAAAGTTACCTAACTTCTTGCGTAACTCACTTAAGGAAGTTCCAACACCAATACCTTCGCGGGTTTTCCAAGCTGAACCCAGGTTACGCACATCTAGAGGTTTACTACGAGTATTATCACTCCAAACTACTAGCAGCGTAGATGCGGAGCAGCTTGTCGTTAGACATCGCCCCTGATTTAGGTTTACCTGAGTAGCTGCAAAACTACCTATTCCTTCAGGGCCAGAAATAGTTTTATCAACGAGATGGGATGCACCAAACAGCTTCACTAAATCTTTCTTGGTGGTTGTTCGTGTTATTGGCCCCACTCGTTCGCCAGGAACAATCAAGGTGTCTGTTAATGTTTGCGATTTAGCAACAGTAATTGGATGGTTTATTTTCTGTGGTAGTGCAAAGGCTGGATTTGCTGAATAATTTAGTAGTAGAGCTAAAGTAGCTGTAGCAATGCCTTTGATTGATGAATTCATGGGTTCTATTCTGGGTAGCAGCTTATGAGTAAGAAGCGTTAAAGAAACAACTCTTTACTCTTCAATTTTAACTACTACAAATTTCCAATTACTGATTCCCGATTTGCCAATAATTTTATTTCATCACTCTAGTAGCGTTGAAAATTGCTAGTAAAGCTACTCCCACATCAGCAAAGACAGCTTCCCACATTGTCGCTATACCAAAAATACCTAATCCAATAAATACAGCTTTAATTACTAAGGCAAAAATGATATTTTGCCAAACAATTGTACGAGTTTTTCTAGCGATTTGTATGGCTTCTGCGACTTTTGAAGGTGCATCTGTCATGATGACAATATCCGCAGTTTCAATGGCTGCATCTGAACCTAAGCCACCCATTGCCATACCAACATCGGCTCTAGCAATCACTGGCGCATCATTAATACCATCCCCAACAAAGGCAACTTTACCGTGCTTGCCGGCGGTGCTGAGTAACTTCTCAATGGCATTGACTTTTTCTTCAGGTAATAATTCGGCTTCATAAGCATCTATGCCTAGCTGTTGAGCAATCCGGGATGCGATCGCTTGATTATCTCCTGTCAACATTACTGTTCTCTTTACACCCATTCGCTTGAGTGTTTGAATAGCCTGTCTCGCATCTTCTTTGAGTTCATCAGCAATGACAATATACCCAGCGTAAATATTATCCACTGCTAAATGAACAACTGTTCCCTCTAGCTGGCAATTATCATGAGCAATATTCTCTCTGTGGAGTAGGCGATCGCTACCTGCGATCGCTACCCGATTATCAACCTTGGCTCTAATTCCATAGCCTGCAATCTCTTCATAATCTCTCACCTCAGAATCATCAATCTTTCCACCATAAGCCTTAAGGATAGATTGAGCGATGGGATGATTTGAGTGCGATTCTACTTTGGCAGCTAATTGCAACAATTCTGGCTCATTGTAGCCATTCCTTGGTACTATTTCTACTACTTTAAATACGCCTTGAGTTAAGGTTCCAGTTTTATCAAACACAACTGTATTAACTGCATTTAGAGTATCTAAAAAAGTAGAGCCTTTAACTAAAATACCACGTTTAGCTGCACCTCCCACACCTCCAAAGTAACCTAATGGAATACTGATAACTAGTCCACAGGGACAGGAGATAACTAGCAAAATTAGAGCGCGATAAACCCATTCTGAAGAAGTTGCACCAGGAATGAATAAAGGCGGTAATATTGCAACTGCTAGAGATGTAAAAACTACTATTGGCGTATAATATCGGGCAAATTTAGTAATAAATTTTTCTGTTTCTGCTTTTTTACTTTTGGCATTTTGCACTAAATCTACAATCTTGGCAATGGAAGAGTCATCAAAGAGTTTTGTGACTTTAATGCTGAGAACACCCATTTTATTAATCATTCCAGCCAAAACTGTCTCACCCAGCCTCACCGATCGCGGTACAGATTCTCCAGTTAATGCAGATGTATCAACTTGCGAATTTCCATCTATAATCTCACCATCTAAGGGAATCTTTTCCCCAGGTTTGACGACTATGATATCTCCAATATTTACTGTCTCTGGTGGGACTTTTTTTAGTTCTCCCTCAATTTGGATATTTGCATAGTCTGGGCGGACTTCTAATAAAGCTTTGATGGAACTACGGGAACGACTGACGGCAATATCCTGGAATAATTCGCCAATTTTATAAAATAGCATGACTCCTACAGCTTCGGGCAATTTATGAATTGCGATCGCCCCTAGTGTCGCTACTGTCATCAAAAAAGTTTCATCAAATACTCTACCTTTGAGTATATTACGTCCAGCAGTTTTTAAAACACTCCATCCACTTAATAAATAGGCAGGGATGAAAAGTAGATATTCACCTATTGAGTAGAATGTATTGTGTAATTGATTTTCAAAAATTACACCAGGCACATATAAACTTAAAATCGCTACCAAAGGCAATACCTCATTTTTCAGATTGAATTCTCCATCGTGATTATGGTCATGGTTATGATTATCATGATTATGATTGTGGTTATGATTCTCATGATGTTTGTGTTCATCGTTGCAACAACCTGAAGATTCTGAATGTAGTTTTTGTTTCATATTTTTTGTTGAGGCTAGTAAATTACTTGATGTATGAGCCTTTTTCTAAATGTAATAAAAAAAATATGTTTTTACAAGTTAAGTATTTAAGAATGAGAATCTATATCAGCTTTGAAGTTAAATATTTATGCTATATTTTGATTTAAATTAGAGCTTAAATCTTGTAAAAATAGCGATAAGGGTTCTCAATTATCTAGAAGAATCTTAAGATATAACTTTTGCTCTTAGTGAGCGTTATATCGCTCTGCATCAGATTTCAAAGGTGACTACGAGCTTTAATTTAATTAATGCTCCTATACTTACATCAAGCAAACAATCACTATCTTAGGAATACAAGTAAGTAGGCAAGAATAAATCAAACTATAATATGCAATATAAAATTAATTAGATTGTTTCTTGTTAAGTTGCTCCAGCCCTTAACACTAACCTCTAATTATTCATGCCCACTTGCTGAAGTACACAATTTAGATATTAAAGCCAGACTTCAAGCCTAGTTTGACTGCTTAATTCTGCTGTGGCAACTACTTTGCAATCAAACTGAGTCGATATGGAACTTTCTTGGATAATAAGTGTCAATCTGGCTATTCTTAGGCAAAACCCACTTGAAGTTTGAAAGTCAATAGAATACCCTAAACTAGTAGACAATTTTCTCAAGGAAATCTATGAACAAAAAAATTCTTCTGAATTTGCTTTCCACTTCCTCAATCTTTGTGTCGATGATGTCTACACTGGTGGCATTTCATCCTGCCCATGCTAGTGGTAGCATTACACAGCGATTGATGCACACACAAGACGGTCGTACCTGTATCACTAACCCGCATGGTGGAACAGATTTTGTGTGCATTCGAGATTCAGAGAGAAAAGTACCCTATACCTCATCTACACGTTCCTCGACCATTGTGACATCTGTATCAGATAAGAATATTGCTATGTTGAACTTTACTGATGAGGAAAGTGATGCTGCAATTAAGTTATTTAAATGTGACTGTCCATTGTGCATAAATTCCTTGCGTCAGTTGCAGGGTACTGGAAACTTGGTGTACTAAGGTTGAATAGCGCTTATAGCGATTACAACTTCTGTTAAATACATGTGATTAATTACGTATAGAAGGTATACGAAACCAAAAAAGCATTTTTAACTAAGTACCACTACTATTAAATCTAAATTCATTCTTGGGGCAGTTTGTAGGGGCAATTCATGAATTGCCCCTACAATGTCTAATTTTGGGTAAGTCCTGAAATAAAAAGACGCACAGAACTCTGTAGCTAAGAGTGTCCTGTTTATTCAACCACCTCATTTACAGGGAATCTATCAATCAACTGCATCGCCCGATAAGCATTACGCTGGAAAGAGTCTGGTAAATGGGGGACGTGGGGTATTTGTGATAATAAATCCAACGTCCGGCGGAGAATTCTCACCACATCGCCTTCATCTAAGGTGGTGTTTTCGCAGAGTTCTGTCCACTCCATTCCTAGCGCCCATTGTTCGACTATGGCAATTAACTCAAATTCCAACCATATAGGCAGCGCTACATTATACCGCCGTTGTAGTTGAAACATTTGGCGGCGAATTCCCCGCAATTTTGCTAAGGCTTCTGCCACTTCATTACTAAGCTCAAAGTTAACCTTGCTATCTGGACGAGGGGTTTCCATCACCAAACCTGCGGCGGCGGCGGCTAAGTGGTGGGGATCTAAGTTGTCCAATTCACCACTAGCGAATACTAAACCCAACCACAATTCATTCTCACCCCGAATGGCGGCAGCAATTCGCCCTAACACTGTGGGTACTAAGTTATCTAAAGCGCCAAAGTGTTGCAGAATTAAGATTAAGTTGAGAAATTCTTCCCAATGACGTTGTGACTGTTGCTCTACTTGCCCTTGCAACTGTTCGAGTTCGGCTTCTAGTTCGACATATTTGGCGCGACGCTTGAAAAGCGTGGCAGCATTGCCTGATTGATGTAAGGGATGAGCTTCTAATTGCTCTTGGACGGCAGTAGTGCGACTGAGTTGTTCTGCTACTTCTGGTGCCAGATGCAAAGATTCTATCGGATTGGGAATACGCATTGCGATCGCAATACTTTCTTCGTTCCCACGCCGCGACTGTCCGGGCTTCAAGGGCATCTCTGGCGGTGGTAGTATATCCGGTGACACTTCAATTCGCGGCAGTTCAGCATACAAATCGACTACATCCCCTGTGGTTGCCACATACCAGCGATTATCATACCCTAAGCATACCAAGTAAGGAGCTTGACCAGAACCCGGCGATTTTCCCACTAACACTGCGGTTACGGGTGAAGACACTGTGATGTTTTTGCCCTTGAGACTCAACAGAGTTCCTGATACTGCAAAGTCCAACATCATCCCCAGTTCTTCTTGTCTATCTTCCTGTGCTTGCTCTTGCAGAGTTTTCAATATCTGGCGTTCTACTTTTAAGCGTTGCCGCAATTTCTCATAAATAGCCAGTTCATTTTCATCAACTGCGGCGATTTGCTCGTGAAGTTGAGCTAATTGTTTTTCCAGTTCGGCCATCTCATCGTATTCTGGTCTTAGATGCAAGGTGGCCATGTACTGCCCAAAACTGCGTTCTATCAGTTCCCTGGTTTGGTCTAGGGTGTGCGTTTGCAGCAAGTTGAGTACCATGCCATAACTGGGCGTAAACTGGCTTACAAGGGGGTCTGGCTTGGATGTTCCCAAATACGCCGCTTCTTTGGCTCCTTCAAAGGGTGTTTGGACTGTCACCACATGACCTTGTTTATCCATCCCCCGGCGGCCTGCTCGTCCTGCCATTTGCAAAAATTCGGAAGCATTTAACAGGCGGTGTCCGGTGTCAGTCCGCTTGGAAAGGGTAGAAATTACTGTTGTCCGAGCGGGCATATTAATTCCCGCGGCCAGTGTTTCCGTGGCGAATACTACTTTAATCAGCCCTTGCTGAAATAGTTCTTCTACCAATGCTTTCCATGCAGGCAGAATCCCAGCGTGGTGGGCAGCAATTCCCCGGTATAGGGGTGCAATTTGTCCAGAACGCCCAGCTTCGGGATTGCGGGCTAAAAAGTCATCAATCTGTTGCCGCAAAATCTGGGATTCTTCATTATTTACCAACCATAAATCACCCACTTCTGCCACTGCTTTATCACATCCCCGGCGGCTGAAGATAAAGTAAATGGCTGGTAACATATCCCGTTGCTCTAACTGGCTCAAGGTATAAATTATACCAGGAGCTTCCGGTCTACCACTTCTCCCCCTGTCCCTTTCTCCCCCTCTGCCCTTCTTCTTCTGAAGAAGACGGGGGTTAATTTTGGTTTTGCTATCATTGAGCAGGGGAAATAACCCTTTAGGATTGCAAAAGTGAAATTCTAAGGGGACTGGGCGAAAATCGGAGTAAATTAGGTCAGTTGGGCCGTGAACGCGATTTAACCAATCGGTGAGTTGATCGCTATTGGCAACCGTTGCTGAGAGGGCTGCCAGTTGGACTTCACGGGGACAATAGATGATGGATTCTTCCCAAACTGTACCGCGCTGGCGATCGTTCATGTAGTGGCACTCATCAAGTATTACCGCTTCCACGTCTACTAATGAGATGCCTACTTGCCCGATGGGTGTGCCATAGAGCATATTTCGGAAAATTTCTGTAGTCATCACCAAAATCGGTGCATCCCTGTGAATGGAGGCATCTCCAGTTAACAGTCCGACTTGCTCAAACCCAAATTTTTCTCGAAAGTCACGTAATTTTTGATTCGACAGCGCCTTTAGGGGAGTGGTGTAAAATACACGTTTCCCTCTCGCTAGGGCGCGATAAATGGCGTATTCCCCGACTAATGTTTTGCCCGAACCTGTGGGCGCACAAACGACTACGGAGCGTCCGGCGTTTAGGGACGCGATCGCTTCTTTTTGAAACTGATCCAGATCAAAGGGAAATATAGACCCTAAGTCAAGTTCTGGAGACGGCGCAGGATAATTCACTCAATCACATTTGCAACCAGATTGTTTACTATACTAACGAGTCTTTTGTCAACTTCGTTAGGCATTGGGTACTGGGGATTGGGTACTGGGTATTTGGAAAACTCTTTCCCAGTCCCTAAGCCCTTAGTCCCCAGTCCCCAGTCTCTCATTTTCCCAGTTCTTGCGATCGCTCTGTGGCAGCTTTGACTGCTTCAATTAAAGCTGAACGAAATCCTGCTTGTTCTAGTTTGGCAATTCCCGCAATGGTTGTACCTCCGGGACTGGTAACGCGATCTTTGAGTTCTGCTGGGTGCATTTTAGTTTCATCCAACAGTTTCGCTGTTCCTAGTACGGTTTGCAAGGCTAGTTGATTAGCAATTGCTCTAGGTAAACCTGCGGATACTCCTCCATCAGCAAGTGATTCTACTAGCAGTGCCACGTAAGCGGGCCCGCTACCAGATAACCCTGTGACTGCATCCATCAGCCCCTCTGACACTTCCACTACTTCGCCCACAGCAGAAAAAACTTGTTGTGCTATTTGGTGATGCTTGGCATTGGTATATGCACCTGAACAAATGGCGGTAATTCCTGCTCCCACAGTGGCTGGGGTGTTGGGCATTGCTCTGATAACTGGCAATTGCACAAATGCAGCTTCTAGCTGACTTAAATGCACACCCGCCAATATAGAAATTATTAAGGGTAATTGTTCTCTATTAATAATATCAATATCTGCTAATTCTTGAGCGATCGCGCTGAACACCTGCGGTTTCACTGCCAAAAAGACTACTTCTTTTGCTTGGGTGAAAACCTCACTATTATCTGTCGTCACAGCAACACCGTATTGCTGTTTCAAAAAATCTAGGCGTGAAGGTAGCGGTTCGCTAACTATGACTTCTGATGGTTGATAAATTCCACGCGCGATAAGGCGGGATAAGAGCGCTTCTCCCATTACCCCACCACCAATTAACCCAAATTTTATAGTCATTATCGATCGTTAGTCATTTGTCATTAGTCGTTTGTCGTTTGTCATTTGTCACTATTATCAAAACCCAGAACAAATGACGAATGACAAAGGACTAACAACTAATTTAACTTTATTGTGCCATCCGGTTAGTTTCGTTACCCCAGGTTTGATTATTTGGAGAACCTGTAGGACGAGAGGAACGGGCTGGCGGTTGTGGTACTTCATGAAGAACGCCACCTTGGGTGCTAACTTGGACACAACTTGGCGTAAACAAGAAGATGCTCTCACCGATGCGCTCTTGATGTCCATCTAGTGCGTAAGTACCACCTGCAACAAAATCTACTGCTCGTTGAGCTTGATCTGGATCCATAATTGTCAGATTTAATACCACTGACTTCCGTTCTCGCAACGCTTGAATTGCCTGGGGCATTTCTTCAAAGGTGCGTGGTTCGAGAACTAAAACTTCCGAAATTCCGTTAATTGCTCCTGGCATACCAATCACATTCCCCATTGGCTTTGAACCTGCTGCGATATCATCTCCCATTGTAGGCACTGGTTCCCGCCAGCGTCGATTTTGAGCGGTTGCGCTCTCTTGTGGGGCTGGGGGTTGGGGATTTTCTTGCTGATACAGATTTTGGTAATTATTATTGTCTGTTTCTGGTTCTTCTTCGTAATACTCATATTCCACTTGCTCATTTAGACCTACAAAGTCTCTGAGTTTGGAAAAGATGTTGTTCATTGTGTGTGTACTCTCCTGGTGCGAATAGCCTGTTTGACTTGGCTTAGGATTTATTTAGATCGGAGCGATCGCTACATCGGTGGATACTTCAGCAAGTATTTTGCTATTTGTAACCCATACTACTGGTTTTGGCGATGAACTGACTACTTTTTGGAAAGGTCTGTGCATCGCCTAAACATAATAATGAGTCAAGATTATATCCTAAGGTTTGTCCGAAGGAAAGCTCTTTTTATCCCATTTCCCCTTGACGATTGCTCTTGTCAATACTATATCCTTTGTTTCTAATTGCACCAGTCTCTTACAAAATTCTTGTCATCAAATCCCGATCTCTATTAATACTGGCCTGGAAGGCTGACGATCGAGGGCTAAGAGCGATCGCCAAACAATATTGTTCCTAATCGCACCATCGTTGCGCCTGCTTGCACTGCTAGTTCGTAGTCGCCTGACATACCCATAGATAGGTGCTGCATTTTAATGTGCGACCAGTTTTGCTCCTGAATTTCCTTTGCTAGCTCACGATTGAGATTAAACACATTCAAAATTTCCGGATCTTTTAATCCTGAAGGTGGAATTGTCATCAAACCTTGAATTTGTAAATTTTTGTATTGATCGAGTGTAGGTAAATCAGCCAAAAGTTCTGGCACACTCCAACCAGACTTGTTGGGATCTGGGAGAATTTTCACTTGCAGGCAAACCTGGGGACTCACTCCTAGCTGTTGGGCTAATTGATCTAAGCGCTGTGCCAGCTTCAAATTGTCCACGGAGTGAATCCAAGGGAATTGTTCGAGGGCTTTTTTAGCTTTATTACTTTGTAAATGTCCAATAAAGTGCCAGATAATATCCGGTAAGTCTTGCAACTCGGCTTGTTTGCTGGCAGCTTCTTGGATGCGACTCTCCGCAAAATCACGAATTCCTGCGGAGTATGCAGACCGAATGGCCTCGGCAGGAACTTGTTTGCTAACAGCAATCAATTTGACTGAAGCTGGCAGAGAGGAGTGAATGGAAACAATACGTTCAGAAATCGAACTACTCATTGGAAGGTGCGTTGGAAAACACTCTGAAGCTGATCGTACTCCTGAGAATGTCCACTGCGCCGCAGGGTACGTAAGCGATTTTCCAACATCATTCTCGCCTCAGTCCGTCCTATAGGCTGGAATTTAACACCTTTAACGTCATTTGCGACCAAAAAAAACAGGCGCTGGGCATAAAGCGTGGTGAACAAATCCTGGTTGTCATCAACCATACAGATTTTGTAGAGTAAACCCCAAGTTGGATGGTTTATGTAAGTTTCTGCGTATTCTGGATTCATTTAAGAGTCAAGGTGTAGTCAAGGTGGGAGTATGTATATCTTTTCGCAGTGAATTCCAAACATTCAGACGATAATACCAACATTCGTCAGAATATTTGCTTAAAATGCAAAACTGCGGTTACGAAGACCTCGATCTAGTTTCTAATTGGCAGATGAAGCTAGTGGTAGTGAAGCGAAATGGTACAACAGAAGCCGCAAAGCTTAGATTCACAGAGTAGAGGCTGGTTGAGAAACATCACCATCTGCTTTGGTGACTTCAATTTACCAACTTGTAGAGACAAGGCACAAATAGTCCCGATCCTCTTATTGAAAGTTCGGTGGAGCAAGGGAAAACACCCTTTGAAGTTCCCAACGGCAGCAGCGAACTTTTCAACTTCTTTCCATACTGCCACAACTGCGGCTAAATGGCACAAAATAGATAATGGGATTGGGGATTGGGGACTGGGGACTGGGGATTAGGGACTAGAAAGAAAACTATTGGCTATTGATTATTCAGCATTTTCAGGGCTGCAAGTTGTGCTTGGGCTTTGTGCAGAGATTCATACCATTCTTTCTCAGGATTGCTGTCTGCGACAATTCCCGCACCAACTTGTCCCCAGACGGTGTTGAGTGCTGAGTATCTAAGAAGGGGTTCTTCACCTGCTTCACCAGATGCGGGGGCTAGTAGCAGGGTGCGGATTAAGATATTTAAATCTAAATGACCACGCCAATCTAAATAACCACAGGAACCGTAGAACAAGCTGCGGCGAAAGGGTTCTAGTTCTTCAATAATTTCCATACAACGCACTTTGGGACAGCCCGTGATTGTGCCACCTGGAAAGGTGGCGCGAATCAAATCAATGGCTGTGCGTTCGGCTTCGCCGTGCCGTAGGCATTCGCTTTTTAAAGTCCCTTTGATGTTGCTGACAAGATGCATTACATGGCTATATCGCTCAATTGTCAGCAATTCGTCAACAGTAACTGTCCCCCATTCACAAACTCGCCCTAAATCATTGCGTTCCAAATCTACCAGCATGATGTGTTCTGCACGTTCTTTGGTGTTGCTGAGTAAATCTTCTGCTAGTTGCATATCTTGTTCTAGTGTGACACCACGCGATCGCGTCCCAGCGATCGGTCTAGTTTCGGCTTGGCGATTTTGCAACATTACTAACCGTTCCGGCGAACAGCTGATGACTTCTCCCCAAGGCGTTTGCCAATAGCTGGCAAAAGGAGAAGGATTGATTTTTTGCAAAGCCTGATAAATTTCCCAACCAGCAGCCGATGTAGACGCTTGAAACCGCAATGAAAGATTTGCTTGAAAGATGTCTCCAGCTTGAATATATTTTTTTGCCTGGTTTACGGCTGTTTCATAATCTGCTTGCGATGTCAAAAACAGAGGAGGCGAAGAAGACACGGGGATATGAGGACAAGGAGAAATGGGAAATTCTTTCGCCGCGTCTTTCTTTGCTAATTTATCCTGTAACTCATCAAGTCTACTTGCATCACTGGCGGCTAGCCAAAGAATTTGTTGAGCGTGATCTAAAACGGCAAAAGAATCTGGTTCATACCAAAAAGCTATAGGAAATGGGAGGGGATCAATTTTATGATGGGGTAAATGTTCAATTTCCCATGCCACATCGTAGCCTAGCCAACCTAACCAACCGCCAGTGAAGGGAAGATGGGGAGGTGGGGGAGAAAATACTACCTCATCTTTCCCTACGCCTTTCTGTAATAACATTTCTAAAAAGGGAAAAACCTCTCCTACTTCTGGTGTCCACACTTGGGGGATGCCATCGACTAGACGAGGAGCGCCTGCACAGATAGAATATCGGCTGAGTTGGGGATGAGCGATTGGCGTTGGGTAGGGACTTTCTAGTAGGGTTGCAATTCCCGATGCGGCAGTGGGGCGAAAAAGAGCAGCAAAAACTTCTGAACCTGTGCGCTTTTCTAAAGGTAGCGATCGCCAATACCAAGGCTTGATCATACTGTTTCTAAGGGTTGCCAATAGTTAGTTAACAGTTTTCAGCAGTGAGTACGAATAACTACAACTACTGACAATTACCTCTATACCATTTTCTCGGTGCAAAATTAGACCTGAGTTCCTATAGCTAGCCGTATTCCCCAGAATACAATTAAACTGGCAATAGCAAGCCAGTCACGCCCTTTAAATCGTAAGTCGTGCCACTGCACTCTATGCTCGTTGGGACTGGTAAAACCCCGAACCATCATTGCATTCGCCATTTGATCGGCTCGTAAGAGCAGGTTTTCCAAAAGTCTCTCTGCGACTGTCATCCAAACCTTGAACCCTCCTTTCAATCCCAGCTTTTTCCAGTTAATTGCCCTTGTCATCACGGAGCGAAATAAGTTTTGCACTTCTTCTAAAACTAGAGGAATAAAGCGCAAGGACAAGGTTAAGGTTAAAGCAATTTCTGTGACAGGTAACTTGAAGCGTCGCAGGGGTTGCATGAGACTTTCTATGCCAGATGTGATTTCTTCTGGTGCGGTTGTCAGCAGATATAGGTTGGTGCTGTAAATTACGGTAAATATTAGTGTACTCAGCCTTACTGCCAAATCTAAGGAGCGACGAGTTACTTTGACTGGGCCTTTGTGAAATAGGACATAGCTGTATTTTTTGCGATCGCTTACTTGCTCTTGAACAATATTTTTGGAGTTTGCTTGCTGGGTTAATATTTGTTCATTAGCTGGTAAGCGTGGCTGATAATCTACACCCATTCCATCGGGACTGATGGCTCCGATCGCTAAAATAAAAAACGATAGCATTAACAGCCAACCCATTTGCTGCTGCCAGACTCGGCGGGGAATCCTAGCAATCAAAGTGGCAGCAATCAACACTACCACCAGCATTACCCGCCAAATATTGTTAGCCAAAACATAGCTTGTTAAAAAGCTCATCAGCCAGGCGAACTTGACTCGCGGATCGATTTTATGCAGCCAAGTTTGGGGTTGTTCTAAATAAAGTCCAAGTGGCAGCGATCGCAATAAATCCATTTTAGATAGAGTTAGGAGTTAGGAGTGAGGAGTTAGGAGTTTTGACTTTAACTCATAACTCCTGTACAGACGCTATTCATCGCGTCTCCTAACTTATTTTGACGCGAGTTGCTCTATTAACGTTACCAGTTTCGGCATCACGGACTTTTTTGCTGCGCCATAGCAAAATAATTGGTGTGCCTTTAAATCCTAGCTGTTGCCGAAATTGGCGTTCAATGTAGCGACGGTAATTGTCGTTGAAGCGTTTGGAATCATTGACAAATAGTGCGATCGTTGGTGGTTGGCTACTTACTTGTGTACCATAATAAATTTTACCCTGACGACCACCACGGGATGCTGGGGGTGAATGCCAACTCACGGCATCTGTTAAGACTTCGTTAATAACTGATGTGCTGACACGGCGTTTGTGTGATTCAGCCGCCGTTTTCACCAATTCGAGAATCTTTTCTACCCGTTGTCCTGACAAGGCACTCACAAAAATTGTTTCTGCCCATTCGGTAAAATGTAACCGTGATTGCAGAGTTTTTTCGTAGTCGTAGATTGTGTAAGAGTCTTTTTCGACAGCATCCCACTTATTAACGACGATGATGCAAGCTCGACCTTCTTCGATAATCCGCCCAGCTAACTTTTGGTCTTGCTCAGTGACTCCATCTACAGCATCTATTACTAATAAAACCACGTCAGCGCGACGAATCGCTTTGAAAGCACGGTTAATACTAAAAAATTCTGTGCCGTATTCTATATGTTTCTTTTTGCGAATACCGGCGGTGTCAATTAAGCGGTAGGTTTGTCCATCTCGTTCAATGACAGTATCAATAGCGTCGCGGGTTGTACCGGAAATTGGGCTGACAATTGCTCTCTCTTCACCGACAAAAGAATTGAGTAAGCTCGATTTGCCTACATTCGGGCGGCCGACAATTGCCACTTTGATTTCATTAGTTTCGGGGATGTCTTCAATTGCAGGGATGTGATTAACTAACTCGTCGAGTAATTCTCCTGTGCCGCTACCATGAATTGCGGAGATGGGGTAAGGTTCGCCTAATCCCAATTCCCAAAACTCGGCGGCTTGCATTAATCCTTGATCTGGAGATTCACATTTATTTACAGTTAGTAACACAGGTACGCGTTGTTGACGCATCCATTCGGCGATTTCTTGGTCTGCCGATGTGGGGCCTGTTTGACCATCTACGACAAAAATCGCAGCACAGGCTTCTGCAAGGGCTGTCATTGCCTGCTGGCGAATCAGTGGTAAAAATTCGGTATCATCATTAAAGACTAAACCACCAGTGTCTACGACTAAAAATTCACGACCATTCCAGAAAGCTGGTAGATAAGTGCGATCGCGTGTCACTCCCGGTTCATCATGGACAATCGCCGTTTGCTCCCCGGCGAGTCGATTAACCAGGGTGGATTTGCCCACATTTGGGCGTCCGATAATTGCAACAATTGGCAGTGCCATAAAACCAGGGTAAGTGAGAGGTGTAGTATATCACGTCCCTACATTTTACTCACTTTAAACTGGAAGTTTTAATAATTTTTCTACTTGGTAGGCTTTGATAGCTAAGAATCGAACAAAAAAACAGGAAATTATACTTATGTTGGAGATTGAAAATTTAGGAGTGAGTGTAGAAGAGTATTTGGATGGATTGGCAACAGGTATTGATATTTTGGAATTGAAGCGGTTAGAGGCAAGGGGAATTCCAACAAACCTAGCTCTGGAAGTTATGGCGATTGTACCAAAGGTAATCAATGGTACTGCTACTCCTGAAGAAGTTGTTAGAGGACTAATGATTTTAACACCATCGCTTCGGCAACAAGTTGAATAGGGGAATAGCCAAAAAATCATGCGTTTTGATTTTGGAGGTTAAGATATGTGTCGTAGTCGTGCATCAGTTTACTTCTAAGTCTCCCAAAGCTTTTAAAGTTGCTACCTCTGCTTCAGTCAACCCGATCGCTTCAGTAATAATCATGCCTTCATCAGGGCGGGCTGATCTTAAAGTTTGCAGACAATTGCCTGTTTCAAAATCCCAGCGTTTAACTATCTTTTCATAGCCACTGGTAAAGAGAGTTTTTCCATCAGACGATCGCCACAGTTAGTAGCCAACGTCTTTGATGTAACTGAAATCGCGATCGGACTCCACAACCATGTCTAAGTAAGTCTGTCTTGCCCAAGATTGACGAAAGACAATTTATTGAGCTTTTGTTAAGCATCCCTGTAGCAATAATTGCTCAACTATTGCGATCGCTTCTTCTGCCGTCATTTATTTACGTAGCAGTAACAGGTTAACTAAAATACTCCCATCATCAACTTGATTTTTTGCAAAAAGTTTACGTAAATAAACTAACAAAGATCCGACTTTTCTCAGACCTTTTCCGACCGTCAAACTTTATACCAAATAGTAGAGTATTTAGATAACCAGTATTTATATCCCCAACTTCTTAGAGGAGATATAGAGAAAGCGATCGCTTTCTCTATATAACTTGGGTAATTCAAAGTATTTTCGGAAAAACAAGCGTATGAAATTGTTAAAAACTCTTTTGTCTGTTGGAGCTATCTCTGTTATAAATATATGCTCTTTAAATGTTTTGATGCCTTCATCTGCCAAAGCACAAGTTCCTGACGGTCGGTATGAAATTCAGCCAAACAATCAGATTTTCTTCTATCCCGCAGACAAGACTAAAAACGCTATTGTAGTCTACACAGGAAAAGGAAAAGCTACGCATATTATTAACTACGGTGGTGCAATTTACACGGCATTTGAAGGAGGATCTATTTACCGGAGTCCAGATGGGCAAAATCTTGGTGGTGGAGGCCGCACTACGAAACCTTATCCTGGTTCAGCGACAGTAAATAAAATGCTAGTGTGCCAAAATGCTCTTTTTACCGCCTTTAAGGGGGGATATATTTACCGGAGTCCAGATGGACTAAACCTTGGCGGCGGTGGCAATACTGCAAGGGCGTATAAAGGGACTGGAGAGGTACAAAGGATGACGTGTACTAACAGAAATAGTGTTATCACTTATTTTGTAGGCGGTCAGGTGTATGAGAGTCCAGATGGTCTAAATCTTGGCGGCGGTGGGAACACACAGAAATTGGGAGGCAATTAAAGTTATTTGTAGCGACTGTCTTAAAAATCAAGCGAGCGCACTTCATACTATATTCAGATCCCCGACTTCGTAAAAGTTGTCGAGGATCTATTTTCATAACCCGATAATTTCATGCGATCGCACTTTCCAATACACGATCGTTTTCGGCAGTTGCGATAGATAAATTTAATACAATCCAATTACGTATTGATATAGTAATTCTAAAACTGTGTCTGGTGATGTTTTGGGCATTTTCTTAGGTCAAACTTAGGTTTAAAAAATAAAAAAGGTAGGAAACCCTACCTTTTACCCAAAAAAAGCATTTTGTAACCAAATACCATGTTCACTATCACACAAGCTTTTGACGAATCTATTGCAAAACTATGACAAGAGTATGACGCTTAATTTGCAATTGACTTTGCAATTACTCCCAGTTGCAATCCAGGCGGATAGCTACCTTCTTCCTTGATCCGCTTAATTTCAGCATCTGTGAGCCGCAAATTTAACTTTTGTGCCAACGATCGCACAATATCTCCCCGATCGATTACACCAGCTACAGCACCAGCCGGAGAAAGGACGGTAATTCGAGGTAACTGCTCATTTTCCAGCTTGTTAATTACCTCAGCTATGGTTGTTGCTTCGGTAACAGTGGGTATTTCTGTCAGAGGATGCACAATGCTGTGTAAGGTTTGGGTTTCCCATTCACTTCTTTGGGTTACACGAAAATCGTCAATGGAAACTAGACCCCGGTAACGTCCATCAGAAGCAGCAAAATAAACCTGTGAAGGGGCGGTTTCCAACAAGTATAAATCGGCAAAAGAACGCAATGTCTGGTCAGCATCTATAACCCGAAAGTCACGAGTCATCGCATCAGCCGCCACCACTTTAAGCAAGCTTTCCTGCAACGTAGTCATGTTGTCATAAGTGCTGGCGTTGCGGACAGCAAACCAACCTAACATTGCAATCCACAAACCAAGTGCTAACTCTCTTGTCAAGAAATCTACAACAAATCCCAGAGCGATCGCACCATAACCCAAAATTTGCCCAGCTTTTGCAGCCCAATGTACGGCTTGAAAACGATTACCCGTTATTTGCCATAGTGCTGCTTTTAACACTTGCCCTCCATCTAGAGGTAAGCCAGGAATCAGGTTAAATAGCGCCACCACTAAGTTAATTCTCGCCAAATCTCCCACCATAACACTGAGGGGACTGGTATCGGGAATTACGGTAACTCCTAGACTGAGTAGGAAAAATAGGATGATGCTCACCAATGGCCCTGCGATCGCTACTTGAAAGGCTTTGAAAGGAGTTTTAGATTCTTCTTCAATAGCAGCAATCCCGCCAAACAGAAACAGAGTAATTGAATTAACTTTAATGCCTTGCGATCGCGCTACCAAGCTGTGACCCAATTCATGTAGCAACACCGAACCAAATAGCAGCAGTGCCATAACTATTCCAGCACTCCAAGCGATAACAGTCCCCCATTCCTGGTAAGCTACCCCAAAGTTGAGGGTTGCCAACCCTAAAATCACAAACCATAAGGGGTCTAAAAATAGGGGAATGCCAAATAAAGACCCAATTTTCCAATTTGTTTGCATTACATTGTCCTAAAACTAGACATTGCCAGTAGTTTCTATACTGTAATATTTCCGTATATACTTATACATGTATTTATGAGCATCAATTTGGTACTGCGAGTTACGAAATGCTCTTATTTCTAGAATAGACAATTAATGTCTCTGAGCAAAACTCTGAAATTGGGAATTGTTTATTTTCTCTTCTACTCCCCTTATTAAATGTATGGAAAAAACCATGTTTTACTAGTTTTGTATTTAATCGCGGCGTTACAGGTAACGCCGCGATAAATGCAATAGTTATAGACGACCGATGTTAGTCAGTCCTAAAACAATGCCAATGCCGATAACATGACCAAAGGCCATCGCTGCAACAAATGTTGGAACACTGATCGGTAGGATAGGGAACTTGGGGCCAACTAGGGGTTTTTCGATCCTAGTACTTAGTAAAACCATTACTAAGCTACTGATGCTGATAATAATTCCTACTGTAGGATTCCACGCAGGTGTGGCGGGAACATTTGCAGCTGCTGCTAGTAAAGTAGATGAAATCAAGCTTTTGTCTCCTAAATGAAAAAGTTAACCCAGACCTCAAGATTATAAAATTACTAGGCCCAAAAGTTTTTGAGATAGTTTAGACTTTTCAGGTGATTATTCTAAATTCTTTGTTATATTTCCATGCGCGTTAAAATTTGCGGTATCACTCAACCACAGCAGTCTATAGCGATCGCCTCTCTGGGGGCAACGGCACTAGGATTTATTTGTGTACCAACTTCACCTCGCTACGTGACTACATCCCAAATTCGGGTAGCAGTAGCAGAACTCCCGGCAAATATTGACACAATTGGGGTTTTTGCCAATGCTAGTATCCCTGAAATCAGTCAGATAGTTGTTAATTCTGGGTTGACTGGTGTCCAGTTACACGGAGATGAATCACCAGATTTTTGCGACCAATTACGTCAAGAGTTACCCAATATCGAAATTATTAGAGCGCTAAGGATTCGTAGCCTTGAGCATCTGGACACTGCGGCTGATTACACAAAATACATAGATACTTTATTACTTGATGCCTATCATCCCGAACAACTTGGTGGTACAGGTAAAACCTTAGATTGGAAAATGTTAGAGCAATTTAACCCCAATTGCCCTTGGTTTTTAGCTGGAGGATTAACAGCAGATAATATTTTGGCAGCTTTAAGTCAAATTAGTCCTAGCGGCGTTGATTTATCTAGTGGTGTGGAACGCGCACCTGGAGATAAAGATTTAGATAAAGTAACTAAGTTGTTTGAGAAATTAGGGAGATGAGGAAGCAGGGGAGCAAGGGAGAAGAGTTTTCACCTCTGCCCCATTCCCCATTCCCTAAAAGAATGCTGCTTGGTGGCGAATCAAGTTAAAAAATTCTTCGCGGGTTTTATGGTCTTCTTGGAAGACACCAACCATTGCACTAGTGACAGTCCAAGAACCTGGTTTCTGCACGCCCCGCATTACCATGCACATGTGGCTAGCTTCCATGACAACGGCTACACCTTGAGGCTCCAGAATGGTTTGAATTGCTTCGGCAATTTGGCGGGTTAACCTCTCCTGTACTTGCAAGCGACGAGAATACATTTCAACAATGCGGGCCAATTTACTTAGTCCGACAACTTTTTGGTTGGGGATGTAAGCAACGTGCGCTCTACCCATAAATGGCAGCATGTGGTGTTCGCACAGACTAAAGAAATTAATATCTCGAACTAGTACCATCTCGTTATGCCCTTCATCAAAGATGGCATCGTTAACGAGTTCTTCAAGGGATTGGTTATAGCCACTAGTAAGAAACCGCATTGCCTCGGCAACTCGTTTGGGTGTTTTGAGGAGTCCTTCGCGTTCGGGATCTTCGCCAACGCCCAATATTATTGCCCGCACTGCGTCCTTCATTTCCTCTATCTGTTCCTCTTTTGGCGGGAACACATCTGCTGGTCGCCCATTATGAGTATTGCGATCGGGTCTAGGAGTTATGGCTTCTGCTAAATCTGGAATCAGAGGCGATTGAGAGCAATTGGAACCGTTAGAACTAGCAATAGTCATGATTCAGTCTTGGTTATGGTTTAAAAGTTGGTCATTAGCCATTAGTCATTGGTCATTAGACATCTTTGCGAATTAAGCTTAAAGCCTTGATAAATAAGGGTAAAAACATAATTTCCAGATAAGTCTATAACTAAAAAACAAATGACAAATGATAAATGACAAATGACTAATTAAAGTGAGCCAGCGCTGGGCATCAGAGTCAATTCGTCAATAACTGCCTGTTGTGGTAATAGAACTGTGTAAAGAATTGACTGAGCAACAATTTCTGGGGTTAACATTTTGGAACGGTCTAAGTTGACATGGACTGTTTCTGTGTCCCAAAGTTCGGTATTGACTGCGCCGGGACAGATAGCTGTGACACGAATGCCGTGGATGCGTTCTTCTTGTGCCAGGGTTTGAGAGAGGGCAATCAAACCAGCCTTGCTGACGCTATATGCTCCCCAACCGGGAAAGGGTTGCTTGGCGGCTATTGAGGCAACATTGATAATTGTCCCTGTACCGCGATCGCGCATTGAAGGTAAAATCCCCACAATGCACTGAAATACGCTGGTGAGATTCAAGTTAATTACCTGCTGCCAGTCCTCTAGGGGGGTTTCGCTCAAAGTGGCTGTGTAGGCAAGGCCAGCATTGTTTACCAGAATGTCTATATCGCCAAAATCAAGGGCGATCGCTTGGATCTTTTCTTTGACTTCAGAGATCCGCGCTAAATCTACAGCGTAAGCTTTTGCTTCCACCCCAGTATGTTGCACAGCTTCTCTTACCGCCTCCAATTTATCTAAAGAACGGCTGACTAAGGCGACATCTATTCCGGCTTTGGCAAAGGCTAAAGCCGTTGCTTTTCCAATTCCGCTACTGGCCCCAGTAATCAGGGCGCGTCTTTTTTGCTCAAGACTCATGGTGTCTCCCAATTTTTTGGCAGTTCCTAAAGCCTATTACCATCCAATTATTCACACTTCTGGGTTTTGATATATTAAAGGAATCTAAAAATCTGATGATTTCCATTAGGCAAATGCTATTATGCGATATGATCTTGGCTTTTTGCGGGTTTTACCAGTGAAGACAAAAATCACCGCCTGGAAAACCACGCCGCGGACTCAAATTAGATTACTTCATAATACAAAAACTACTCAATCAAATTGAGTAGGTTTGCAAAACATGCAAATGCCTATGGCTAGATTGTTAAAAATCTTTAAGCACATAGGCGATTATAGCATTGCTGCTTGGCTAATCTATCATTATGGAGTTGCTTTAATGGGCAACTTCTGTGAAAACACCAATTTTGCGGAATTTTTCATAACGCATTTGACGGCGTTCTGGAGCGGTTAAACGATTGAGTTCGTCTAAATTTTCTAACAGCACTTGCTTGAGAGTGGTAGCAGCTTTTAAAGGATCCGAATGAGCGCCACCAGTGGGTTCAGGGAGTATTTGGTCGATAATTCCCAACTTTTTCAGGTCGTGGGAAATAATTTTTAGAGCAACGGCGGCTTGGGGAGCTTTACCAGCATCTTTCCACAAAATGGCGGCGCAGGCTTCGGGAGTGGCGACGGTGTAAACGGAGTGTTCAAACATGAGTAGGCGATCGCCTACACCAATACCGAGTGCGCCACCAGAGCCACCTTCACCGATGACTGTGCAGATAATTGGCACATCTAAGCAGAACATTTCTCGCAAGTTGTAAGCGATCGCTTCTCCTTGACCTTGATGTTCTGCTTCTACCCCAGACCAAGCTCCTGGTGTGTCGATAAAAGTTAGTATGGGCATACTAAACTTGTTGGCGTGTTCCATCAACCGCATCGCTTTGCGGTAGCCACCAGGGTAAGGCATTCCAAAGTTACGGGCAATATTATCTTTGGTGTCCCGGCCTTTTTGATGACCTAACATCACCACAGGTTGCCCACTCAGACGGCCGACACCACCAACTAAAGCCGGATCGTCACCACCACAGCGATCGCCATGTAATTCCATCCATTCATCACTAATAGCCTGAATGTAATCGAGAGTACTGGGGCGACGCGGATGACGAGCAACTTGCAATCGCTGGGACGGGGATAGACTCGTGAAAATTTCCTCACGCAGTTGCATGGCCCGTGCTTCTAGTTGACGAATTTGACCAGATACATCGACACCATTTTCTTCTGCAAGTTGCCGAATTTGCTCGATTCGGGTTGCAAGTTCTGCTAGGGGCTTTTCAAAATCTAACAGTAGCGGTTTACGCTCGGTAGTTGCCATAGTTAGGGGGTAGGGAATAGGGAATAGGGGATAGGGAATAAGGAATAGGGGATAGGAAATATTATGTATTGAGGATGAAGTTAAAACTCCTTCTCTGTAACCTGTCACCTATTCCCTGTCACCTGTAACTAAACCAGCAGTGGTCTAAATCCATGTTTTACTGACACCCGGCCAATCTGCTCCATTTTATCTACGGTAATCTGATTCCGTCCCCACGAAAAGTTCGTGTATAACTTCTCAAATTCCAGCAGCATTGATTCGGCAAAACAAGCAAATAATTGGCGGGCTGGCACATCCATATTGACTATTTTCATAATCTTCCAGTCAATATCCAGGGAATGCTCTACAATTCCACCACTTAACACGTGTACACCAGGATATTGAATTTTTGTCGCTAAGTTTTTAGGATAACCACCATCAATCAACAAACAGGGTTGTTTCAAAGTGGTGGGGTCAATTTCCACGCCTCTGGGCATACTAGCAACCCAAACTACAACATCAGCTAGGGGTAGTGCTTCTGTCAAACCCATAATTTTCCCCCGCCCTAGTTCGCCTTGCAACTCTTTGAGACGTTCTTGATCGCGGGCGATTAGCAGAAGTTCTTTGACATCTGTTCTCGCATCTAGCCAGCGTGTAACTGCACTGCCAATATCCCCAGTTGCTCCACAGATAGCAACAGTCGCGTTTGATAGATCAATTCCTAGTTGTTTCGACGCTTCTTCCACCTGCTTACAAATAATGTAAGCAGTATGAGTGTTTCCTGTGGTGAAGCGTTCAAACTCTAGTTTGATATTGCGGACTTGGCTAAACTGCTCTAACTTAAAGTTTTCAAAAATAATCGAAGAAAATCCGCCTAAAGCTGTGATGTTAATGCCGTGCTTCTGTGCATGAGCCATAGCGTTGAGAATTTTTCGCGTTGCGGCTTTGATGCGGCGACTAGCCAGCATTTCCGGCAAAAAGCAAGATTCTACATACCGTCCTTCAATTTGTTGCCCAGTTACACTGGTGACAATAATGCTATCGACAATTTGCGGCGGGGCGCTGCACCAAAAGTCTAGCCCTTGATCGGCATATTCTGGGTATCCCAATTCTTGAGCTACCGCTTGAGCGTGTTCTAAACTAGTCAGATGTCCAATTAGACCAAACATGTAGTGATTATTAGGCTTATGCTGTCTTGAGGGCGGGGAAATTTTGTAGAGTTTAGCAGTTAGGAGTTAGGAGTACGATTCATAATTTCTCACTAATCATTCCTCACTCCTGACTTTTTTAAGCACCGATGAGTCCGTAGGCTGACAGGCGCATAATATCGCGTGTTGTGAAACCAATGTTACTTAGTGCTTCACCGTACTGAATCATAAAGTCTTCTACTAAAGCATCTTTTTCCATTGCCATTGTGTGGGCATCACCCTCTACTTGGTTGAGCATTCTCCAGACGATGGGTAGGTTCTGGCGGTTTGCAAGTTCAAGTTCAGCTTTGGATTCTGTAAAGTGTTCTTTCAACCAAACTTCTCCAAAGTTGAGGTGGCTATATTCTTCTTTGACTACTCCTTCGGTGATTTTACGGGCGAAATCGTCGGCGACGGGGATGTAAATGTTATATGCTGCGATCGCAAAACATTCAATAATTAAAGATTGAATCAACAGACATGTAACCACTTTTCCTTCTGCGGCGGCTGTTTGGAAATTTTGGTGTAGCCCGGAGAAGAACTCCTTAGCAAATTCCAAATCTGGGGTTACTTGCAAATTCCGTCCACAAGCCTCAAATCCTTTCTTATGACGACTTTCCATCTTGGATAGGCGAATCAATTCATCATGAGATTCTGGCAGCAGGTCGGCTAGTGTGATGTAATTTTCATGGGCTTCTTGTTCCCCTTCAATCACGATCGCATTAATCCGGCTATAAGCATCTTTGTATGTTTCGCTTTTGAAATCTAATTCTTTAGATTGGTCTGTTAACTGCTGCATGGTATGTTTACTCCTGTAAACTTGATTATTTGACACCAGGATTGAATTTACCCTATGAACTGAGGGTAACAATCTCTGTGGTTTAATTTAACTTAACAAGTAACTATGCTTATAGATTAACTTTTGCTGGGGGCAATGCTCTAGTACTAGCAAAACAAATGCTTTGCAGATAAATATATGTCCGAACCAAAGTGGAATCTGAAATCTGGCGATTTTTTGAGTCTAGTAATCTTACTGGTAGGGGCATTTATTGTTTTACTACCTCTGTTTGTGGTTTTTCTCACCTCCTTTATACCGACGGGAGCAACCCCAGAAAATGTTTCCCAAAATAACTGGTCTTTAGCTAACTACCACATTGCATGGCAGCAGGGAAAATTTTTGCTGGCGTTTGCTAATTCTACCTTGGTAGCGATCGCTGTGACGGCGTTTCAAATTGTCACTTCTGCTTTAGCTGGTTATGCCTTAGCACGGTTGAAGTTTCGGGGTCGCCAAGTACTGCTATTGGTTGTTTTAGCCACTTTGGTGATTCCCTTTCAGTTATTGGTGATTCCCATCTTTTTGGTTTTGAAGTGGGGACACATGATAAATACATACTGGGCGCTTATTTTACCCACTGCTGTTAATGGGTTTGGAATTTTCTTGCTCCGTCAATATTTCCAGACAATTCCCGTGGAGTTAGAGGAAGCCGCAGCCATAGATGGGGCTAACAGACTGCAAATTTTATGGTGGGTGATGTTACCTTTAGCCCGTCCAGCCTTAGTGACGCTGTTTTTGTTCACCTTCATTGGTGAATGGAATGATTTGTTTAAACCTTTGGTGTTCACAACCCGTCCCGAATTAAGGACGGTGCAACTGGCCTTGGCTGAGTTTCAAGAACAGTTTACAAATAATTGGCCTTTGATGATGGCGGCGGTGACAATAGCAACAGTTCCAGTGATGGTATTATTTCTCATTGGTCAACGCCAGTTTATTCAGGGTATAGCTACTACAGGGATTAAAAATTAGCAAAGTCAGCAATTCTAATTTTAGATTTTAGAGAAGTGCAATGTCAGAAAATTCCGCGCCAACATAGTATTAATTTTTACCAAAAATACAAAATTATCTCTATTGTATTTGGTGCAATGTCCAAGATACTCAGTGAGATTTCCTAGAAATCGGAATCGCTATCTTTACCGTTGTATCTGTATTTGTGGGAAGATTTAATGTAAATAATTAAAGTGATATGTCAGAAATACCCCAAGATGACGGCATTTGGATTGTGACGGATGAAACGCCGCAAATATCCATTCATGACGGTGTTAAAGGCGGGAGTGGTAATACACGCAGTTGGGGAGACGAAATTATTAGGGATAGTACTGGTAGCAAAGGGGTAGGAGATGCTGTTAAGGTTAGCGCTCAAACATTAGAGCAAAATATGACTCACTTTCTCAAAGTTGTGGGAAGTTTGTTTAGTCAAGCTGAACAGCAAGCAAAAGTCAACTCCAAGATGCAGCTAGATGAAATTGAGCTATCGGTAGAAATTAGTGCAGATGGGGAAGTTAAATTAATTGGCAATGGTGCTAAAGCTGGGACTAAAGGAGCGATTAAGCTGAAGTTCAAGCGCCAAGAACAAGTGTGAGATGGCAAAAAATTGGGCGATCGCGATCGGAATTAACCAGTATGATTATCTGCAACCGCTAAACTATGCCAAGCAGGATGCACTGTTAATGCAAGAGTTTCTGGGCAATGAGGCGGGGTTTGAGCGGATATATTTCTTCTCTGATGACTCTCCTGATATTGATGGAAAACCAACTCGCCCAAACCGAGCTAACTTGCTGCGAGTCTTGCGGCAGTTATTTGAAAAACCCTTTATGGGAGGAGGGGATAATTTCTGGTTTTTCTTCAGTGGGCATGGGATGAGACACGCTGGCCGTGATTATCTCATGCCCTGTGATGGCGATCCAGAGGATGTTGAAAGTACGGCAATTGCGATTAACGTTGTGACTGAACGCCTACGTCGCTGCGGTGCTGATAATGTTGTCCTCATTCTGGATGCTTGTCGTAGTCTAGGTACTCGTGCTGGCGAAGGAATTGGGCGACAAACCGCAGAAGAAGCACGTCAACAAGGAGTTATTAGTATTTTTTCTTGTAGCCCACAGGAGTATTCTTATGAAATTGAGGCTTTACAACAAGGTGCTTTTACTACTGCATTACTAGAAGGGTTAGGAATTCGAGGTAAATGCGCTACTGTTGAACGATTGGATCAATATCTCAAGTTTCGTGTGCCTGAACTGGTTCGCCAGCATAAGAATACAAACCAAACACCTTATGTTATTGCTGAACCTGTGGATAAATCCCACCTAATACTTGTGCCACGATATGCAACTCAAACAGATATCGCCACGTTGAAAAATGATGCTTATCAAGCAGAAGCCGACAGGAATTTAGATTTAGCAGAGCAATTATGGATTCGGGTATTAGCTGCGGCTTCAGGGCAAGATACAGTTGCTATCAAAGCAATTCAAAGAATTGAAAGGTTGCGGTGGGAATCTCAAGAACCATCTTCACCACAACCTCGTTCTAGTGTTGAAAATTCCACTAAGGGAATATCTACAGTTGAAAAAAATCCCTTACAAACCTTTCAATTTGAAGTGGTTACGGTAAATGCACAAGGAAATATCACCAACCGCCGTAATGAGAAAGCGAAATATTTTGAAGAAGATTTACGAAATGGTGTCACCTTGGAAATGGTGCAGATACCAGGGGGAACCTTTATGATGGGTTCACCAGAAGGGGAAGCAGAGAGAAATAAAAATGAAAATCCACAGCATCAGGTAACAGTTCCTGGGTTCTTCATGGGGAAATATCCAGTTACCCAAGCACAGTATCAAGCCATTATGGGGACAAATCCTGCCAACTTCAAAGGTGAGAAACGACCTGTAGAACAGGTGACTTGGGATGAAGCTGTAGAGTTTTGTAAAAAGCTGAGTCAGACAACAAGATGCACCTACAGGCTACCGAGTGAAGCCGAATGGGAATATGCTTGCCGTGCGGGAACAACTACACCTTTTTCTTTTGGTGAAACGATAACCACAGATTTAGTTAATTACGACGGTAACTATCCCTACGCTTCTGCACCAAAAGGTAAATATCGTAAAGAAACAACAAATGTAGAAATATTTTTACCAAACTCTTTCGGTTTATACGATATGCATGGTAATGTATTAGAATGGTGTCAAGATGTATATAATGACAATTACCAGGGTGCGCCAAAAGATGGTAGTGCGTGGCTGACTGGTAAAGATAATAACATGAAGCTGCTGCGTGGCGGTAGTTGGATCTTCAACGCGTGGAATTGCCGTTCTGCCTTTCGCTGCTGGCTCGCGCGCGCGTTTCGTTACGACCTTGTGGGTTTTCGCGTGGTGGCGGTGTCTGTGGCGTGAGGATTCCCTTGCCCTTTGCACTCTTCCCCTTTTGCCCTCTGCACTTCTTATTCTTTACCCTTCTTCACTCTCCGCCGTAGGCGGTTAAAATTTTTTCAAGAAAGTTGATGTCTTGATATCAAAAATATTATACACTACATTTAATCAGATTTCTCAATTAATTTGAGAGTTTGAGGATGGGGCAGTAATTCGTAGGTTGGGTTGAGGAACGAAACCCAACATTACCCATCACAATAATCAACGCTGATGTTGGGTTTCACTTCGTTCAACCCAACCTACAATTTCAGCTAGAATTTCGGCGCTACTCTTTACCTATATTTAGTAATTCGTAGGTTGGGTTGAGGAACGAAACCCAACATTACCCATCACAATATCAAACGCTGATGTTGGGTTTCACTTCGTTCAACCCAACCTACAATTTCAGCTAGAATTTCGGCGCTACTCTTTACCTATATTAGAGTCAAATACAATTTCTTGCCCAGCACCCCACGTAATATCATACGTGCCCTGACGAACAGAACGATGAAAACTGGAATATTCCCAATCTTTTGGAGCTTTCACTAAACCATGTTTGACAGGATTGTAGTGAATATATTCAAGGTGATTTTTAAAATCTACCTCGTCTCTAATCAAGTGTTCCCAAAAACGACGCTGCCAAATACCTCGCTCTTTTTTATTTTGCCTAGAGGTAGATAAGTTTTCCTGTGATAGAGTAATGCACTGGCGACTAAAATAGCTTTTGATCAAACGCCAACGAGTAGGAAAATTGCGATCGCCCTGTGGTAATGTCCAAATACAGTGCAGATGATCTGGTAATAAAACAAAGGCATCAATTATAAATGGGTGTTGTTGGATTACATACCGAAAAATATTTCTCAATAAAGATACGTTAGTCGGTAAGCATAATAGTCTTTGTCTTTTATGCGTTACAAGTGTAAAAAAGTAAGTGCCACCTTCTATTGTGGCTCGGCGATATTGCATTGAGTTAATTTTATGATGGTTATATTTTGGGCTTTATACCAAAGTATTGGTTATAAAATATACCGTCAGCTTATTGTTTTTGAGATGTGAGTTAAGAAATGAGTGAAGGACAATCTAATAACCTAAAGTAGATGTTGGGTTTCGTTCCTCAACCCAACCTACGATTATGTTTGATTTAGAGTTTGACGATACCCTTAGTCTATTTGCGGTCTCTGGAGACGCTTCAAAAGTTAAGCGGTAAAATATAGGATGGTGGTGCGTTATCACAAAGGTCAACGCACCCTTATTTAAAGAAGCGGCGAGTCCAAACAATTACTTCACAGATGTCACTGTTTGGTTTACTACTGGACGTGCTTTTTTACGGTCTGACCTGCGCGTTCCACCAGCCATCTCATACTCATCACTATTTTTGCCATAGCGAGATGCAACATTCAATAGCATCTGCTCAGAATAAGTATTCAACTCACGTTCTGCTTCTATTAATGCATTGTGTGTCTTATCTACTATTGTTTGTGCTTGATTATAAGCGGCTAGCTTCTCTCGTAACTCAATTACTTTCGTGTTGTAAGTAGCAATTGAAAACCCATTACTAAAGTCTAACTGAGGGTTAATTGTCTGCATTCCTTCAATCCGTCGTTCAGCTTTGGTTAGTGACATGGAGTTTCGTTTCCGTTGCGTCATATAGTTCTCCTGTTTGAATTAATTTATAAATAACCCTGATACACTGAGTTATTTATATATCATCAAAGTACGCAATAAGCAGATGCACCAGCCACAGTGAAGTTACAGAATTATAAAAGCATAGGATGGCATTAACCAATTAGATAGATGCGGGTATATTTGCTGAAATTCGTTGAGAAAAGCAGGTTTTGAAGTTGCAAAAGCTAGTTTTGAAGTCGCAAAAGCTAGTTTTGAAGTCGCAAAAGCTAGTTTTGAAGTCGCAAAAGTTAGTTTTGAAGTCGCAAAAGCTGGTTTTGAAGTCGCAAAAGCTGGTTTTGAAGTCGCAAAAGCTAGTTTTGAAGTCGCAAAAGCTGGTTTTGAAGTCGCAAAAGCTTTATCTCATGTAGAGACGCGATAAATCGCGTCTAAAAAATTGACGAGTTAGAGAGACGCGATAAATCGCCGTCTCTACAAAGAATGTACTTGTCAATTATTCTTTGACAGACTACTAACTAATCGTAACAACAGCTACCATCGCATCGGCTAGAAGGGGATGAGACGAAGCACACTAAAAAATTTATTTTTATAAATGAAAATTTTATTTTATTTATGTGTTAGGTAGCTTTCAGGATGTTATCTGTATAATCTATCATTCAGTTTAAATTATCGAATGTATAATCTATCATTCAGTCTGATTGATTATTGACCTCTGTTACTCATTGATAGGTTGAAACTTGAGGATTAGGGCATCTCTTTTTAAGACACAACATACCACTCACCTAGTAGTTATTTATTAACGTAATTTGAGAAGTTATGTCGGCATACTCTATCCTAGACATTGCTTGAACTTTTGCTACATAAATCATGAGCCATTATATGAATAGCTAGCACGTTTACGGCACTTTCCGATGTCTCAGGATTTATTAAACTCCTTTCAAGAAGCCTACAGCAATCTCGAACTATTTCCGTTGATGGAACGGAACGAAATGGAAAGATTTAGAGTCGAATATGGTGATGATTTAATTGCAGACCTTAATCAATTAGTGGAAGATAGTCCTAATGGAGATGGCAAAATTGTCTTTACAGGACATCGAGGATGTGGTAAGTCTACTTTGTTAGCTGAGTTTAGCCGACAAATCCAAGATAAATATTTTGTAGTTCTCTTTTCTATTGCTGACAAAATTGAAATGTCGGCTGTTAATCATATTAATATATTGTTTGCGATCGCAGTTAATTTAATGACAGAGGCAGAAGCCCGCCGAGTTGATATTCCACAATCTACTAAAGAAGCTCTTTATAAGTGGTTTGCTACCCGCACTCGCACTGAAGAATCAAATTTGCAAGCAGAAACTAGTATAGGTTTTGACCTCCTAAAATTGATTAGCTCTAAATTAAAAGCTGATGCTAGCGTTCGGGATGAAATTAAGCAAGAATTTGAACGCAAGTTATCAGATTTAGTTGCCAGAATTAATGAAATCGCTGCTCTAATTCAAGCTGCAACTAAACAAAACGTTTTAGTAATTATTGATGATTTAGATAAACTTGACTTAGGAAGAGTTAATGAAATTTATCGAGATAATATTAAAGCTCTCTGTCAACCTAACTTTCAAATTATTTACACCATCCCCATCGCAGTCCTTCGGGAAACATTTATCAGTACAATAATTACCACTGAAACCAACGATCAAGTTGTAGCAATGCCTGTTTTAAAAATATTTAATAAAGGTAAAAATCGCTTTCCTAATGCTCAACCTCGCCCGGAAGCAACAAAGATTCTTGGTGAAGTTTTACAAAAACGGATTCCCAGTGAATTAATCGCGGCTGAAACTGCTGAAAAAATGGTGATTTATAGTGGTGGCGTGTTGCGAGAGTTAATTCGGATTGCTAAGGAATGTTGCCGGATATGTTTGCGAACGATCCGACGAAATCCTTCAGCCGAAGTTATCATTGATGATAAAATTCTTCTGCAAGCAATTAACAAAATTCGCAATGATTTTTCTATCCGTTTAGGAAAGGTTGACATAGATATTTTGCAGAGTGTTTATGAACAATTTATGCCCAATGACCCTAAACAAGCAGAGTTTTTAGATTTGCTACATGGGCTATACGTTTTAGAATATCGCACTGATGAAACTTGGTATGATGTTCATCCAATTATTATCGAAAGCTTGAGAAGACAGGGAGCTATTAATGTTCAATGAAGAATCATTAGATAATCAGGGAGAAAATCAAGATGCGTATGATGATTTAATTGTTTCTATTGAAGCTCAAAAACGGGGATTGAATCTACTAATTGCAGTTTCCGATGATGCTAGCTTTCGTGATGAAATTATAGCCCAATATGAAGCTGAACTACAACCTGCATTCCGTCCATATCGAGTGACTTTAGCCCGTCAGGAACCGAGCCTGAAAGCTGCTCTTAACCAACTGCTACAACAAGAAGAATATCTTCGTCAGCAAAACCCGGCAGTGATTACTGTGACAGGTGCTGAACAACTTTATTTTCTCAGATTGGGAAAAGAGCAATCGGAGCAGGAGAAATTTTTTGGTTACTTGCAATGGACAAGAGAAGGATTGCGTGAGTTTCCTTTTGCAATAGTCCTTTGGGTAACTAATCAAATTTTAGTGAACCTGCTTAAAAAAGCGCCTGATTTTTGGAGTTGGCGTAATGGTGTATTTCGGTTTGAATCTCAAAAGACAAATGCTATTCCTGGTAAAGAATTAGAATCTATACGTTTTGTTTTTCGAGATACAGAATTAGCCAGTACAGATACTAATGAAAATAACCCCTTTTTCTTGCCTATTCAAGATTTACAAAGACTGATTGAGAAAATAGAACAAGAACGGGGGACTAAAGACCCTATGTTGGCTACTTTATACTCAAGATTGGGTGATATTTACCACAGTAGATTAGATCGGGGTGAATCTCAAAATTATCAAGAAGAACAGAAATTAGCAATTAAGTATTGGTGTCAGGCGAGTGAACTACAAAATGAATTAGGTTTGCAAATAGACTTAGCTAATAGCCTCAACAATTTAGCTGGAATATATCGTGCAACAGGACACTACAGCGAAGCTGAACCCTTATATAAACAAGCTTTAGAACTTAGAAAACGGCTGCTAGGAGACAACCATCCTTCTTTTGCCACTAGCCTGAATAATTTGGCGGGACTCTACAAATCTACTGGCCAATATAGTAAAGCTGAACTGTTATATCAACAAGCTTTAGAACTGAGAAAACGTCTGTGGGGAGAAAACCATGCCGATGTCGCCGTCAGTCTGAACAATTTGGCATTACTATATGATGAACAAGGGCGTTATGACGAAGCAGAACCTCTGTATCTGCAATCATTAGAAGTCGAAAAACGTTTGGTTGGCGAAAATCATCTCTCTTTCGCTCTTATACTAAATAATTTAGCGCTACTTTATTATCATCAAGGACGTTACAGTGAAGCTGAACCGTTGTCGCAACAAGCAATAGAGTTAGATAAGCGATTTTTGGGAGAAGAAAATCCTGATGTTGCAACAGATTTGCACAATTTGGCATTGATATACCGCGCTCAAGGACGCTACGATCAAGCAGAATCTTTATTTTTGGAATCATTAGAACTCAAGCAGCGTCTATTACAAAAGGCGCATCCACTTTTAGCAGATACTATCTACGCTCTTGGTTATATGTATAGGGAGCAGGGGCGCTATGGTGAGGCAGAATCTTTATGTATAAAAGCCTTAGAACTTGATAAGCACCTATTGGGAGAAAATCATCCCAATGTTGCCGAAAGTCTCAATAATTTGGCAGAAATTTATCGTGAAACCGGACGTTATGGTGAAGCCGAGCCGCTTTATTTGCAAGCTTTAAGTATTTGTGAGGGAGTGTGGGGTGTAAATCATATTCGTAGTGTCACTATTCGTCAAAATCTAGAAAAACTTGCCGCAGCAATAGAGAATAATGGAGAGTGCGATCGCAGGTTAAGCTAACTATAACCTAGAGATAGCAAACGATCGCACTCAACAAGAACTAACTTGAGCTATACCTACCTTTCCTTTAACAAAGGGATTTCGCCCCAAGTCTTGTTTTTTGGGAGATGGTAGCTGGATTTAAGCTGTACTAGCGAACGCTGACGAAACCAGCTTGCTCAATTGCCCTTTGTCCTTGGTCAGTTAATAAAAGTTTGGTGTACGCATCTCCAATCTGTTGTTCCCGACCTTTGTTCTGCTTTATAATCACAAACAAATTAGCGATCATGGGATAGCTGCCATTTTTGATAGCTTCAGTATTTAGCTGGTTACGCTGACTTGGACATTGCTCAGGCGACACCATCGGTTCCCGATAGGGGGGAATTAGCTTATCAGAAGTCTGACCCAATGGCAAAGCTTTTACGCTACATTGAAAGACTACTGAACGGGCAGAAGCGTAATACACACCACCAGGGGTTTTACTGACTTGGCGCACCGCCTCTGTAGCAGAGTAGATATATTGTACGTTAGAGCCAAGTGCTTGCCCCTTTAAGTTGCTGTTGCTAGGAAATATTAGTGTATCTGCGTCTTCAGGTCGTTGGGAAAAAGGAGTGATGGGTAGATTTGTCCCACCGACTTGATTCCAGTTAGTAATTTTCCCCAAATAAATCTGCTGCAATTGGTCAACAGTTAAACCCGACACCTTAAGAGATGGGTTGACTACCACTGCTATTCCATCCATACCTACCTGACGTTGCTCAAGGGTGAAGCCTCGCTCTTTTGCAATAGCTTGTTCTTCGTCTGTAAGGGGACGAGAAGACTGAGCAAAGTCCAATTTCCCATCAAGCAACATCCGAATGCCTGAGCTAGAACCAGGGCTAGCATTAGTAGGGTCTACATAACGTAATTGTAGTTCCGGGCGATCGTTCTGAATCTGAGAATCTACTAATTGCCGGATAGATGCCCAAGCTGTACTACCTCCGTAGTTGAATGAGCCAGGAGGAACATTAGCAACTGTCTGAAAAGTTGATGCGTTTGCGTTATTGATGCTGTTGATATTTTGAGCAGAGGAAGAGTTAACACTGTTGCGGGATAATAAATTCGGCTTTAGTAACCACCAAAGCAATCCGCCAATAACCATCAGTGTTAGAACTTTACCAATAATCAAACCTCTGAGAAAGAGGCCGATTTCACCATTAATTAAAGATTTTCTTTGATTTGTATTGTCCATATTTTTAAATATTGTTTATTGTATTTATCTTACAGGAATCTCTAAGTATTTATCCTAGAATAATTTTCATAATATTTAGATTCAAAGTGAATATGTAATAGCTAGTTAATAGCTATCTTTATGATTGCTGTTAGATTCTTAACTTTTTCTAATGTATGACTCATATTTGATTTTTGAAAAAACTCAGTATGACTCAAAGAGCCTTCTTTACTGTTGTTTCTTGCCTATCTATGCAAATAAATATGGCTATGCCACGCTATGCGAACAGAAATCAAAGTTAACTGCTATGGTGAGATGCAGTTTGCTCTTTAGTAGTCTTTCTAATGCTGCAATTGCTTTTACAGGCTCCTCTTTTGGCTATTAAGCGATTCACATTAACATTACTGAACCTTTGCTCAACCAATTTTTCTATAAAATTATTTAATTGAGTGGGTTGGTTTGGAGATGATGCACCTGTATTAATAAATGTGTAGATTAAAACTATCACTATCAAACTAGTGGTGGCACCAAGCCCTATTCCTAGTAGTAAAATAAAGTTTCTATAATTTAGTAAATAAGTATCATCAGTGTTTTGGTTGATACCAACAAATTTTGAGGATTGTGGCAATTCCAGATCGGAATTAAGTGCTTGCAAAGCTTCTGCCGCCGACTGATAACGCTGATTATAGCGATCGCGAACCATTGTATCTAAAATATTTGCCAGATTGTCACTTACCTGTGCGCGATCGCGCCAAATAACTTCTCCAGTATTAGGATCTTCTTGTAGTTGCTCAGGGATTAAACCTGTCAAAGCTTGAATGCCAATCATCCCAACTGCATAGATATCGCTGCAAAGTTTTGGCTTTCCCTTAGCCTGTTCGCTTGGCATATAGCCAGGAGTCCCAACAGAAATTGTTAAGCCTGCTCCCAAAGCCCCAATTTTCTTAATACTCCCAAAATCAATTAGTACGATCTTTCCATCGGAGTATCGCCGCATTAAGTTTTGAGGCTTAATATCTCGGTGAATAATATCGTGTTGGTGGACGAAAGCCAGCACTTCTAAGATATCTTTTAATAAATTTAAGACTGTATTCTCGCTAAGACGCTGACCTGCTACAATTTCTTGAGTAAGGGCATGACCATCAATAAATTCCTGGACTAAATAGAAATCTCCATCTTCATTAAAATGGGCAAACAGTCTCGGAATTTGATCGTGATCGTTGCCTAGCTGGTATAAAACTTCCGCTTCCCGATCGAATAGCTTTTTAGCGATGGGTAGAACAGCAGGGTTGGAATCTTTCGGATGGAAATGTTTAACTACACAATGGGGTTGTCCTGGTAAATCCAAGTCAATGGCTAAGTAAGTATCACCAGAACCTCCACTTCCTAAGTGTTTGATAATTTCAAAGCGATTCCGAAGTATTTTTCTGTTGAGAGAGGATCGATGCCTGTTACGTATAGTACCCCTTAACAAGTAAGTATTACCAGATTCTCCGCTTTCCACCAATTTGACAGTTTCAAAGCGACTTCGGAGTGTTTTTCTGACTAGAGGGTTCTGGCTCATGTGGCGTATACTACTTCTTAATTTACTGACCATTCAGAGCTTGGGCGAGGTTATGAATAACTGCTTGCTGTTAGATTTGCTTGTATTTGCGGCAGTTAGCCATCGGGTGGCCTATAGTTCGGACAAGTACTTAGGCTAAGTTTGACCTTAGTTGCTTAATTGCTTTATTTAATACCTTTATAGGTATCTTAATACAAAATTCATTTATGAAATACTTTTGTAATTTTATCACTTAAGTAAATGTAACACTAGTCCACAGTCTTTCAACCGTGGGTAAAAGTTAACAATTCAAAACTCAAAAATGAAAAAAGCCCCCAATTGAGGGCTGATTAAGTTGTCCGCGTGGATTGAACAACTAATTAATTAATACTCACAGTAGATAAATTAATCCGAACAAAATAATCCAAATTACATCAACGAAGTGCCAGTAGATTTCAGCTGCTTCAATACCAAAGTGCTTTTCGTTACTATAGTGACCCGGAGTGCGCGATCGCCACAACACAGCAACAATTGCCAAAACGCCGATAGTAACGTGCAATCCGTGGAAACCAGTCAAAACGTAAAATGCACTAGCAAATAAATTGGTAGTTAAACCAAATTCTAAATGGGTATATTCATATACTTGACCGATCAAGAAAATAGCACCCATCGCAGCGGTAATTGCTAACCAGATTCGCGCACCTCGCGGATCGTTCTTTTTAATAGCAGTGTCGGCATTGTGCATGACAAAACTACTAGAAATTAGATTGATGGTGTTGACTCCAGGTAACAATAGTTCTAATTCTGGAGTCCCTGCTGGCGGCCACACGGGTAAGGTAGCACGGAAAGCCAAGTAAGCTCCGAACAGTCCCATAAAAATCATTCCTTCAGCAATCAGGAAGACATATAGTCCAAACAGGCGATGGTCTGGATGTTCTTCGTGATGACCGACGGACGCTTCCGCCGCGTGGTGATGATTCAGTTCCGTTTTAGCTGGGTCAATGATTTGACTTTGCATGAATTTTGATAAGTGGGGATTGGGGATTGGGGATTGGGGATTGGAGATTGGGGATTGGAGATTGGGGATTGGGGATTGGGGATTGGGGATTGGAGATTGGAGATTGGGGATTGGAGATTGGGGATTGGGGATTGGGGATTGGGGATTGGGGATTGGGGATTGGAAAATAGTATTTTGAATTTATTCCCTAGTCACCAGTTCCCAGTCCCCAATCCCCTGTTTATTTCCGGTCTTCGGGATTAGCGGCAACCTCTGGGTCGGGTTCTGCTCTTAATACTGAGTTTGGCCCGCCAGATAAGACGGGATTGGGATCGTATAAAGGTACACCTTCATTAGCATTTTCCAAACCGTAGTCGTAGGGGCCTGTAGCCAGCACTGGAGTTTGATCGAAATTTTCGATCGCAGGTGGTGAGGTTGTCATCCACTCTAAAGTAAGCGCCCTCCAAGGATTATTACCAGCTTTCTCGCCGTACAACCAACTCCAAATAGCATTGATGATGAAGGGGAATGTCGAAATTGCCAGTATGTAAGAACCATACGTACAGATTTCGTTCAATGTGGTGAATTTGGGGTCATATTGGGCAATCCGGCGATTCATGCCCATTAAACCTAGTTTGTGCATGGGTAAGAAGGTCATGTTTAGCCCGACAATTGTCAAGGCAAAGTGAACCTTACCCCAAAATTCGTTTACCATCCGTCCCGTCATTTTCGGGAACCAGTGGTAAATGGCTGCAAAAATCCCTAATACGCTACCGCCAAATAGGACGTAGTGCAAGTGGGCAACCACAAAATAAGTATCGTGAACGTGAATATCAAAGGGCACTGCTGCCAACATCACGCCACTGATGCCACCGATTACAAAAGTGCCAACAAAGCCGATAGCGAACAACATGGCACTGTTAAGCCGGATTTTTCCACCCCACATGGTTGCTAACCAGCTAAATATTTTAATCCCTGTGGGTACGGCGATGATCATGGTGGTGATCATAAAGAACATCCGTAACCAACCGGGGATACCGCTGGTAAACATGTGGTGCGCCCAAACAATTAGCCCCAAAAAGCTAATAGCAAGAGACGAATAAGCGATCGCTTTATAGCCAAAAATCGGCTTGCGAGAATGGATGGGGATAATTTCTGAAATTGCGCCAAAGAAGGGCAAAATCATGATGTAAACGGCTGGATGGGAGTAAAACCAAAACATGTGTTGGTATACTACAGGGTCGCCACCGCCAGTTGGGTTAAAAAATGTTGTACCGGCAATTAAGTCAAAGGAAAGTAGAATCAGACCTGCTGCTAAGACTGGGGTTGATACCAAAACCAGTGAGGAAGTAGCAAACATCGCCCAGCAAAACAAGGGCATTTTGTGGATGTCCATGCTAGGGATACGCATCTTGATCAATGTCACCAGGAAATTTATCGACCCCAAAATTGAGGACGTACCCAGCAGCAGGACACTCATAATCCAAATGCCCTCACCCACTTGTCCTGTTACCAAACTCAGGGGAGGGTAGGAAGTCCAACCGGCATCAGGTGCATCGCCTACCACTAAACTAGCGATTAGCAACACACCCGCAGGGGGAATCATCCAAAAGGCAACAGCATTCAGCCGAGGAAATGCCATATCTTTTGCCCCAATCATCAGGGGAATTAGATAGTTAGCAAATCCTGCTCCGGCTGGCACAATCCACAAGAAAATCATGATTGTGGCGTGCAGCGTGAATAGACTGTTGTAGACTTCTGGGGTGACAAAATCTACCTCTGGGGTTCGCAGTTCGGTGCGAACCAAGTCAGCCATTACGCCGCCAATGCAGTAAAAAATAAACGAAGTGACTAGGTATTGAATCCCAATCACCTTATGGTCGGTTTGAAAGCCAAAGAAGTCTTGCCATTTTCTGACCCCTGGTTCTTCAAGAAGGGCGGGGATATTGGCAGTTTCTTGCAACTGAGCTTGTGTCATAAGAGTGCTGAGTGCAAAGTGTTGAGTATTGAGTGACTAATGGTGAACTTGATGGAGGATTTCTGGTTTAATTCCCATGTCCTTGGTGTAAGGAGCGAGAAAATCATTTGGGGATAAATTCGCTGGGTTAACAGCAACGGCTTGATTTAGCGTTTCTTTGCTGGCAACTAGCTGTTCTTGCATCCATTTGCCAAATGCTTCTTCTGACTCAACAACTACTGGCGCTCTCATTGCACCGTGATAGGGGCCACAAAGTTCAGCACAGATCAGGACATAATCTCCTGCTATTTTGGGGGTGAAGCGAATATTGCTTTGCCTACCGGGGATCGCATCTTGTTTCAGGCGGAACTCTGGAACCCAAAAAGCATGGATGACATCGTTGGCTGTCATATTGATTTCCACTTCTCGCCCGATGGGGACGTGCATTTCACCTGTAGTGATACCAGTTTCAGGATAGGTGAAAATCCAGGCATATTGTAAACCTGTGACGTTGACCTGTAATTGTGCTGGTTTGCCTGCTTTATCAGGAGTTCCCCCAATCGTCGGGGCAACAATACCGACACCTGGGGCATTCCGCAGTTGGGGAATTTGGTCAGCATTACGAACTTCTGCCGTAGCTGGATCTTGCATTGCCTCATCAGATTTTTCTTGATTGAGGTTGGGTTCGGTGTTGGGAGGACTATCGCTTAAAGTTGCGGCCATAGCACTTCCATGCCCTGGCATTTTCATCGACTCCTGATTCATCGGTGCTTCATGGATAGCATGGGGATCAAAGCCACCGATTTCGTTGTAAACATCAAAGCTGTAAACAGAAATACCGATAACGATAATTGCTGGGATCGCCGTCCAGAGAATTTCTAGAGGTACATTGCCCTCAACTGGTGGGCCGTCTTCATTGTCACCTGCACGCCGACGGTATTTAAATGCGGAGTAAATTAAAATACCTTCAACGAGTAGAAATATCCCTGTAGAAACGATCATCATCGCGTTGAACAGACCATCCACCAAGACGGCTTCATCAGTGGCGGCTGCTGGCAACAGACCGTGATTTTGACCGTACCAAAAGCTGGCTAGCGTTAGCACGATGCCAATGAGTAATGTCCAGATGGAACTTGGAATCTTCACGGCTTACTTAATTGAATTTACTATGTTATCTCGAAGCTACTCACTTACTAAGGTAGTCTAGGCTGTCAGACATGGGGGACAAAGGTCTGAAATTTTTATTAATTTTTTTGGCTATTTTAGTAATTTTGAGTATGAGTTTACTATCATACAACGCCAAAAATAGATGCAAACCAGTGAAAAAATTTAAGGAAAAATTTATAATGCTTAAATTAATTGCCATTAACGGGTCGCCCCGATTCCTCACCAACTTGCTGTACTGAAGTTGATGAGGAATGGGCGCTCCGAGACTCTTTACTGGGGACTAGGAAAGAAGAGTATTTTTCCCAATTTTGGTTAGGGTTTGAATACCCATCAAAATTGTCCCAATCCCTAATCCCCAGTCCCCAGTCCCCAGTTCAATCAATTTCTGACATCTTGAAAAATACCTAAAGCTTCAGGCAAAACCTTGCTGGAGTGATTCAAAGTATAAGTGAGTGCTAATCTATAAACCTTTAGCCTATACGCTAGGGTGAAGATAGGACACTAAAAGAAGATTGAAAATTTTAAGAGAGCCACCAAGAGCAGGCAGAAGGTATCATTCATGAGCGAATTTGTCCTACAACAACAAAATGAAGCGGCTCTTGAGCAGCAAAAGCCCAAGGAAATGATTCGGCGCTTGGTGTGGAAAATATGCATAGCCACCTTAATTTTGATGGCAATAGGCAGTGCCACCCGCGTGATGAATGCTGGACTTGCTTGCCCAGACTGGCCCTTATGCTATGGCGAACTTGTGCCAGCCAAGCAAATGAATCTCCAGGTGTTTCTGGAGTGGTTTCACAGATTGGATGCAGCAATAATAGGTTTAAGCGCGATCGCACTTTTCGGTTTGTCCTGGTGGCATCGTCGTGTCTTACCCTCTTGGCTACCTTGGGCATCCACATTCGCCCTGTTTTTAATCGTCTTCCAAGGCATCTTGGGAGGACTCACCGTTACCGAACTGTTGCGGTTTGATATCGTTACCGCCCATTTAGGAACGGCGCTGTTATTTTTTAGTACGCTCCTGATTATCGGCACAGCACTCACCCCCTATCAGGGGAATGGAACCGTTGGGAAGTTGCCTTGGGTCGGTTTAACTGCTGCTGTTCTGGTTTACCTACAAAGTCTCTTGGGTGCTTTGGTAGGCTCTCGCTGGGCGCTACACCAATGCTTAGGCGGTTCTCAACTTTGTACTGTGATGTACAGCCATATTGCTGGTTTAGTGCCGCCAACAGTGGCAATCTTGGCAATGGTATTTATCTGTTGGCGGACACCAGCACTACATCCAGCCTTACGGCAACTGGCAAATATGGCTGGTGGGTTGTTGACATTACAAATCTTGTTGGGATTCGCCACTTTCAAATTACATCTCCAAGTCGAACCTCTCACCGTCTCTCATCAAGCTATAGGAGCAGCTTTGCTGGGTACTTTGGTGGCTTTCACAGTTCTTGCGTTGCGTGATTCAAGTGCTGAGTCACGAATGCTGAGTGTTGAGTAGGGAATGGGGCATTGGGAATGGGGCATTGGGCATGGGGCAATAATTAACAGTTCTTCTCCCCCTGCTCCCCCTGCTCTCCCCACTCCCCACTAAACGATGAAGGACGCAACGGCGAGTATTGCGACCTACGCGGGTGCAGAAAATCTGTGTTTTCGTTTGTCTGAAAGAGCCAGCTTGAGCATGGGCTGTATAGCTGTATATAAGTTTTTGTTGAAAAATAAGGAACCAGAGCCAAAATGATTGAGACTAATGTCTCTCGCCACCACCAAACATTCTTCCAGGTAGTTCAAAGTTATTACCAGCTAACGAAGCCTCGGATTATTCCGTTGCTTTTGATTACCACGGCTGGGAGTATGTGGATTGCTGCTAAGGGAGAAGTCGATCCATTGCTGTTGCTAGTAACTCTCACTGGTGGCACTTTGGCTGCTGCAAGCGCCCAGACGATTAACTGTATCTACGATCGCGATATTGATTATGACATGGAGCGGACGCGCCATCGTCCGATGCCTTCCGGTAAGGTTCAGCCGCGCGATGCTCTAATTTTTGCGATCGCACTGGCGACTCTTTCCTTTACACTCCTAGCAGTATTTGCCAATTTGTTAGCCGCCTCGCTAGCTTTCTCTGGCATCGTCTTTTATATTTTGGTCTATACTCACTGGCTAAAACGCCACACCACCCAGAATATCGTTGTTGGTGGGGCGGCTGGGGCAATTCCGGCGTTAGTGGGTTGGGCTGCTGTCACGGGCACTTTAAGCTGGTCAGCATGGTTACTTTTTGGCATCGTCTTTTTGTGGACACCACCCCATTTCTGGGCTTTAGCCCTGATGATTAAGGATGACTACGCAAAAGTTGGGATACCAATGTTACCTGTGATTGAAGGTACTATAGTAACCGTGAAGCAGATTTGGTACTATACGCTGCTAACTGTAGTTGCAACCGTGTTATTGTTTTATCCCTTGGGCGCGAGTGGAATTCTTTATGCTGCGATCGCTGTAAGTCTGGGAGGATTATTTATCCACAAGTCTTGGCGGTTGTTGCAAAATCCAGAGGATCGCGCTGTAGCTAAAGAGTTGTTTCTCTTTTCCATCTCCTACATGATGCTGTTGTGTCTGGGGATGGTAGTTGATAGTCTTCCCGTTACCCATAATTTAATTAATGCAGCGATCAATCAGTTGCATTTTATAGCTTAGGGGATGGAAAATTTAGCGATCGCGTTTGGTAAAGGGGCGCGATCGCATCTCTAAAACTTAAAATCCATTGAGCAAATTTACTTCTAGTGGCGGCTCCAGTCTCAAGTTACTTTTGCTAGCGTAGTGATATAGAGTTTATCGCTCCCCAGCAAGCGCGTGGAGGCAAAAGGATTAATATGGCTCATTTAAATCAGCGTCGTCCCCAAAATGTCAACGGCGATTTTTATGTAGATACTACCTGTATTGATTGTGATACCTGTCGCTGGATGGCTCCTGAAGTATTTTATGATGTAGATGACCAATCGGCTGTTTATCATCAACCAACTAATGAAACGGAAAGATTAGCCGCACTGCAAGCACTTTTAGCTTGTCCTACCAGTTCTATTGGCACAGTTGAGAAACCCAAAGATATCAAAGTAGCTCAAGAAAAGTTTCCAATATTAGTAACGGAAAATATTTACCACTGCGGCTATCATTCTGAAAAATCTTACGGTGCTGCTAGCTATTTAATTCAACTTCCAGAAGGTAACATTTTAGTGGATTCGCCCCGGTTTACGCCGCCTTTAGTCAAGCGTTTAGAAGAACTGGGGCCGATTCGTTATATGTACCTAACTCATAAGGATGATGTGGCAGATCATCAGAAATTTGCCGAGCATTTTCAGTGCGATCGCATCCTCCACGTTGATGATATTACTGCGGATACTCGCAATGTAGAAATACAGCTAACTGGTGCTGAACCATTTACTTTGACACCAGATTTATTAATTATCCCAGTTCCCGGTCACACCAAAGGACAAACCGTCCTACTTTATCAAAATAAGTTTCTCTTCACTGGCGATCATCTCGCTTGGTCAGAAAGCTTGCATCAACTAGCTGCATTCCACAATGCCTGCTGGTATTCTTGGTCAGAACAGACTAAATCGATGCGTAACTTGGCTAATTACTCTTTTGAGTGGGTGCTACCAGGTCATGGGCGAAGGTTTCATGCTGATAGGGAAACCATGCGCCAGCAGATGCACAAGTGTATTGAGTTAATGGAATCTTTGGATTGACCGAATAATTCATAATTATTTGGTCATCTGAAAAAGCCCACGAAGAACTTAACCCCCTAACCTTCTTGCCGACGCGGGAAGGGGGAAAATTCAAAGTCTCTCTCTTTTTAGGCTACGGTGTACACACAAGTATGACCAGTATAGGTTTCAACTCTTCTAATAGTTTCGTAGGGTGCGTTATGGACACGCCGAAATAACAAATGAGTATGCCGAAATAACAAATTTAAGGAAGGGATTGGGGGTTAAATCTGTACTGCACTCAACTGAGAACCGCTACATATTGCATACAAACCAGCGATCGCTATAACCTGGGTTTTAGAACCCTTTTACCCAGACACGGATTATGAAAAAGCTGATCAACAAGCCAGAAGACTTTGTGCGGGAAAGTCTAGAAGGTATGGCGGCGGCTCATTCCGATTTAATTAAACTGAACTACGATCCTACTTTTGTCTATCGAGCCGATGCACCTATTCCGGGTAAAGTAGCAATTATTTCAGGTGGTGGCAGTGGACATGAACCCATGCACGCTGGCTTCGTAGGCAAAGGAATGCTTGATGCAGCTTGTCCTGGTGAGGTTTTCACTTCACCGACTCCCGACCAAATGCTAGAAGCAGCCAAACGAGTAGATGGAGGCTCTGGTATCCTTTATATCGTCAAAAATTACAGTGGCGATGTGATGAACTTTGAAATGGCCACGGAATTAGCCCGTGCTGAGGGTATCCGAGTCTTAAATATTTTAATTGATGACGACGTAGCAGTTAAGGATAGCCTCTATACCCAAGGACGGCGGGGTGTGGGAACAACAATACTGGCGGAAAAAATTTGTGGCGCGGCGGCTGAGGCTGGGTATGATTTGCCACAAATAGCAAATTTATGTCGCCGAGTAAATCTGAATGGGCGAAGTATGGGAATTGCCCTAACATCTTGTACAGTCCCCGCTAATGGAACGCCAACATTTGAATTGAGCGATCGCGAAATTGAATTAGGTATCGGTATCCACGGTGAACCAGGAATAGAACGTACAGCTATCAAATCAGTAGATGAAATTACCGAAGTTTTGACGCGATCGCTCATTGAGGATAAAGCATACAGCCGCATACTACGCGAATGGGATGAAGATAAAGGAGAATGGATAGATGTAGAACTAACAAATCTACCATTTGCAAAAGGCGATCGCCTATTAGCTTTCGTCAATAGTATGGGTGGAACCCCAATTTCTGAACTGTATATTGTTTACCGCAAACTCGCCCAAATCTGCGAACAGCAAGGATTGCAAATTGTGCGAAACTTAATCGGCCCTTACATCACATCTCTAGAAATGCAAGGTTGCTCCATTACCCTGCTGAAATTAGATGATGAAATGATCCGGTTATGGGATGCACAAGTAAAAACACCAAGTTGGCGCTGGGGAATTTAACTAATTACGAATTATTATGGTAACTCAAGCGCAGATATTGCAATGGTTAGAGGCTTATGCAACTGATATAGAGGAGAATAAAGCATATTTGACAGAATTAGATGCTGCGATCGGAGATGCCGATCACGGTATCAATATGGATCGTGGCTTTAAAAAGGTAAGTATTCAGTTACCAACTCTTATAGACAAGGACATCAGCAACATTCTCAAAAGTGTCAGTATGACCTTGATTTCTTCCATTGGCGGTGCAAGTGGCCCTCTTTATGGAACCTGGTTTTTACGAGCCAGTACAGCAGTAGCAGATAAGCAAGAATTAACAGCAGAAGATGTGTTAGAGCTACTCCAGGCAGGCTTAGACGGTGTGCTGCAACGTGGCAAAGCTCAACTAGGAGACAAAACAATGGTGGATGTACTGTCTCCATCTGTAGACGCTTTTAGGCAGTCTGTAGGAGAGGGAACGCTGGAAGCGATGCAACAGGCTGTAGCAGCAGCCCAAAGGGGATTAAAAGAAACTATACCAATGCAAGCGAGGAAGGGACGGGCTAGCTATCTGGGGAAACGGAGTATCGGACATCCAGATCCAGGAGGGACTTCTGCTTATTTGATGTTGAAAAGTTTACTAGGGGTATTGGATAGTTCTAGGTAATACTATTTTTTCCAACTTATCTGGTTATTTGATTCACAACAGATGCACTCTGAATACGCCATTTACCTCGTTCTCGAATCAAATCATACCTAACTCGCAAATTATCGTTAGAAGAGTTTTTAAACTGACCATTTTCATATAACTGCGTCACTTCCTTTACCGTAGCTTCCACTGCTGCCCGATCTGCAAATAAATCAATTTTCTCGACAGATTCCACTTTTAAACTATGGCTGTACTTGCGGTAGCGATTGTCTGACCTATCCTGTTGAGCAATCAGCCGCCATTGAGATAAAGCTGAACCTGTTAAAATCTGGTCTAAATTATTAATCTCATGATTTGGCCCTAAAGCTGCGGCTTTGGTAGATAACCAAGTCCCAATAACTTTCTCTGCCGTTGTCTTTGTTAAAGGGCCTTCTTCTGATTCTAGTTTGCTATTTGCATCAGGAATAGATACTGGTGGTTGATTTATCCCTATAACCAACCGTGGCTCGTTCGGAGAGAGTGGAGGAAAAAACAGATTTTTTAACCATCCAAAAGTTGTTGTGGCTAACACCCAAAAAACTAATATACTTACCAAGGAAATAAACACTCTCCATACGAGCCGTGTTTTTCCTTCTATGGTGTTCGCAAAAGTTCGCCGCCGCCGGGGACGACGAGCATGAGGACGATTATCTAGTACACGCTCTCGGCTCACAGATGGAGTTGGTTTTCTCCTTCTGCGCTTTTGATTATGACTGGGCGCGGGACTTTTACCTGAACCGTTCAAATGCTGATTAGTGTCTCTGCTCACCCGTTCAGCAGCAGGAACCTCTGATTTTACACTTTCAGATGAATTCCACAGAGGCGGTGAGAAGTTTGGATATTCAGGTATTTCTTTTATTGGTGTTTCTGGTAAATCTGAGTTAGGCGTTCTGCTGTGATTAGATTGCCCTGAATTCCTAGTTGAATTGTTGTGGAAATGAGGATTATTTGTCTTAGACCGAGGAAAAGACTGGGGGTTAATTACAGTCCATTCATTAGTTGTTTCTGCATCATTTGGCAGTGCTTCTAAATAAGCTTGCACTTGTTGGTTAGCAAAGTAATCTTTTAGGAAAGCTTGCTGGTTTGCTAAATCTCGGAAATGGGGAAATACTTCGTGTTGCAACCACTGTTCGGCATATAGACACAGCCCAGGTAATAAATCTGGAGAGTCTTGAGATTTTTCCCGAATAAAAGCTAAAGCCTCGTACTCCTGACTAAGTTCTAAAACCCGAGTTGCTTCTTCAGTTTGTCCCAAAAGTAACGCACATAACGACTGTTCTAAATGGACATCTTGGCGCTTACCCAGACGCAGAAGCATTTGCCTTGCTTGACGAATTAAAGCAGGTTGCCGTTGAGCAAATCCCCGTGCTATCAATGCATAAACAGCTAAGTAAGTGGCAACAGCAGAAGAACGTTTGCTTTGGGCTTCAAATAACTTGTGCTGTTCTGCGACTGTTAAGTGGTTGCGTAACTGCTGGATAAATCGCAGAAAGTCATCTATATTTAAGCCAGAGTCATCATTGTTTGTGCCATCAATGCCACCACGATCTTCTAAAAGATTTTGCAATAATTCCAAGCCTTGGCTGCGTTCGGCAGTCTTTTCTTGAGGTAGTGCCAACAACTCCAAAATTCGATATGGTCGCAATTTATAAAGATCCGCCTGAATTTCCGCCTGGACACTAGAGAACAACCCTTCGCGTACTAGCAGTTCTTGCCCAGTTTCTAGGGATATGGCAGCATTTTCGTAGTGACCTTGCTGCCACTGTTCGCGACCTAATTCTAAACAAGCAAGGGCAACAGTGAGAACAACATTAGGATGTTCTGCATTTTCATAAATTTCTTCGTCTGCTAAATTACTGCTCTTTCTTGCACTTGTAGCACCATTTTTATTTACCAGGTACGGACGACCTAGTTTTAAAACAAGTTCATATTCCCCCAACTCTTGCAAAATTAATAAAGCACCAACTAATTCGTCTTGGGTAATTTCGATACCCAGACTTTGAGTGTCAATACCCCTTTTAGTGCTTTCTGGACGATTTTCCAGCGCTACTGCGGCAGCAGCAAGGTTATCAGGGTCATAGGCATGGGCAAGATAAAGCTGATCGTAGGTACTGCGTTGTTTTGGATCTGATAAAACCACGTAAGCTTCTTCTATGAGTTGTTTACGAGAAGAAATTGCTGCCTGAGAATACTCACGTCGTGGCAATTGTACAATGCGATCGCTGTATGCCTGACGCAATTGTTCTTCACTTGCCGCCAACGGTAGTCCTAAAATTCGGTAGTAATCTAGCGGAATTCGCACAGCCTACTTCCCCTGCACCGTGATCAACATAATTTACCTAGAGCTTTCCAGGTCTGTAAAACCGTGCCATAAAAATGCCGTGTAGAACTTACTCTACAAGTGTATATTGCAACAACTTGTTTTGTACCTTCCCGAAATTTTGAGTCACATTTTAGTACTAATTTTTTGCTTTCGCCTAGAAAGCCTCAATTGTTTGTCTTAATTCTTAGTATTTTTGTTTAACACAGACTATTATCAGCCTTCGATACCACAAACCACAACTACCGCTTTTAATCACGGCATAAATGTTGTGGTTCCTAGAATCTATTGATGATTGATTTTTTCGGTACTTTCCCAGTATGCAGTAACAAAAATACTACTATGGGGAATTGACCCTGATAACAAGAGAACAAGATGATATCATAATTAACCTTTAATTACAATTACCTACTTGGGTCTATAGATTTTTGCGTCCTTTTTTTTAAATTGTTAGTGGATATGCAGAAAGCAGTCGATCTTGATTGCTAGTCTATGAAGGGGAAAAGTGAGAGAGAATAACTTAAAGCAACATATATTGTCGTTAAAGTCAAATCCTCACGGGGTATGGGCTGAAAAGTTAAAAATCAAAAATTAAAAATTCACCTATTCCCTAAGACCCTTTTTTGGTGCATAAATAAAGTTTGATTGTTGAGTCTTACAAACGCTAGCCTGTTAAAAGCTGAGGTTTTAGCAGACCAACTTATTTAAGACCGTAACTTTAAGTTGTACAACAGGGATACTCAAAAATAATGGTTCAAGAGCGTACTTTACCCACATTTAATCCTGCTAATACGCGCATTACTAAAGAAGAAGGATTATGGTTGTATGAAGACATGGTATTAGGGCGCTTGTTTGAAGACAAGTGCGCTGAAATGTACTACAGGGGCAAAATGTTTGGTTTTGTCCATTTGTACAACGGTCAAGAAGCAGTTTGTACTGGTGTTGTCCAGTCAATGCGACCAGGTGAAGATTACGTTTGTAGTACTTACCGCGACCACGTTCATGCTTTAAGTGCGGGTGTACCAGCAAGAGAGGTAATGGCAGAATTATTTGGCAAAGCCACAGGTTGCAGCAAAGGGCGCGGTGGTTCTATGCACATGTTTTCTGCCGAACATCGCTTGCTGGGTGGCTATGCTTTTGTGGCTGAGGGAATTCCTGTAGCAGCTGGAGCAGCTTTTCAAAGCAAATACCGCCGCGAAGTGCTGGGAGATAAAAACGCTGACCAAGTGACAGCTTGCTTTTTTGGTGACGGTGCAGCTAATAATGGTCAGTTTTTTGAGACACTAAATATGGCAGCTTTATGGAAACTGCCAATTCTGTTTGTAGTCGAAAATAATAAGTGGGCCATTGGGATGTCTCACGAACGGGCGACTTCCCAGCCAGAGATTTATAAAAAAGCCAGTGTGTTTAACATGGTGGGCGTGGAAGTAGATGGCATGGATGTACTAGCAGTCCGAGCCGTGGCTCAAGAAGCCGTAGCCCGTGCCCGTGCGGGTGAAGGCCCAACATTAATTGAGGCGCTGACCTACCGCTTTCGGGGTCACTCATTGGCTGACCCAGATGAAATGCGAAGCAAAGCGGAGAAAGAATTTTGGTTCGCCCGCGACCCAATTAAGAAGTTGGCAGCTTATTTGCTGGAGCAAAATTTGGCGGATGAAGGAGAAATCAAAGCTATCGATCGGAAAATTCAGGATGTAATCGACGAAGCCGTTAAATTCGCCGAAGACAGCCCCGAACCAGACCCCAGCGAGTTATATCGTTTCGTGTTTGCAGAAGACGAGTAAATTCTGGGAATTGGGGACTGGGGACTGAGTATTGGGATACTGGAAAGATTTCCCAATCCCTAATCCCTAATCCCTAATCCCTAATCCCTAATCCCTAATCCCTAATCCCTAATCCCAGGACTAAAATTTGTGTTTAGCATTGCAGTTCAACAGCAACAGTACAAGACGTACATTCTTTCTGACGAAGCCGCTGGTTCTCAATTGGAAGTCGTACCCGAACGCGGTGGGATTGTCACCTGTTGGCGCATTCAAGGACAAGAAATTTTCTACCTGGATACTGAACGCTTTACTCACCCTGAGTTGAGCGTCAGAGGTGGGAATCCAATTTTGTTTCCGATTTGTGGCAATCTACCAGATAATACTTACACTCATAACGGTCAAAAATATACTCTCAAGCAACACGGTTTTGCGCGGGAATTGCCGTGGAAAGCAACAGAACAAAAAACTGGAGATAAAGCTAGCCTCACTGTTGTTCTTGATAGTAATGAGCAAACTAAGGCAGTTTATCCTTTTGATTTTCAGCTAGCTTTCACCTACGAACTTCAAGGTAATACTCTAGAAGTTCGGCAGCAGTATAAAAACTTGTCATCCACACCAATGCCTTTTTCGGCTGGTTTCCATCCCTACTTTTTGTGTGGTGATAAAACTCAGCTAGAGGTTGAAATTCCCTCTAAGCAGTATCAAGATAATCAAACTAAGGAAATTCACTCTTTTGACGGCAATTTTGACTTTAGCCGTGATGAAATTGATTTTGCCTTTGGAAAGTTAACGAGTCAATCGGCTACTGCGACAGATGGCAGTCGGAAGTTAAAACTGACCTTGGATTATGATGATTTCTCTACTTACCTGGTATTTTGGACAGTCAAAGGCAAAGAATTCTACTGTCTAGAACCGTGGAGTGCAACTCGTAACTCTCTCAATACTGGTGATAACCTGACTGTGTTAGCGCCAGGAGCTAGCCACACAGCATCTATAAGGTTGACTGCTAATTTTTTATAAACCACTTTACAAATCTACAGATGTATATGCTATGATGGCAAAGTTGCGAAATAAAGCGAAAGGGTCGCTAACTCAACGGTAGAGTACTCGGCTTTTAACCGATTAGTTCCGGGTTCGAATCCCGGGCGACCCATATAGAAGTTTAAAAAATACTCGCTGAAGCTTTTGAGATGAAAGTAGAAGCGAGTTTTATTGTTAGGAAATTTCTGAATCCGATCGCTGTTGGGAACCAAAAATTTTCGGATCAGCGATCGCTTTTTACTAAAGATAAAAAAGATTACAGTTTAAGCGAAATTAACGAAGTTGTCAGTCATTTCAGTAATTATACGGTTACTTAAGTGCGAGTTAAAGGTGAATAACTGAATTGAGCTTTTCAACTGGAAGTAACACATGCGGGCGAATTTTGAGCAATCTGTCCTCCAACAGGCTCCTCACGCAGATGAAGCTTACAAATCACTAGCGTATTATCACCTTTATCGGGGGGATTGGGCGCAAGGGGTAGGGGTAGATGAATGGTCAATTTGTACAAACTGCTACTAACATCAATGGAATCAAAAACATTGATGGAGTACTAAAATACACGAGTACTCCATAAACAATAATTATTTTCTTCTCTTTTTATTTTTTTGATGATGTGTAGGGCGATCGCTTGTCTTATCCAAGGAAGTGCGATCGCTCTTTTTAATTGCAGTCAGCGCGTTAAATTACATTAACTATGCACAATATAGTCCCAAATGCAATAGTCAGAGGAAAAGGCGATCGCGGCATCTGTCACCGAAACAGTTTGAAATCACCATTTTAGATAACTGGGCTACCATAACTACTAGATGTAGAGTAACTAAATGTACAGCAATACAGACCAACTGTGGGCATAGTACAGCAGTATAGAGCATAATTTATAGTAACAATGGCGTAAAGTTTTTCAACATAGATACACCACACTAGTTATAATTTCCTATAAGTTGAAAAAACTCTTAAGATTTAGCGTAATGATTACGCTTCTCTCAGACCGACTAGCTGACAACCACATTAGGAGGATTATCTATGGCGCTTGTACCACTGCGGCTGCTGTTGGATCACGCAGCTGAAAACGGTTACGGCATCCCAGCTTTTAACGTTAACAATTTGGAGCAGATTCAAGCGATCATGAAAGCTGCTGTCGATACAGATAGCCCTGTAATTTTGCAAGCTTCACGCGGCGCTCGTAATTATGCGGGAGAAAATTTTCTACGCCACCTGATTTTGGCAGCAGTAGAAACCTATCCTCAGATTCCCATTGTCATGCACCAAGATCATGGTAATGCCCCTTCTACTTGCTATTCAGCAATGAAGAACAACTTCACTAGCGTGATGATGGATGGTTCTTTAGAAGCTGATGCGAAAACTCCCGCTAGCTTCGAGTACAACGTTAACGTTACCCGCGAAGTTGTAAACGTAGCTCATGCTCTAGGTGTCAGTGTTGAAGGTGAACTCGGTTGTTTGGGTTCTCTGGAAACTGGTGCTGGTGAAGCTGAAGATGGTCACGGGTTTGAAGGTACACTCGACCACTCACAACTGCTAACCGACCCTGATGAAGCTGTTGAATTCGTAGAAGCAACCCAAGTAGATGCTTTGGCTGTTGCCATCGGCACAAGCCACGGCGCTTACAAGTTTACCCGTAAGCCGACTGGCGAAATTTTGGCCATCAGCCGCATTGAAGAAATTCACCGCCGTCTGCCCAACACGCACTTGGTAATGCACGGTTCTTCCTCGGTACCTGAAGATTTGCTTGCACTGATTAACCAGTATGGTGGTGCAATTCCTGAAACCTACGGTGTACCTGTAGAAGAAATCCAAAAAGGTATTAAGAGTGGTGTACGTAAAGTAAACATCGACACCGACAACCGTTTGGCTATTACTGCTGCTGTACGTGAAGCTTTGGCTAAAAAACCAGAGGAATTTGACCCCCGTCACTTCCTCAAGCCTTCTATTACATACATGCAAAAGGTTTGTGCTGAACGCTATCAGCAATTTGGCACAGCTGGCAACGCCAGCAAGATTAAGCAAATTTCCTTAGAAGATTTTGCTGCTAAATATGCTAAAGGTGAACTTAACGTTGTTACCAAGGCAGCTGCTAAAGTTTAATTTTGACAACTAATAAATGGGGGCATAGTTTTGCTATGCTCCTAAAAAACTGAGGATTTTAATGTTGTCAGAAACCGGGTAAACACCCGGTTTTTTGTTTTATTCATCAGGTTTGGGAATGGGGCATTGGGCATTGAAAAGAGTCAGAGGGGCGGGGGAAAACTCTTTTCCCTTGTTAATTGAACCCTGCACCCTGCACCCTGCACCCTTGCTTCTTCCCCTACCTAGAATACTCGATGTTGTAAAGAGGGCATTTGACGGCGGACTTGTTCGAGTCTAGTGGGCTTGATTTCTGCGATCGCAATTCCCGGTTTTTCCCCAGCATCGGCTAAAATTGCGCCCCAAGGGTCGATAATAACGGCGTGTCCGTGGGTTAGACGGCGGCCATAGTTGTTACCTGTTTGGGCAGGAGCAATGACGTAGGCTGTATTTTCGATGGCTCTGGCTTGTAGTAGTACTTGCCAGTGGTCTTTGCCGGTAAAGGCGGTAAAGGCGGCGGGAATAAAGATAACATCCGCTCCTTTATCTGCTAGATGACGGTACAGTTCAGGGAAGCGGACATCATAACAAATAGAAAGCCCTAGATTACCCAGTTTTTCTGAGAAATGGACGGGGGGTAGTTGCGTACCAGCTACAACAGTACTGGATTCCCGATAGGTGTTGCCGTCAGGGACATCAACATCAAATAAGTGTACTTTGTAGTAGCGGGCAAGTTCTTGGCCGCTTGGATCGATAAGTAGAGTGGTGTTATAAACTTTGCCTGTATTGTCTACGGGAAGTGGAAAGCTGCCGCCCAAGATAGTAACTTGAAAGCGTTGAGCCATTTTTTTGAGAAATTTTTCACTTTCAAGAGCGATCGCATCACCTTGCGCGAGTTTATCTTTTTCTTCTCCCATATAGGAAAAGTTTTCTGGCAAGCCTACCAATTCAGCACCTTGACGCACGGCAAGCTCTATTAATTCTTCTGCCTGAGCCAAATTTTTGTGTAGATCGGGCACACTTGTCAATTGAATAGCGGCGGCTAAATAAGACTTCATAGATTCAACAACGAACAGTTGATTTATGGGAGATAGATTATCAAAATATATCGCTACTTCAACATCTATGGAACTTAATTAGAAATAACTCAGCCAAGATTTTCTTGAATTGACTTGTTTAATTGCTGATTTTAATCTTCCTCTAAGTTCTAACAACCTGAGTCAGATTGAGATTAGGTTACGATCGCACCCTGATAAAAGTTGTCTGCTGTGGATATTTCTATTCTCATTCAAACATTGATTGCTGTGTTTGTCTTGGCAGATGCTATCAGCAATAGACCGATTGATTTAGTAAGAGCATGATACCCGATCAAATAAAGTTATAGATAAAGCGATGATGTTGCGATCGCAGTTATTTTGCTATGTGCGCTAGAAATTAGTAGTGCGGGAATTTACAAGAGTTGTTTTTGAGGCAGAAAACTCCTAAGAATATTTCAGAGTCGGAAACTGCATAAGAATGTAAACAAGTTTGAGAAACGAGAAATTCGCGCCTCTCAAACTTGTTTATAAAAATTAACCTAAAGTGAGAACAACATGGATAACTCAAGAGGATTTTGTGAACCAATTGAGTTTCAAAGATATTTTTCGAGAGTGGAAGCTAATGTACTTTTAGGTACAGCGCCTACCACCATATCTACTTTTTGTCCATCTTTAAAAATCATTAATGTGGGAATACTGCGGATGCCGTATTGACTAGCAACTTGAGGATTTTCATCCGTGTTGACTTTGACGACCTTGATTTGACCTTTGTACTGTTCGGAGATTTCATCGACAACAGGAGCTACCATACGGCATGGTCCGCACCAGGGTGCCCAAAAGTCAACTAAAACAGGTACATCGCTGTCGAGTACTTCTTGCTTGAAACTAGAATCGGTAACTTGTGCGGCTGTTGACATGCCTAAAACCTTCGCCAATAATATCAGAACTTGGTGAAAATTCTACCATAGCAAAAACCTCAGCTTGGGAGTGCGAGGATGTACATTTGCAAAGAAGCTCTCTTATTTTATTTACAAACATAAGGAACCGCCCGAACAATAGTCCGGGCGGAGTGTGGTGTGAGGAGTGAACGGAAACATGCGTCTCCGCTATCTCTATTGTAGGCGACATATCGGATTTTTCCAGCAATTGTTTAGGGGGCTGGAAAAATTTGTTGGGGATTGGGGAAGATGGGGCCCCCTCTGAGGATAAGGGGTAAAGGGGATTGGTAAAACTTTTGTCTAGTACCCAGTCCCCAGTCCCTTTATTTCCCCATACCTAATTGTTGAGCTTTTTGGTAAACTTTACCCTCAGTTAATAGGGAAGGCGCAATCACAACTTCCACTTGCTGCATTTCTTTAATATTTTTGGCTCCTAAAGTTCCCATACTTGTCTTTAAGGCTCCTAAAAGATTGTGAGTGCCATCATCTAGTCCTGCTGGGCCAATGAGTATTTGCTCTAGGCTGCCAGTGGTGGCAACGCGAATGCGGGTGCCACGGGGCAAGACTGGGCTGGGAGTCGCCATACCCCAATGATAGCCTCGTCCTGGGGCTTCTGTGGCTCTGGCAAAGGGAGAACCAATCATCACACCATCAGCACCGCAGGCGATACATTTACAAATGTCGCCACCAGTGATTAAACCGCCATCAGCAATAATGGGGATATAGTTACCAGTTTCGTTGTAGTAATCATCTCGTGCTGCTGCACAATCTGCGATCGCAGTTGCTTGTGGCACACCCACACCCAAAACCCCACGGGATGTACAAGCAGCACCAGGGCCAATTCCCACTAGTACGCCAGCCGCCCCAGCTTTCAACAAATTCAACGTCACTTCGTAAGTTACGCAATTCCCTAACACCACAGGGATGGGCATGGAACGACAAAATTCTGCTAAATCAAGTGGTACTACAGATTCTGGTGACAGATGTGCAGTAGAAACTACCGTAGCTTGGACAAAAAATAAATCTGCCCCAGCTTTTGCTACCGCCTCGCCGTATTTACTTGCACCGGCTGGAGTTGCGCTTACCGCAGCAATGCCACCTTGTTGTTTAATTTCCTGAATACGTTTTTCAATTAATTCCGGCTTTATTGGTTCGGCATAGAGTTCTTGCATCAGGGCAACAAATTCATCTTTCCCCACAGAGGCAATCCGATCTAATATTGGCTCTGGGTCAACGTAGCGAGTGTGAATCCCCTCTAAATTGAGGACACCTAATGCTCCTAACTGTGACAACCGTACAGCCATGCGAACATCTACTACGCCATCCATAGCACTGGCAATTATCGGAATTTCTCGCTCAATATTTCCAATCCGCCACTTAGTGTCTGCCAAACTGGGGTCTAGTGTTCTGTTACCGGGGACTAGAGCAATTTCATCTATTCCATAAGCTCTGCGAGCTGTTTTTCCCCGCCCAAGTTGAATTTCCACGCTTTAACTTTTCTCAAATCTGTTTAAGCTAGGGTATCAAATTGTGGAGGGAATTGGTGCGTTTTTTTTTCCCGAACTACACAGATAAATTCGAGTTACCCAAGCCGCAGCTTGAAATTTTGGCGGATGCAAAGTATTTACCAATCAACCAAATGAGCCAAAATTGTTCACTGGTTTTTGTATTGTGTTGTTTGAAGGTTGATGTTGCCCTAGTTTTTCGATAATTGTAGTTCTATGTGTCTATTATCACCTTAGTTAGTATCACGATTATTGGCATTAATTGTCTTGATTTGCCTATTTTGAGTTACATCAAGATCGTGCAAATTCCTACTGATGATTTACCGTTTATTTTTAGCTGCATCGACACCAGTGTAACCAGTTGCCAACCAAATTATTGCTCTAGCTCCATCGCGAATAGATTTTTCGATAGACTCAGGCGGTTTTTCTGAAGGAACTGGCACTGGTTTTAAATAAATACCTCGACTACCCAAAATAATTTCGCCGATGACACAAGCCCGACGCATGTGGAAGTCTGAAGTAATCAAATAAACACTCTTGATCCCACGAGCTTGCAAATCATCCACTAACGTGGTAAAATTAGTAACTGTATCTACAGCTTTATAGTCCAAGTGTAAACGCTTGGGATCAACACCAGCTTTGGTAAACACTCGTTGGGTGAATCTAGGTGGACTGCCTCCAGTAATCCAAATCGGTATATTTGGATGCTGGCGGACAAACTCAGCCGTAAATTTCTCTCGCTCTAAACGTCTCGTTGAACCACCCAAAACTACAACTGCTTGCGGCTGTACAAATTGGCTTTGTACTTCTTTGTATCCCCACCAGATGATTAGTGGTAGAACAAAAGCCATGAAATGAAAAGATTTACTTGTAAAGAGTAGCTTATTCAAGGCTCAATAACTTTTTTTACTTATTCCAAAATTTCCTCTAGCTAGAAGAAAAACAACAATTGATAGTAGAGTAGCAAACTCCTCGATAATCTGCCCAAAAATATAAATTTGGGTGACTTTCGTGTTACAGCGCGATTGAGTGGGCTTGAAGTTTTTCCTCTAATTGATGGATTATCCTAACCTGTATCTGAGAATTCATCAAAGGGTTCTACCATCTTGTCGGAGAACCCCATTTAGCTTATCTGGAAAACCTCTCTCTAAATCTCTCTTATTTTAGGAGAGAGATTTTGAAATTTCCCACTTTCCGCATCGGAAAGGGGGTTAAGAGGTTAGGTTTTCCGTAGGTTTTTCTAGAAGACGCGAAGTTTCGCGTCTCTACACACTGTTTTGAAATATGATTAGCATCTATCCTACTCGCTAGTTGCTGCTTCTAGCCAGATTTCCACATCATCTGCTAGCAACTTTTGTGCAGCATCCAGCATTGATGCTGCTATGTCTTTGAGGTCTTCCCGGTTGTTCAAGTAAGTTTTCAAGGCTTCCATTGGGTCGATGCTGCTACTTGCACTCAATTCAGGAATCCGGGGCCTGGCTAATTGACTCAATAATTCTGCTTGAATGGTGTAGGTGTGAGCGGGACTTAAAGCAGTATGTAGAGAGGAACTGTCAATTAAGTCCATTTGTTCGGAGCGGAGTTTGTAAATTAGCCGCACTACGGCATCTTGAATATCATACTTAGCGATCGCTTTCATTAACAACGCTTGCGGATCGTCAGCTTTCGAGATATCCACCTCAATGGTACGGAAAGTCCGAACTGTTAAGGGACAAAATTCCCATTCAGCCTTCCCCCGCTCAAGTTCCAGCATTACATAGCCTTTGTCTTCTTTTTCCTCACTAAAATCTACCCGCTCAATACTCCCTGGATAAATCACCGGCGGGTTATTAGATTTATTCAGATTCTGGTGACGGTGAACGTGTCCCAACGCTACATAATCAAAACAAGGTCGCGTCAGCAAAGATAGGGGTAGAGTAAAGCCTTTACCCACTGCCAAAAAGCGTTCTGCGCCCAAAGTCGCATTGTCAGCCATCAAGTGAGCCAGAAGGACAGTTGGCACATCGGGGTCAAGACGGCGAATTTCCCCTTCCATAACAACTCGTAGGCGTTCGGTTAAAAGTTCGTTGACTTCCGCCAAAGATGAACCTTCTGTTTCTTGGCGAGTCATCAGAGTCGAACGCGTCAACCAAGGGAGGGTAATTACTTGCACTTTGCCATTGCGGGTTTCGATGCAGTGAGTAGTTAATGTATCACCAACAACAAAACCTGGCACTCCCAAAGTACGATAAATATTTAAACTTGCTCCTCCCTGTCCTTGGGAATGTTGGTCGTGGTTGCCTACCAACAACACTGTTGGAATATTGGCATCCATAAGACGGCGAAATTGGCTAGCAAAAGCTTGTTGTACATAAGGCGGTGGTGTCGCATCTGGGAAAGCATCGCCACCAAATATCACCATATCAACAGCGTCTGTCAGCGCTCGGTCAATACATACAGACAAAGTATTGACAAAATCCTCCAATCGTGTATTTAATCCAGTGGCAGGATTAATTCGTCCGTGGGAGAAGCCGCTTCCCATGTGGATGTCGGAAAGATGGAGGATTTTAATCATATTTGTCTTTTGTCCTTAGTCATTTGTTCTTTGTCATTTGTTCTTTGTCTAAATACTAATGACAAATGACCAATGACCAATGACTAATAACTAAATATGAATTCCACATTCGGTTTTCTCACTTCCCCGCCAGCGTCCGGCGCGTTCGTCTTCGCCTTCACCTACTTTGGTGGTGATGGGTTCGTCGCCAATACTGGGATAACCTTTGTCGTGGAGAGGGTTGTAGATGACTCCGTGTTCAGCTACGTAAACCCAGCTGTCTTGGCGTGTCCAAGCAGCAATGGGATTTACTTTCAGCCGGCCTTTACCATCTAATTCAAATATGGGCATATTAGCACGCGTTACGGCTTGGTCACGGCGGCGGCCTGTGATCCAAGCGATGCTGTTGAGTTCGTCTAGACCCCGTAATAGTGGTTCAATTTTTGTAATGTGGTGGAATTTGGCAATATCTGTGTCCCAAAGTTTGTCGCCGTATTTAGCTTCAAAGGCTTCACGAGTGTCTACATCTGGAGTTTTGAAAGTTTGCAGATCCAAGTTGTAGATTTGTATAGCTTCGGCTACTAATTCTAGGCTTTCAGGGAAGTGGTGCAAGGTGTCGAGGAAGATTACAGGAACGGGATGCTTCAGTTCACTGTAAAGAATATGGGTAATTATCATGTCATCCACGTTAAAGGCGCTTGTTTGCACCAATCCCGTTGGGATATTCTCTATAGACCATGCCAGTATTTCTTTGGGAGTGGCAGTTTCAAATTGCTCATTTAATTTTTCTAAGTCAAAAGCGATCGCTTGGTTTATAGATGCCGTGGAGACTGTCATGATAATCTTCTGTTCAAATATTTTTACCTTGGTTAAGTTTTATTTTACCCCAGAAAGACTCGTATTCCGCTCGGATATAAGGTAATTATTCTGTTCGGAAATTACTACATTATGGGAATGGGAAATGGTGAAAACAGTTCCGAGTTTTGAGTGCTGATGAGGGCGTTGCCCTATTTTTAGTTAGTCAAAACGAATACATGAGGAATAAATAAATTATTTACTAAGAAACTTTACGGAACTTTAAGTTTTACAGAGCTTTTATAGATATTTATACTGATTTTGATATGGTTAAAGGACTATTAAGAAAAAGGATTTTACTGAGATGAAAGATTCAAAATTGCCCAATTCTTTTGGACAATCAATAACTATGGGCGCTTTAATAATGTTGACCAGCGTTAGTATTATTACAATAATGAACTTTTTCTAAAATCGAGATTTCTAATTTTAGTAATAAAACTTCACATAGCCCTGCTCAAAACTGAGTGGGACTTTTGCTTTTTTATCGAGATAAATCTGTAGAAAATAATTTTTAATGCGTGTTATTACGTAGTTTTGCAATAAGAGAATTGAAAATTGGGATGCGATCGCTACCTTAGTTTTATAAGGTGAACAAGTTCGTAGTCAGGACTTTAGTCCTGGATTTTTAAGCACTGAAGTGCTTACTACGAACTCATCAAAATTAATGGAATAGACTACTAGTGACCGACTGGCGCTTTTACTCCTGCACCGCCTTTGCCCAGGAATAGTAACAGAGGTAATGAGCAAAGAAACCCGATCCCTACGACTCGAAAGCAATCTGCGTAAGATAAAACAGCAGCTTGAGTATCTACAGTTTGACTTAATAAAGCTAGTGCTTGTTGTTGAGCCGTTGTCGCATCCATACCTTGATTTTGCAGTGCCCCATTCAGTAAATCGAGGCGCTGATTGGTTTCTGGATCGTAAGGACTAAGTTTTGATAACAAGATATCTCGATGAAAAGTTTGTCGTCGGTCAAGCAGAGTAGTAAGCAGCGCAATGCCGATACTGCCACCTAGTTGTCGAGTCAGGTTATAGAAACCAGAACCAGCAGAAACATCTTTTTTCGGTAGTGGGCCTAAAACTGCCAAACTTAAAGGGAGAAACATAAATACAGTAAAGGCTCCGCGCCATACCAATGGCCAAAATAAATCATCTATACCAGTTTGTGGCGTAATTGCTGCTAGTTGAAACATGACTCCAGATGAGCCGACAGCACCGATCGCAATTAAAAATCGGGCATCAACTATACTGCTGAGTTTGCCTAATAAAACCATCCCGATCGCAGATGCTAAAGCCCCAGGTGCTAATAATAGTCCTGTCTGGGTTGCTGTAAAGTGCAGCACACTCTGAGCAAAAATCGGCACAGCAAAGAGTGCGCCATAAAGCCCCATACCCACCACTGCTGAAAGAACGCTTCCCGCAGCTAGAGAACGGTGATGCAAAACTCTCAAATCCACGGCAGGGTGAGCTATTTTCAGTTCTCGCCAAATAAACAACCCCAAGCCAATAATGCCCAGAATGGTCAGAGTGATGATGAAACTAGAGGAAAACCAGTCATCTTGCTCTCCTTCTTCTAATACAGTTTGTAAACTGCCCACCGCGACGATTAAAAACCCGATTCCCCACCAATCAACAGCTTGGTTTTGGGTATCGCTTTTTTCCTTATTCTTGGGCAAAAATGCCAAAGACATGGCTACTGCGATGATCCCAAAGGGAATGTTGACAAAGAAAATCCAGCGCCAGCCTAAACCATCTACTAAGAATCCTCCTAATGTTGGGCCAATTGCCGGGCCAGCAATCACACCCACACCAAAAACTGCTTGAGCTAAACCTTGTTCGGCTGGGGGAAAAGTCTCGAACAAAATCGCCTGGGCTTTCGCTAGCAATCCGCCACCGCATAAACCTTGAAGAATCCGGGCGACAATCAACATTGGGAGATTGAAGGATAGCCCACATAAAACAGAGGAAATTGTAAAACCAATCAGTGAGAAAATAAAGTAGGTTTTCCGCCCAAAGTAATCTCCCAACCATGCAGATAAGGGAATTAAGACGACGTTAGCGATCGCATATCCGCTTACTACCCAACCCACTTCACTCACAGTTGCACCCAAGGTTGCTTGAATGTCGGTGAGAGCGACGTTAACAATACTGGTATCAATAACTTCTAAAATTGCACCAAGAGAAGCCGTCAAAGCGATCGCCCACTTCAATGGCCCGTGAACATAACCAAATTGATCGGTACTAGAACGTCTAATATTAGTAGCCATTTTAATTTGTAATTCGTAATACTCGCTAAAGACCAGAAGCAAGCTAGGTAAAGCTTTATTTTGAAAAATTGGTATCAATCCGATACCTGGATTGGGCTATTTATTTGGCATCACAGAAGCTAAAGTTAAGTATTGTATATATACGCTACGGTAGCGTATCATATAAGAATGGTCAAGGGAGACTTCAACGAGAAGTAGCAAAAATACTTATGCTAAAGATGGATGGTAGTTTCTGCTGTTTTCGTGCATGAAAACTGCGTTGTAGGGCTTATTTGTTTCCCAGATGCTTGTTCTGTACCCAAAGATAGAAGCAAATTGCCAAGAAAATATTGCTTGGGGATGATAATTTTATGAATAAGCAAATTAACGTACCTTCTGGACGGCCACGTAGCATCCACGCCGACCAAGCTATTCTGCAAGCGACCTTAGACTTGCTTGCAGAGGTAGGATATCAGAGCATGAGCATAGAAGCGATCGCTTCTCGGGCTGGAGTTGGAAAAACAACAATCTATAGGCGTTACACTTCCAAAGAAGAACTCGTTGCAGACGCGATAGAAAACCTGAGAAATGATTTAGCGATCCCCGATAGTGGCAGCTTTTGGGGAGACATGGATATTTTGATTAATAATGCCGCTAAAAAAATAGATAGTCCCCTTGGTCGTCAGACACTTGCGCTGATAATTAGTACAGCATCTAGCAATCCTCAATTTGCCGAGGTTTACTGGACAAAATATACCAAAGTCCGACGTGAAGCTTTGTCTAAAGTACTTAAGCGGGCAAAATCTAGAGGCGAAATCCACAAGGATGCGGACATTGAGCTAGTTATCGACCTTTTAAGTGGGTCACTCTACTATGCACTTATTTTTAAACCCATAACCGAGCCAGTAGAAGCGTATATGCGCCGCACAATGAACCTTCTGCTCAAAGGTATTGGGGTATAGGGAATCAGGGAATGGCTTGTTGCAAGTTATAACTCAAGTCCCCTTATCCCCTGCTCCCTTGCTTCTTCCCCATTCCCTAGTCTCCAATCCCCAATCCCCAGTCCCAACTTGTTAGCAAAATAACTTTCCATTATAGGTCATAAATGAGATGATGGAGAAATTAGAGAAAAGGTGAACAATTGTTATTTTTCTCCTTCCGCTTCTGGTTGCAGAATAGCATTACAGTACTGAATGAGGGTTGTCAAGCGATCGCTAATCGTCTGAAGTCTCGTTTGTGCAGTCGATGCTTGCCGCGCTCCTTGCAAAAACATCACATCTATTGCCAACAAGCGCAATTGTTTACTCATTTCCGTTTGATAAGACTGGACTCGCCAGTTTTCATCAGCCAAAGGCACAATCTCCTGTCCGAAAAATTGCTGCAACGAGGCTACACGCTGTCGCAGTTCGGGTGCAGCGATTTGGGTATTTGTGGCATCCGTGCGTAATTGCTCTAGCAAGGTTACGAGTGCCAAATATTTCTCAGGGTTTAAAGACATCCAGTGCTAGTTAAGATAGTATTAATGTCAAGTAATTTTTCTTCTACAATAAACTTTCTTAAACACTTATCAGCACTAAAAGCTTCAAATTATGGTTTGAGGCTTTGTTTGCCATCAATGGATTTTCAAGTTCACGATCCTTGAAACTCAAACTGGATGACTACCATTCGCAATTGGAAAATCATCCTGACACTGTTTTTTCTACCCGTCTCTGGGTGACAGCATCTTCTTCAGTTGATGCTGGCAGTTTTATTTATCATTCACTTAATCTACCGATCCTATCCAAACCCAATTGTATGAGCAGTCTAGCTATAAATTCACCAGTTGATCTAGCCATTCCGGAATGGTTGAAAAAATGTTTGAAGGAATCATCCACAAGTAACGGCACACTGGAAGATGACCGAAGGCATAGTGATACAGTTTTAATTGGTCGCGCATTTGAATTTGCTTACCAACTGCATCAAGGTCAATACCGGAAATCGGGCGAAGCATACATTGCCCATCCAATCGCTGTAGCCGACTTGCTGCGTGACTTGGGAGGCAGTGCTGCTATGATAGCAGCTGGATTTCTCCATGATGTCGTTGAAGATACAGAAGTCACAAGTGAAGAAATAGAAGAACGCTTTGGCCCAGAAGTGCGGCAATTGGTTGAAGGTGTCACCAAACTTTCTAAAATCAATTTCACCAGCAAAACCGAAAGCCAAGCCGAAAACTTCCGGCGGATGTTTTTGGCAATGGCGCAAGATATTCGGGTAATTGTGGTGAAATTGGCAGATCGTTTGCATAATATGCGAACTTTACAATATATGTCAGAGGCTAGCCGCCGCCGCAGCGCCCAGGAAACGCGAGATATATTCGCGCCTTTAGCCAATCGCTTGGGGATTTGGCGAATTAAATGGGAACTGGAAGATTTGGCTTTTAAGTATTTGGAACCGGAAGCTTATCGCCAAATGCAAGAGCATGTTTCTGAAAAACGGACGGCGCGAGAAGAGAAACTGGCTAAAGCTACGAATATGTTGCAAGAGCGTTTGCAGCAAACCGGAATCCACTTTCAGGATATTAGCGGTCGTCCCAAGCACCTCTATGGCATTTACCAAAAAATGCATCGACAGCAAAAGGAATTTCATGAAATTTACGATGTGGCTGCGTTGCGGATTATTGTCCAAACCAATGAGGATTGCTATCGGGCGTTGGCGGTGGTTCATGATGCTTTTCGCCCAATTCCTGGGAGATTTAAGGACTACATTGGGCTGCCGAAACCTAACCGTTACCAGTCGCTGCATACTGGGGTGATTGGACTAACTGGCCGTCCTTTAGAAGTGCAAATTCGGACAATCGAAATGCATCATATCGCTGAGTATGGGATTGCCGCCCATTGGAAATACAAGGAAACAGGGGGTTCTAGTATTAGCCATTTAACAGCGACAGATGATAAGTTTACTTGGCTGCGGCAGCTGCTAGAATGGCAAACCGATCTCAAGGATGCACAAGAATATCTTGATAGCGTCAAAGATAATCTATTTGAAGATGATGTCTATGTCTTCACCCCCAAGGGGGATGTTGTACCTCTAAGTCCCGGTTCTACCACTGTAGATTTTGCTTATCGCATTCATACGGAAGTGGGAAACCACTGTTCGGGGGCGCGGGTGAATGGGCGAATGGTATCTCTTTCAACCCGGCTACACAATGGCGATATTGTAGAAGTTCTCACCCAAAAGAACTGCCATCCGAGTTTGGATTGGTTGAACTTTGTCAGAACTTCGGCGGCAAAATATCGGATAAAACAATGGTACAAGCGATCGCGCCGGGAAGAAAATGTTGCCCGTGGACGGGAATTGTTAGAAAAAGAACTCGGTAAAACTGGTTTTGATAGTCTGCTGAAGTCCGACGCAATGCAGATTGTCGGCGAAAAATGTAACTACCACAGCGTCGAAGATTTACTCGCTGGTTTGGGTTACGGAGAAATTACGTTGAACCTAGTGCTAAATCGTTGGCGAGAAGTGGCGAAGGGACAACAGCCAGTTTCTACAGTATCGCCTTTTATTCCCAAAGAACCAACATCAAAGGCTTTGCGAGATGCACCTCCAACTACTTCTCGCGCCAGTGATTCGCCTATTGTTGGTGTGGAGGGGCTGGTATATTATTTAGCTGGGTGTTGTACCCCGATTCCTGGCGAACCGATTATTGGTGTGGTGACGCGAGGGAGGGGAATTTCAATTCATCGCCAAGGCTGCCATAATCTAGAGACTGTGGAGTATGAGCGCTTAGTACCAGTTAGATGGAATCCAGGCGCAGAAAATAGCGGTCGTCCGCACACATATCCAGTGGATGTACAAATTGAAGCTCTTGACCGTGTAGGGGTGCTAAAGGATATTCTCTCACGGCTGAGTGACCAAGGAATCAATGTCCGCCATGCTCAGGTGAAAACGGCTATTGGTCAACCTGCATTGATGGACTTAGGAATAGATATACGCGATCGCTTTCAATTAGAGCAAGTGTTTGTGCAAATTAAAAAAATGAGCGACATTTTGAATATCCGCCGCGTTGGGCAAATTGACGAGTAGGTGATTTGTGGGGTGCGTTAACGGAGTTTGACGCACCAATTTGCGATCGTTTTTAGGAGTCGAACCGCAGAGGCGCAGAGAAAGAGAGGAGGAAATCAATAGCAGTGTTATTACTTAAGCGAGTGTATTATATTTGATTTTTTTAAATAAACAGCAGTTTATTTTACATCTTTATTAAGCTGCGTTTGTCATAACCTTTGTTAAGACGTGATGTTATTTGGAATTTTACGTCTTTTTACGGAGTATTTAGTTCTAATTTATTCAAACTTCATGTTTGAGTTATGTAGATTACAGGTGTTAGTTACTAATAATTAAAGCTAGTTTGGACATACTTTAAATTTATAAAAGTTTGATAAAGTATGTCCAAACTTCTGGTTAGTCAATATCACACAGAAGTAGAAAGAATTATTCAATTTGGCGGTTCACGTAAAGAAATATCGATTCGGGTTGTATTTCAAAACTTAGTTAATGAATATTGCAAACCTAGAGAATTTAGACTTATTCCCGAACTAGATTACAAAACACCTAGCGGTAAACTTGTTTATCCAGATGGGACTGTGAAAGATGCTTTGCGTTTGGATTGGGGTTACTGGGAAAGTAAAGATGAATACGACAATTTAGATCAGGAAATCGAGAAAAAACTAATAAAAGGCTACCCAGATAGTAACATTTTGTTTGAAGACTCCCAAACAGCAGTTTTAATTCAGAGTGGACAAGAAACTATGCGTGTCCCGATGAAAGATGCTGACGCGCTGGATGGAATAATTACATATTTTATCAACTATGTTCGCCCGGAAGTTAAAGATTTTAGAGAGGCGATTGAAACTTTTAAGCAAGACTTACCGACTGTTTTAAATGCTTTGCGTGACTTAATTGATAGTCAAATCGAAACAAACGCAGCTTTTAAAATAGCGAGGGCTAAATTTTGGGGTATCTGCAAAGAATCAATTAATCCTGAAGTTACTTTGCTGGATGTTAGAGAAATGATGATTCAGCATATTTTAACTGAAGATATCTTTATCAGCATTTTTAATGAATCTCAGTTTCATCGAGAAAATAATATTGCTCGTGAATTAAAAACTATCATTGACAACCTTTTTTACAGGTAGTACTAAAAAAAATACTCTTGGTACTATTGAACGTTATTATGGAGTCATTAGAAGAACTACGGCGAATATTTATAATCATCATGAAAAACAGAAGTTTTTAAAAGTGCTTTATGAGAATTTCTATAAAGCATATAATCCGAAAGCGGCTGATAGGTTAGGTATTGTCTATACGCCCAATGAAATTGTGCGCTTCATGATTGAAAGTGTAGATTATTTAGTTCATCAAAATTTTGGTAAGCTGCTAGCTGATAAAGATGTCGAAATTTTAGATTCGGCCTTTTTGCAAAGAAACACTGTATTTTGATAGACACTTCAATGGTAGAACTTACCAATGGTTCGATATTTTTAATGAACATGATCTGCAAAATAAATATATAGCTTTTTCTGCTTTGGGAAATATAAAACCATTTCATTGCTTAGGTAGCGATTCCATAATTGACTTACACCTAACAGGAGATTCTCAATGCCTTCCCCTCTACCGCTACGATAAAGACGGGAAACGCATCGACAACATTACCGACTGGGGATTATCCCAATTTAAAAATCACTACAACAACTCGACAATTACCAAATTAGATATTTTCCACTACACTTACGCAGTCTTACATAATCCAGCCTATCGCACCAAATACGAACTCAATCTAAAACGAGAATTTCCTCGCATATCCTTCTACGAAGACTTTCAACAATGGGTTAGCTGGGGTAAAAAATTGATGGATTTGCACATCAATTATGAAACTGTCGAACGCTATCCTTTAAAACGAATTGATTTACCTTTGGCTGAAAGTAATAAAAGAACACCAAAAGCAAAACTAAAAGCCGATACAACTAATGGAACCATTATTTTAGATGATGTCACAACTTTAGAAGGTGTCCCCAAAATTGCTTGGGAATATCGCCTTGGCAATCGTTGTGCTTTAGAATGGATTTTAGATCAATACAAAGAAAAGAAGCCTAAAGATCCGACAATTGCTGAAAAATTCAATACATATCGCTTTGCAGATTACAAAGAACAAGTGATAGATTTATTACAAAGAGTCTGCACCGTCAGCGTGGAAACAATGCAGATTATTCAACAAATTGAGGTGTTGTAATCGATTCGCTAACTTTTTGAATATCCGCCGCGTCGGTCAAATTGACGAGTAAGTATCCCAATTGTAGCGATTGTCTTGAAAGTCAGGCAATCGTTAATAAAAAACTGAGGCTGGAAAAATGCTCATGTTCCATCGCGCTGCGTATGCATGAGAAAATCAGATAATCCAATCGCAATTGTTGCGATGATGCCAGGGAAGGAAAAAAGATGTCAGAGAATTTAAGAAGCCAAATTGTGACGCAAGGCGTACAGCGATCGCCAAATCGAGCTATGCTGCGGGCAGTTGGTTTTAAAGATGAAGATTTCAACAAAGCTATTGTCGGTGTAGCCAACGGTTACAG
>NZ_JBALBW010000098.1:0-5858 GCF_036919895.1 Nostoc sp.
AATTCACCGTCTTCCTCATCTCAAAAAATGGTTTGTGGAAATTTTTGCTAAATCGGCATAGCTATTGGATCATTTTTTCTGTGGAGTTCTCTTATCAAGCGTGCCATTCCATGATAGCCCTTTCTTATTGTATAGGTTTTTGTTTTTGATAACGATGAAAAATTTACTATGTCTTTTAATAAAAAGATTTATTTGATTAAATAATAGCAAAAGTGGGAATCATAAATATACACAATTTTGTGCTTACTAAGAAGGGTAATGTCAATGCTCACATCTGGCTCAATTTCAGGGTACGATCTCAAAGAAATGCTCCATGAGGGAGATGATACAATTATTTATCGCGCTACTTCACAACTTGACAAACAATCTGTAATTCTGAAAATTCTTAAAACAGATTATCCCTCCATAGATGCAATCGCTTGTCTGAAGCATGAATACAAAATTACAGAAAACCTGGATTTAGAAGCTGTTGTTAAAGTATTAAGACTCGAAACCCACGAAAATCGTTTAGCGATCGTATTTGAAGACTTTAATGGATACTCCCTTAAACAACTACTGATTACAGGCAAACAAGAGTTAAAGAGTTTTATTAGGATTGCAATTCAACTGGCACAAGCTTTAGTATCTGTACACACTTGCCAGATCATTCATAAAGATATTAAACCTGCCAACATTATCATCAATCCAGAAACTGGGGTTGTAAAGCTTACCGACTTTAGTATTGCCTCACGCCTCGATAAAGAAACAACGCAACTAGCTAACCCTAACCAACTAGAAGGTACCTTGGTTTATATATCCCCGGAACAAACCGGAAGAATGAACCGTACTCTTGACTATAGGAGTGACTTTTATTCTCTTGGAGTTACGTTCTATGAAATACTTACCGGGCAATTACCTTTTCAAAGCTATGACCCATTAGAGTTAGTTTACTCTCATATTGCTAAACAACCTACGGAGATTGAAACATTAAACCCAGAAATACCGAGTGCCATTTCGTCCATTGTCAATAAACTGATGGCGAAAAATGCTGAAGACCGCTACCAAACAGCTAAAGGACTTTTGGCAGATTTGGAAATCTGTCAAGAGCAGTTAGAAGCAACAGGTGAAATCACTGATTTCACACCTGGTCGTTTAGATGTTTTGAGTCAGTTGCTCATCCCTCAAAAACTTTATGGTAGAGAAACTCAAGTTAACTCACTCTTAGAGGCTTTTGAGCGAGTCAGCCAAGGAAGCCGTGAACTTATATTAGTTTCTGGCTATTCAGGAATTGGTAAATCCTCTGTAGTTAATGAAGTTAATAAACCTATCACTCGCGCCAAAGGCTTTTTTATTAGTGGTAAGTTTGACCAATTCCAACGCAATATTCCTTATGCATCACTGATTCAAGCTTTGAGTTCATTAATGCGGCAGTTGCTTACAGAAAATACTATTAAACTTGAAACATGGCGTAGTGAAATCTTAGCCTCTGTTAAATCACATGGACAAGTCATTATTGATGTAATTCCTGAAGTTGAATTAATTATAGGTAAACAACCAGAAGTAGTTCAACTGAGTGCGGTAGAATCACAAAACCGCTTCAACCGTGTTTTTAGTGAATTTATCCACATTTTCGCCAAAAAAGAACACCCTTTGGTTATCTTTTTAGATGACTTGCAATGGGCAGATTCAGCCACTTTAAAGTTAATAAAACTGCTAATTACTGACCATAATACCAAATATTTACTTTTGATTGGAGCCTATCGAGATAATGAAGTTAGCATTACACATCCCTTAGTTGGAATAATAGAAGAAATCAATCAAAATGACACTGTTGTTAACAATATATTTTTGCAAGCTCTTTCTTTGGAAGACTTTAATTACTTAATCGCTGATACATTACATCAAAATCCAGAACCTATAAAATCCTTAGTAGATTTACTCTATAATAAAACAGGAGGAAATCCATTTTTTTTAACGCAAATATTACTGGTACTTGCTCAAGATAATTTATTTAAATTCAACTTTGAAACTGCTTTATGGCAGTGGGATATAGAAAAAATACAAGCAATTGGTATTACTGATAAGAGTATAGTAGAACTGATTGCTAGCAGAATTAAAAACCTCCCACCAGCCACACAAGAAATATTAAAGCTAGCAGCTTGTGTTGGCAATAGATTTTCTCTAGATATACTGTCTATTGTCAGCGCAAAATCCATTACAAGTACAGCAAGTGAACTTTATTCTGCATTGCAATGTGGGTTAATTTTGCCTTTGAGTGATGCTTATCGTATTCCCTTAGTTTTTGAACAAGAAGAATCTGTTAAACTAAATTTTGATTCTAAACAGATTAGTTATAAATTTTTACACGATCGCATTCAGCAAGCTGCTTATTCATTGATTCCAGAAAATAATAAACAAGGAACTCATTTAAAAATAGGTCATTTATTACTCCAAGAGACACCTGCTGAATCGTTAGCAGAAAATATTTTAGATATTGTGAACCAGCTTAATGTGGGTTTGGACTTATTGACTCAAGAATCTGAAAAATATGATCTAGCCAAACTTAATCTTCTAGCTGGTAAAAAAGCTAAAGCAGCCACTGCTTACGAGTCTTCTGGTAGGTATTTAAATATAGGTTTAGGACTGTTAACAACAGATAGTTGGCATCAATTCTATGACCTAACATTGAATTTGTATATTGAGACTACAGAAGCAGAGTATTTAAATGGTCATTTTGATAATGCTCATAAATTAGTAGATATTGCACTGAGTCAAGCAAATAATACTTTAGATAAGGTAAAGTTACATGAAATAAAAATGCTAACTTACATGGCACACAATCAGATGCCAGAAGTCCTACAAATTGGTGTAAAAGCTCTCAAAGAGCTAGGATTAATACTACCTAATAAACCTACAAAATTAAATGTTTTGTCAGCTTTAGTTCAGACAAAGCTAACATTAATAGGTAAACCAATAGAAGACTTAGCTTTGTTACCTGAAATGTCTGACCCCTATAAACTAGCAGCTATGCAAATATTATTGCAAATTGTTCCAGCTGCTAGTCAGGCAGGATCTTTCCTTTTTGTATTAGCTGTATTTGCTATGGTCAGATTATCTGTAAAATACGGTAAATCACCTGTTTCGGCTTATGCTTATGCAGCTTATGGTACTATTCTATGTGATAAATTTAACCAAGTTGAAACAGGATATAAATTAGGAAAGCTAGCAATAGAGTTACTTTCAAACACGAATAATAACTCACTCAAAGCCACGGTTTACTTTGTACATAATGGCACAATTAGATTTTATAAAGAGCATATTAAAGACACAATAGCACCACTTTTAGAAGGGATGCAGAGTGGATTAGAATTAGGAAATATAGAAAATGCTGGCTATTGTGCTGTAATTGCAGGCTATCATTCTTTGCTTTCTGGGGAAAACTTAGAGTTGGTAGACAAAAAAATATTGAGCTATATAGAGTTGATGCAGAAGTTAAGGCTTGAATCTCTAGCAGCAGCTACAAGTGTTTTTAGACAAGCGGCTTTAAACTTACAGGCAAAGTCATTAATAAGAACTGCTTTAGTAGGCGAGGCTTTTGATGAAATAACAATGGCATCTGAAGTAAATAAAAATTATTCTTTTAAAGGTTTTTACTATGGTTCTAAAACTATATTATGTTATTTATTTGAAGAATATGAACTAGCAATTGAAAATGCGATTATCGCTGAAAAGACTCATGCCGATAACGTTGGATTATTAATTTATACTGTTAATAATTTTTATTATTCTTTGGCTCTAATATCATTGTCTGAACAAGCTTTACCTTTGAAGAAAAAGCAATACTTAAAACAGGTAGCAGCGAATCAGCAGCAAATGAAAAAATGGGCTAAACAAGCACCATGTAACTTTCAGCACAAGTATGAACTAGTGGCAGCAGAGAAAGCAAGAGTACTGGGTAAATTACAAGTGGCAATAGATTTATATGACTGTGCTATTGATAGAGCTAGAAAAAATGGTTATATCCAAGAAGAAGCTTTGGCAAATGAACTAGCAGCAAAGTTTTATATCGGTTTAGGTAAAGAAAAAATTGCCAAAATGTACATGACTGAAGCTTATTATGGTTATATCAATTGGGGAGCTATAGCGAAAGTACAAGACTTGGATGAACGATATACTAATTTTATAATTCGTAATCAAAATGTTAAACAGTTAGAAATAGATGTAAATAGAACTATTGCTACAACAAAAATAAATTATTCGCAAACCACAAGTAACAGCAATGGTGTCTTGGATTTAGCTACGGTAATAAAAGCTTCACAAGCAATTAGCAGCGAAATAGTTTTAGATAAGTTGCTAGATACTCTTTTAAATATAATTCTTGAAAATGCTGCTGCCCAAAAGGGTTGTCTGATTTTAGTTAAAGATAACGAATTATTTATAGAAGCAATTAATACTACAGGTAATTCCTCTATTATTCTGCAATCAACTCCGATTAAAGCCAGCCAAGATATCCCTATTTCCATAGTTCAATATGTTGCTAGAACCCAAGAAACTTTAGTGATAAATGATGCTATTTCTCAGACTCTTTATCAGTCAAATATTTATATCCAACGCCATCAGCCAAAATCAATCTTGTGCAGTCCTATTTTCTATCAGGGTAAATTTATTGGGATTTTGTACTTAGAAAATAAACTAATTGCAGGTGCATTTACCTCAGAACGTGTCAATATATTGAATTTAATCACATCCCAAGCTGCTATTTCTTTAGAGAATTCTCGACTTTATCAGCAAGCCCAAGACTATGCTAAACAATTAGAATTTTCCCTATCTGAACTCAAGCAAATGCAATTGCATCTTGTGCAGAGTGAAAAAATGTCTACTTTAGGTAATTTGGTATCAGGGATAGCACATGAAATTAACAATCCTATTGGTTTTATTATTGGCAACTTAAAACCTGCAAGTGAATATGTAGAAGACTTGTTAGAGTTAATTAGCTTGTATCAACATTACTATCCTCAACCTGTCGCAGAAATTATAGAAAGAGTTGAAGAAATAGACTTGGAATATGTGCGTGAAGACTTACCTAAACTAATTGCTTCGATGCAAGAAGGGATAAACCGTATTTATGATGTCAGCATAAGCTTGCGTACTTTTTCTAGAGGAGATACCCAAACAACAATTCCTTGCAATCTCTATGAAGTTATTGACAGTACATTTTTGATTCTCAAACACCGTCTGAAAGCCTCACATATTCGTCCGGCGATTGAAGTAGTGAAAAATTATGACGACATCCCGCTAGTCCGGTGTTTTCCTGGTCAACTGAGTCAGGTATTTATGAATCTGCTTGCCAATGCTATTGATGCTTTAGAAGAGTCAAATATCGGGCGCAATATAGATGATATTAAACTAAATCCTAATCAAATTATTCTAAGTATCAAGCTAAACGAAGACCAGAAGAGTGTGTTGATCCGAATTAAAGATAATGGGGTAGGAATGACCCCAGAAGTAAAGCAGAAAATTTTTGATCACTTATTTACTACAAAACCTGTTGGTAAAGGAACGGGTTTAGGATTAGCGATCGCACTTCAAATTATCATCAAAAAACATGGTGGAAGCATTGAGGTAAATTCCACGCTTGGGCAAGGAACAGAGTTTGTGATCCAGTTGCCAATATAGACGACTTCTGGTCAGTGAACTCGATTGCAACTTTCTTATTCTCAAGAGGTGTGGCTGTTGGTAGTTCGCCACTAAATTTTATTGTCACTTCGCTTTTGGCTGACATCGCTTACCCCTGGCTCATCATCAATTAAAATTCTTCGCTCTTGATTTTATCTTGGATTAGGTTGACCAGAAGGTGCGCGATCGCTTGACTATCGTAG
>NZ_JBALBW010000099.1:0-87996 GCF_036919895.1 Nostoc sp.
TGTTATTTCGGTATATCCATTTGTTATTTCGGTATATCCATTTGTTATTTCGGTATATCCATTTGTTATTTCGGTATATCCATTTGTTATTTCGGCATATCCATTTGTTATTTCGGTATATCCATTTGTTATTTCGGTATATCCATTTGTTATTTCGGTATATCCATTTGTTATTTCGGTATATCCATTTGTTATTTCGGCGTGTCCATAACACACCCTACGAAACTACTAGAAGAGTTCAAACCTATACTGGTCATACTTGATTGCTTGCAATCAGAGTCGGGAGTCGTTCACTCTACTTTGTTTCTGCAATTGGCTGCACATGCAAGCCCTCTGTCTCATCAACCGTAGGATTGGCAATCAGCGATTCATTTCCTGTCAGACCTGATGTAATTTCTAGTTCAGTACCATAATCTCGCCCAACGGCAACTTTTTGATAATGCACTGTTTGGTTTTTAGTTATAGTTGCTACCTGTGTACCTTTGGCATCAATGACTAAAACACTATCAGGCACAACAAAGGGAGGATTAGTGCGGTTAATGGCAAATTTTACACTGGCATACATCCCAGGTCGTAGCGCCCCGGACAAATTATCGATTTTTAGTTGTGTTAGCAAAGTACGAGTATTTGGATCTATGGCGTTGCTAGTACGGACTACTTTACCCGTAAATACTCGTTGTGGTAACTCTCTGACTGTAATTTGTGCTGTTTGTCCAGTGTTAAGTAAAGCTGATGAACTCTGTGGGACATTCACGTTCACATTTAGGGCATCGTAAGCAGCGATGGTATAAAGGCTGGTATTTCCAGTATTTGTACTGCCATTACCTGATGTAATCAGAACACCTGTATTTACATTACGGGCTGTGACTACTCCTGCGAAGGGAGCAGTGACTTTCTTATAAGACTGCAATATGGTATTACGCTGGAAGTTTGCTTGAATGGCGTAGGCGTTAGCTTGGGCTACCTTCACATTAGCAGAGTCAGAACTGATAGTATTTTGTGCTGCTTCAACGTTGGCCAAGTTCGCCTGATATGCGGCATACTTTGTATCTGCATCTTGTTGAGCTACGGCACCTTGCTTGACAAGAACTTGCCAGCGCTCCCAGCTTTGACGGGCGATTAATAAATTAGCGCGGGCTTGCTTCAAATCAGAAACACCTTTAGCTAAACTAGCACGACTTTGCAGCACATTTGCTTGTGCTTGGATTAACTCTGCCTTGGCTTGCAAAACTTGCTGATCTATGTCTGGTGAATCGATTTCTGCTAACAATTGACCAGCGCGGACGCGATCGCCAATATCAGCATACCATCGCCGTAAATACCCAGTACTGCGGGCATAGACGGTGGTTTGATTAAGGGCTACAACACTCCCAGGTAGTTCCAAATTGCTAATACCAGTAGCACGACGGGGAGTCATAACGTTAACTGAGGGGATAGTGCTAGCTTCCTTGACTGCTGCTTGTAATTCTGACCTTTGGGTTAACCGGGGCAAAATACCTATGGTTAAGAGAGTACCAAAAAAAACAACACCAATTACAGCCCAACCAATTCCACCGATGCCGCGTCTTTGTTTTCTATAAGTCGTTTCTTGTTCAGAATCAGGAGATGGAGGATCTTGAGAATCCATAGTTTAGCTGTCCCATATTATCTAATTTGCATTCATTCAGTACCTAGGGGATTTCCAAGAAATAAATTAATTATCCAAATAAACGAACCACGGAGGCGCAGAGAACACAGAGAGAGGAGAAATAGAGAGGATTTTTGCGTCAGTTTTGGGATATTTTTTTATTTGGAAGTCCCTAGAGTCATTACCATCATCGGTAATGACTATTTTGTGAGTTGCTTATGATTTGCCTTGGGATGATGACAAGGAGTAGGCGGTGTGTGGATCGGAGAAATTTAAATCGTCATCATCCTCAATCGGACGAGGTTGTTGACGGCGGAATATGCTATACACCACAGGTACAAAAATCAGAGTAGCAACTGTTGCAGCTGACAAACCACCAATTACAGCGCGACCCAAAGGTGCATTCTGCTCGCCACCTTCACCAAGACCGAGAGACATTGGTATCATACCGATGAGCATGGCTAAGGCAGTCATTAACACCGGACGCAACCGCGTATATCCCGCCGCTTGCGCTGCTTGATAGGCATTTTGTCCTTCCAGACGCTGTTCATTAGCAAAAGTGATCATCAGAATACTGTTTGATGTCGCCACACCTATACTCATAATTGCACCCATTAAGGAAGGAACGCTGAAGGTCGTGCGGGTGACAAATAGCATCCAGACAATACCAGCCAAGGCACTTGGCAGTGCCATCATGATAATTAGGGGATCGAGCCAAGATTGGAAATTTACCACCATTAAGCAGTAAACCAGAACGATCGCAAACACAAGTCCGAAACCGAGTCCTAGAAAGGAAGAGTTCATCGTTTGCACTTGCCCACGAATATTAATCTGACTACCGCGAGGCAATTTTTTCTGATAATCAGCGATAATTCGATTCACATCGCGGGCAACTCCCCCCAAGTCACGACCGGAGGAGTTAGCGTAGATATCGAAAACCGGCTGAATATTATAGTGATTAACAACTTGCATTACTCTGTCGCGTCTGACAGTAGCCAAATTACCCAAAAGTTGGGGTGCGGTTTGACCGTTGCCAACGGGCATATTCTTGAGGCTGTCAATAGAGTCAATTTTGTACTGGGGAACTTGGACAGCAAGGGTGTAACTCACGCCTTTTTTGGGATCGAGCCATTGGTTAATTGCGGCTTGACCGCTTGAACTTAAGGAAGTGAGGACGCTATTGGCAACATCACGCTGCGTCATTCCCAGTTGTTGAGCCTCGGTGCGATCTACATCCAGGTGTAACTCTGGAGCATCGACAACTTGCTGCATGTGTACATCTACAGCCCCAGGAACGCGCGTCATCCGGGCTTCGATTTGTTTGGCTATTTCAAAATTGCCCTTTGAGTTTTTTAGAGGCCCAGATATTTGCACGTCAACAGCAGCAGGTAAACCGAAATTCAGAATTTGAGTAACAATATCTGCCGGCTCAAAAAAGAAGGTGTAGCTGGGAAATGTCGCTTTTAATTTCTGGCGGAGTTGTTTTACATAAGAGAAAGTTGAACCAGATTCTTTTAGGGATACAAGAATATCAGCATCAGCCGGGCCAATTGTGGCTCCGTTGTAGCCATAAGTAAGGTTAATACCACTGTTGGGTAAGCCGATGTTATCCAGAATTATTGAGAGATTTTCTTTCGGTACTGTCTGGCGGATAACATTTTCGACTTGGCTAACAATTCTTTCTGTCTCTTCTAAACGAGTCCCAGGTAAGGCGCGAACGTGGAGACTAAACTGACCACCATCGACTTGAGGGAAAAAGTCTTGACCAACGAACGGTAGTAAAACTCCAGCACTGACTATAAAAGCACCAAACAGCACAAAAACTATCCGGCGGTAATTTAATGCTGAGGTCAAAACATCGTAGTACCAACTGCGAAATTTCTCAAATACTCGGTTAAACTTCTCGTGTTGCTGCCATATCCAATCTTTTTTATTTGTGGTTGTGGCTGTAGTTTGGTGGTTTTCATGACCATTACCATTATCGCTATGACCATTACGATCTGGAATTGGCGAATCTATATTGTTATTGTGGCGATCGCTATGACTATTACGATCCTCACTTTCTCTGTGCAAGTGAGCTTCATAAGGTAGCAGATAGCTGGCCATTGTCGGGACTACAGTCCGAGATAGCACATAAGAAGCAAGCATACCAAATACTACCGCCATCGCTAGTGGCACAAATAAGTACTTTGCCACTCCACTGAGAAACACCACCGGCACAAAGACAATACAAATACATAATGTGGCGACGAATGCTGGTGTGGCAATTTGCTGCGCCCCATCTAAGATTGCTCGCTTGATTGCTTTACCTTGTCCGAGATTTCGGTGGATATTTTCAATTTCTACTGTGGCATCATCGACAAGAATACCGACAGCTAAGGACAAACCACCCAAAGTCATAATGTTGAAAGTTTGTCCCAAACGACTCATTGCAATAATCGAAACCAGCATCGAGAGGGGAATCGATACGGCGACAATTACAGTACTGCGCCAACTTCCCAGGAAAATTAAAATCATCAGCGCGGTGAGAACTGCTGCAATCAATCCTTCTTTGAGAACTCCTTGAATGGAAGCTTTCACAAATAGAGATTGATCGAACAAAAACGCTAAATTCAGTTCTGGGGGTAAGGTGGATTGGATGCGAGGCAAAGCTTTTTTCACCCGATCGACGATCTCAATTGTCGAGGCACTGCCACTCTTAAGGATACTAAGTAAACTCGATCGTCTCCCATTCTGACGGACAATGTTCGTCTGCACACCAAAGCCATCTCTTACTTGCGCGACATCACGAATGTAAGTTACATTGCCGTTAACTTGCTTAATTGGCAAGTCGTTGAGCGCTTCCACCACGTCTGGACTATTATTGATTTGCACGGCGAACTCACGAGTGCCTATCTTCATCCCACCTGCCGGCAAGACCAAGTTTTGGGCACTAACAGCGTTAGTCACGTCTTGGGCAGAAATACCTTTAGCCAACATCGCTTGGGGATCGATATCAACCATTATTTGCCGAGCTTTACCACCATAAGGCAGAGGTACACTCGCTCCTTGCACTGTTGCTAACTGGGTGCGGACGAAGTTGGTAGCATAGTCGTTGAGGGCTTGTTCTGGCAAGCTTTTGCTACTAACACTCATCTGGATAATCGGCACGCTAGAAGCGTTGTATTGAATGATGAATGGCGGTGTAATACCGGGTGGCAAAGGGCGGAGAATCGTTTGACTGACAGAGGTAATTTGAGCGACTGCTGAGGCTATATTAACACTCGGTTGGAAAAAAACTTTGACGACGCTAACACCACTTAAGGATTGTGATTCAATGTGTTCGATGTCACTAACGGTTGTTGTCATGGCGCGTTCGCTAATGGTCACGATTCGCTCTGCCATTTCCTCAGATGTTGTGCCATTATAAGTCCAAACTATACTGACAACCGGAATATTGATTGCGGGAAAAATGTCAACCGCCGTGCCAAATATGGTTATTACACCCAAGATCACAATCATCAAGGCAGCGATCGCGAATGTATACGGAAGACGTAAAGCAATTTTTACGATCCACATGCAATTTCCTTTTAAATGGGTTTAGCGCTCTACTGTTGCGAAAAAATAATTTAGAATCTTTATTCTTAACGAGTAACTTTTCTCAAGATATTGTATATGACAATTCTCTGCCTCGCAAAAATCACAAGCTAAATTGAGCCTCTTGTTGTGGAGTTTTAGAGGTATGCATCATCAAGGTAAACCAATAAAGTGATATTTCAACCACAGCCAACCCAGGAAAAACCAAAGTTTATTCATCATAATCTGCTCAATGCTGACATCGCTGGAATCTTTGTGTTACAACTTGGCAGATCAATTTGATACATGGAGTAAGTGAATCAGATTTTGGGAATAATCCTCATAGTGTTTGAAAGCATCGTTTTAGTTAGGCTGACGCTATGAGAGCGCTATTTATCGGGAAAAAGCGGATTTTTGGCTGTTTATCTATTATATTTTGCTGGATTTTGTGGATATATTCGGCATTAATTCCAGCCTCCGCAACGTCTACTGGTTCTATTGATACTCTGCGACAACAGCAGCAACAAATGAACCAGCAGCATCAGAGTGTGATTAACGAGCGCGATCGCTTAACCAATCTCCAGCAAGAGGCTCAAAAACACCTCACTGGTTTAAAGCAAAATGTGCAAACCACAGATAGCTATATTCAAGAGAGCGAATCTCGATTACAACTCGCTACCCAACGCCTTCAGCAGTTGGAAACTGATTTAGCTGTAGCACAACGTTCCTACGAGGAGCGGCAAATAGCAACAGTAGCACGATTGCGTTATCTTCAGCGATCGCCAGCATCTGTGGGATGGGCAGTTTTGCTCCAAAGTCAAAATATCAGCGACTTTATCAGTCGTCGTCATCAGTTGAAGTTAGTGTATCAGGCAGACCAGAAAATTTTGGTAAAACTCAACGCCCAAGCAATCCTGCTCAATAAACAAAAAACGGATGTAGAACAGCAAAAAAACGAAATTGCTTTAATTCGTGAGCAAATGCTGGCACAAAAAGCCGATTATCAAACTCAGGCGCAGTCACAATCAGAAATGATTCAACGCCTCAATAGCGATCGCCTCGCCTTAGAAGCAGCGCAAAATCAGCTAGAAAGAGATTCCAAAAATCTGGAAGTCTTGATTCAACAAAAGGTAGCAGAAGCTGAAGAGGCGCAAACAAAAACTAACAGCCGGACAAGCATCATCATTCGGGGAACTGGTGTAATGGCATATCCTAGCGATGCTCCTACTAGCAGTCCCTTCGGCTGGCGGATACACCCAATCCTTGGCTATCGTCGTTTTCATGCTGGGTTGGATTTTGCCGCTAGCTATGGCAGTAAAATTCGAGCAGCCGATTCGGGCAGAGTAATTTTTGCTGGGTGGTATGGTGGTTATGGCAGAGCCGTAATTATCGACCACGGCAATGGCATGACTACATTATATGGACATACCAGCGAGTTGTATGTTACCGAAGGACAAGCAGTTGAACGCGGACAAGCGATCGGTGCTGTCGGTTCTACAGGTTTCTCAACCGGCCCCCACCTCCACTTTGAAGTCCGTCGGAATGGTACACCCGTAGACCCAGCTAATTATCTTTAAGGCTGCAAATTTCATCATAGACGTGCTATAATGCTGAAGATTAAGGGCGCGTAGCTCAGTGGATAGAGCAACAGATTCCGGTTCTGTGGGTCGGGGGTTCAAATCCCTCCGCGCTCGTTATGTTGTACATTAACTAATTATTTGTCTGCCTTGACAGATTAATGTCCGTATTGATTAATTAGTGTCCGCCTCAAAAGGGATATAGGACTAGTATTTGATTTTTGAACAAAATTAGATATTGTCGTGTGTGTTAGAACGCAGTTCGTAACGCACCATCATCAAGGGTTTGGTTCCATAATCTCCGTGCTATGTCTACTAGATAGTCGTAGGCAATATCCAGATAGAAAAGGTTGATTTAATATTTAAAGGCTAGAAAATAAATTCTAGCCTTTTGTGTTTAAGGAATTTAAGCACTGAGAATGCTGAGTTAATCAAGTGCTTTTCCTGTTATTTCCCGATCGGCATCAAAATCGCTGCTGTTTAGTAGTTTTACTTTAACTCTAGTAAACAAGTTATATCATGTCCGCTTGATTGCTTATTAGACCCGAAGAACCCTACCCCGCCAAAGCTATGCTTTGTCTCCCCAGGGGATTAACCCAGATTTCTCACCACATCTCTCAAAGCCTGCGCTTGTGCAGGGGAGCAGGGGAGCAGGGGAGCAGAGGTGAGATATTGTACAATTTCTTTCCCCTCCGCTCCTCCGCCCCTCTGCCACTTCTTCGCTTAAAGCTTGTGAGAAATGCGGGATTAAGAGGTGGGATTCTTTTCTTATGGGTAATTTAGCGGACATAATATTAAGTAAATCATCTTATTTGAGAGCAGCTAAAGTCCGGTGTCCAAGTATGCCGTCTGCTCTTAATCCTTTAGACTTCTGAAATTTCATCACTGCTGAACGTGTTCTGTTATCAAAGACACCATTCACATTTGCAGTATAGAATCCTTGTTGTTTTAAAGCATTCTGAGCAGTTTTAACTGCTTCTCCCCTGCTACCTACTGTGAGTACGCTACTATGGTTTGCCATACCTCTACTATGGTTTACCATACTATTAGACTTGTGCATAGCATTAGGCTTTTTCATCATCATATTGCCTTGCTGAGGATTTTGTGCCACTTGGGTCGCAGTAATCTGATTGTGGCTTTTATTATTGGTTAAAGAGTAAGCAGGTACAGCAGTAGCTAAAGTCAGAGCAGGTATCAAAGCAAGTAGTTTCCAATTCATCTTCTTGTTCCTCTAAAGTATGATAAATTTTGCAATTTTGATTTGAAGAGTCATGCTATGAGGGTTTGTACCTGATAGTGATTCTCTTCGATTAACTCTGGTGTGTGGATTAGCTGTGGAGCTAGCCTATTTTCTAACCCAGAGCTTTACTATCACACGGCATATTGACAGAGGCATTACAAAACTGTGACGAAACCATGATAATTTATACTTCTATATAACGCCAGTTTTTTCATGCCCTTAGAATCTTAGTTGTAACTTACGGTGTTCTAATAGCCTTCTGGGTTAACTTCTGACTTTTAACCCCTGCCCAAACGGTAAGTGGTTGTCCGACCTGTTTATACAGTAAGCTTTCTAAAATCACACCATTATTGTTAGCAGTGAGAGTTTTATTCGGCTGACGCAGGGATTCATAAAAGCCGTTATACCAACCATCTTTAGAGTTAAGGTTAGCTTGGACAAAATTAAATAACTGGCTAGTGTAAGTAGTGTTGTAAAGTACATGCCAACCGATCGCAGCTTTGGCACTGAGAAATCGCAAATCGTTGTGTTTTTGTTGGGTATCTGTGATAGTTGCCCAAGGTTCCCCGTTCACAAACAAGCTGCTGTAAACAAAGTATGGCGGACGATCTAAGTTGTCTTCGGTAACTGCGGTTAATTGTTGTGTGGCTTCATAACGCCCTTCTTGAGCAGCTAAAATCCGATCGGCATAAGCTTTTGGCAAAGCTTGAAATCCAGTTTCGATGCCATCTAAAATGTAGGGTTCGCTGAGAACATAGTTATTAGCTCCAGAGTTTTTAAAGTCGCGGCGATCGTAAGGAATTCCCTGTCCGTAAAGATCGACAAAGGCAGCATTGGTCTGATAATCCAATGCTTGTGTAACATTCAAGCCCCAAAGCTTTAAACCGTAGGCAGCATAATTCTCATAGCCTAAGCGACCTTCTTGGTTGTATTGTTCTTTGCCTTTAATAACGGCAGTGCCGTACATTTGCCCATTTTTGGTCAGACGCTTAACTTGCCAATGTTTCCAAACTGCTTCTGTTTCTAGTCGCATATCTGGATACTTGGCCCCGACAATCTTCAGCCAGATTGCCATCCGCCCTAAATCGATGGCTGACCAACCAATTTCTTCGCGTTTTTCTAGTTGACCATAATTAACGGGTACAAGGGTTTTGGCATTGTAGACCTTGTTGGGTAGTTCGCCTTTGTATAAGGGCATTGATGCCAGTGTTTTCAACATTTTGCTCATTTTGGCTTCAAATTCAGCCGCAGGCACGATATTGAGTTCTCTGGCACTGACCAAAGCTGCGATCGCTGCTGTCTGATCCCACATACTGACAGAGGCAAAGCCATCAACGGAATTGACCAACCCAGTTTCATCATTCCAGTTGCGCTGGAAATATGACCAAGCAATACGTGCAGTTTTCGTTTCCTCTGGGGTCAGTTTTCCCACTCCCGGAGCAATGTATGGAATTATCGCTACTGTGAGTTGGTTCTTAGGAATGGATTGACCTGGTAAAACTACAGATTTAGCATCAAGGCTGGCAACTATTTCAGATGCTTTCGCACCAGAGACAGCGCTTTCGGGTTTCTTTGGTTGTACCAACTGGCGTGAAGCGGTTTCGGATGTTGAGATTTCAGGTTTTTCTATGGAAGCCTTAGAAAGTTGCTTAGACCAAACATTCAAAATTGCGATCGCTATTACAGCCGTAACTACTCCTCCTATAGTAGCTAGCATGGACAAACTCTTGGGTGGCGGTTGAAAATCAGAACTCATAACTGATTAAAGCCTTATTTTATAAGTCAGCGTTGTTTGCGTAGTTTCACCAAATACATTCTTCCCAACTTTGAAATCTAACTAACACCCAGAAGTTCACCTGACTACTACAATAAAATAGTCACGCACCCGATCTCTGGAGTTCTAGCAGTGGGCTTATTTGATGATTTGAGTCGGTTTTTAGAAAACCGTTTAGAAGAATTCTTGCGTAACAATCCGCATTTGGAGTTAGAGGCGCTGCTAGAACAGCTGCGTGAGCAAGAGGAAGATACATTAAAGCTGATCGCAGATTTACAATTACAAGAGAAGCGATCGCAAGATGAAATTCTATCCACCGCTCAAGAAATTCAGCGTTGGCATATCCGCGTTCAAAAGGCCAAAAACGCTGGTAGAGAAGATTTAGCGACTGCGGCGAGTGAGCGAGAAGCAGCCCTGTTGCGCGAAGGAAATCAGCGCTGGGGACACATGCAAGGGCTGAAAGAACGCATTAACCAATCTCAGGAACTACTGCGAAAAATTCAGCAACGCCGACAGGAGGTGCAAGCCAAAGCCGCTGAAGCACAGACAGCCCGCGAACAAGCGCAAACTCCGCAGCGTTTTGAAACCAGTGGTTGGTCAAATAAAACTAGCAATTATTCTAGTGGTTCTGATGACTTAGAAGAGAAGTTCCGTAGCTGGGAAACTCAAGATGAGTTAGAACAAATGAAGCGGAATCTAGGGAAATAATCGTCTAAGCATATTTACTTAAGCATGGGCTGCTTTTGGTTCTTTAGTTGTCGTTGCCAATATAAAAGTACGCGAAGAATAAACTTTAATTAGTTTATTCACTGAGTTGTTTACCAAGCAAGTACGTTGAAAAGGAGGCAGGGGGCAGTATTCCTACTGCCTCTCTCTCGTTAATTTGTAAAATTAATGACTATGATGGGCTGTTTGGTGATGTAAATTTATTGTTCGATAGCTATCTGTAGAAGCATCTTCATCTATCTTTCAGAAAGCGATCGCTAAATCCCAACCTAGTCGCCCAATATTTGCTCTAGGCTAATGCCGTTACCTTCTCTAGCAAGCCCTGAAACAACCTCAAGCCATCACTATTCCCTAGCATCGGGTCAGATGCCCTTTCTGGGTGCGGCATCATCCCCAACACATTGCCCTGACGATTGCAAATCCCGGCAATGTTGTTCAATGAACCGTTGGGATTCTCCCCTGCATAACGAAACACGACTTGCCCGTTATCTTCAATTTCAGCGAGAGTGGCTTCATCAGCGTAGAATCGACCCTCTCCGTGGGCAATGGGTAAAGTGATAACTTCATTAGTGGTATAAGCTTGCGTCCACGAGAGATTGGTACGCTCAACTTTCAAGGGGACGCGATCGCAAATAAAATGCAAATCCCGATTTCTGGTTAATACCCCTGGCAAAAGTCCAGCTTCAGTTAATACCTGAAAACCGTTGCAAATACCAATGACAAACTTACCCTTTTGAGCATGTTCCACAACCTGCTGCATCACGGGTGAAAAACGTGCGATCGCACCGCAGCGCAGATAATCCCCGTAACTAAAGCCACCAGGGACGATGAGGACATCTAAATCAGCAATGTCTGTTTCTTGATGCCAAACCATGCGAGTTGGTTGTAAGAGCAAATCTCTGGTTACATAAGCAACATCGCGATCGCAATTAGAACCTGGAAAAACAACAACACCAAATTTCATGATTAGGGAATGGGGAATTAGGAGAGCAGGGGAGCAGGGGAGCAGGGGAGCAGGGGAGTAGGGGAGTAGGGGAGTAGGGGAGCAGGGGAGCATAAGAGAGAGAGTTGTAGTAAGTTTTCCCTTTTCCCCGAGTCCCCAGTCACTAGTCGCCAATCCCCAGTCCCCAGTCCCTAAAAAACTCCCGTTTGGGTTTCGACCTCAATCAACTCAAAGCGGTAATTTTCAATTACGGTATTTGCTAGCATTTGGTCACAAATGCGATCGAGGTCTTGACGCGCTTTCTTTTCCTCAGTCGAGGTGATGGTGAGTTCAATGTACTTGCCAATCCGCACCTGTTCAACGTTATCGTATCCCAGTTGCTGAAGACCGGATTGTACAGCCACACCAGCAGGGTCTAAGACTGAAGGACGAAGCGTAACAAAAATTTTGGCTAGATACTTGGTTTGCACGGCTTTTGCTGAATGCTGCGATCGCTATACTATAACTTTCTGTTCCAACTGAGTGAAAATAAGATTACGAAGCGGTTAAAGTTAATTGATCGATTAGCCTATTTAACAGCTTCAACTACAGTGGCATATTTAAATAATTGTCTATGAGAGCTATACGCACCCGCAGTCAAGAGCGTATTTTCAACCTGCTGAAAACCATCAAGACAGGCATTTCCGCCCAGGATATTTACGTAGAACTACGTAACACCAATCAGGGTATGGGTTTAGCGACAGTTTACCGCTCTTTAGAAGCCTTAAAACTCGAAGGCATAGTACAAGTGCGGAATTTGGCTAATGGTGAAGCCCTCTACAGCCTAGCCCAGCAAGATAAACATCACCTGACTTGCTTGCAATGCGGTGTCTCAATTCCGATTCATCAATGCCCCGTCCATGACTTAGAAGACCAGTTAGAATCCAGCCATAAGTTTAAAGTTTTTTACCACACCCTGGAGTTTTTTGGGTTGTGCAGCCAATGCCAGGTAAATCAAACTAATGCGATTGGTCAATAGTCATACCAATTCTATGAGAAGAATAAAGCGTGTTTTACTTCAGAAGTATGACTCCTAACTTCTGCTGTAATAAATGCTTTATTCAAACAAAACTCAACCAACTAATTACTTAGAAGTAAGATAGGCTAAAAGTATTCAGCAGTTAAGAATCTTGACTCCTAAATATTCCAGCATCTTCTCTATTTGGCAATAGCGAACCAAGGACACTGAGATTGAGAACATGACCACCAGTAACTAAATAAACAGTTTCGCTAAGTGTAGCTAACTGGCGCACTAATGAACCCAAGCGATCGCGGAACATCCTCCCCAAAGGATAAGCTGGTACTACACCCCAACCTACCTCTTCTGCCACAAACACGATATCAGCAGCAACCAAATCCACTGTCTCTAAGAACTCCGCAACGATATTTTTCCAGCTAGATTCGTCCTCCTCTAAAAGATTAGCAACCCAAGTTCCTAAAGAATCAACTAAAAGGCAGGTATAGGGTTTGGCATCGGCGAGGGAAGCAGACAGTTCTACAGGTACAGATAGAGTTACCCAATCTTGGGGACGACGTTGTTGGTGTTCTAAGATACGTTGATGCCATTCTTGGTCATCTGTGTTATCGGTGGCTGTTGCTACGTAAACAACTGCTTTCCCTGACTGCATAGCCAGAGTTTCCGCCCATTCACTTTTACCAGATCGTGCTGGCCCTGTTACTAGGATGATTTTACCCAAAGTTATTTTCTGAATATTTTAACAATATATAGACTTATACAAAACTTCATCCTGTAGGGGCAATAGCCTACGGGAAGCTACTTTGCGTCTAAATAAATTGCCCCTACCTAAAAATCAGGGTTTCGGTTATTCTTTGCGTAAGTGCTAAATAAGTATAGGAATCCGATTTGATTTTTGAACAAATCTAAGTATATGTAGCGTGTGTTAGGCGTAAGCCGTAACGCACCTGATTCCAAGGTTTCTGGTGCCGTACTCTCCGTGCTAACACACCCTACGGATCTTTTCAAAAATCAAATATGAGTCCTATAGCTAGTTGCAATTCATCACCACAGTTTTTACTTCCTCGCTGAGATTTTTGGTTTCAAATAACTTTTAAGAGATAAAATTAGCACCAGCACCATTCAAAATTTATAGTTCATAATTCTGTTTCAGTCAGGATTTAAATCCCATCGCAAACGGGACTTCCGTCATTATGCACCGGGTAAAAACCCTTTCTAATTACGAATTACGAATTAGATTCATGTCACAACTGGCAAAAGCCGAAAATCCCAACAACCCCATTCTTAATTATTCAACACCATCGGGGACAGCAAAATTTAGGATGTCTTTATGAACGCAGGCTTAAAACGCATAGAAGCAACTTTACACGATTTAGGGAATCGCGGCACTGCCTCTGCCGCCGAAGCAGGTGATTCGACGACAAAACGACCTTTTTCCTTTAGAATCAGTGTCGGAGCCAACGAAACCACAGAAAGTACACAAAATCAATCATTTCAGGAAGAACAAACAGTCGATCTGGGCATAGATCCTGAGAGTGATTATCCTTCTGAACAAAATTTCTTTCCTCACCATGACTCTGTGCAGACCTTTCAAGCAGAAGAGAACGGTGGAAAAACACCCAGCCTACCCAAGTTGAAAACTCCAAGCTTTAGTAACCATCGCCACGGAGCAAATCCAGCATTGGCGATGAATCTATTGCAAGAAATTCAGGAAACTGTCGCCGGTTGGCAAATAGAATTGCAAGATATTTTGAAGCAAATTCAGGATATTTACTTAGAAGGCCCAATTGTCAATGGCTGGTTAGAATCCAATCCCAGCGAACCAGAACCGGGAGGAACTGCAACACTGCGCCATGCAGAAGTTGACCGCCTGATGAACTACGTAGAAGAAATTTGCGCTACTGGTGGGAAAGTATCTTATAAATCATCAATTACTGGCTACCGCCTTTGTGGTGTAGACGATGCAGGTAAAGTCTGGTCACGCCCATGTCCGGCGGATCAGGTTCCGAATGTTAGTATGGCGATCGCCCGTTACCAAAAGTTACGTCAGCTGCTGGGACGCAAGCAATCTTTGGAAACCCGTCTGAGTCAACTGGCCCAAACACTTGTAGTTTTACACAGTCATATTCAACAAACGTGAAGTTTTAAAGATTATTTCCGAAGAAACTCGGTTGGTGGGTCGGTAATTTTTGGTTTAGATTAACTCTCAGCAGGTATGCGTTGGATTTAAGATTTTTATCTAAAATCCCAAATCTCAAATCCAAAATAAAATCTATGCCAGACACCCAAATCTCTGCCATTATCTGTACCCACAATCGAGATACCTATTTAGGGGCTGCAATTGATAGTCTTTTAGCACAGGATTTTGCTACTGACTTTGAAATTGTGATAGTTGATAATGGGTCTAGCGATCGCACCCGTGAGGTTGTAGAACAAAGGGCCCACAATCCGCGCCTGAAGTATGTATTTGAACCCACCATTGGTTTATCTGTCGCCCGTAACACAGGCGCAAAAGTAGCTAGTGGTGACATTCTTGCTTATTTGGATGACGATGCTGTTGCGAGCAACGGCTGGCTACAAGTTTTATATTTTGCCTATTACAATAATTCTAAACTAGCGATCGCAGGTGGCAAAGTCACTCTCTTATGGCCCCCAGGAATCGAACAACCACGGTGGCTATCTCCAGGGCTAGCTGCAAATTTGGGTGCATACGACTTGGGTGAGGGTAACATCTACATCGAGCAACCTGGCTTAACACCCAGAGGTTTAAATTACTCCATCCGCCGCAGTTTCCTAGAAGAAATTGGCGGTTTTGATCCTCATCTCGGTCGAGTGGGGAAAAATCTGTTATCAAATGAAGAACTGCAAATGACCGAGTTTGCCCTACAGCGTGGTTGGCAAGTCGCTTATCTTCCTGAAGCGCTAGTTGCTCACAATGTTGCCCCAGAACGTCTACAACGCACCTGGTTTTTAAACCGAGGCTGGTGGCAAGGTATTAGTGAATGCTATCGAGAACAACTCGCTGGCAAAGCTGGAATCGCTCAATTGCAGCGAGGTAGCGAACGGTTTGTGCGTGGCTTGTATAAAGCATTGCAATATTTCTCTGATCCAGCAGAACGGTTTGACAAACTTGTATATGCTTACGGTCAGATTGGTTACTTAAATGCTGCTATTCAAGGTCTTTTATTCACATCAAATAAGAAATAATCACTAAGATTTATCCTGTTATGTCATCTAAAATACCAGTTTCAGTACTAATTCCAGCAAAAAACGAACAAGCAAACTTGCCTGCCTGCCTCGCTAGCGTCAGCAGAGCAGATGAAATATTTGTAGTAGACTCTCAAAGTACCGACAGCAGCATTGAAATTGCGAAAAGTCACGGTGTAAATGTCGTGCAATTCAACTTCAATGGACGCTGGCCTAAAAAGAAAAATTGGTCTTTAGAGAATCTCCCTTTCCGTAACGAATGGGTGCTAATTGTCGATTGCGATGAGCGCATTCCCCCCGAACTTTGGGAAGAAATTGACCAAGCAATTCAAAATGATGAATATACAGGTTATTACCTCAACCGCCGCGTATTTTTCTTAGGAAAATGGATTCGTTATGGTGGGAAATATCCCGATTGGAATCTTCGTTTATTTCAGCATAAAAAAGGTCGCTACGAAAACCTACATACAGAAGATATTCCCAACACTGGCGACAACGAAGTTCACGAACATGTGATTTTGCAGGGCAAAGTTGGGTATCTCAAAAATGATATGCTCCACGAGGACTTCCGCGACCTTTATCACTGGTTAGAACGTCATAACCGTTATTCCAACTGGGAAGCCAGCGTTTATTTTAATACTCTCACAGGTAAAGATGATAGCGGCACTATCGGCGCGAATCTATTTGGTGATGCAGTCCAACGCAAGCGCTTTTTGAAAAAAGTGTGGGTACACCTGCCATTTAAACCCTTTTTACGGTTTATTTTATTTTATATAATTCAACGCGGTTTTTTGGATGGCAAAGCCGGATATATCTATGCACGTTTGCTAAGTCAATATGAATATCAAATTGGCGTTAAACTTTACGAATTACGTAACTGTGGTGGTCACTTAAATACTGCAAAGCAAGAAGTAGCAGAGCAGGAAAGCAGAGGAGCAGAGGTAAAGCTATTAACCATTGATTCCTGATAAATAACAAATGACCAATGACCAACCTTTCGTAGATTTACGCAAATATGACCAATCTTGGTTTGATCGGGGACGGCCAAGTTGGTATGTTTTGTTATGGTGGCTTGTACAAGCGATCGCATTTCCCCTCACTCCTCAACCGTTAAATATCCTGCGTTGTGCTTTGCTACGACTATTTGGCGCTAGTATCGGCAAAGGCGTATTAATTCGACCCACCGCCCGCTTCACCTATCCTTGGAAAGTTACCATTGGCAACTACAGTTGGATTGGAGATAACGTAGTGTTATACAGCCTCGATCGGATTCACATCGGTGAACACTGCGTAGTTTCCCAAAAAAGTTATTTGTGTACTGGTAGTCACGATATCCAAGATCCTGCTTTTGGGTTAAAAACAGCGAGTATCACTATTAACAATGGTGCATGGGTAGCAGCAGATTGTTTCGTTGGGCCAGGAGTCCAAATTGGGGCTAATGCTGTGATTGGCGCTCGTAGTACTGTTTTGACTAATATGCCTTCTGGACAAGTCTGTTGGGGAAGCCCTTGTCATCCCAAGACAAATCGGATAAAACTCGATCTCCCCACAACCCCCTGATTTTATAAACAAACACAGTAAGGTAGCACAGTTAACTGTGCTACCTTACCTTTTCTACTTTTCTAGATGGTATCGAACCCCCAAAACTTATCCCGCAATTCCTCTGTTTGCAACAACGAAGTTTGGTAAATAGAGGAATTGCAGAAGTCTAAATAGAATTAAGAGTGACTTTCTAAAGGATTAGCAATGTATTTGAATTCTGGCTCAGAATTCCAAGGGCCACGCTCATCTTTACCATCACTATTTGTAGATAGGTTGTAGTAGAGAGCAACTGTTTCATCTGGCTTAACATTACCAAAAAATGGATCTGTCAATTTACCCAGTGAATCTAGAGCTTTCATAAACATCTGGGTATGAGAAATTTCTCGTGTTAACAGATGGACTAAAGTCTCTTGAGTTCCTTTGTCAGTTGCTAATTTGATCAATGATTCGTAAGTCTGACGAGCGCCGGCTTCTGCTGCAACGTTAGCTCTAAGATCGCGCACGACATCTCCACCCTCGTTCAAGTAGCTTGCAGTCCAAGCAACACCTTGGCTATCTAGAAAATGAGGCCCAATTCCTCGAACTGCAAACAGAGTACTCTTATAAGCCTCGGTTTGATCCACATTTTTAGTATGAGCTTCAATGAGTTTACCAACCATTTCTAAATGGCTGAATTCCTCGATTGCAATGTCTTGGAGCATGTCTTTAATTCCAGCATTTTCTACATGGAAAGATTGCACCCAATATTGCAGGGCTGCACTAAGTTCTCCAGTAGCTCCGCCAAACTGCTCTAGAAGTAACTGAGCAAAACGAGGGTTTGCTTCACTAACGTTAACTGCATGAATAGGCTCTTTTTTGTGAAAAAACATAGATTTACACTTCCAAAAATTATGATGTTAGAAAAGTGGATTATTTGGTCTTTTAGTATTTTTCAGGGAGAGCTAATTTGATGTTTGATAGCTTCTCAAGCTGGTATACTAGAAGACCAATGAAATAGAGTAGTCATTTCAGTGTCGGTAACTGCCAATAACTGCCTCAACAATCTCACTTGTGTCTAAGTTATCAACTCTGATTCACAATTCTTTCTACCAGATGGGGTAAATGATAAATCCAAAAGTTAGACAAAAAAGTTTACATCAAGATTTGAATGGAAATTTGCATTTAGTGATTTAGTCTTCATAGCATAAAAATGCCCAATGATTTTTTGGCGAAAAAATAAATCGTAAATTATTTAATCTCTAATCTATTAGGTTTTGCTAAAGTTTTGAATCTAACACATTCTCCGATTTTTGATAGAGGTTTTTAATCTTAATTCAGCTATATCTATCTGAAGGTGTGATTATACTACAGCGTATTGCGGGTAAATGAAGTACACGGGTAGGGGCACAACATGTTGTGCCCCTACGATGATCTGTAGCTCACCAACTTCTTTAAGAAGTCGGCGAGCTAAAGACTGTAAAATTTCACTAATGATTAAGTAAGGTTATAGCTCAACACAGTTCATTTAGTGATGTTTTGCGTTGGAAGATCCCTTCAATGTCTCTTTTTAAGAAGGGTTAGGCAGAATCAACGACTTTTTTAAATAGCACGGGAGAATTTTGTCTCTCGCATTTTAGTGTGAGTATCAAATATAACGGCAATATTTCTGACTAGTAACCTACCGATGTCTGTAATCTGGATCTCATTTTTTGATAAACTGACCAGACCATCAGCTTCTAGTGGTTTTAATGCTTCTATTTCCTCAGAGAAATATTCATCAAAATGGATCTGATATTTGTTTTCAATATCTTGCTTATGCAACTGGAAGTGAGACATAATCCCCATAATTACATCCCGTCTGATGATATCATTTTGAGTCAGCTTGACACCTTTGCTAACAGGTAAATTACCTGATGCAATTGTCTGATAATAATCCTTTAATTCCTTGTGATTTTGAGCATAAGCATCTTCTAGCATACTAATAGATGTAGAACCAAAGCCAAATAGTTCTGTCTCTGCATGGGTAGTGTAGCCCTGGAAATTGCGTTTTAGAGTGCCATTACGTTGAGCGATCGCTAGTTCGTCATTAGTTTTAGCAAAGTGATCCATCCCAATAAATAGATATTGGTTATTCGTCAATTCTTCAATTGTCATTTTCAGAATATCTAACTTTTCCTCGGCTGGTGGTAGCGCCTCTTGAGGAATATTTTTTTGTGTGGGTTTGAGCCACGGAACATAGGCAAAGTTAAAGACAACAATTCTGTCAGGATCTAACTCAATTGTTTTTTTCACCGTTTCTTGAAATGTCTCACGGGTTTGATATGGTAAACCATAAATTAGGTCTACATTCACACTTTCAAATTTAGCTTCTTTGACCCAACTCATGACATCAAAGAGCATTTCTTCTGGCTGAACACGATTCACAGCTACTTGAACTTGGCGATTAAAATCCTGAATACCGAAACTAATGCGATTAAACCCAATCTCTCTCAGAAAGAAAATGTAGTTTTTATCGACATAGCGGGGATTAATCTCAATTGAGATTTCTGCCTGTGGATCGATGTTGAAATAGCGATTGATGTTTTTCCATAAAAATTCTACTTGGTGATGCTCCAAGTAATTAGGAGTACCGCCTCCCCAATGGATTTGCAACACTTTTCTGTCAGAATCGATTAAAGCTGCGGTGTTTTTGATGTCTTGAACCAAAGACTCCACATAAGGTTTAGCAATATTCTTGTTGTTGGAAATTACCGTGTTACAGCCGCAGAAGTAGCAAGCACTTTGGCAAAAGGGAATGTGGAAATACAAAGAAAGTGGAGTTTGGCGTTGATTAGATGCTGCGATCGCGGCCTTAAAATCAGTTTCAGTAAATGTTTCGCTTAACTCTGTAGCGGGCGGATAACTGGTATATCTAGGTGCGCGAGTGTCGTACTTTTGAATCAGATCCAGATCAAATTTGACACCAGGTAATAGAAAAACCATTGAGTTGCTTTCCAATAAATGTATGGGGAGTAGGAAGTTAGGAGTTAGGAGTGGGGGAAATAACTAACGCCTAATGACCAATGACTAATGACCAATGACAAACTTAATTAGCCGCAGCTATTTCAGTGCTACCTGAATTTTGCGAACGAGTTAGACTATTAAACAGGACTTGGCCGAGTGCTTTAATTAAACTTCCCTCTAACTCCTGAGCCATCTGCAAATTGAACCCAAAGGCATTATTAGCTTCTGCAACAATCCGTTCTGCTGTTATATCATCAACGGGTAATGCATTTAATGCCTGACGATACTTATCCTTAAATGCCTTTTTGTCAGGAATTTGTTCAAAATTGTAAAAGGACGTGCCTTGGTAGCCAGAAAGCTTTAGGGCTGACTGAGCAACTTTTTGTAGCATTTGACCTCCAGAAAGATCGCCCATGTAGCGAGTGTAGGTATGACCTAGCAATAAGACTGGTTCACTAGCAGAAATTTCCCGAATGCGGTCAATGTACTTTTGGGTAGCGGATGAGGGTGTAATTTGCTCCCTCCAATTATCCCCATAGTAGAACACCATATCTTTTTCAAGGGAGGATTGGCGATTAAGTTCAGGAAAGTAAACTGCACTAATCACAGGATGGTCTACATTGCGATGTAATGCTGCTTCTAGTTCGCTGTAGACGTAATACAAGTTGCTTAAGAACTTGGCAAAGCAGTCTCTATCCACAACTCCTTGCAAAAAACATTTCATGAATCCCACATTTTCTGCTGATGTGTGGGCTTGTTGAGTTCCAGAACGCAGTTTAATGGCGAGATTGCTACTCATTGTTGCTTCCTTCATTTTCAAGCGCAAGGTCTCTGGACAGTCACGCGACTCAGGATGCCTGCCAGTTCCAACTAAAAGATTGTTATTCTAGGTTTAGAGAGGATCTGCATCAGTCTATCCAGCAAGTACCACTGCCGATGTAGATCCAGGTATTTTTATTTCTCCTAAGATTATTTAACTATTAATTCATATATAACTATAAAGACATTAGTATTTATTTATGTTTTACTGATGCTCATGTTCAGGCACATTTTAGTTGAGTACTAATAAAACTGATTTTGCAATAGGCATTTTAACTTTCTTGAAACGATGAGCAATAAGTTTATTTATCACAATTTGCTTTCAATAATTTAACTGATGCTTACAAATAACTATTTATGCTTGTATAACGCGATCGCACTTGGATAAACAGACACCCCACGTTCATCGACTATCAGACTGGAGCGATCGCACCGCTCAATAAATGTTGATGTTTCCTCTTCTCAATAATTCAAGCAATCTTATACTCCTACAAATCTAATTACCACACGAGCAAGGCGAATAAAAAAATTCAACACTTTCTCTGCTTGAATTGCAGCATCAATATCTTGTTTGATGTTTCGCAGATCGGCAATAATTTGGTCGCGATCTGGACGGATTAACACTTGTGTGAACAATTCCATGCCTTTAATATAACCTTGTTAAAGGACGATTATTTCTATCTGGAACCTCATCAAGACAATCTTGCCGAGATTAGCTTAATGTCCTCGGCTGAAGTTTGCGATCGCTTGCGGTAAATCAATGGCGAGCGAAAATACATAATATTTGCGACTAAGTACTTACGTACTTTAGTGCAATTGAAGTAAAAATTTAACTTAATCTTATCCTTTTATTGGCTTATTCTTAGTTGTGCCACAACTTGCAATGCAATATCTTTTACTTACTAAGTATTAAATTCTCTATAAAAAATCATAGCTTCCGTGTGCTTGTCAAAATTAATACCGTGTCAATCTATTGGCAGGAATTGCAAACTGCATTACAAAATAGGGCAGGATTAATACCAGGTGTTTACATTGCGAAGTCTGTCAAGCTAGGGACGCTCCCCTTCTTTGCCGTGGAAGAAGACGGTGCGATCGCAACCACAGTAAATATTCCCCCTGGTGCAGACTTAGAATATAGCGCTGCCTTCAATCTCTTTTCGTCAAATAACTCACAAGTTTTGTTCTATGACGGACATCTGGGGATTTTGCAAGCGGACGAACAACACCTCTGGATAATCAACGAATCAGACAATGAGTACAATATCCAGCCGATGTGGACGGAGGTTTGCAACGCACTTAAAGCCATGCCATCAGGTGTCTACGAAGATCCGCTTTATCCTGATGCCCCGTTTCGTACCATGATGATTGGTAAGGATGGGCTAGAAAGCCGGGTGAAAGCACCACCTAAGTCTGCGGTGTTTTCCAATACAAATGTAAATTAGCGGATATTAGCCGTGTGGCTATTCTTTCCCTTGGCGATCGCTGTGCCGTCCGCATGATGCTATATAAGATGGAGTATGATGGCCCCGCCTCCCGCCTTTCCCTTTGATCTAACGCGCACCACTAATATTGCAGATGTCGCGGATGCCATCGAAAACGGTTTTGATGAGCACTGCGACAAATTGCTTTTCGTCCGCACAGGGGTAATGCGAGGAATTCTGGAATCCCTTGGAGTGTCCAGCAAAAATCTCTTTTGGTGTCCACCCAAAACACCGAATTAGTGGAAAAATAGGTACGGGCGATGACTAGGTTGGGCTACGCTTCCACTCAAGCCCTCTGAATCACTGCTGGCTGGCGCTTTCTCGTGTCTCTTTCAAAAAATTTTAGTTATCATCCAAAGTCCAATTAGTAGAGGAGGTAATGGTGGCATAGCCCGCCGTAACCTACTCAAAAGCTGGTAAGCGTAGCGAATCTATCTTAGGGAAGACTCTCAATCTTGAAAAAATATGACAACTAATGCTGCACTTCTGACTCTCTATAGCGCTACAATCTATCAGACAGAAAAGCAAAGAAATAGTTAAGTTATGACAGCTAATTTGACACCTGTAGCCAAATTTGACTTTGTTACCGTGCTATCACAGGCTGCGGCTGCATATCGACGACAAAGAGATACACGCCCTATTGCAGAAAGATTAGTCAATGCGTTGCTAGAATCAGAAAAATCTGCCAAGCAGCAACATTTAACTTATCCCTTTGAGTCTCTTCTAGGTAAATGGCAACTTTGTTTTGCTACTGGCACTAAGAAAGTCAGAGAACACGGAGGAATTGTATTAGGCAAGGGTTTGTATGTACCCAAGTTTATAAAAATCCATGTTTCCTTTGATGCCACTTTAGATGAATCAGATAAAGGCGAAATTTGTAATCAGGTTGAATTGGGGCCTCTTTTATTAAAGCTCACAGGCCCAGTGCAATATATAGGTAAGAGAAATTTATTAGCGTTTGATTTCAACCAGATGATTATCAGTCTGTTTGGTCGTGTTGTTTATAACAGACCAATCCGTTCTGGTAAAGTTAAAACAGAAGATTTCTACAACCAACCCATAGCTGAACTACCCTTCTTTGCCTTCTTTTTAGTGACGAAAGATTTCATTGCCGCTCGTGGCCGTGCAGGAGGTTTGGCATTTTGGATTCGAGAAACTTAAAGAAAGTGATTTGAGATTTTCGCCAGTCATCAAACTGGACGACAACTAGACAAAATACTGTGCATATTGACTACTTGTCCAATAACTGCGATCGCAGGCGCACCAAATCCAGTTTGCTCTACCTGTTCTACAATTGTCTCTAAGGTTCCAATCAATTCTTCTTGTTCTGGGCGCGTACCCCAGCGCACTAAAGCAATGGGTGTTTCTACCTTTAACCCAGCTACGATTAACTGTTCCACAATATAAGGCAGGTTGTGAATTCCCATATAAATTACAATGGTTTCGGAACCGTGCGCGATCGCATTCCAATTCACTTTCGGTCTATACTTACCCGCCGCTTCATGACCAGTTACAAATGTCACTGAAGAACTATACAGTCGATGAGTCAAAGGAATACCGGAGTATGCCGCAGCTGCAATCCCCGATGTAATACCGGGTACAACTTCAGTTGATATCCCAGCGTTGACTAATTCTTCCATTTCCTCACCACCGCGACCAAAGATGAACGGATCGCCACCCTTTAACCGCACCACAATTGCACAATCCTGCGCTTTATCAATCAGCAATTGAGTTGTTTCTTCCTGGAACAACGAATGCTTACCCCTGCGCTTACCGGCGTTAATTTGTTCGGCTTGGGGATTAATCATTGCCAAAATTGCTGGACTCACTAAGGCATCATAGATAACGACATCTGCACATTCCAACAAACCTTTCGCCTTCAGGGTTATTAATCCTGGATCTCCTGGCCCCGCACCTACTAAATAAACCTTTCCCAAATACTTGTTCTCCTGTTTTTCTGTGCGGTTCATCTATCCGTTAAATCCCAAATTAGCTCGGCTAGTTCTGCACTTGCTCCCAGTGGCTGCGCCAATTGGAAATTCACCGCCGGAAATTGTAATTTTAGCTCCTCTATGGAGGCTGCGATCGCATCGGTTATTCCACCAGCGAATAAAAAGTATGGCAAGATTGCAATTTCTTTACAACCAGCAGTTACCAACTCTGTCACCCGTGATTCTAAACTAGGAGGTACAGCCCAATAAGCAGCCACTGCTGACAAACTCGCCGCCATTGCTTCTACAGTTTCTTTGGAACCTGGGCGACGGCTACCATGAGCTAAGAGAATCCACGCTTCTGCTTTTATAGTAGCTATTTGCTTGGCCAGCAATTTCTCTAAGTTGGCGTGAGAACCTAAATATGGTTTCAACTCAATCATGATATCTTGACCAGTTGCTTGTTGTGCTAGCGCTACTTCGCCTGGAATATCTGTCATCACATGCACTCCCGGCAACAGAAATAGCGGTACAATTTTGAGGCTATTCTGGTTTTGAGATGCTTTGCGATTGCCAAAAGCGCTGTTGGCAAATTGTTGAATCTGCTCATGTAAAGGCTGAGGACTCATTTCTAAAGCAGCTATGCCAACCAAATGTTCGCTATTTAATACATTGTAGTTCTTTGGCAATTTGTCACATACCAGCCTAGCTAGTTGCTGCATAGCAACTTCTGGGCGCGGGTCGCGACTTCCGTGAGACACTAGCAGATAGGCAGATGACATCGGCAAAGCTTGAACTCTCAGTGACTAATCCTCATATTTTACTTAATATGTTTAAGTTGGTGGTAACAAGTACTCTAGTCATTATTGAAACTATGATCAATTACTAAATACAAGTATTCTAAATTACTTTTCTATCATCTCACTGCTGATTGTCTTATTGTTCTTCGGCAGTGTAAGTATAAAATTGATTAAAAGCTCCCACCGTTTCAAATTTGTAAGAAGGTATCCAAGAATTTATTTTTAAATCTGTACGGTAAATGCTAAAAATCATGTAATTTTGTCTTTCTGTAGTTCTGGCAATAACTCCTTGGATTTGCGGGTTAGCGGAGTCAACCAATTTATCACAATTAAAACGGATTAAATTTTCTATAATATTCGTAGTTTTTTTGCATACATCGGTTTTTAAGTATTTTGTCAACCGTTGCACTGCATATTCTTCATATTCAACCTGACTGGGATTAGTCTTCGCCATTGTCACACCCAAGGCGGCGAGTCCTGCTGCGGCTCCAGTATATGCAATGATGGTTAGCGGTTTCATGTTCACCAAGTAAAATTCGTTGTAATTGTTAGATTTCAGAGACTCTAAATCAATTGAGTCCGTTCCTTGAACACAAACTCTTGATTGTTTGCCAAATTATTGCTACAATTCAGATTGTTGAATGGCGAGCGTAGCCAAGTGGTTAAGGCAGTGGTTTGTGGTACCACCATTCGCGGGTTCGAGTCCCGTCGTTCGCCCTAAGTAATTTAATATTGATCAGCTATACTCCTATTTAAGGTGGGTTGTATGGTGTAAACACCCATAACCATCACTTTAGCAAGGATCTGTCACCTACAAGTTAATGAACTTGGAAGTGTCGCAAACTTGCTCTAATCTATTAGATTATCTTATGATATCGTTGATGTATATAAGCAAATCTACTTCCTCAATGAAAATTAAGTGTGCGATGTCCACTTCTCTCCAAGACGCTATGCGTAGCTTGCTTGTTTACTAATAAAAATTAATAAAAGTTTCAAGACTATCTAAAGAATTGTAAAAATTGATGGATTTATAAATAAAATCGGACTGCTATAGTAAAGTTTAAATCAAGTATTTGAGGGCATGATAAATTGTGTCCTAACCATTATTATGCACTTATTTTCTAACATCTGTCAAAAGAAATAAAAATTGTATTCCTTTAGTTAGATCAAAAAATATTGAGTCATAGATACTTTAAGTAAAGTAGAACATGATTTAAGTGCCTACTAAAAACTTGATATTTGTAGGTACACAGATAAATCTGATTTATCTGTGTTGTTTCGTGTTTATATGCGGTCTAACAAAAGGTGGAGGCTTATTTGTCTCGCCTTGAAAATTAACAATGCAAACATCGTCATCTACTGGAGTCGCCATGTCTGAATTGCTTCAAGCAGTCTTAGATAGTGAAGAAAAAAGTGATTTGCGTTCCTTTATAAGTGAATTACGCCAACAAGAAAAGAAGTACTTGCTGCGGAACGACATCCTCAATGTATATAGTGATTATTGCTCAAAGTCCCAGAAACCAGAGGCTTTTTACACCACCTCTGAGTTAGGCAAACTGATTTACTATACTCAAGAAATTATTCAGGAGGACTCAAAATTCTGTTTCATCATCCGTTCTAAGATTGCCAGCCAAGAAGTTTATTGGTTGACATCAGACTTGAGCATTGAGCCGATGACGGTACAGGATTTGTTAGATTTGCGCGATCGCTTGGTGAACAAATTTCATCCTAACGAGGGCGGTCTGCTAGAATTAGACTTCGGCCCGTTTTATGACTACACCCCAATCATCCGCGACCCCAAAAATATTGGTAAGGGAGTAGAATTTCTCAACCGCTATCTATCCAGCAAAATATTTCAAGACTCCAAAGAGTTGCTCGATAGCCTATTAAATTTCTTGCGCCTGCACCACTACAACGGCGTTCAACTGCTGGTCAACGATCGCATTCAATCACAGCAGCAACTTTCTGAGCAAGTTAAAAAAGCTATCGGTTTTGTCAATAATCGCCCCGATGATGAACCCTACGAACAATTCCGGTTTCAATTGCAGTCAATGGGTTTTGAGCCAGGTTGGGGTAACACCGCAGCGCGAGTGCGGGAAACCCTAAATATTCTCGATGAATTGATTGATTCTGCCGATCCCCAGACCCTAGAAGCCTTCATTTCTCGTGTGCCGATGATTTTTAAAATCGTCTTAGTGTCGGCTCACGGTTGGTTTGGGCAAGAGGGAGTGTTGGGTCGTCCCGATACAGGTGGTCAGGTAGTTTACGTCCTTGACCAGGCAAAGAGCTTAGAGAAGCAGCTACAAGAAGATGTTTTGCTAGCCGGTTTAGAAGGATTAAATGTCCAGCCAAAGGTAATTATTCTCACCCGCTTGATTCCCAATAGTGATGGCACTCTGTGTAATCAACGACTGGAAAAAGTCCACGATACTGAAAACGCTTGGATTTTGCGAGTCCCTTTACGGGAATTTAATCCCAACATGACTCAAAACTGGATTTCTCGGTTTGAGTTTTGGCCTTATCTAGAAACTTTCGCCATTGACTCAGAAAGAGAACTACGGGCAGAATTTCACGGCACACCTGACTTAATCGTTGGCAACTATACTGATGGGAATTTAGTGGCATTCTTGCTAGCGCGGCGTTTGAAAGTTACCCAATGCAATGTTGCTCATGCTTTGGAAAAATCTAAATACTTGTTCAGTAACCTCTATTGGCAAGAATTGGAAGATAAATATCATTTTTCCTTGCAATTCACAGCTGATTTGATTGCGATGAATGCTGCCAATTTTGTGATCAGCAGTACTTATCAAGAAATTGTCGGCACACCGGATAGTGTGGGACAGTACGAGTCTTATAAGTGCTTCACCATGCCTGAGTTGTATCATGTAACCAATGGCATTGAATTATTTAGTCCCAAATTTAATGTCGTACCGCCTGGAGTAAACGAGAATAATTACTTCCCCTACACCCGGACTAAAGATAGAGTCGAGAGCGATCGCCAACGCCTTGCAGAAATACTCTTTACTCTGGAAGATCCCACGCAAATATTTGGCAAACTCGACGATCCTAACAAGCGTCCTCTCTTCTCAATGGCGCGTCTCGATCACATCAAAAATCTCACAGGTTTAGCTGAATGCTTTGGTCAAAGTAAAGAATTACAGGAGCATTGCAACTTAATTTTGGTGGCAGGTAAGTTGCGCGTCGAAGAATCGGGCGACAACGAAGAACGTGACGAAATTATCAAACTCTACCAGATAATTGACCAGTACAATCTCCACGGAAAGATTCGTTGGTTGGGTGTGCGCCTGACTAAAACTGATTCTGGTGAAATTTACCGAGTCATTGCCGATCGTCAGGGAATTTTTGTCCAACCAGCTTTATTTGAAGCTTTTGGTTTGACAATTTTAGAGGCGATGGTTTCAGGATTACCGACTTTTGCCACACAGTTTGGTGGGCCACTGGAAATTATTCAAGATAAAGTTAATGGTTTTTACATTAACCCAACAAATTTAGAAGAAACAGCCACAAAGATTGTGGACTTCATTACTAAATGCGAACAGAATTCTAACTATTGGAATGAAATTTCGCAGCGAGGAATTGACCGAGTATACAGCACATACACTTGGAAAATTCATACTACCAAGCTGTTATCCCTAGCAAGGATTTATGGCTTCTGGAACTTTACCTCGAAGGAGAATCGGGAAGATTTGCTACGTTATACCGAGGCTTTGTTCTATTTAATTTATAAGCCAAGAGCGCAACAGCTATTAGAACAGCATAAGTACCGATAGTTAGTCATTTGTCATTTGTCTGTTATTAGCTAAGGACAAATGACCAAGGACAAATAACTAAATTGTCAACACCCGCCAAGTTATTTGACCAACTACTCCATCAGTTCCTAAATTCTGCTGGTTTTGAAAGGCTTTGACAGCAGTCTCTGTCAGTGCGCCATAAATCCCATCCACTTTAACGGCATAACCGTTAGCCACTAACAACCGTTGCAAAACTCTTACAGCAACACCAGAGCTACCGAAATAAAGAGTCGGCATCGGTTGGCTACTAAACTTCTGGAAGCGTCCTGTAGCCTTTGTACGGACTTGACTGACAAACTGAGATTTCTTCGACTCACCTAAGTTAGAAGAAGCTAGGAAGTGATTCTTTTTACTGATTTTCTTAAGTATGCGTTCTTTGTCTACTGCGATCGCTAAGGGAGAAGCCTGGGAAATCCCATCTGTCTGCATAAATTCAGGTGGTGTAACTTGAGCAGTTATCTCTAACTCACTCTGTTTTGACTGGTTTACGTCATTTTCCATCTGAACTATTTGCTGCTGTGGCAAATTGGCCCCAAATGCTTGTCTTATTGTTAACACGCCCGTCATCATCAGGCCAATTTCAGTCATTGTATTTTATTTTACTTCAACCAATATTTCTTTTAACTAACAACATTGCTGCTATCCGGGATAATACATACTGACCAAAAAAAGTCATGTAGTAATTTTTTCAGATAATATTGTCATGCTCATTTTTGCTCACCTCCATTCCATCTAATCAGACTAATATCATTAGCTTTGCGCTGTTTTTATCTTTCATCAAGTCATCCACTGATAAAATATGGTGTTTAAATCAACGGTTTAGACAATAACATACTATACAATCATTTCAGAGTTATCTGAATTAGATGAATGCGTTGCTTGATATAGGCAACGATCTAGATACCAGTGTCAAACTAAACATAAAGTATATAGAAAAACCGCAAACTCAAACTATGACTCAGCAACCAACAGATTTAGACAATAAAGCTGTATTTGAGCAGTTGTGGGGAATTACAAAGGAACTGCACCACAAACTAGAGGCTCGTTTTCAATTACACCCAGACCCTTCTGTAGAAGATTTACAGAAATACAGCAGTCTTGATGGCAATATGAAGGGTTCGCTCACCGCTTTTTCAGCGAAAGAAGTTGACTGGCTAGTACATTCATGGCTAGGAAACCCGGAAAAATCAAACTTTAGTACCATGCGTCTTACCACTTGGTTGAAATCGCATATCCAGGTTCCTCATTTGGCTTTTGAGTTTGGCACACTTCCGAATATTTTCTTTTATATAGATTACATTCCCCGAACTGAGCTTTTAACCGATTTGGCATATCTCGATCGCTACTATGAACCAGTTAACCAAACATTTTTGAAGTTGCAGGAAGATTCGCGCCTAAAGGCATTTACTAGCAAAAGCGCCTATATTCGCCTATTTCAATCGCCTGTTAGCTTGTGTTACACCAGCGCACCTACTTTTGAAACCCTGGAATTGACTCGCACAGTTGCACATGAAACCCTCGATCGCTGGCTAACCTGGGTAGATGCGGCTGAACCTGTGCCAGAAGATGCACGGGAAGCTTTAGCATTTCGTGATTTGGAACTGCGCCGGATCAGTGCTGAACGCGATCCAGGTAATAAATTTGCCGCACAGATGTTTGGATCGGAATTGACAGATAAACTTGTGCGATCGCTCTGGGGTGGCGATCGCATTCTATAGAATTTGGTGAGGGAATTTTGGACAACAACACCGATAATCTCAACTCATTCCGCGCCTTAGCACTGCAAGTTACCTGTCATGCAGTCAATCAAACAAGCCATCGCCAAGAAGCGCGATCGCTTATACAAAACTCCATCAACCGCATAGCTCAACAAATTGCTGCCAGTATCGCTTTTATTGGCTTTGATTGTCGGTTAATTGTACTGCCAGAATATTTTCTCACTGGTTTCCCAATGGGAGATTCTCTCTCAGGATGGGCAGAAAAAGCTTGTATAGAAATGGCTGGTGCTGAGTATGAGGCACTTGGTAAAATTGCCCAAAAGCATAAAATCTTTTTAGCTGGGAACGCCTACGAAGTCGATCCCAACTTTCCCGGATTGTACTTCCAAACCTGCTTTATTCTTGACCCTTCCGGCTCAATCGTCTTGCGATATCGGCGGCTGAATTCTTTATTTGCTCCCACCCCCCATGATGTTTGGGATAAATATCTCGACTGCTATGGTTTAGAAGGAGTTTTCCCCGTAGCCAAAACTGCGATCGGTAATTTAGCAGCTTTAGCATCAGAAGAAATTTTGTATCCAGAAGTGGCGCGGTGTTTGGCGATGCGAGGCGCAGAAATTTTTGTCCATTCCACCTCGGAAGTATACAACAAAAGCCTCACGCCCAAAGACGCTGCAAAAATCACTCGCGCTGTTGAAAATATGGCTTATGTAGTTTCAGCTAATACCGCAGGCATTGCTAATATTGCTATCCCCATAGCTTCTGCTGATGGTGGCTCTAAAATCATCGACCATCGCGGAATCATTTTAGCCGAAACAGGTGCAGGTGAGAGCATGGCAGCATTTGCAGAGATTGATTTAGGAGCATTACGCCGCGATCGCCGCCGACCGGGGTTACATAATTTACTTGCCCGCCAACGCTTTGAACTATATGCCGAAAGTTATCACCAATCACACTTTTACCCCCCTAATACTATGCTGGAGGGAGAAATAGACCGCAAACACTTCCTCCAAACCCAGCAAGCCACCATTGAGCGGTTAGCCAAATTGGGGATAATTTGAACTTGGGAATTGGGGGACAAAGAAATAACCAAATGACAAATGACAAATGACAAAACCAATAGAAGTCCGCAATCCCCGAACAGGCAAATTTGACTATGTAATTATCCCGCCACCCCCAAAGTTGCTAGCACAGCAATGTAAGCGCACTCGCCGAGCGCAAATTAGCTGGCAAAAACTGGGTTTAGAGGGGAGAATAGAAGCTTTACAGCAGTGGAAGGAAGCGATCTTATCTGGGCGCGATCGCTTAACTGAAGCTTTGGTAAATGATACGGGAAGATTGTCAATCTCAATATTAGAAATAGACTCCTTCCTCTCTAGCATCGATCGCTGGTGTAGGTTAGCACCGGAATTGCTGCAAGACTCTGCAAAAAATACAGCAATTCCATTTATCGCCTTGCAACAAACATCTGTTCCTTATCCCCTAGTTGCGATAATTAGTCCGTGGAATTTTCCACTGTTGCTGTCAACCATTGATACTATTCCAGCATTGCTGGCGGGTTGTGCCGTTATTGTCAAACCGAGTGAAATTGCTCCCCGTTTTGTCGCACCACTGACAACAGCACTCAACGCCGTTCCCAAACTGCGCGATGTCTTAACTTTTGTTGAAGGAGCAGGCGCAACCGGCTCTTTTTTGATTGACAATGTAGACTTAGTATGCTTTACAGGGAGTGTAGCCACAGGGCGAAAAGTGGCAGAAGCGGCTGCGAAACGGTTTATTCCGGCTTTTTTGGAATTAGGAGGAAAAGATCCTGCGATCGTTTTAGAATCAGCCAATTTAGAATTAGCAACCTCAGCAATCTTGTGGGGTTCCGTCGTCAACACCGGACAGTCGTGCTTATCAATTGAGCGGATTTACGTTGCTGAATCCATATTTGAAAAGTTTTACCATCAATTAATAGCCAAAGCCCATCGCCTCCAACTAGCCTACCCCACTGTTGAAAGTGGAGAAATTGGCCCCATCATCGCCCAAAGACAAGCAGCAATTATTAGCGATCATCTTCTAGATGCAGTGGGAAAGGGAGCAGTAATTCACTGCGGCGGTGTAATTGAAGACTTAGGTGGGGGTTGGTGGTGTCGTCCAACAGTTCTCACCCAGGTTAATCATTCCATGAAAGTAATGACCGAAGAGACTTTCGGCCCCATCATGCCAATAATGCCTTTTTCCACAGTTGAAGAAGCGGTATCTTTGGCAAACGATTCAATTTATGGATTGAGTGCTGCTGTCTTTGCCTCAGAAAGTGAAGCCTTAGAAATTGCCCAGCAGATAGATGCAGGTGCTATTAGTATCAACGATGCAGCACTTACTGCCATCATGCACGAGGGAGAGAAAAACGCCTTCAAATTTTCCGGTATGGGAGGATCGCGCATGGGTGCAGCAGCGCTGAAACGATTCATGCGAAAAAAAGCTATTTTAATTAAAACCAACGCGATTAATGACCCTTGGTGGTTTGATAATGAATCATAAATAAGTAAGTGGGTCAAATTAAATATAAAACCTCACCCTGTCTCCGGCTTCCCTCTCCTTGGTAAGGAGAGGGATTGAGGGTGAGGTTTGATCTTATATTTAATTACGCCTACCTACTTACTTACTATCAACAAACAAGGGTCAACAATTCAAAATTCAAAATGATGCTCTCTACGAGAGGCTTAGAGCGAACGATGACTCGCTCTAAGCCTCTCGTAGCGTCTCGTAGAGAAGGGGGTTTCCTCAATGAGCGACTACCGAAAGGGTTCTCGACTTGAGCAAAGTGTCAGTAGCGCTGAGAAAAAATAAGAGGTTTTACTAGTCACCTTGAAAGGGCTATTTTTTAGGATTGCTATTCTACGCACTCGTCGAAGCTTTTTTACCCAAAGCTTCTGCTTTCCTTTTTGCATTTACTTTGGAATATTTGCTTAGAACAGGAGCGATTTCATCTATTTTTTCGGAAGATGGTGTTGAAATGGATAGATTAGAGCTAATTTTTTCTAGCTGAGGCTTCTCCTCTACTTTTCCTTCCCATGAGTAGTTGCAGATTTTACTGTGAAGTAGTGTACCTACTGTCACATTAATCGCAAAGGCAAAGGAATCTACAAAGATTATATCTATAGCTTGATTAATCATGAGTTCCTCTTGAGCTTTATTAAGCTTCAAGTAATTGTTGATGTTGACTACACAAGGGATAATGTCTTTTCCAGAAAGGAAATATATTTTGTAGCCGTAGTACTTAGCAAGTTTATGTCAAATTTAACTTATGTAAAAAGATAGTATCTGTAAGAGGAAAAGTAGAGCGATCGCTTGTATGGGTTTGCGACTCTAAATTCCTTAAATATTTCGGTTTTAATCTCGAACTGCTTTGCTTGCTCATCACTTAACTTCTGAGTGTACTTGGCAACGATCGGATTTATCTTGATAATGAAAGTGTGTGTTTTAAGCATTAAAGAGCATCACAAAAATTGCAAATTAGAAAAAGGTTGATACAGCATGGTTTCTAATATTCGACAAGAAATGCCCGTACTTACCCGTCATGAGGGAGATTGGGTAGGAACTTATACAGTAATTGATACAGCAGGAAAAATCCTCGACAGTTATGAGTCTCACTTAACTTGTCAATTTCCAGAAAATGGCCCTCATCCCTACTACCAAATTAATCGCTACAAGTGGTCTGATGGGAAACGAGAAGAATATGAATTTCCCGGAAGCTATAAAGATAATAAACTCTGGTTTGACACCGATCGCATTCAAGGTAAAGCTTGGGAAGCCGATGATTCAATTGTGATTTTGTGGTTTACTTATAAAACAAACCCAGAAATGAGTTTATACGAAATGATCTACATTAGCCCTGACAATAATAATCGTGCCCGCACTTGGCATTGGTTTAAGAACAATAAAATCTTTCAACGCACCTTAGTTCAAGAAGAAAGGCTAAAATAGTAATTTCTGTTATCAAATATAATCATTTATTATTATCCAGTCCGCGCAGGCGGACTTTGTTTGTGTAGCTACGATTTCCAGTAGTTAGGCTTTCATCTCAAATAGCAACTTAGTAAGGTACACGTATGGCAAAAGGTGACAAAATAAACTTTTCTACTCCTAGCGGTTTTCCAGAATTCCTGCCTAATGAAAAACGTCTAGAATTATATTTGCTAGATATCATCCGTAGAGTTTTTGAAAGCTACGGATTTACGCCCATCGAAACACCTGCTGTAGAACGTTTAGAAGTGCTGCAAGCGAAAGGAAATCAAGGCGATAATATCATTTATGGCATTAATCCGATCCTTCCACCAAATCGACAAGCCGAGAGAGATAAATCCGGCGAAACTGGTTCGGAAGCAAGAGCTTTAAAGTTCGATCAAACAGTTCCTTTGGCGGCTTATATTGCTCGTCATCTAAATGAGTTAACCTTTCCCTTTGCTCGCTACCAAACTGATATGGTTTTTCGGGGAGAACGGGCGAAAGATGGGCGTTTCCGTCAATTCCGCCAGTGCGATATTGATGTAGTTGCTCGTAAGGAACTCAGCTTGCTCTATGATGCTCAGATGCCTGCAATTATCACTGAAATATTTGAAGCAATTAACATCGGTGATTTTCTGATTCGCATCAATAATCGCAAAGTTCTTACAGGCTTTTTTAAGTCAGTTGGAATTCCTGAAGATAAAATTAAATCGTGTATTAGCATTGTTGATAATTTAGAAAAAGTTGGTGAAAGTAAAGTAAAACAAGAATTAGAGAAAGAGGGAGTTTCAGGAGAACAGACTCAAAAAATTATTGATTTTATTAAAATTGATGGTTCCGTTGATGAAGTATTAGAGAAGCTTAAGCATCTCGCCCAAAATCTGCTAGAAACCGAGCAATTAAGTTTGGGAATTAGCGAATTAGAAACAGTAATGGCAGGCGTGCGTAATCTCGGAGTTACCGAAAATCGTTTCTGTATTGATTTATCCATTGCTCGTGGACTTGATTACTATACTGGTACAGTTTACGAAACAACTTTATTAGGACATGAAGCTTTAGGTAGTATCTGTTCTGGCGGGAGATATGAAGAATTAGTGGGGGTATTTTTGGGTGAAAAAATGCCTGGTGTCGGCATTTCTATCGGCTTAACTCGCTTAATTAGTCGGTTGTTAAAAGCGGGTGTTCTTAGTACCTTAGCTGCTACACCAGCCCAGGTGATGGTAGTAAATATACAAGAAGATTTAATGCCAACTTATTTAAAAGTTTCGCAAAATCTCCGTCAAGCTGGAATTAATGTTATCACTAACTTTGATAAGCGTCCCTTGGGTAAGCAATTTCAGCTAGCCGATAAGCAAGGAATTCAATTTTGTGTAATTATTGGTTCTGAAGAAGCAGCAGCACAAAAATCTTCGCTCAAAGATTTGAAAACAGGTGAGCAAGTAGAAGTGTTACTTGTAGATTTAGCTGAAGAAGTTAAAAGAAGGCTTGGCTAATATACTTCTAAAAATCTCTTTTTCTCTCTGCGCCCTCCGCGTCTCTGCGGTTCAAAATCTTTTTATTTAACCACAGAGGCACAGAGAACACAGAGTCAAGAAGTTAATTTGATTAACTGACAAATCTTTTTTGTTGCAGCTGCAAATTATAGTGCTTTTAACTGATTTCCTTGAGAACTAACGCCCTAAGCCCGATCGCAATAAACTTCCCCAAAGCTACGATCGCTATTAATCTCAATCACCAAGTCAACCACTGTTGTATTTTTTACCAACGGCTTGATAAATAATTCCGGGTGAAGCGATCGCCAAAAATAATTGACAAATTTCTCTATCTCTGAATTGCTCATCCCCGACTTTCCCGCAGCAATCATCTGCTGTTCCGCCTGTTTGCGCCACCCCAAAGAACAGCGATAATCGGTTGGATAGAGCAAAATTAAGCTGTCTAATCGCTCCCACAGTGGTAAATAATCGTGGAGGCGATGATTAATGTCACGGGCAAATGCTCTATCCTCATCTGTAACAATTGGCGGTGGTGCAGTATCAAATATATCTGCATTAATTGGTCGCACACCCACAAACCAACCTTCAAATAGTACAATATCTACATCTGTTACCATCTCTGGAGTAGTGCGATCGCCAGCACCTTTGTATGTAGATTTGTCAAAGCGGGGAACCATAACTGGGCTTTGCGACTGGCGGATTTGGTCTAGTACATCTAAGCCTAAATCTACATCGTGGGTTCCTGGTGGGCCGCGCCAAATTAACCGGGGATCTTGCTGTGTTAAAACCAAGCGATCGCTGTAAGTTTTATATAAGTCATCCAAAGACAAACTCAGAGTCCGGTATCCCAACTGATTCAAAATCAAGCTGAGAACCTTAGACATGGTGGTTTTACCAGTGCCTTGTCCTCCTAATATTCCCTGAATCAGAGGGCATTCCAACTGTTGGCGCTGCGATGCTAGTTTGATCCCCAAAGGCAGCCACAAGTCCCACAATACTTGTAACATTTCCTTGGGTTCGATTTGGAGGGTAGTTTGGCAGAATTGACTGAAAGCAGGGAGGACAGATTTTAGTAACTGCGATCGCTTTTCTATTACTTCATCGACATTTCCCGGCGTAATCCCAAAAGCTTTAGCCCTTAACTTATCTGCCAGCGCAGCAACTCTAGCTTGCTGCTGCCAAGTTTCCCCCAGCATATCCGTTGCCAAAATTTCACCCAGCCACAAATTCATAATTTACCCCTCCCTGCTCCCTTCTCACGATCCCAGCTTAAAAGCTTCGAGAAACAGGCTGTAAGTGAAACCGACTTTCAGGAGATTTAGTGAGTCTACTAAGAGCGATCGCTTAACGAAAAAGCTCTGACTGTAAAATATTCTACTAGTAACTTCCGTCAATACTACTAAAAAACCAGCTACCACAATATCTAATTCTGCCCGTTGACCGGCTGTAGTGGAAACTGCGTTTCCCAGAAAAAAACCGAACAAAAAACTAATTATCAGCAACGAGAGCCGCCGCCAAGGATTTAAAAACCATTGACCCAAGCGTGTAACAATGGCATCAAACAAGTTATTGAGACGGGTATTTTGCATTACAATGACTTCTAAGTAAAAGTCAAGATATCTTGAAATATCTCTATATTAAGTAAGGAAGATATTAGTTTTAGTCTAAGCTTATTTGTTAATATTATATTATGTATGCTGGGTATCCAGTGTTAATCCAAATTTGCACATCCCATCGTCTTTCAGAAAGTACAGTCCCTTCAAAGGGTGCTTATTGTAATGCAAGATGAAATATATAGCGGTTCCCATTCAGATGCGGTACAACATTACATCACTAGGTGTAGGGGCTACGGCAGTGCCGTGTCCCTACGGGTGTACCTCACGTAAATGAGAACTGCTATATATCTTAGATTTATCTAAGGTTTAGCAAATAACGTCTTGTTGAAGCCGTTAGTGGTTTCAGTAAATTCTTACTTTTTATACAAATGAATTGGCTGGTGCAGTATCTAATTTTATTATTTTTATCCAAGCCTACGGTCAATACATAAAACGAGGGGTGTATGTAACCCTTGTTTATCAAACATCAAGGGAATTATTTCCTCCAAATATTTTCCGATCAAAATGATATTTATAATACATTAGTATCCCTAATTTCAGGAAAGTCTATATTAGGATACTTTCTATGATTGGCTTTTGTGATAATAGGCTAGTATTTGGTCAAGCCTAGACAAAATATTTATTTCTAATAACTATCAATATGAAATATTCAGTGTATCGTAACGTCGGTATTACAGTTTCTTGCTTGGGATTGCTTGTTGCGTTGGTGGGATGCTTTGGAGTGAGTGTATCCTTTGAGTCCACAAATCCAGATACATCTTCACAAATGCCAACAGAAACTCAAGGGTGGGAGACAACTTCCTCTACACCTGTTTCATCTGAAAAAGATATTTCCGCTAATCTATCTACTCCAAGCAATCAAGTAGAACATAGTATTAGAGATAATACTTATCCTGTCTTGGCAGAGCGTGATAAATCAGCAAGCATTGCCAAGGGCGAAGGGACTTTACGGATGAGCAATCAAACAAATCAGCCTGTGCGGTTGGCTCTACTGGCACGACAGTCAGTAGCAAAAGGCTCTAGTACTAAACAGACTCATTATGATATACCGGCACATTGGGATTTTGCTCCCCAAGAAGGTAGTGAGAAGGGACTGGTTTTATCCTTACCTCAGAATAATTTAAAACTGGAGAAGGGAGATATTTTAGTTGCTTTTGCACAAGATGGTTCCCGTCGTTACTGGGGCCCCTATGTTGTCGGTGAAACTCAATTACCTAAATGGAATTCCCAAAATAGGGAATGGCAACTAGTGCTGAGTCCATAGTTAGTAGCGCTAACAGCACCCTCGATAGTTCGGTCAAGCTTTTATTTTGACATTGTAGGCAGTGTCTACCCTACAGTTGGTAGAGTACTGAGTGGAGGAAAATTATTAAGTTAAAAACTCCGAAGAACAAAACATAGATAACCGACGACTATTGAGTAGTGATTGTTGACTATTGACTAATGAGCATGAATTTGAGTGTTAAGCACACTGTTGATCGGTGGTTCAACAAGATAGCAAAGAATCCAGCCCTGAGCGTAACTGTATCGATTTTGTGGTTAATGGTGATTGGCTGGATAGCTTTTGGGTGGAATTTGGGCAACACTGGCTTGATTGATGAGACAGAGCCGCTATTTGCCGAAGCTTCCCGTCAGATGTTCGTTACAGGTGATTGGATAACCCCATTTTTCAATGGTGAGACTCGTTTTGATAAACCTGCTTTAATTTACTGGTGTCAAGCGATCGCATATTACATGATTGGGGTGAATGAGTGGGCAGTACGCCTTCCTTCTGCGATCGCAGCATTCGGCTTAATTTGTTTAGCTTTTTACACCGTACAGTGGTATTTGACTAAACAAGACGAATTAGAGCAAGTTTCACGTCCTACTCGTCGCTACTTAACATCTTTTACAGCAGCAGCGCTCATGGCACTCAATCCCGAAACTATTATTTGGGCGAGAACGGGTGTCTCTGATATGTTGCTTACCGGATGTATGGCATCAGCTTTGTTATGTTTCTTTCTAGGGTATGCAGGGAAGGGAGCAGGGGGAGCAGAATCAATCACCAATACCCCATTCCCGAATAAGTGGTACTTAGCTTTTTATGTGCTAATTGCCGGAGCAATTTTGACTAAAGGCCCAGTGGGAATTGTCTTACCGGGGCTAATTGTTGGTGCCTTTTTGCTTTACGTGGGAAGGTTTCGAGAGGTATTGCGAGAAATGGGCCTCTTGGTGGGTATGCTGATAATTTTGGGTTTATCAGTGCCGTGGTATGCTTTGGTAATTTGGCGCAATGGCTGGAATTACATTAACTCCTTTTTTGGTTATCACAACCTGGAACGCTTTACAGAAGTAGTTAATGGTCACTCAGCACCTTGGTATTTTTATTTTATAGTGGTGCTGTTGGGTTTTGCACCATGCTCAGTGTATATACCAGTAGCAGTAGTCAGGCTTAAGTTTTGGCAGCGATCGCACTGGCGATCTGTTGAACGTTTTCAGCAGTTTGGTTTATTCGCCTGGTTCTGGTTTGCTAGCGTCTTTGGCTTTTTCTGCATTGCTGTTACCAAACTCCCTAGTTACGTGTTGCCTTTAATGCCAGCAGCAGCCATCCTAGTGGCGCTATTGTGGAGCGACTTTTTCCAGGATACAGAGGATAGACAAACAATTCCTATTTCCTCCTTTCCCACTTTTCTCCGAATGAGTGGTTGGTTGAATGTAGTGTTTTTATCAGTTCTGTCAACAGCACTGTTTAACATAACCCACATATTAGGTACTGATCCAGCTATAAGTAACTTCCATGAACTAATTCAAAAATCTGGTTTACCAGTAATAGCCGGCGTAATGTGGTTGATTTGTGCAATTTTAGTTGCGGGTTTCTTACTGAGTCGTCAATGGAAGCACATTATCAGTATTAATTTAATCGGGTTTGTGGCGTTTGTCATTTTTGTTTTAACGCCTGCTTCGTTTTTTATCGATCGAGAACGTCAATTACCTTTAAGAGAATTATCTGCGGTTATCCTAGAAGCAAAACAACCAAATGAAGAATTGATCATGCTTGGTTTCAAAAAGCCTAGTGTGGTATTTTATAGCCACATTCATGTAAATTATTTGGGATTTCCCCAAGAAGCTATAGAGCATATTAAAACCCAGGCTGCCAAAGGGTTAAAACCTCCATCGGTGCTGCTATTGGCTGAACAGAAAAAGTTTTTACAAATGGACTTACAGCCAGATGATTACAAGAGTTTATCGACAAAGGGTGCTTATAACTTAGTTCGAATTCCTTTTAAGAAAAAGAAAAGTGAAAAAATGGATATATCTTAAATTGTCACTAGTCATTTGTCATTTGTAAATAACCAATAACTAATGACCAATGACCAATTAACATTTACCATTGTAACCGTTGACAGCTAAGGCTTGATTGATCTGGTTTAAGAGGTCTTCCATTGATATGGATCGCGGTAATATTCGGGTAGCGATCGCACCAACAACAGTTTCTATAGATTCCAAACCATTCTTCTTCCGCTTGTCAATTTCGTTGTCAGCTACCCCAGCCGGAAAAGTGGTTTCTGAACGATTTAATCGCTGATTTAGTACTACAATCGGTGGTAATTTGTCAGGGGAATCTCCTAATGTTTTCAAGGCTTTTAGCACATCTTTGTGGATAGCGGATTCTCCTAAACAAATTAGCAGTAAGTCAACGCTTTGGTGGCGAATTTGTTGTAATACTTCTGCCCAACAAGGACTCATCGCCGCTTTAAAGCCTGCTGTTTGTAGGTACTGAATTAAAGCTTGGAACCACTCAGACCCCCGTTCAGCAGTTTCACTACTAATTGAGCAATTTTTTTCTATCTGATAACCCTTAGTTTGCTTGCGTCTTACCTGGGGAAAATCACGCAACATTGTCAAATCTACTACCAGGATGTTAGCAGGGCAGCAAATACCAGAAGCAATTTGCAATACTGACAATAAGGCATCTGTTTTATCAATGCGACTGCTGTTGTCTTTGCTAAATGGTGTTAAGTAAGGAAATACAGATAATCCTGGTATTTTAGAAGCGATGAGAGTAGTTGCAACATCGCAAGTAACCAGTGGTATAGCCGCCAAACGTGGATGTTGAATTAGTTGTTGTAGATAAATTTGGGCGATGGTACTTTCGACATCTAGCAAAATGACATCAAACTGCCATACCCGTGCTAAAAGTTCTGCCTGATCTAGATCGTCTACTTCAATCACCCGATGTTCTCGAAGTGAAGAGTGGGGATTTACTGATTCCAACTGGGGATTCACCAATCTGAGAATTCGCAGTGGGGTTTTCGGTGGAATAATCGCGCTATTGTCTAACCCTTGCTGCGTAGCTGCTTGTGCAGTACATAATTTTTCTAGAACTGGTGCTAAGACTTGATGCTCTACTGGCAAACTTAAGAAACCATCGGCTCGGTTAGCAAATGCTCGATCTTTTTCGGCTCCCGTCGCAGTCACAATTACAGATATATGACGGGTTGCGGAGTCGGATTTTAGTAAAGTTAGCACATCCCAGCCTGATAGTAGGGGTAATAACGGATTCAAAAATATTGCTATTGGTTGCAAGCGTCGAGCTTTTTCAACTGCTTCTGTCCCCGATCGCGCAATTACTACCCGATATCCTAAACCCTTGAGTTTGTCGGTCAAGTCTTCAATATATCGGGCTACTGCCTCGACTACCAAGACCAAGCGTTGCGAACTCGCGGGATGATGCTGTGTGTGTGTGGGCGTACCGCTCTGCTGACGAGTTGCTGCGGGGTTTTCCCGTGTCTGTTGGTGTCGCGTTTCCCCTTCTTCTCTGATTCCCATATCTGGCTCAGAAAAGCCTGTTTTTGGAGGAGTAGGCGGCAGAAGTAAGGTAAAGTGGCTGCCTTTACCTTCACGAGATAAGAAGCTGACATCTCCTCCGTGGAGGCGAGCCAAGGCCCGAGTTAATACCAGTCCCAAACCAGTGCCTTCAAATTGGCGGGTAAGAGGATTTTCCAGTTGTTGAAATTTTTGAAAGATTAAGTGTTGCTGGTGTTCAGGAATGCCAATACCTGTATCCCAAATTGTAAAGGCAATCCATCCTTCCCAACGACTCACCCGCAGCCCGATTTCGCCGGATATTTCGGTGAATTTAAAGGCATTGGAAAGTAAGTGGACTAGCATCTGGCGTAAGCGCAACTCATCTGCCACCATCTGATCTAAGCCTAGTTCAATAGAAAGGCAGAATTGGGGAGCAGTTGAGCGGGCATTTTCTTGAGTTTGGGATGTCGTTTTGGTAGTTTGAGTGTGGATGGCTTTGGCTTCTGATAAGGCGCGATCGCACACAGCCTGAATTTTCACCGGAGTTAGCGTCAAATCCATTTGTCCCGTTTCCATCCGGGTCAAATCTAAGATGTCGTTAACCACACTCATCAGGTGGCGGCCACTTTGATGAATCAGCCCCGCATAACGGGCTTGACGCTCGTTGAGTTCTCCCAACTGCTGATCCACAAGCAAGCGCGATAATCCTAAAACGGCAGTTAGGGGAGTTTTGAGTTCATGACTAATACAAGCTAAAAACTCGTCCTTTAGGCGATTTAGTTGAATTAAATCGGCATTTTTTGCAGATAATTCTTTGCAAAGCTGCTGCTGTTCAGTCACATCAGTAGCTAAAACTAACCACAAATCATTGCTGAGTAAAACCTCTGACTCAGCACTCATCACTTTAAACTCAGGACTATCTAAGGGAATTTTGGCAAATTGCCAGATTCGCTCCTGACCATTTTGCACTTGAACAACACAGGTACAAGTACCCACTTGACTATCCAAATAGCAGCGACTATATACAGAATCTGGTGATGCTTCTTGTTGAGTCAGTTCTTGTTCAGCACCACGCTCATTCTCCCTAGAATTGGGATGAACCTTGATTGCCCGTTGGCTGACATATTCTGATTTTTCGGAGGACTTAGGAACAAGTATTGCCTCCACCTGTTGCCTAACTCCTTCTGGATCTTTCAAGGCTCCTAATTGCTGCCACCAAGCGGGATTTCTGGCTAACACCTCGCCAGTACCAGTTTGCAACATCAAAGGCCAAGGTAGTCTTTCTAGCAATAGTATCAGTGGCTGGTGTCCTAATGACTTGGGTTTATTTGACTCCTGGCGCGACCTCTGGATGCCTGAACTTTCTAACCCAGCCATGCGTTCCTTAGCCAGCGATCGCAACAGGCGCGAACTATCCAACAACCCTAAATATCGACCATCAGAGTCAATCAGCGCCCAATCTAAGTTCTGGTGTTTTTCGCCTTGTGGATAACACAAGCGCAAGCTTAATTGCTCTACACGTTCAGAAGCTGATATTGTCTGTATTGGCTCAATTAAACCTTGACCCCAGATAGAGACAGATTGCTGTAAATTTAGATTTTTATTGTCACTATGTGCTAATAATTTTTGGATTAAACGGGCAGAATACAGCAATCCTATAGGGCATTGCTGCTGATTCAGTACTACCAAGCGATCGCACTGCTCTTGCTCAAAAATCTCTAGCACCACTGCCAAAGAAGATGTTTGGAGGCAGCTAGGTACGGTTGCCTGAAAGTCATAAAGCGGGTAATCTAGCATTAACATAGGGCTTTGGGGGTCATTCTTCCTGTGGAAAGCTCCGGCATCTCCATCTGCCAACTGTTGATGGTCTTTTCGCCTGAAGCCATATCCTCTAAGAAGACTCATATAAGCAACTCTGGTTATTTCAACGCCATTTAATAAAAAAACGGGGTTTCCCCTCACGGACACTTGCTTGCGGACAAGTGCATTTTTCCAAGAGGCGACGTTTCTGATTTATCGCAACTAGCCTCTCAGTTTATTACTGGTATTTAAACTCCTCATCGATAGCGACGGCTACAACAATTATGGCCCCAAAGATTCGCTTTAGAACCTTGAGGAATTATAATGATTTAGAATCCGACAATCCTTTAAGTTCGTTTAAGTATCTTATCAAGGAGCAAAATCAAAAAATCTATCTACTTGTATAGATAAATATGCAAATAATAAATTAGCTACTGTGTCTTGTTATGGCGACACATAGACTAGTATTTAATTTTTGAAATCTTACGTAGGGTGCATTGTTGTAGCGTACTGCGCTATCGTCTTACGTAGGGTGCGTTACGACGTTCCGTCTAGCAGACGCTACAAATACTTATATTTTTTCAAAAATCAAATATGATTCCTATAGTTAATTCATCATCAAAGACCTATTAAGTGCTACCACTCAGTTGCTGCACTAGATTGTTGAGTAAATAGCATAAGCAGGCATAAATAACTATCCAGTTGAAAAAGTTTCGTGCATCATAAGCAATATACTTCTTGCCTTCTGCCCTCTTGGACTATCTGCTAACACAGAGCCTGATTTTGGGGTAGAATCATCAGTTTACTGCACATGAAGTTATTCCCCTAGAAGCGTTAACCAAATTTATTAGCCCACGTTTCTTTGTCAGGGCATTGAGGAGATAGATTATTAAAGAGTAAATGTTATTACCGATATTGATTCTGCAACCCGAACTTAACAAATCTTTAGAGAATCTAGTTGGCTTGGCCAATCAAAGGGTTTTTAGTGTGTGGGCGTGGAAATTTATTGACGCAATTACTGCCCAATTTTGCTACTTACCTGTTACTGCAACTACCACTGGCGAAATCAAATATTTACCAAATTGGTCGCAGAAAAATCTAAGTAGCGCTTACACTAGCCAATACGTCTATGTATTTGCCAGTCAGATGCAAAAAAGCCAACAGCATTTCCAGGAGATGACTCCAGCAGAAAAGAAAGGATTATTAAGACAGCTTAAATCAGATTACAGCCTAATCCTTATAAACTATTTTACTACAGACAAAACACTAAAAGAAAAAATTGATAAATTTATCAATACTATATTTTATGCTAATATTCCTGTGCCCCAAATCATCGAAATTCACATGGAAATAATTGAAGAGTTTTCTATCCAGCTAAGAATAGAAGGAAGGAGCAATGAAACCTTACTTGATTACCGCTTAACGTTGATAGATATCTTGGCTCACCTGTGCGAAGTCTATAGAAGTTCGATTTCTAGATAACTTAAAATTATCAATGTTCCATTGGGAATAAACTAACCTTGTTAGTTATTCTTAACATGCAAACACATCCTGTACTTCTATGTGTATAACTAGCCTTTAAATATATGATTAAAGCCAAAAAAACCTACGTTCTCAAGCTTTACGTAGCAGGGAACACCCCTAATTCCGTCCGGGCATTAAAAACACTCAAAGATATTTTAGAACAGGAGTTTGAAGGTGTTTATGCTTTAAAAGTGATCGATGTACTAAAAAGCCCGCAACTGGCGGAAGAAGATAAAATATTGGCAACGCCAACATTGTCTAAAATTTTACCTCCACCCGTTCGCAAAATTATCGGGGATCTTTCAGATCGAGAAAGAGTATTGATTGGATTAGATTTGCTATATGAGGAACTTAGTGAAGGAGATTTTGAAGAGTAAAATAATTAATCCTGCAAGAGAACATTTATAAAGTAAATTTTAGCTGTGTAGGTAAGCCAGTTTATTGCTCTAATCAAGAGCGTTTGAACAGCATTCATTTCGGTGGATTACGGCTAAACATAAATATTTTTGCGCTCTTATTAGTTAGATTGTAACCTAACACACCCTACTTGCTTAAGATTTGGTTTATAAATATCCTAAAAAATTGAGTCCAAACTTACTTTAGTAATGAAATAAACAGTTTTTAATACCATTTTATTATCAAGCAATGAGTCAAAACGAGCAGATAGAACCAAACAAAACACCGAAAAATGGAGGTGTAGAAAAAATTCGCACGATGATCGAAGGATTTGACGATATTAGTCATGGTGGTTTACCAATTGGTAGAACTACTTTGGTTAGTGGTACTTCCGGTACAGGTAAAACTTTATTATCTCTTCAGTTTCTCTATAACGGGATCACCTACTTTGATGAAGCCGGAGTATTTGTCACCTTTGAAGAATCACCCAGTGATATAATTAAAAATTCCCATATTTTTGGTTGGAACTTGCCACGCCTAATTGAAGAAGGCAAGTTGTTTATTCTTGATGCATCTCCCGATCCAGAAGGTCAAGATATCGTTGGGAATTTTGACCTTTCTGCACTTATTGAACGCTTGCAATATGCCATTCGCAAATACAAAGCTAAACGAGTTTCAATTGACTCAATGACAGCCGTATTTCAGCAGTACGAGGCGATGGGAGTAGTGCGACGCGAGATTTTTCGCTTGGTAGCACGGCTCAAAATACTGAATGTCACCACTGTAATTACCACCGAACGTAGTGAAGAATATGGCCCCGTTGCCTCTTTCGGTGTGGAAGAATTTGTTTCTGATAATGTAGTAATTGTTCGCAACGTTTTAGAAGGAGAACGCCGCCGTCGCACAGCTGAAATTCTCAAGTTGCGCGGTACAACCCACATGAAAGGCGAGTATCCCTTCACAATTACTAATGAAGGAGTTAATATCTTTCCGCTAGGAGCAATGCGTTTAACTCAACGCTCTTCTAATACCAGGGTATCTTCTGGGGTGAAAATTTTAGATGAAATGTGCGGTGGTGGTTTCTTTAAAGATTCTATTATTTTGGCAACAGGAGCCACAGGTACTGGTAAAACCTTGTTAGTTAGTAAGTTTATTCAAGATGGTTGTCTGAATGGAGAACAGGCAATATTATTTGCTTACGAAGAATCACGCGCCCAACTATCTCGGAATGCTTCATCTTGGGGAATTGATTTTGAGGAATTAGAAGATCAAGGTTTACTCAAAATCATTTGTACCTATCCTGAATCAACTGGTTTAGAAGACCACTTACAAATTATTAAATCAGAAATTGCTGTCTTCAAACCAGCCCGCATCGCCATTGATTCCTTATCAGCATTAGCTAGAGGAGTAAGCAATAATGCATTTAGGCAGTTTGTAATTGGCGTGACGGGTTATGCTAAACAAGAAGAAATTACTGGTTTCTTTACCAACACAACTGACCAATTTCTAGGAGCGCATTCGATTACTGACTCTCATATCTCTACGATTACCGATACAATTATCATGTTACAGTACGTAGAAATTCGTGGAGAAATGTCGCGGGCAATTAACGTATTTAAAATGCGTGGGTCTTGGCATGATAAGGGCATTCGTGAGTATAATATCACTGCTGACGGGCCCGATATCAAAGATTCTTTCCGAAACTACGAACGGATTATCAGCGGTGCTCCTACTCGCGTTAGTATCGATGAAAAGGCGGAACTTTCTCGCATTGTCAGACGTTTTGAAGACAAACAGAGTTCCGAACCCTAAATTTAGTATCGTAGTATATTCTTTCCTAAGTTTAGTATCGTGCTATATTCTGTGGTGAAGAAAGGTTTTCTGCCGCTAGATTGATTTTCGTGTGAGGGATGCGGTGAAAGGACAGCAATTATTCTATAGCTTCTTGCCTGGTGTGACGGCAGCGGTCTTAACAACTCAGCCTGCTTGGGCTGGTACTGTAAAACTAACTGGGGTAAAGGTGGCTTCTTCTCCTAGTGTTTTGACTTCTACTTATGGTCAAAACTCGGTTGTAGACATGATGAATACCCAACTGCCAAATAGTGCAAATGTTAGTGTTCCAACCCTAGTACCCAGTTTTGGTTTCACTAAACTTAGTATGAAGCCTTTAAGTAATAACAGTATTCCAGCATTTACGGCTGGAAAGACTGTTGTGCCAATAAAACAAGTACTTAAGAAAGATGAAGGTAGATTTTTAAGTTTGACACCTACCTCTAATTCTTCCCAACAGCTAGATGTCAGCCGTTCTACTCAAAATCCCCAAAAACAGAGTAACTCAAGTGCTGATGGGCAGAAATCAGAGAGTATAGTAGTTCCCAACTACACTTCAAAACTCTCTTCTATCCAAAAAGAAATTTTGCCCCTGTCTTCTGCACAGCAGCCAGTGGTTCAAAAGATAAATACTGTTACTGAGTTGCAAGCATTTTTACAAACTTCAGCTAAAGGTGGAGAATCAGCGAAACTGTTGTCAGGGCAAAGATGCCAACAGGAGTCAGGGAAAAGTAAGACTGATTTCTTAGCGGCTTTGCGACTGGCTTCAAGCACCTGTTTACAACAAAAAGCTGTTGGCCGCATTGCTCAAAGTAATACCCCGATTCCCCCAGATTCTACCCCAACCACTGTACCAGAAGCTGTAACTTCTGCGCCTGGAAATTCAGTGCTACCTGCCACCGTGCCAGGAACCGTAACTCCTGCACCTGGGGGTTCAGTACAAGTTCCCAATAACCTGATTCCTAACTCAAATCCCTTGCAATTTCCCACCAAAGCCGAGGAAGTGACATTTCAGGGAAATCAGCCGATTACTTTGGCACAGGCTCTAGAGCTAGCACGGCGTAACAATCACGATTTACAGGTGTCGATATTGCAGCGAGAACGCAGTCGTGCTGCTGTCCGCGAGGCACAAGCTGCTTTGCTCCCCACTCTTGGTGTTAGTGCTGATATCACTCGCAGTCAATCTGCTTCGAGTCAACTTCAGGACGAATTATCCACAAAGCAAGGTTTCCCGTCTAACACAGGCTCACCTAGTACAGGTTTTAACGGTCAAGCACAACTGACATATAACCTTTATACTTCAGGGAATCGGGAAGCTACCATCAGACAAGCTGAAGAACAGGAGCGCTCTGATGAACTGGCTGTGGAGACTCAATACGAGACAATCCGCCTGAATGTTGCCACTGACTACTACAATCTGCAACAAGCAGATGAACAAGTGCGGATTAGCCAATCGGCTGTGACGAACTCTGCGGCTAGTTTGCGTGATGCAGAATCTTTAGAGCGGGCTGGGGTTGGTACACGGTTCGATGTGTTGCGATCGCAGGTGACTTTAGCAAATTCTCAACAAAACCTGACTAATGCTATCTCCCAGCAGCAAATTGCCCGTCGTCAATTGGCGACTCGGATCAGTTTGCCGCAGTCAGTTAATATCAGCGCCGCTGACCCTGTACAATTAGCTGGTCTTTGGAACCAGACCCTAGAACAAACTATTGTGCTGGCTTTTCAAAACCGTTCGGAATTGCAACAGCAATTGGCACAACGTAACATTAGCGAACAACAGCGACGGCAAGCACTTTCAGCACTAGGCCCTCAAGTTAGTTTGGTAGCTAGCTATAGCCTACTAGATCAGTTTAATGATAGTGTCAGCGTGACTGATGGTTATTCAGTAGGAGTTAGGGCAAGCCTAAGTTTGTATGATGGGGGAGCAGCAAGAGCAAGGGCATCTCAGGCAAAAGCTAATATTGCGATCGCAGAAACTCAATTTGCCGAGCAGCGTAACCAAATCCGCTTTCAGGTAGAACAAGCCTATTCTAACCAGCAATCTAATTTGGAAAACGTTCAAACCTCCAATACCGCTTTAGAACAGGCTAGAGAAGCTCTACGTTTAGCCCGTTTGCGATTCCAAGCTGGTGTAGGCACTCAAACTGATGTGATTAACTCTGAAAACGACCTCACGCAAGCTGAAGGTAATCGAGTCACAGCAATTTTGGGTTACAACCGCGCTTTAGCTCAATTACAACGGTCTGTCAGCAGCAGAGGATTACGCTAATTAGCCGAAACTCAACCGCGTCAATACTTTTAGCTGCTGTTGTGTTTTGTAATGCACTTTGTACCTGTCCTCAAGGCATCACAAGGGACTTCCAAATAAAAATAACCAATCAGGGGGCAGGGGGAGTAAGAAAAATATAATCTGAATAAATCGGATAGTTTGTTTTCTGGAAATCCCCAAAGTCAAGTAGCGTTTCTGATAAAAAGCTTCCAGAAACCTCATATTTTCAGTGTATTTGCTGAAAATATGAGGTTTTTTAGTCAAAATTGGACTAACATAACGGAGTGTTCGATCGCTCGCCCCGTCAAAGACTCATGACTAAAGTAACATCTCAAGAAATTGCACAGTTTCGCTCTCAATTGGCAGATGATCCCAGCGATATGGAAGCGCTGGATTTGATTGAAGACTGTGATGGAGATTTAGAAGATGCGGCAATGACACTAGCTATCCGAGTCGGACAACAACCAGAAAGGGCAAATTCTGAGTGGTTAGATGCCTTAGCGAGAAAATGGCGTGTGGTCATTTGCGAACAAGAATATCGAGAAGATTTGCTTAATAGTTCGCTTCAAAAGATGATGGAACATCTAAAAGCAATGCCGACGTTTCCGAAGATTTTGGCAGCGCCAGTTTTAATTTATGTCCTCAAGCAAGGGGCGAACAATTTTTGTGAACCACTAGATTCGCTCAAATGATCGGCCCATGTATATTTAACTTGTGCAAAACTGGTGCGATCGCCTTTCGCGGAGCGTCTTTGACAAAAGAAGGCGGGGCTTCTCTTTGAGACGCTAGGCGATCGCCCATCGCGGTTTGTGGTTGAATTTAAAACAGACCTAACCCCCAATCTTGCCAACAATGGAAGGGAAGCAAGAATCAAAGCCTTTCCAAACTCCTGTAGAGACGCGATTAATCGCGTCTCTACTCCTAGCCAATGCAAGATTGATTCGACCAAGACTGATACGCTGTTAATTAAGGCAAAACTTCTATTAGACAAATTGTAAAATCAATGAATTACCTTGTTGCCGTATTACCAGACCGCATTCAAGCCGAAGCTGCTTACTTAGCTTTAGAAGAAGAAGGCATAAACAGTACTATCCTGGGGAAGGGATATAAAACGGCTGACGAGTTTGGCTTAATTGACCCCAAAGACCAAGCTAAAAAGCAAGCACAACTGATGGCAACCTGGCTGATACCATTTGGCTTTTTTGCAGGTTTTACATTCAGCCTCATCACTGGTTTAGATACTTTTGCCTGGGCAGGTGAAGTTGGCAATCACATCGTTGGCGGACTGCTGGGTGCTGCTAGTGGTGCTATGGGTGGTGTCGTTGTGGGTGGCGGAGTTGGTTTACTCGTAGGTAGTGGTGATGCTTTACCCTATCGTAACCGTTTAGACGCGGGTAAATACTTAGTAACCGTTCAAGGCTCTGAAACTCTCACTCGGCAAGCAACCCGAATATTGCGTCAGTTTGATCCAGAAAATATCCAAGGTTATGCTGACCCAAATACTGTGTATTGAAGGAACTGCTAAAATGGGAATTAAAGTTAAAACCAAGATAGTTTTAAAGAAGGAAATGAGACATTGGTAAATGACAAATAACAAATGACAAACTCATAATTTTTAAGAATGTTGCCACGAGAAGAACTTTTAAAAGGTGTTGAAAATCGAGATAGTGTAGCTCGTGTAATCGACCAAGCAGAACAAGCCATCAAAACTTGGGAAGTGATTTTGACAGATTTTCTATCTCCCCCAGAGTTGGCGGAAATTCAACGGGTGTTTAACCGATTAACAGAAGTGCAATTGGCGGCGTGGGGCGGATATCCACAAGCTGAACGCCAAAGAATAGCGATCGCTCGTTCGGAACTTCCCCTAGAGCAATCTCAAGTCAGCCTTGTTGCTGTGGAAATTGCTGGTAATTTCCTGTTTGATACCGCCTCTCACCGCGACTTTTTAGGCGCAATGTTGGGAACGGGAATTGTGCGTGAAAAGACGGGAGACATTATTGTTTTGGGAGAACGAGGGGCACAGGCGATTGTCGCACCAGAGTTGGTGGAATTTTTAGAAATGAGTCTGAAACAGGTGCGATCGGTTCCTGTGAAAACTCAACGGATTGAAGTAACTGAGTTAAAGGTTCGCGAACCCAAGAAAAAAGAACTAACTACTGTAGAGGCTTCTTTGCGATTAGATGCGATCGCATCTGCTGGTTTTGGTATGTCGCGCAGCAAAATGGTTGATTTCATTGATGCCGGTGATGTCCGCGTTAATTGGAAGGAAGTTACTCAAGCTAGTTCTCAAGTAAAATCAGGCGACTTAATCGCCATTCGCTCTAAAGGGCGTTTAGAAGTTGGGGAAATCGCCGTCACTAAAAAAGACCGTTACCGAGTTCAATTAACAAGGTATATGTAATAAGTTAGGAGTTAAGAGTGAGGGGTTCTTTAACCTCTTTAACCTCAAACTCCTAACTATATACTTAAGCTTTAAAATGTCTTGCTAATATATTCAAAAGAAGTTTGCGCGGTACAAGCCGAGATAATTTGCTTCTCATTTGAGTCGTAGTATCAGAACTAATAACAGTTGGATAGCCTTTTTCCAAAGCTTCTAAAGATTCCCAAACCACTTTTTTAGAAGAATAAACTTTCTCTGTAGTACTTGCCAGCGCTGGAGGAAAATTAGCTTCTGCAAAAAAGTTTGTTTCTATTGGCCCTGGACAAGTTACTAGAATACGGACACCATATTGATGATTTTCTGCCCATAGTGCCTCACTAAAGCTGAGAATAAAAGCTTTAGTGGCAGCATAAACAGAAAGGTATGGTATCGGTTGAAATGCGGTAATAGAGGATACGTTAATAATACTTCCAGACCGACGTTGCCGCATCAATGGGAGAAATTTATGTGTTAAATCTACTAATGCTAAAACATTTAATTGTACGATTTTAATTTGTCTTTCTCCATCACTTTCAGCAAAGTCGCCATAGTAACCCAAACCAGCATTGTTGATTAATAAGTCAATGGTTAATCCCTTTGCTTTTGTGGCCTCAAATACAGCACAAGCTGCATTAGCTTCTGTAAGGTCTTTGAGTATAACGTCTACTTGAATTTCGTGTTCTTCTTGTAGTTCTTTAGCTAATTGGCTTAGTTTCTTTTCCGAACGAGCAACAAGTACAAGATTGGTCTTGCGTGCAGCTAGTTCCTGGGCAAAAGCTTTACCAATACCACTAGAAGCACCAGTAATTAAAGCAGTTGGCATTCTACATATTCAGATAGTTTTTAAGCACCTTATAAATCTTAGCTATGCTGGCTATAAGTTTTAACTACCTAAAGTGGTATACCCAAAAGAGTAAAAATAGTACTTAGAGGAAATTTGAAAAGTCTTATTTTCGGTATCAAAAGTTTTATATCCCTCTAAATCCACACCACTTGCTTCTCCTGTTCGGAGACGCTACGCAAACACTTGGTGAATGCCAAAACAGCAGTTGCTCCCCTAAAAAGGAGGACTTTGATTCCGGTTCCTCCGTTTTTTAGGGGGTTTGGGGAGACATAAAAGTACCTAAAGTCTTAGTGAAACACTTTTTAAACAATCTCTTAATACTGAAGTTTGAGCCGAGAAAGCCTGCACTCAAAACTTTTCCTTTCCTTCCTTAAGACTTGACTTTCGGAAGCGATGTGAATTCTCCAAGCACACCGATATGAGAAATTCTTAAATCTTCTTCATCTGTATATTGAATAGACGAATCAATTTTTTCTGGTAAGTCTCCCTCTTTGCGCGACCACTCAAATACAAATTTATAATTTAAGTCTTTGAGGTTAGAAAATATCTTTTTCCATTGGCTTCGTCGAATTCGATTTCCCCACCTTGATTGTAATTCTCTTGAGTAGGCTTCCTGTTGATAAATAAAGAAATCAAATGGTCTTTCTTTTCTATTTCTGTGATCTACTAAATCAATGAGATGAAACATAAAGCCATCTTCAGAGAGGCTACTTGCAAGATTTTTTAAAAGTGGCACAACATCATCAACTGGCACATGCTCTAACACAGATTTTGAGAATATGAAATCTATTCTTTCTTGAGTAGGCATTTTTTGAGACAAATCAATTGGAGCAATGTATTCTATACCCAAGTCTTTTAAGGCTTCTACAGATAAATTTTTTAATGAAAGCAGTTTTTTTAAACGTAAGTCGATAATGTCACGATCTTCAAATGTAGATAGACTATCCAAGATACTCCAATCTACAGAATTAGACACAGCTTTGAAAATATTTTCGGGTTGCAATAACGGATAAACATCTGTTGCATAAACCTGTTTTGCTCCAAGAAGATAAAATACTAATGAATGAGTCAGCAACCATCCACTGCCAATTTCAAGGCAAATTTTATCACGCAATACATATTTATCTTTACCAGACTGAAGCAGATAGATAGCAATTTCGTTGGCACAAATATCAAGCCTTTTACCTCTAACTGCTAGCTTGCTTGAATGCATTCTATTATGTAAAAATTGATATATATCGGACGATCTAATAATTGATTTTGTTCGTTCATTAAGGAGATTTTTTACTATATTTTTCATTTTGCACACCTCTCTTAGTTAATTTCTCGTGAATTGAACACAACACTATTAACTGTAGCAGTAAGATGGGTTTGTGGATCACAAAAGTATCTAACCATTGTTGCTTATTATACAGTTATGCACCTTTGTTGACAGGTGACAAAAACCTTTCATCTGATAACTGGGGATTGAGCGGAAATTCGAGCTAATCGCTTGGTATTAGCATCAGATGTAGCAATGTATAAAAATAATAATTTTTATGATGACAATTTCAAATAAATTGGAATTGTTAATTACCATTTTTCAGACCAATAGATAATTTCTGAGGTTGAACTATTAATAGCAACACCATAACTATCTCCATGATTCCACTTGAAACCAGGTCTACCTTTGTCATCTGCATTTAATACCAATATTTCATAACTGGCTGGAAAAGATTCTGCATGAGAGTCACTGGTGTAGAAGAAAGTTGTCGGTACACCGTTAGGCTGGTTTATATGGTCGTTTGTATTACCACCCCTATATTTGTGCTTTGCACTACCTCTGTATTGTGATAGTAATTTTGCTATCTTGTTTGGTGATTCTTTCAGCCTAATTTGAAAAAAACTACTTCCTTGCAAAAATTCGGGAGAGTAAGCAATGCGAACACCTTTGGCATCAGTAGGAATCTCATCAGGAAAATGCTTTACTCGCTCGTTATCAGACCATAATTGATTACGAATTTCTTTGTAACGTGATGTATCAGTTATTATTTTAGGCTCGCTAGTACTGCTAAAAGTTGTTCTTAGAAAAAAGCTTCCCCCGACAATACAAAGACTAGCTAGGGCTAATAGAAATTGCGATCGCTTCATTAAGTTGGGTACGTTGAACTTTCATATTCATATACCCAACTAATAAACTAAATTAGTACTATTGCGGAGATACCATCGCTGATATTAACAGAAACTTTGCGTATTTAGGGTAATTTTGGGGTTATTGTAAAATTACTGTGAAGCTGGTAAATGATTACCTAGTCAAAAACCGTAGGTTATGCTCATTAGGGCTAGTACTACCAGTGCAGCTAAAGAAATCAATTCCATAGCCATCTATTTTTTTCAATTCTTCCTGATAAAGCAATAACTAAGGCGGATATATAAATAGTAGATGCACCTTAATTAAATCATAGCCCTCAGCTTTTAGTTGGGGGCTTTTTTTTATTGTTGATATTTGTAATTGGGAAATAAAATAAAATTGTATGCAAGTTAAATTTGCCCGGATATAGTAATCAATAAAGCGGATTAATAAATGGTAGATGCACCTTAATTAAATCATAGCCCTCAATTTTTAGTTGAAGGCTTTTTTATTGCTGATACTTTTAAATTAGGAAAAAAAATTCGTATACAAGTTAAATTTGCCCGGATATAGCAATCAATAAAGCGGATTAATAAATGGTAGATGCACCCTAATAAATTATAGCCCTCAGCTTTAAGCTAAGGGCTTTTATTATTTAAATATAGATGGCAGCAAACTGGGAGCTAACCATACTGCATAACCAAGAAATCCAAACAGCAGGGTAATTAGGGCAGTGATGCCGTAGCTGATGCAAATTAATAAACCGTCAGATTCGATGGTGGCAACAGTTAAAAGTAAAATACCGATAGTGGGGATGGGATTTGTAAACGGAATTGGTAATATTAATAATATTGTCAACAAGGAGATACAAAAACCATTAATTCGCCAAACCAAAGGATTATTAGCTATTTTTGGCAATCGAGGACGGGTAATTTTCTGTAAAACTTTGGTAAGGTGTCCCAAATTTTGCAAAAGTAACTGGGCGAAGGGACGAGGAAATTTGTAGTTAGCGATTCTTTTCGGTAGCCAAGGCGATCGCCTTCCTAAAACCATTTGTACTGACAATAGTAAACAAGCACCACCAAAAGGGCCAGTTAATCCCGGTGGCATAGGAAATAAAAAGGGCAAAACTAATAATGTAATTACCAAGCTGAACCCTCGTTCTGAGGTTTCTGCCAGAACATCGCCTAGAGTAAGCGGTTGTTCAGCTAGGCGTTGCAACAGGGACTTTATATCTTGAGAAAATCTCAAATGCATTTGGCGTGAGTTGATGCGAGTTCCCACATTTTTAGCAGAGGAAGATGGGGAGAATAATTCCTAACTCTTAACTCCTGATTTCTGGGGTACTAAAACAGCTATAGCTCTAGATATAACCCGAAAATGAGCCGGTGTGTAAGTAGTAATTTCACCATCTGTATTGATAGGACGCTGTTTGCGAGTATATACTTTTATTTCTTGACCTTGAAGAGAACGTACACTATCCCAATGTATATGTCGCCCTTCTCGCATCGCTGGGAGTAATAATATAATCTGCCACCAGTGTTTAATCTCCAAGCTATAGAGGTCTAACCTTTGGTCATCTATTGTGGCATCGTCAGCCACAGCCATACCACCGCCATAATAACGGCCGTTACCCACAGCAATTTGTACTGTTTTCACGCTAACTGATTCACCATTGATCGCAATCTCCGCAGTAAAAGGTCTAGCTTCCCAAAGGACTTGCAATGCAGTGGCAGCATAAGCAAATACTCCCCAACGGCGTTTAACTTCTTTGGTAAGTCGCTGGGTAATTTTGACACTCAATCCCAGACTAGCGACGTTAAAGAAGTGCTTGTCGTTTACCCAACCCAAGTCGATGCGACGTAAATTTCCATCTGCAATAATTTTGCAAGCTTCGCTGAGGGAATTCGGGATTTCCAAAGTCCTCGCTAGATCGTTAGCAGTTCCCAGAGGCAAGATTCCCAAAGGCAACTGAGTCTCAACTAAAGCATCTACTGCGGCATTGAGAGTACCATCTCCTCCACCAATGATTACTAGGTCAACTTGATGCTTATAGCGCATTATAACTTCACCAAGATGTTTTGGGTCTTCTGTAGACTCTTCAATTAAATCAAAGCCGAGTGTCTTCAGATATTCAATCGCTTCCGACAGACCCTTTTGCCCTTGGCGAGCATGACGATTTACTAACAACAGTGCGCGGGAACTCATAGATAGTACCTTTTATTGTTGATCTGTCCAATTATCTGCATCCATGTATTTTGCCTAAAGTTGACTAGAAAAACTTCTTTAAACTGTTTTGATGGTTATCAAAAGTTACTTTTGCAAGTGCTGTATTATATTGCATCTAATAATTTTTATTTTCTATTTTATCTAGTTTATCTCTATTAGCCATCGACAAAACCACTAATAAATTATTAGGTATCGTAGTTCCTTCGCGGTTTAACTGGATTCATCCACGCTTCCAAAATACTAAATGCTTGTGAAAAAAGTAACGTCAAGCATAAATAAACCATCGCTACACCTGCGTAAATTTCAAAGGCGCGATAGTTATCAGCAACAATTAACTGTCCTTTACGTAGTAATTCTTCCAACCCAATTACAGAAACTAAGCTAGTGTCTTTCAATAAACTGATAAAGTCATTACCTAAAGGTGGAATCATCCGCCGGAAAGCTTGGGGAAAAATGACATAAATCATTGTTTGTATAGAACTTAAACCTAATGATTGTGCTGCTTCTGCTTGTCCTGTTTCAATCGATTGAATCCCTGCACGCACAACTTCGGCGGTATAGGCGGCATTATTCAAACTTAAGGCAATTACTCCAGCAGTGAGGCGGTCGAAAGTAAATGTAAAACCAAGTTCTTGCGAAATTGCGGGAAAACCAAAGTAAATCATAAAAATTTGCACTAACAAAGGTGTTCCCCGAAAAAAATCTACATAGGCCCTCGCTATCCAACGCACAGGTGCGATTCGAGAAAGGCGAAGAATACCAATTAGGGAACCTCCAATTAAACCAAACACTACAGAAAGGATCGTTAATTGTAACGTTACTAATGCTCCCTGTAATAAAGTCGGAAAAGCCTGCAAAATTACATCAATTGAGGTAGAAATTTTAGGTGTGGCAGTACTAATCTGATTCTCAAATGGCGATTTTATTGGTAGTGATGGCGGTTCAACTTTGAACCATTTTTGGTAAATTTGGGAATAAGTGCCATTTTTCAACACTTTATCCAAACCATCATTTATTAATACCAAGTTCGGCGAATTTTTAGCCGTAGCAATGCCGTAAAATTCCTCTGTCAGCAATTGCTGTACTATTTTTATTCCCTGAAGATTGCCCGTATTAATAGCATATAAAGTCACTGGTGCATCATTGATTACCGCATCCACATTACCATTGGTCAATTCTTGCAGGGCTAAAGGTGCTGAATCAAAACTGCGAATTTGCACTCCGGGAATACTCTTAGCCTTTGCAGCCCCTGTTGTACCAACTTGGACTGCAACTTTTTTATTTTTGAGACTGTCAAAGTCAGTAATATTTTGATTATCTGCACGGATTGCGATCGCTAACCCAGCTTTAAAATAAGGACGGGAAAAAGAAATCGTCTTCGCCCTCTCCTGGGTAATCGTGATCGAACTAATGGCCGCATCTACCGTTTTGGCTCCCAAAGCCGGGATAATGCCATCAAAAGGCAGACTTTGAAAATCTACTTTAAAGTTAGCTGCAACTGCAATCGCATTCATCAAATCAATTGAAAAACCTTGCAACTCACCACCTTGTTTTTGAAACTCAAAAGGTGGAAACGCCGGTTCTGTAGCAACCCGCAGAGTTTTTCCCGCACTAGAGTTCACAGCACAGCCAGTCAATAACAAACAGCTAAAACCAACAACCACACACCAGCGCAACCAACGCCCAAAACCAAATTTAGCCATATTATTTTCTCTTCCCTCTGCGCCTCTGCGGTTCGTTAAAAAGCTTACAATCAACTGTAGAGCAGCTTGACACAAGTAATGAACAATACCATCCCCGCCATTATTTTTGACAATATCGAGAAAAACTTTGGTTCCCTAAAAGTCCTCAAAGGAATCACAGGCGAAATAAATCGGGGAGAAGTCGTTGCAGTTATCGGTTCCTCCGGCTGTGGGAAAAGTACGCTATTACGCTGCTTTAATGGACTAGAAACCATTGACAATGGGCGTTTAATAATCAACGGGATCAACTTATCTAAGCCCACAGTCAACTATAGCCAACTGCGGCAACTACGAACACAAGTAGGTATGGTTTTCCAGCAGTTCAACCTGTTTCCTCATCTTAGCGTCCTAGAAAATATGACACTTGCACCGCGTAAAGTCTTGGGTAAAACACCAAAGGAAAGCGCTCAATTAGCAAGAGTATATTTAGAAAAAGTTGGCTTACATGACAAAGCATCTGCTTATCCAGAACAACTTTCTGGCGGACAAAAGCAACGAGTAGCGATCGCCCGGAGCTTATGTATGAATCCCCAAATCATGCTATTTGACGAACCCACCAGCGCCTTAGATCCCGAACTCGTCGGCGAAGTTTTGCAAGTGATGCAACAATTGGCATCAGAAGGGATGACAATGGTGGTTGTCACCCATGAAATGCAATTTGCAAAAGAAGTAGCCCATCAGGTGATATTTTTAGACAAAGGTATTGTGACAGAAAAGGGTTCAGCTTATGAGGTATTGACCAATCCTCAAAGCGATCGCCTACGTATTTTCCTCAGTCGCCTTCAAATAATTCATAGTGATAAGCAATAGAAATTCTATGTTGCTTTATTGCTCAATCAACTTATTTGTTATAAAAAGATGGTTGCAGACAATGTAACAATAGCGATCGCAACCAAATCTTTTTAGCTATACCCACCAGTGAACGCCTCTAACAATATCTCTGCACAAACTCAGAATCGCAAAGCCGATCGCATTCGGATCTATTTAGAAGAAGATGTTCAGTCGCATCAAATCACCAATGGATTGGAACGTTATCGTTACTGGCAACACCACCTTGTATCAGTTAAAGCACTCTGGCAGTTTACAACGCATAGAATAAATTAGGTAGGTCATTTGTCATTTGTCATTTCCCAGTCCCCAGTCCCCAATCCCCAATCCCCAATTCCCAATAACTAATGCGTAATTTTATCAAACAAACTTTTGCTAGCTTAGTTGGCACCTTATTAGGACTAATTATTTTCGGTGGTCTAGGAACTACTGGACTATTCTTGCTAATATTGGCTGCTACCTCCTCTAAAGATACTGGGCCAAATGTGAAAGATAAGTCAGTGTTGGTTTTTGACTTGTCGATGAAAATTACTGATAGCGAACCTAGTTCTGGCGAACTGTTTCAAAACACAATATCAGGTGTGGATGATGAAAGAATATCACTCCGCAAAGTTGTGGAAACTTTGGAAAAGGCGCGACGCGATCCGCGAATCGTCGGCATCTATCTAGATTCAACTAGCACCAGCCAAGCGAGTAATATCGGCTATGCTTCCCTTAAAGAAATTCGGAAGGCGCTGGAAGAGTTTCGCGCTTCTGGGAAAAAGATCGTAGCTTATGGCAATGATTGGAGTAAAAAGGAATATTACCTTAGTTCAGTGGCAGATTCCATTGTCCTTAATCCTTTGGGAATGATGGAAGTCAATGGTTTGAGTTCACAGCCAATGTTCTTAGCGGGTGCATTACAAAAGTATGGAATTGGCGTTCAAGTCGTGCGAGTGGGTAAATTCAAAGGGGCTGTGGAACCCTTTATTCTGAAAAAATTGAGTCCAGAAAACCGCGAACAAACTCAGAAATTGTTAGATGATGTTTGGGGAGAGTGGCGCACTACCGTTGGTGCAAGTCGGAAAATTGAACCTAACCAGTTGCAAGCGATCGCAGATAGTCAGGCGGTACTGGAAGCCACCCAAGCTAAAACCAACGGTTTAGTCGATCGAATAGCATACCCTGATGAAGTGGTAACAGACCTCAAAAAATTGACAGATAGCGATAAAGACGACAAAACATTCCGACAAATTAGCCTGAATAGCTACGCAGAAGTTTCTGGTAAATCTCTGGGTGTAGAACGTAACTCCAAAAATCACATTGCCGTTGTTTATGCTGAGGGCGAGATTGTTGATGGTAAAGGCGGTGATGGACAAGTAGGAGGCGATCGCTTTGCCAAAATCTTCAACAAACTCCGACAAGACAAGGATGTAAAGGCTGTTGTATTACGGATTAATAGTCCTGGTGGTAGCGCTACCGCAGCCGAAGTCATGCAGCGAGAAATAAAATTAACTCGTGAAGTTAAACCAGTTGTAGTGTCAATGGGTGACGTAGCTGCCTCTGGTGGTTACTGGATTGCTAGCGACTCTAATCGCATTTTTGCCGAACCAAATACCATTACAGGCTCAATAGGTGTGTTTGGGTTGCTATTTAATGGTGAAAAGCTGGCCAATAATAATGGCATCACCTGGGATTCGGTGAAGACTGGAACCTATGCTGATAGTCAAACAGTTTCGCGCCCGAAATCAACCCAAGAGTTAGCACTTTATCAACGCAGTGTTAACCGCATTTATAATATGTTTCTAAATAAAGTTTCTCAGGGTCGCAAACTCCCACAACAAAAAGTAGCAGAAATTGCCCAAGGAAGGGTTTGGTCTGGTGTGGCGGCGAAGGAAATTGGTTTGGTGGATGAAATTGGTGGTTTGAATAGTGCGATCGCGTATGCTGTCAAAGAGGCGAAACTAGGAGAAGACTGGGAAGTGGAAGAATATCCTCGCACTAACGGTTTCGGAGAACGCTTTTTTGGGCGTGCAACTGAAGAAGCGCGGACTGCTTTAGGAATTGAGGTGGCGCAACTCAAACCATCTAACCCCCTCACTAATGAATTCCAGAAATTCCAACAAGAAGTAGATATTTTGCAAAAGATGAACGATCCAAAGGGGGTTTATGCCCGTTTACCTTTCAACTTGAAGATTGAGTAATTTTCTGTAGAGGCAATTCATGAATTGCCCCTACATTTTTTCCGTGATGCGATTAATCATTCTAATAAATTTTTAAGCAGATATGATATTTGTGGTTTAAGTGATATCCAGTAGCCAAACCACATCAAATATCTCAGAAATATTACTGAACCATCCAGACAATAAATGTAACTAACATAATATAGGACTCATATTTGATTTTTGAAATATACGTAGGGTGCGTTAGCGACAGCATAACGCACCAAATCCTTATGAATCGTGCGTTACGGAAGCCGTAACACACCCTACTTAGATTTTTTCATCAAATCGGATTGCTATACATAAAGATTGTCAGGATGCTGAATATGTCAGATTTACCGCTTCAGTGCAAAAATTTAAAAGAGCAAGTTGAGTCAATATTACAACTTTTTCAGCAAGAACCAACGCTACATTCTCAAGATATTACACCTGTAGAAATTTCTCTAACTAAAGCGATTTCTCCCAAATTTGAGATTGTGTTTGCGGGTGCATTTAGTGCCGGTAAATCAATGCTAATCAATGCACTATTAGAGAGAGAATTACTTTACAGTGCAGAGGGACACGCTACAGGTACAGAATGCAAAATCGAGTATGCAGAAGTAGAAAAAGAACGTGTTGTTTTGACATTTTTAAGCGAAGTAGAGATTCGGGAACAAGCAGTTTATTTGTGTAAGCAGCTAGGATTTAAGACAGTACCTAATATTAACCAAGCTGATGAAATTAACTTACTACTTGAAGGTTCTGAAGCGATTATTCAGCAGGAAGGTGGTGAGAGTAAATCAGAACGTGCAAAACAGGCGAAAGCGTTAATGTTATTGCTAGAAGGATATATAGCAAACCGCGATCGCATCAACACGGTTAATAATGCTACATACTCAATGGAGCAATTTAACTTTTCTAACCTCAAACAAGCTGCGGGATATGCCCGCCGTGGTAGTAATAGTGCCGTATTGAAGCGAATAGAATATTATTGTAATCATCCTCTGCTAGAAGATGGAAATGTAATTATTGACACACCTGGGATAGATGCACCAGTAGAAAAAGACGCACAACTAACTTATACCAAAATTCAACATCCTGATACTTCGGCGGTGGTGTGCGTGCTAAAACCTGCTTCGGCGGGTGACATGACAAAAGAAGAAACAGAATTATTGGAATTAATGCGCCAGAATGGGGGAGTTCGCGATCGCGTTTTCTATGTCTTCAACCGCATCGATGAAACTTGGTACAATACCCAACTACGGCAACGATTAGACAATTTAATTAGTGGACAGTTTGTTAATTCAAACAAGGTTTATAAAACCAGTGGATTACTAGGATTTTACGGCAGTCAAATTAAACAGACAAGCCAAGGAGATAGATTTGGTTTAGATTCTGTTTTTGCAGGAAGTATAAAAGGTTTAGATGGTAAAGAAGAAACACCACAATTTGTCTATGCTTTTAACAACTACTGCGTAAATTCAGGAAAGCTATCTACCACTAAGTTCCGTGTTTCTGTTAACGGCTATGAAACTCCAAATCAAAATTATGTGCGGATTTTGGGAGATTGGGGAAATGAACTGATAGAAAAGCTAATTCAAGATAGTGGAACTGATGAATTTCGCACAGCTATTACTCGCTATCTTACAGAAGAAAAGCGTCCGCAGTTGTTTAAAAATCTTGCCGATGATTTAGAAGATGTTTGTATTAAACTGAAGAGACATTATCAGAGCGTACAACGTCATTTAGATAGCCAACCCCAAGAAATTGAGGCTATGAAGTCACAAGAGTTGCAACGCCTAAATCAGCAGCTCCAGCAAATTGGTAGAGAATTTAGCGAGCATATCACAGAAGAAGTTAACCAGATAATTAATAGCTCTTGCGATGATTTTGAATCAGACTTTAAGCAATTGCAATCACGAATGATTCGCCGTTTAGATGAATTGCTAGATAGCTTTTCTGTAGCTTCTGCTTATCAACGCGCAACTATCAGCCATCCTCGCAACGCTACCGCACCTTTAATTGCTATTTTAGTAGAGGCATTTTATTACTTAGCAAATCAATTAGAAGATATTTTGATTGAATCTTCTCAGCAAGTAGTTGCAAATTATTTTCAGCGATTGATTGAAAAGATTCGCAAATCAGAATATTATCGCCAGTTGTATCGTTTATTAGATAATGATGGCGGTATTGAACAAGAGATTAGAAATATAGAAAAAGCGGTTACTCAAGCATTAGTGAGTGCAGCTAGTGTAGAGTGCGATCGCTTCGTGCGAGAAAGTCCAAGATTTTATGATGAAGGCACTTTCTCTATATATCAATTTCGCCAAACTTTATTACAAACCTCTCAAGGTTACGACGCTGAAAGTATCGTGGAAGCAGAACCAGCAATTAGGCAATTATTGAAGTTAGATTTTGAGCCAAAAGTCTCTCAAACTATTCGTAAATCTTTCCGTCAAACCATTAACCAAACACTGAAAACTCAGTTGTTACCAATGGCAGAACACCAAGCAGATGAGATTTTGCAGCAATACCCACAGGCGCGGGCTTATTTAGAGAAAACACTGCAACAAGAAGCTGAAGAAAAAATTGCCAATAATCGACGATTATTGAGTGTTGTTGAAGAAAATATTGCAGCGTATAATTCAGCCGCTTCTAGTATCAATGGTTGTTTACAGGCAATGAAGTTATATGACCATTTCTTGCCTGTAATTGGTGATTCTTTTGATGCTGATGGGAAGTTTGCCAATAATGGATTTGTGGTTTCAGACGTAGGACAAGAGGTTGAATATTAATCTCAAATCATTTTTGAGATAATTGTAGCTTTTAGTGAGTGCTTTAGCACTCACTAACTACATATAGCTTTGCGTAAGGTAAAAAGGTTTCAAAAATTGAGGTTGGTTGATATGGAAGATGGATTCAAGCCAATAGAATGTAACGATGGCGATGTTTTGGACTTCGGAGACGATATATATAAAGTTGCTAAATTTAAACAAGCAATGAATACCTCATCTAACTACAGCCTAGAATGTATATTGAATCAAGAGTTAAATAGGCAACAAGTAAAGATAAAACAGTCTCAGGATGCGAAATTGAATTGGTTTCAAAAGGGTATAGATTGCGAAATCTTAACATTAGGTTCTCCAAGCTGGAAAAAGGGGAAGGTGAAAATTAAAATAAGCGTTGAATTTTATATTGAAGACGAAGATTTACAAATAACTAACAGCAATAATTCAGAAATGACTGAACCAGAATCCCCTCTTGACGATCTTCGCCGCATGATTCATGAGTAAAATTAGTCAACAATAATTTACATATAGTAATTCTATTTGATTTGATTTGTAAAAATTCGCGGTGTCCAGATCCCCGACTTCTTTAAGAAGTCGGGGATCTAACTTTTTATGAATTACTTAGGCATTGGTATAACCTATTAAAATTCGTCACTATCCTAAATATTTATGCTTATCAAACGTCGGCAATTTCTTGCAAGCTGTGGACTAGCTACCATAGCCACTCAGATGCCAGCATTTACAGCTGAAGGGAAACTACTCACAAACACCATCCGCAAACCGTTACGTCTGCAAGTGGGCGATACTGTAGGATTCATCTCCCCTGCGGGTATCGTTGACGCTAAAGATATCGAAGCAGCACAGAAATCAGTTTCACAATTAGGGTTAAAAGTCAAGTTGGGGAAGCATATTTTAGATCGTTATGGCTATTTAGCTGGTAAAGATAGCGATCGCGCTGATGATGTAAACTTGATGTTTAGCGATCGCACCATCAAAGCAATTATTCCGATGCGTGGCGGTTGGGGCTGTAATCGCATTTTACCCCTACTAGACTACTCGCTAATCCGCTCCCATCCAAAAATTATCATCGGCTATAGCGATATTACGACGCTGTTGTTAGCAATTAACGCCCGTAGTCAAATGATTACTTTTCATGGGCCAGTTGCCACATCTACCTGGAATCAATTTACAGTGGATTACTTCAAACGCATCCTATTTAATGGTGAAGCTGTCACTATGCAAAATCTCAACCCTAGCGAAGTGCGGGTGGAGACAATAGCACCAGGAAAGGCGAGAGGTAAACTTGTGGGTGGAAACTTATCTGTGCTATCAGCGATGGTAGGTTCACCCTACCTACCTTCCTGGAACAAAAGCATCCTGTTTGTGGAAGAAGTTGGCGAGGATGTTTACCGGATAGATAGAATGCTGACGCAGTTAAAAACTGCTGGCATACTTAATCAAATTTCTGGTTTTATCTTTGGGCAATGCACTAATTGTAAACTTGGGGATGAACCATCATTTACATTAATCCAAGTATTGCAACAACACATACAACATTTAGGCATTCCTGCTTGGTACGGTTCAATGATTGGTCATATTAAAGATAAATTTACCTTACCAATTGGTTTAGAAGTGGAAATAAATGCTGAACTTGGGACAATCCGAATGTTAGAGGCGGCTGTCAGTCTGGTTTAAGTATCAGCCGCACCACAGTGATTTTGATTAAGATTTTGATAGACAAGTATGAATTTCTCCTCGCCATGTTACGACTAACAGAAGTAAAGCTTCCGCTCGATCATCCTGAAGATGAGATCAAGACTGCCATCCTCAAAAAGCTGCAAATCACAGACGAAGAATTGATCGGTTATTCCATTTTCAAACGTAGCTACGATGCGCGTAAAAAAGGAGAGATTAACCTTGTTTATATTCTGGATGTAGAAACAACTCAGGAGACTCATCTACTCAAGCGCCTGAAAAAAGATCCCCATTTGATGGTTAGGCCAGACATGAGTTATCGCCCAGTGGCGCAAGCACCTAGTAATTTGGTGATTCGCCCCATTGTCATTGGTACTGGGCCTTGTGGCTTATTTGCGGGTTTGATGCTTGCACAAATGGGGTTCTGTCCAATCATTTTAGAGCGTGGGAAAAAAGTTCGCGATCGCACCGTTGATACTTTTGGCTTTTGGAAGAAAAAATCAGACTTCAACCCAGAATCTAATGCCCAATTTGGCGAAGGTGGGGCGGGTACATTCTCCGATGGCAAACTCTACAGTCAAGTTAAAGATCCTCAGCATTATGGGCGCAAGGTATTAACCGAACTCGTCAATGCGGGAGCTTCAAAGGAAATTCTCTATATCAACAAACCGCATATTGGCACATTCAAACTGGTGGGAATCGTCCAAAGTATGCGGGCTAAAATCGAATCCCTCGGTGGTGAAATTCGCTTTGAAAGTCGGGTGGAAGATATCAACATTGAAAATGGACAGGTGCGCGGAGTCACCCTCGCCAGTGGGGAATATATCGCCAGCGATTATGTAGTTTTGGCAGTAGGACACAGCGCCCGCGATACCTTCCAAATGCTATCCGAACGCGGGGTTTACATCGAGCCTAAACCTTTTTCCATCGGCTTTCGCGTCGAACATCCTCAAACTCTCATCGATAAATGTCGTTTTGGCGCTCAAGCTGGCCATAAGCTTTTAGGTGCTGCTGATTATAAACTGGTTCACCACTGTCAAAATGGTCGTTCCGTCTATAGTTTTTGTATGTGTCCAGGGGGTTTGGTGGTTGCAGCTGCATCAGAACCGGGGAGACTCGTCACCAATGGGATGAGCCAATATTCTCGCAATGAGCGTAATGCTAATAGTGCGATCGTTGTGGGCATCACACCCGAAGATTTTCCGGGTAATGCCTTAGCGGGAATTGAGTTCCAACGGCGCTTGGAAGAAAAGGCTTTTGAATTGGGCGGTGGAACTTATGAAGCTCCAGGGCAGTTGGTGGGAGACTTTCTCAACGATCGCCCTTCTACAGCATTTGGTAGGGTTAAACCGTCTTATACACCGGGGGTACATTTTGGTGATTTGAGTCAGAGTTTACCAGATTATGCGATCGCCGCCATCCGTGAAGCACTGACCGCTTTTGACAAACAAATCCAGGGATTTGCAATGGACGATGCCGTGTTAACTGGGGTAGAAACCCGCACATCATCACCAATTAGGATAAAACGCAAGGAGGATTATCAGAGTTTAAATACAGTTGGTCTTTATCCGGCTGGTGAGGGTGCAGGATATGCAGGGGGAATCCTCTCGGCGGGTATCGATGGGATTAAGGTGGCGGAGGCAGTGGCTTTAAGTATTTTGAAGAGCGTATTTTAGCGCTGTAAGCATCACACCAGTTTTGCACAAGAGATTTTTAGCTCAAGAAAACATTAATCATGGTAACTGTTCAGTTGTTTGATCATGTTTTTGATACGTTATATCACAATATATTTCAGTTGAATATTTCTTTCTCCTCTCTGTGTCCTCTGCGCCTCTGCGGTTCAAAAGAAATTATTTAACCACAGAGGCGCAGAGAGCGCAGACTGATTGCAACAGATGGAATCAGAGAACCCTTTAATACAAAGAATTCTCAATCCAAAATGGTATTAGCCTACTCCCAATCTCTTAAAATGTAAAAGTAGTCCGAAGTACACCCACAGTTGTGGTTTCATTGTTGCTATTACCTTCTGGGTTAAAGAGAACAAACGCACCAGGAGTAATGCTGATATTATCGCTAACTCGAAAGCGATAATAGCCTTCTAAATGGTAAGGAGTCGCCCGATTGTCGCCTGTGGGGGAAAGTTGAGCAGAACCACCAGCATCACTACGGTAAAGCGGCTGACCAAAAAGAATCCCGGCATTGTTCCCTGACTTGAATAAATCTTTGAAGTGAAGTCCCACCATCCAACTTGTAAAGGTGGTGGAAGCATTCACACTATTAGAAGAAGCATCAACAAATAGTGCTGCACCATAGCCAGATAAGGCTATCTTGGGAGAAAATCGCCATGTTACCGTACCCCCAAAGGAATTGAGTTTGACTGGTGTCCCAGCGTCAACACCAGCTAAAGCACCAACATCACCACTAATTAATCCAGTACCTAAAATATTGATTTCGTGATAACTATTGGCATAGTTTAGACCAATATCTAAGTCAGGACTAGGCTTGAAGGTTAACTGTGCAGCAACAATACCACTTCCACTAAATACACCACCCCCCAAAGGTGTCGTAGAAACTCCTGGTAGTGCCTCATCAGCAGATTTTTGAGGTAAATTGGCATTGACACTAGCGTATAAAGCGCGTAAATCCAAATTCGGGGAAATACTATAAATAAATCCCGCCGCCGATGCTAAACCAGTACCCGAAGTCCCACCAGAAACCCGTAACACAGGATTTAAGCCTGCAAAACGAGAAATTGACTCTTGTCCTTCCCCATAAAAAGGTGTAATTGCTGGGAAAGCATCTGATGTTTCCGCCGCAGTTCCGGCAAACAAGGTTAATTTATTAGCGACGGGAAAGATATACAGCAATTTATAAAGCTGAACATCGTTCGCGCCAACATTCGACAAAGTATTGACATTTAACCCTGGAAATTGCGGCTCAAAACTGGTACGAGCGCTACTAGAACTTAAAATAGGTGAAGCTAATCCTAAACTTTGTTGCAGGCTACCTTGTCCATTGGCTCCACCCAAAAAGTTATAAGCTTGCAATCCAGTAATTAATAAATCTTTACCAGTAAAGCTAGTGGTGAGATTTAAGCGCACTCTATTGACTAGGATGATATTCGAGTCGCTGTTATTACGAGCGCCGCCGGTAGCACCAACACCAGCAATAATTACCTCTCCATTAAGTTTAGTAGTCGTAGAAAATTGATTTGCTTCTAGTTTTGCGCTACGAGCTTCTACAGCATCTACTCGACTCCGCAATGTTGTCAATTCTGCCGTAAATTGTTCTTGTAGTTTCTGCAACGTGGCTAAATCTTCTTTCTTAACCAAATCACCAGTTGCAGTGGCAATCAGTTCGTTGATTCGTTCTAAACAAGCATTTAAGCCAGCAGCAAATTCATAGCGAGTCATCGCCCGATTACCGCGATAGGTTTGATTGGGATAACCTGCAATGCAACCATATCGCTCAACCAAAGATTGCAGAGCCTGAAAAGCCCAATCTGTAGGTTGTACATCAGATAATTGGGATACAGATGTTACTTGTGCAAGTTTGTCTGAAGATGGAGACGAATTTGCCGATTGTGGTGTTAGTTGCTGCTGAAGCTTAACAGCAGAATCTACACCTAAATCTGGATTTTTTGGATTCTCATTAACTATCAGCAATTCATTAGAGATACTATTTGTCAAGTTGCTTTGATGAGAATCATTTTTTTGATAACTACTATCATTTTGATTAATAGCTAAGTTTTTATCTGCAATTTCTAAATGAGGAAGGGCTTGCACAGGTGATAACCCGGCAATTAAGCATAAAAATCCCATCCCACTAGCAGAAGCTAGTAGATATTTTGCCATGAGAACTCCCAACACATATAATATGGTAAAAATTAATTGCGATTTTGAAATTGATTGATAAGTAAATTTAAAGTATATTTAGCCAGAGAATCTTGCTAACTTTAAATTTTTTATATCAGGATTTTTCTGAATTTACTTACCGCAAAATCAGCTTATATCGCAAGTAGTAAATTATAGTAAATACTATTTCGGGAAAGAATTAACAAATAATGATATTGATATTTTTGATAATTACTATTGGCAAAAAAATAATTACATCCGTCTGATTTTATGATACAGAATAGCCGAGATTAGAGGCTCAATACCTAGCAAAGAGTAATTTACCCAAAAAAATCAATAGACTGCGATCGCTTTCGGCGCAGACAATAGATAGTACAAAAATACTATCTTGCTGTGTTCCACTCAAGATAGCCCAAATATCAGGTTTAGCGTAGCGATCGCACCAGTTTTGCAAATCATACTTTAGCAAAATAAGCAATACCTTACAGTAAGTACTATTTTTAACAAAACATTTGTAACTACCCTTGCAGTTTATTTACCCACCACCTGCTATTCTTATAGTTACTTCGGTCTGTCATAGCAGATAGATTATCCTCAATAATGTTTAAATTTCTTAGCGCTCATATACCATCCTGGTAATGTGGGTGCTTTTACTTTATGCTTCATAGCAACAAAAAACTAACCCCTTTCCAATGTGGGAAGGGAGAAATTTAGAGAGAGGTTTTCCAGATAGCCTAATCTGACAGTGAAGCTTTAACTTGACCAAAACGGCGATCGCGACTTTGGTAGCTCAACAAAGCCTGATAAAATGTTTATCGACTAAAATCTGGCCAAAGAATATAGGTGAAATACATCTCTGTATGCACCATTTGCCCTATCTATCATTTCAGTCTGATTTTAAGTATTTTGTCTGTTTGTTAATAAAGATGCGGGTAATGAATAGCCCCAACGCGGGAAGGGGGAATTCAAAGCCTCTCGACCTTTCAAAGAGAGGTTTGGAGAGGGGTTTGAATAATTATCTTTACTTTTGCTTAAGCTTTTTTCAACCAGCTAAACATGGCGCGTAAATCTTTACCGACTTCCTCAATTTTGTGTTCAGCTTCTTTGCGACGCATGGCGGTAAATCCTGGTTTACCAGCTTGGTTTTCGAGAACGAATTCTCGTGCAAATTGCCCAGATTGAATTTCGCTGAGAATCTTCTGCATTTCAAGCTTGGTTTGTTCGGTAACAATCCGTGGCCCACGGGTATAATCGCCATATTCGGCTGTATTAGAAATGCTGTCGCGCATTTTGGCTAAACCGCCTTCCACAACTAAGTCAACAATCAGCTTGACTTCATGCAGACATTCAAAATAAGCCAATTCTGGTTGATAACCAGCTTCTACCAAAGTTTCAAATCCGGCTTTGATTAAAGCACTCAAACCACCGCACAATACGGCTTGTTCGCCAAATAAATCAGTTTCGGTTTCTTCACGGAAAGTAGTTTCGAGAACACCGGCGCGAGTCCCACCGATACCTTTAGCATAAGACATGGCGCGATCGCGTGCCTGACCACTAGCATCTTGATAAACTGCAAATAGCGCTGGTACACCTTCCCCACTTTCATAAGTCCGTCGTACCAAATGCCCCGGCCCTTTTGGTGCTACCATCACCACATCTACGTTATCTGGTGGTACAACTTGCCCAAAGTGAATATTGAAGCCGTGGGCAAAAGCCAACACATTCCCTGCTTCTAAATTTGGTTCAATCTCGTTTTTGTAAATCGTTTTTTGGACTTCATCAGGTAACAAAATCATGATAAAGTCAGCAGCATTGGCAGCATCTGCAACATTTTTCACAGTTAAACCAGCAGCTTCAGCTTTTGCTACTGACTTACTACCCGGATATAGTCCCACAATCACATTCAAACCACTATCTTTGAGATTGAGAGCGTGGGCATGACCTTGAGAACCATAGCCGATAATAGCAATAGTTTTTCCAGCCAAAAGGTCTAAATTGGCATCTTCGTCATAATACATCCGGGCCATAGAAGCATCTCCTGTCAGCAAGCATAATCATTAATTGGCAGACTTTCGATTGTACCCCAAATTGAGTAACCACAGATTAACTGTCAACGAGAAAAAGGCCAAGTTGATGAGCGATACTGTAATGGTGGCGATCGCCTTACCGAGAAAGAATGGCGGATTATTCTCAACAAAACCATCAACTGTAACGGTGCTGAACTAGCACGAATGGTAGAAGAAGCAGCGCGTGCATTATTTCATCAGGGACGGGAAATTCAGATTGGTTTGTCCGAACTTTTGGAACAAAGGGAAATGATAGTACCACTCTACGTCAGGGATACCGACAGAATACTGGCTATAGAAAATCGAGCTAAGTATATTTGTCAACCTGCATCGACAAAAGACACTTCTGTTTTTGCTCCAGCAATTACTACCTATTGGGGAGAACTCTGTGTTCACAGTTAATTCTGACAAGGTATTGAGCAGATACCTGTGGGTATCCAACTCATAAGAGGCTATTTATAGCGTCTCACAGAAATGAGTGAAGCAGCTATATATGCTGTCATTTAAGACGACGGATACCATGAATAAATTCTGCACTACCAAAGGCTTGTTTATCTGCTTTTTACGGGTATCTACGGTTGGTGCAACACATGATATAGAGGATAATCAACCTAAAATTACTCGAAAGTATATGACTTATAGCAGAAGCCAAGCAAAAGAGTACATCCTACAATCACAAAGTGCTGTATCACTGATTTCTTTAACAAATCCTTCTTATTGTTATGCTGATTGGAAAAGAGCAATCAAGGCTTTTGAACTATGCTCAAAAGCTATTGAGGTAGATCCATACTTGGCAGAAGCATATTTTGGTAGAGCATCATGTAGCCAATTATTTTATGAATATGATTGCTCGTGGATCTGAATTAATTCAAGAGTATGGGGATAAGCATATTAGTTTAGAGAAAGAAAATACCTTTATTCAAGACCTCATTAAAGCTGAACAATTAGGTAGTTATGAAGCTAGACTTGTACTAAAAAATGATCCAGATGTTTCTCGACTTAGGGATATTTATAAGAGTAAGAATTCTTCTCCTAAAAATCCTACAAATGTAAACACTAATTCACAAACTACTAATTTACAGACTACCAATTCACAGACTACTAATTCACAGCAAGGAGATTGCTTTATTGCCACAGCAGCTTATTCATCTACAGAACACCCTGATTTAGATACTTTTAGAAACTTTAGAGATAGTGTATTGCTCAGTAATTATTTCGGAACATTTTTAGTTGCTTTATATTACAAGATAGGGCCAAGTCTAGCTAAATATGTGACAAAAAATAAAAGTATACAAATCATGTGTAGAAATTTACTATCTAATTTTGCGAAATTTCTGAGAAAAATCTAAGAAATTGTGTTATTAAAATAAGTGATTGTTTATTTAGAAGTTAAGTCATGAATAAGATTATTACTCAAATGTACTATCAACTTTGCCTAATGATTAATTTAAGTGACACAGAAGAGGGTGGATACTTACTTATAGATACTTATAACTTTAATCCTCAATTAGAGAAGGGTGATATTGTAAACATTGAAAACTGGAAGACTGGTGTTATAAATGAACATCAAGAAGGAATAGAAATAGGAAATCAAACCTTCTCGTTTACAGCACAAGTATTAGATATTCAGAAAACAGTTGTACGAAATAATCAATACATAGTCAACATTATTTTAGAATCACCTGATAGGGAAATTATAAAGCAGCTAAGAAACGCTTTAATATCAAGTAAGTCAGAGAAGTTGTTTAGTAACTTGAGAGAAATTTTAGTGTAAGTTAGAGACTATTTATAGCAATCCTAAATGAGTTGTGAAAATCGAGAAACTAAGATTACCGACTTCTCAAAGAAGTCGGTAATCTTATTGTTCACGACTGATTTAGGACTGCTATATAAAGTAAATCTTATTGTCTAAAACTTATAGTCATTTTTTATTTCTCCTTAGTTAGTTTTTAGCCTGTTGGCATAGCTATCACAGCGATTCGAGCGCAACCGTCACGGCGTACTCGTAGGTAAAGCTGCTTTACAAATAACCTGTATTTCAGTATCTATTGTTTCTGCTTAAGATATTTATAATACTGTCCGGCTTACGCGGTTGAAATGGAACCCCGATGGTAGTACTACAGCAAGTTAATCATCCAATCTCATTTCTTCTTAAACGTTTATACTTTATTTCTCAACGCTATATAATAAATTGCGTTTTACCCTTATCCTTGGTTTCGGGTAAATCACTCCCTTTGAGGTTGGCTTTCATGGCAAAGAAAATTGCATTTGGTTGGTATGGCGGCAAGTACAGTCATTTAGACTGGCTTTTACCCTTGTTGCCACTCTCGACCCACTACTGCGAACCCTTTGGTGGTTCAGCAGCCGTGTTGTTGAACCGGGAGCCTTCGCCTGTGGAAACCTACAATGATATTGATGGCCAGGTAGTCAACTTTTTTCGTGTACTACGCGACCAAAAAGACCAACTCATCGAGGCGATTGGGTTAACCCCATTTTCGCGTGAAGAATTTCGGATTGCTATTACCAAAGAAGAAGAGAGTTTGTCAGACCTGGAAAGGGCTAGACGATTTTTCGTCCGGGCGCGACAAGTGAGGACGGGCTTGGCACAAACCGCCAGTGTTGGACGATGGGCGCACTGCAAACTTACTAGCCGAGCTGGAATGGCTGGTGCAGTTTCCCGGTGGCTTGGTAGTGTTGAGGATCTGCCCGAAATCGTGCAACGGTTGCTACGCGTGCAAATTGAGAACGACCGAGCAATTGATATTATTCGACGGTACGATAGTCCAGAAACATTATTTTACTGTGACCCTCCCTACCCGCACGATTCCCGTGGGGATAGCAAGGCTTACGCTTATGAAATGACCGACGACCAGCATCGGCAACTAGCCAATGTTTTGCGCTCAGTTAAAGGTAAAGTTGCCCTTTCAGGCTATGATTGTTCATTGATGCAGGAACTTTACGGTGACTGGAACTGCATTAAAGCGCCCGCGAAACACTGCCATTCCATCAAGCAGTTACGGCAAGAAGTACTTTGGCTCAATTATGACCCTCAAGCCTCCACACTTACTGTTGAAGAAATCGCTCCATGTCCACAACCCCAGCAGCTATCCTTGATGTAGCCTTACAAAAAGCTGAAGCATCGATAGTCCAACCGATTGTCACCAACCCCAGCATTGCCGAAAAAATTGACTATGTATCGCGCTATGTAGGCAATCGTGCTGTAGTTCGTTTGTTGCTGGCCTGCTCTTTGGCAGCCGTTCACCGTGGGAATGTTGATATCCGCAAGCCTTACACCGAAATAGGCACACCAGATGCTTACTCTGGACGCTACTACGATGAAAGTTACATCACAGCATTCATTAACAAGCACGAGTTACCCTGTAATCCCACTACCGCGTTCCTCACCCCTGCCCTGCGGAACCGTAACACCACCTTAACCCCAGCAGTCAATCTAGTGGGACGACCGCCCAAACTCTACGAAGCCGCCCTGCAATTACTTGATGATGTTCATGAAGGTAGGATAACTGCTGAGGAACTGCTAGCCCAAACTATTCGCTGTCTAATTATTGCTCGGAACGAGAAGCGGCAACGCATGGAAACACTACTAGCCGACCTGAAGAAGTCGGAAGACGCAATACCTTTGTCAGCAGAGGAAATTATCACACTCCTGAAACAGCATTTGGTTTGCCGAGGTTCAAGCCGTCTTCCTGTACTAATTGTTACTGCTGCCTATCAAGTAGCAGAACAATATATTGGGGAGCGTTTTTTACCTCTAGAATCCCACAATGCAGCAGACGAACAGACAGGTGCTTTAGGAGATGTGGAAATTACTTTAGTTGATGATGAGAAGGTGATTACCAGCTATGAAATGAAGACCCGACGTGTCACCCTAGCAGATATTGACCGTGCATTGCAAAAAATCAACAGCACAGGCAAGCGGGTTGACAACTATATTTTTATCACGACGGATGTGATAGAAGAAGGTGTTCAGGAATATGCCTCAAGTATGTACGACCGTACAGATGGTATAGAAATTGTGGTTTTGGATTGCATCAGCTTTGTACGTCACTTTCTGCATTTGTTCCATCGGCTACGATCGCAATTTTTGTCAGCCTACCAACAGCTAGTGCTAACAGAACCAGACAGTGCTGTTAGCCAACCTCTAAAAGAAGCTTTTTTAGCACTGAGACAGGCTGCTGAAAGTGCCAGGGAATTTTGACCGACAAGATACCGTAGGCTATTTTGAATTGTTATAAAGGCAGATTTGCAAGCAGCGATCGCAGATCCAACTTGTTTTCAAAATCAAACAATTTCAAAAATATCAACTACCAGAAAGCAATTTTACGACCCTATTGGCAAACAGACTTGTTGCAGATATTTTTTGAAATAATCGTCAAATGACTTGCTAATAATCTTTTTGAGATATCTCATCAAGCTCTGTAAATAAAATGACTAACCCTGTTACATAAATCGCAACAATACAGGTTTTAAGTTTTACTTCAGTAATACTAGGGTTAACTTCATCCATCTGGGGGTAGATTATGTATACTTCGACTAAATTCCCGCGTACATCTGCTTTATTTATAAGTGCGTTATTGGGAGGAGTGATTTTCACCAGTTGCGCCTCTTCTCATCAGTCAGCAAATAAGTCTGCACCTCAATCTGCGCCTCAAATTGCAGCCGGTGACGCGGTAAATCAATTACCTGCTCGTGAAAGCAGTATTTCCCAAAAGGCGGAAACTGCACCAATAGCTCGTTCTCGTCCCCAACTCATTAAAAAGGCAGCAATATCTTTGACTGTCAACTCTGTAGATAAGACTGTTGATGCTGTTTCGCAAATTATTAATCAACAGCAAGGAGATTTAATCGGGTTGAAACAACAACAACCCAAAACTGACAACCCGCGTTACACAGCAACAATCCAATTGCGGATACCAGAGAACCGACTAGAACCTACTTTAGAAGAACTAGCTAAATTGGGCACTGTCGATAGTCGTAATATTACTGCCGAAGATGTGGGCGATCGCCTGGTAGATTTTCAAGCCAGATTAACCAATCTCCAAAAAACAGAAGCCAATTTGCAGAAAATTATGGATCGGGCAGGTTCCATCAGAGATGTGCTTAGTGTTGCTCAAGAATTAAGCAATGTTAGACAAACGATAGAACAAATTAATGCCCAACTCAAAAACCTCCAAAATCAAGTTGCATATTCCACAATTACGCTGAACCTAGAAGCAGCTGTTTCTAGCACCAGTCCCCAACCCGCCTTGGGTTTGCAAGTTCAAGAAACTTGGAACAACTCTACCCACTCTTTGAGTGCATTTTCCGTTGGCTTACTCAAGCTGGGTATTTGGTTAATTGTTTACAGCCCCTATTTGTTAATTTTTGCTGCTCTTATCTATGGCTTTAGGCGTTGGCGACGTAATCATTCACCACGTTTGACACAAACACCAGAATCAACTCGTCCTGAGTAGAATTGCGTAAAACCTGCATCTGCTGTTGATAAATTTACACAAGTAAATAATAATTTAAGTATTGTCAAATCTTATTGTCTGAGCCTCTATCTTTAAAGGTTCTATTTATCCTGTAGTTTTGATTACTTTAATCATCTTGCAAATGTAAACAGCAATACAAAATATATGATGACAATTTTGATACAAATTTGTTAAGAATAGTTACAATAGTCGGAATACAGGATAATATTTCTTATGGTAAATTCACTTGACAATAATCCACCCCATAAAGTAGTTATTGTAGGCGGTGGTTTTGGTGGACTGTATGCGGCTAAAACACTCGCCAAAGCAGCAGTAAACGTTACTCTGATTGATAAACGAAACTTTCATCTATTTCAACCCCTGTTATATCAAGTCGCCACAGGTGCGCTATCTCCTGCTGATATTTCTTCACCGTTGCGTTCTGTCCTCAGCAAGAGCAAGAATACGAAAGTGCTGTTGGGAGAGGTGAATAATATCGATCCAGAAGCAAAACAAGTGACTGTGGGCGACGAAGCAATAGCTTATGACACGTTAATTGTTGCTACAGGTGCAAAGCATTCCTACTTTGGCAAAGATAACTGGGAAGAATTCGCCCCAGGCTTGAAAACAGTAGAAGATGCTATAGAAATGCGTAGCCGGATCTTTTCGGCCTTTGAAGCCGCAGAAAATGAAACCGATCCAGAAAAACGCCGTGCTTGGTTAACTTTTGTAATTGTGGGTGGTGGCCCAACAGGTGTAGAGTTAGCGGGTGCGATCGCAGAATTGGCAAACCAAACCCTCAAAGACGATTTCCGCAACATCGACACATCAGAAGCCAAGATTTTGTTATTAGAAGGGCTGGATCGAATTTTGCCACCCTTTGCACCAGAGTTATCACAAGAAGCAGAAGCATCTCTGACACGGTTGGGGGTAATTGTCCAGACAAAAACACTGGTAACGAATATTGAAAATGATACAGTTACCCTCAAACAAGGCGATGAAGTTAAAGAAATTGCCTCAAAAACGGTATTATGGGCAGCAGGTGTAAAAGCTTCAGCAATGGGCAAAGTGTTAGCAGAACACACAGGTGCCGAGTGCGATCGCGCTGGGCGCATTATTGTTGAATCTGACTTGAGTATTAAGGGACATCCCAATATTTTTGTAATTGGCGACTTAGCAAATTTTTCTCATCAAAATGGTAAACCGTTACCTGGTGTTGCACCTGTAGCCAAGCAGCAAGGCGAATATGTAGCAACATTAGTTCAGCAGCGCCTTGCAGGTAAAAATTTACCACCCTTTGCTTATACCGATCATGGTAGTTTAGCGATGATTGGACACAATTCTGCTGTGGTAGATTTGGGCTTTATGAAACTGAAAGGTTTCTTTGCATGGCTGTTTTGGCTGTTGATTCACATCTACTTCTTAATTGAATTTAACAACAAATTAGTAGTAATGATTCAGTGGGCATGGAACTATTTCACCCGTAATCGTGGAGCAAGATTAATTACAGGTAAAGAATCGCTCACGGAGTTTGTAATTAGCGATCGCAACAGTTATTCAGCCGAGAATAAACAGCCGCTAAATGTCTAATTGGGAATTGGAAATTGGAAAGAGGCAGAGGGGAAAATTAATCTCCCTGCTCCCTGCTCCCTTGCTTCTTCCCCAGTCCCCAGTCCCTAATCCCCAGTCCCCAGTCCCTAATCCCCAGTCCCTAATCCCCAATCCCAATCCCAATCCCCCGCCCTCATAAATTAGCAGTAAGCTGTTTGAGGGCGTTTTTCATAATTTAGACATGGCAACTATTAACGACAACTACCTGAAACTGAAAGCGGGTTATCTGTTTCCAGAAATTGCTCGGCGGGTGAATGCCTTTGCAGAAGCCAATCCTGATGCTAAAATAATCCGGTTGGGCATTGGCGATGTTACCGAACCTCTGCCGGAGGCTTGCCGCACAGCTATGATTAAAGCTGTGGAAGAAATGAGCGATCGCAATACCTTCAAAGGTTACGGCCCTGAGCAAGGCTATGCTTGGTTACGAGAGAAAATTGCTGCTCACGATTTTCAAGCACGGGGAGCCGAAATTGATGCCTCAGAAATCTTTATCTCCGATGGTTCCAAGTGCGACAGTGGCAATATTCTGGAAATCTTTGGTCATGACAATATAATTGCCGTTACTGACCCAGTTTATCCCGTATACGTAGACACTAACGTTATGGTGGGAAATACGGGAGATGCTAACGATAAAGGCGAGTTTGAAGGCTTAGTTTATCTACCAATTACGGCTGAAAATAACTTCACTGCCGAAATTCCCTCAAAGAAAGTCGATTTAATTTATCTCTGCTTTCCTAATAACCCTACTGGCGCAACTGCTACCAAAGAATATCTCAAAGCATGGGTAGACTATGCTAAAGCTAATAACTCGATTATTTTCTTTGATGCAGCCTACGAAGCTTACATCACCGATCCATCACTTCCCCACTCAATTTATGAAATTGAAGGTGCAAGAGATGTTGCGATCGAATTTCGGTCTTTTTCCAAGAACGCAGGTTTTACAGGAACCCGTTGCGCCTTAACAGTTGTACCGAAGACACTCACAGGAAAAGCCGCCGATGGTTCTGATGTGGAACTATGGAAACTCTGGAATCGTCGCCAATCAACCAAATTTAACGGCGTTTCTTACATCGTCCAACGGGGAGCCGAAGCGGTTTACTCTGAAGAAGGGCAGATACAAATCAAAGGATTGGTTAGTTTCTATTTAGAAAACGCCAAAATTATCCGCGAAAAACTCACAGCCGCCGGATTATCAGTTTATGGTGGCGTGAATGCACCTTACGTCTGGGTAAAAACGCCTAATGGTTTATCCAGTTGGGAATTCTTTGATAAATTGCTGCAAACTGTCAACGTTGTCGGGACACCTGGTTCTGGCTTTGGTGCTGCGGGTGAGGGTTACTTCCGCATTTCGGCCTTTAACAGCCGGGAGAATGTCGAAGAGGCGATGAAGCGGATTGCTGAGAAGTTTAAGGTGTAGCGATCGCTTTTGTTAAACTCAATCTATTAGTCTAAAGGTTACGGTGGGCTGTATTATCCACCGCAACCTCATAGATAATTATTAAGATTCAGCTTATTGATATTTTGGTTATGACTGCTGCTATCCCCGTTTTCAAAGCTGTTAGCTAGATGCAATTAGCACCTGGTAGCATGGTGACAATTCCTGATGTTAGCTGGGAAGAATTTGAATCTATTTTGGAAGAATTGGGAGAAAAAAGAACTACACAAATTGCCTACAGCCAGAGTACTTTAAAAATTATAGCTCCTTTACCAGAACATGAAATTCCCAAAGATTTAATTTCTGATATTATCAAAATATTGTTGAAGGCTAAAGATATCAGATATCAACCTTTTGGTTCCACCATCTTTAAAAAGCAAGGTTTAGCAGGAGTTAAGCCTGATGCTTGCTTTTATATTCATAATTATTAACAAATGATTGGCGATCGCCGCTCGCAACCTAACGATCCGCCGCCAGATTTAGCGATTGAAACTGATGTCACATCAAAAACTACTCTTGATGCTTATGAAGCCATTGGAGTTCCAGAACTATGGGTTTACGATAATGGAAACCTTTCTATTTATTTGCTGAGAGATGGGAAATATATAAAATCTAATAGCAGCCCTAATTTTGAGGATATAGCTATTACTCAGATTATCTCCATTGCTGTGGAACGTAGTTGGCAAGTAGGAAGTTTTCAAGCTTTGAAAGAATTGGAAGCAATGATTTAGTAAATGATCAAACAAGCATCGCTCATTTTGCTTAATGATGATCAAGCTAGCAGTAATTCATTTCTTTGCGCCCTTCTCTGCGAGATGGTGTGCGTAGCTTATTTATCGGCAGGAGTACGCGGTTGGTTTAAAAAAAATGTTTTTCACAAATCATCTAGGATTGCTATATACTGCAATGTCTGAAGATAGTTTAAGCAATTTCAGCCTGATACTTCCCTTAATTTGATAAACTAAGGAAAAATGTCTAGGAGCTACCATAAAAGATGAGTGACTACCCCAAGCACGAAACGTCGTTTGAATTATTCCAACGCTCTCAACGTATAAAGGATGAAAACCAGCTATTCCTTGATCAGTTGGAAGCAATCGAGAATTTCTTCTGCGATACAGATAGATTTGACAACATCAGACAACTAGCTGATCTATGCGCGTTGGACCTCCATACAATTCAGAACTCTCTTGGTAGAACTATCACGAGGCTATCCATCCCTACGGCGCAACTGAGCTGGATGTATCCAGAATATGCTGAAGCTTTAAAAAAACTCACTCAGGCAATGCAGATTATTAATGATGCATCTAAACTGATTGAATCGGCTGAAGATAACTTCAACATCCGAAACGAAGAAAAATTCAGAAACACAGATAAATAAGATAGAAGGCAACGCATTCAAAAATTTGGCGTTGCTGAATTAGGGGATGATTTCGCTCAATTTATAACGAGTTTTCAATGGTTTCAACTGCCAACTCATCCCACATTTATCTAACACCAAAAATTTCAATAATAAGACACTTAGCAATTTTGGGATTTACCAGGGTAGATAAAGTGTGATCCCCTTCACGTTGTGGTTGTAAACTTAGCATTTTCGCTAAGTTTGGCAGAATGACTTTCTGGCTCTGAATACATAGCAAATAACTCACTAAAAACCTCTTTCCCATTAATCTCTCCACTACTAACAAATCGTTCTACCTCAACCGAACCATCCTCAAAAAATTCTACTTCCCATCGTTCCCCAGCCACCGCCACATTTACCATAATAGTTTCATCCCGATGATGAGCTAAGGTGTAACTAATTCTCTCTTGTTCCAATTGATTTAGAAAAGTAACTAGTTTGTCAAATCCATGATTCTTCATTTGTCAAACCTCTTATCGCTTAATAACTTGCGAACAACTTTAAAACCCGGTTGATTTACTTCTGCTCCCGCTTCAATCTCTTCCCATAGCATTTTACAAAACTCATCCCAACTGGGCGATTCTTCCGGGAGTGGAGCCTGTTTTATACTACCCTTCTTGTACTTTAAGATTTCAGACACCTTTTGCCCAGCAAATTTATGTACGATTTCCCCCTCTCCTTTTGATTGAGTAGCTACTTTCCTTTATACAATAGCGATCGCACATACGTAACTACTCTAACTATGCGATTAATCTAATATGTATGGCACTTTCCCCATTATCCCTTAATTGCACCAATAAATTATTCCTGAGAATTACTTTCTTGTTCTTCGCTATCATCAGGTAGATCAATTTTTTGCTCAACTTTTTCTCGCCCATAATTAGCCAAAGTCACCCCTTCTTCTAAATATACAGCAGAGTATTTACTCAATCCAATACGTTGTGCTGAGTAAATTCCAGAATGACCTGAAAATAGATAGCTCACTACACAGCCAATAGCAATAAATACTCCCGATTCCAGACCAAATAATTCAATTCCCATTAAGGTTGATGCTATCGGTGTATTGGCTGCACCCGCAAACACGCCCACAAATCCCATTCCTGCTAACAGTGGTGTAGGTAATGCTAAAAGCAACGACAACGCATTACCTAAAGTTGCACCAATAAAAAACAAAGGTGTTACTTCTCCTCCTTTAAAACCTGCTCCTAAAGTTAGAGCAGTCAGACCCAATTTTGCGGCAAAATCCCAAGGAGGTAGTTGAGTAGAAAAAGAATCAACGATAGTAGGGATACCAAGCCCAATGTATTTAGTTGTTCCACTTAACCCAACAATTACTGCTATCATCGCACCGCCGATAAAAGGACGCATTGGAGGATAAGATATTTTTGCTTTAAATAAGTGACTAATTTGGTGAGTTACTTTAGCAAAGAATCTCGCTACAATTCCAAAGATTGCACCTGCAATAATGGCAGCAATCAGCCCCCAAATTGTCAGTGTCGGTATAGACGGAGCGTGTAGGTATGCAGTATGATGCAAACCCAATAACAAGGTGACTTGATTCCCAACGATGGCAGCAATCAAAGAAGGGAAAAGAGCATCATAATTAAGTTTCCCAATTGCTAAAACTTCTAGACCAAATACAGTCCCAGCTAAGGGAGTACCAAAAACTGAAGCGAATCCTCCACTGATACCCGCCGTTAATAAAATTCGCCGATTGGCTCCTTTAAAATGTAATATTTTAGTTAACTGGTCTGCCAATGAAGCACCCATTTGTAATGCTGTACCTTCACGACCAGCGGAACCTCCAAATAAATGTGTTAGGTTTGTTCCTAGCAAAACAAGAGGAGCCATGCGAAAGGGAATAACACTTTTCGGGTTATGGATTTCTTCAAGTAAAAGGTTATTTCCGGCTTCTACATTTCGACCAAATTGATGATAAATCCAACCACTCAGAAAGCCACCAAGGGGAAGTAAGGCAATAATCCAGCGATGGGATTCTCGCCAATCGGTTGCCCATTCTAATGATGCTAAAAGAGCCGCAGAAGCCGTTCCAGCAAGAATGCCTACCACAATGGAAATAGGCAGCCACTTAATTAAGTGTGGTAATGCAATAAACGGTTCAAATTGACGAAAATGTTTTATAAATACACTGCTGAACATTCCATGACTCCTTGAGGCGTGATTTGTAGACTTACACTTTCTACAGAAGAGTCAGGTGATGTGTTTTCTCAAGCCCTACTCTCCCGCAGTTAGCGAAGAAAGTAGGAGCCATCAGCCTTTCAGTAAAGATATTTGGGACTGAAAAGGCGGTTTCGGCGAGCTCCATCGCCATTGATTTAAGGATACCATTTTTGCTTTTAGGGATTACCAAATAAAAAAATATCCCAAAACTGACGCAAAAATCTTCTCTATTTCTCCTCTGTCTGTGTTCTCTGCGCCTCTGTGGTAGCCTGCGGTAAGCCGCTTTGCATCTACGTTTATATCGCAAATAACTGTTCTAGTTGACTCAGACCTGTCAAGCTACCACATAATAATACTTGGTCGCTAACTTGCAAGTCCATGCCGCCATCAGGATAGCGGATAAATTTACCATCTCGCCGGATTGCTTGTACTTGGACTCCAAATTGCTTGGCGATATCTAAATCTGCAAGGGTTTTACCTAGTGTTGGCGCATCTGCATTGACTGTAACCCACTGACAAGCACTATTTTCACCGGGAACAGCAGCTTGTCCCTTAGCAAACTCTGCCAAAGCCGCTAGTTCTTCATCTGCTCCCACTACTAGCAAGCGATCGCCTTCTTCCAATCTGGTTTTATTATTGGGATAATCGATTTCATCGCCGTTAGCGCGGCGAATTGCCATCAAACTCGCTCCTGTTAAGTAGCGCATATCTGCTTCTTCTATGCTCATACCAATTAAGGGCGAATCAGATGGTAGAGGATACCAGCGCTGATTTAAATCGCGAGTTGCTTGGCGTAAATCACGAGCAACTTCAGTTGCAGAACGTTCTGGGCGAAAATCTAAATAATGATCGTTGCGGATTTTCTGCATTTCCAGTTGGACGACAGCTGGCGACAACAAGCCTAAGCTAGTTAATAAATGAGTTGCCATTTCTAAGCTGGCTTCAAACTCTGGTTGCACAACTTCTTTCGCTCCTAATTGATACAACACTTCAATATTTTTATCCTGGGTAGCACGGACAACCAAATCTAATTCTGGGCGCAATTCCAAAGCGCGTTTCAAGCAAAGACGGGTACTCATGGGGTCAGGGAGGGCGATCGCCATTCCTTTGGCATGATTTACCCCGGCGGTTTCTAAAACGTGTAAACTCACGCAATTGCCATAGACATAAGATACGCCAGTTTCACGCAACTGCTGAATTCTTCTCTCTGATTGGTCAATTACCACCACAGGTAGATTGTGTTGTAACAACAACTTCACCAAATTTTTGCCAACTCGCCCATAGCCACAAACTACTACATGGTCTTTAAAGGGCAAATCATCTGATACATCCCGCGCCTCTTGTTCTTCTAAGTACGGTTTTAACCAAGGCATTGATTCAGCAAAGTTAAATAAAAATGGCACTAACCGCAGAACAAAGGGAGTCAGCATGAGGGTAACTGCGGTGGTTCCCAAAATTAATAAGTATATTTGTCGGGACACCAGCCCTAAAGATTGTCCCTCACTGGCGAGAACAAAAGAAAATTCCCCAATTTGCGCCAGTCCCAAACCGGCGATGATGGCTGTTTTTAAAGGGTAGTGGAATAGTTTCACTAGGGGCGTGATAATCAAAAATTTCCCGACGAAAACTATTGCCACCAGCCCTAAAATTAATTCTAGGTTGTTCCACAAAAACACTGGGTCAATTAACATCCCAATGGCGGCAAAAAATAAACTGGCAAAGATATCTCGCAGAGGTTCGACATAAGTCAGGGTTTGATCGGCGTATTCCACCTCAGAAATCATCAAACCGGCAACAAATGCCCCCATTTCAATAGATAGCCCCAAATGTTCTGTCAACAGGGCAATACCCAAACAGAGAGCTACAACCCCTAATAAAAATAATTCTCGGCTTTCGGTACTGGCTAAGAGTCGCAACAAAGGTGGTATCAGCCAAATTCCCGCAGCGACTGCACCAGCAGCAAATAAAGCAATCCACAGTAACGCTGTCAGTACGGCGATGCCAATAGTTTCTGCTGGTTGGTTAAGGGCTGGTAAGACTGCTAACATCAGTCCTAGTGCTAAGTCCTGGACTACTAAAATCCCTAGCATTACTTGTCCGTGAGGCGTTTCTGTTTCGTTGCGTTCCATCAAGCACTTGAGGACAACCGCCGTGGAAGACAAGGACAGAATACACCCCAAAAACATCCCCTTAGCGGGTAAGGCTCCCCAGGCTCCGCTTAAACCACACACCACAACTGTGACTAAAATTGTCAGAGCAATCTGGAGTCCACCTCCACCAAGAGCGATCGCTTTTACCTTCTTGAGTTCCGCCAAGGAAAATTCTACACCCAAGGCGAATAACAAAAAGGCAACACCGAATTGTGCCAGAGTCTCTACTTGAATAACTTCTTTAATTAGTCCTAGTCCGGCGGGGCCAACGATCATCCCGCCGATGAGATAGCCTAGCAGCACGGGTTGTCGCAAAAGTGCTGCCAACAGTCCACCACAGGCTGCAACGCCCAAAACTAAAACTAAATCAACAATTAGCCTAAAATCTTCTTGCACCAGTTTTAAAAGAACTATTTATTAAGACCTATTAATTCAGGATACAAAGTTTTGGGGATTGGGGATTGGGGATTGGGGATTGGGGATTGGGGATTGGGGATTGGGGATTTGGGACTGGGGATTGGGGACTGGG
>NZ_JBALBW010000100.1:0-40154 GCF_036919895.1 Nostoc sp.
GAACGGAGTTCAAAGGTGGATGAACGGAGTTCAAAGGTGGATGAACGGAGTTCAAAGGTGGATGAACGGAGTTCAAAGGTGGATGAACGGAGTTCTGAAGTGGATGAACGGAGTTCAAAGGTGGATAAACGAGGATTTAATTCTACTTGTTCTCTCTGTCTCCCTCAGAGGATGTTTCAAAAGTTGTAAAGCATACCATAAACCCCAAACCCCGCTTTGATTGGTGTACACACAAGTTGAATTACCCCCCTTAACGTTCCCTTATAAAGGGGGGAAACAGGAAATCCAGTTCCCTCCCCTTTATAAGGGAACGTTAAAATCTGCGTAAGACTGAGGCTCTAGGCAAAACAGCAAATCCGGTTCCCTCCCCTTTATAAGGGGAGGGTTAGGGTGGGGTAAAATCTGTGTTGTTCAGCTATTTTCCTACTTGTATCTACACCGTAGCCTTTATAAGGGGAGGGTTAGCGTGCGGTAAAACCAGTGAAATTCTTGCATTAGCACTACCTCCGACTCGATCTCCTCAGAACTGCTTATCCTTCGTTAATCGGTGAATTCGTTGCCAGAGAAGATTAGCATTATCCACATCTCCTTGATGTTCTTTGAGTAATGCCAGATGAGTCAGCGCTTCTTCGTGAGTAGGTTGTAAATAAATTGCTTTTTGAAAAGATTGTGCCGCCCGCTCATTTTCTGACATTGCTTGCTGCACCTGACCTAGTAAAAGATATCCTTCAGTACTCACCTGATTTTGGTTGAGATAGTCGTTGCATAATTTAACCGCTTCATTCAACCGACCTCGATCGGCTAAAGCTCTAGCTGTTTCTAACAAATTTACCTTGAGGTCTTGTGGCGATATGGGTTTCTGGGAAGCAACATTTAACCTCTCTTGTGCGGCAAACTTGGAATGGTTTTTTTTCGGTAGCTGTCGCCTGTTGAGAACATCTATATTTTTGCTGGTATGAAGCCTTGTCTCTGAAGATTGATGATGATTTTTGCGAATATTTTCGCCCGCTTTAGACTTTCGATGAACAACTGCTGAATGTTGACGAACTGAGACAAGTTGAGTTTTAAACAATAACCAAGCTTCAGCGTGTCCAACAAATAGTAAGCCTTCTGTCCTGAGCAACCTTTCTAGAATTTGAATGGTGCGCTCTTTTGTTGTCAGATCGAAGTAAATCAACAGGTTACGGCAAAAGACTACATCATAAAGCGGCGTGTCAGCGAGAAAAGCCGGATCTGCTAAGTTGTCATTAATAAAATTCACCATACATCTCACTTGTTCGCACAGGTGGTATCCAGCTTCAGTAGGCTGAAAATAGCTCTCTTGAAAGGATCGGCTATTACTGCGAAACGAGTATTGATTGTAGATTGCTCGTTGGGCTTTTAGTAGGCATTTTTTGCTAATATCAACAGCATCGATGTGAATATTTGTAGGGTTTAATCCTGCTTCCAAAAGAGCGATCGCAATAGAATATGGTTCTTCACCCGTTGCACACGGTACACTCAAAACCCGCAATACACCCTGTGGATTTTTTGGCAACCACTCAGATAATACGTAATGCTTCAGAAATGCAAAGGACTCTGGTTCTCGAAAAAACCAAGTTTCTGGAACAATTACAGTGTCAATCAGTGCTTCCCATTCCTGGATAGATACCTGTAACTTCCCCAGATAGTGAGCAATATCCGTTATCCCGCAATCTGCCATGCGTTGATAAATTGCACTTGCGATCGCCTCAGCACCAATAGAGTTTGCATCTAAACCAATCTTGCTTTTTAGTAAAGCTTCAATTACAGATTGTGCCATTTATTGAGTCTTCAGACCAATTTAAAATCCAGTATTGTAAAGACTTTCTGGCAAGAGATTGACTTGCTGTGCTTCTGACAACAAATACTCAATGCGAAGACATTGAATCATCCCTTGGTCGTCTACAATCATGTTGCCCAAATATGGCGCTGTATCTATCTGAATATTAGAATCAACAAACTCGACTTCAGACTTGTGGAATGTTTCTACAACTTGTTCTGTAATCAAACCCAAAATATAGGGAGCCTTAAGTTCGGTATTATTCCCCCAATAATTGACTAGGACAATCCTAGTACTCAGGTACTCAGAGGAGGGTTTGTCACGCATCAATCGGCGTAAATCGATGACTGGTACAATGCGTCCCCGATAGTTAAAAACACCAGCGATATACTCAGGCTGGTGAGGCAAAGTTTTAAGCAAAACAAATGGAATTACTTCTACAACCTGTCGGCTTTCTATTGCATATCGCTCATTCCCGATGTTGAGAAGTAACATTAACATTAATTTACATATTCCGTACTAATTTTTGTATTACTTTTTTAACATAAAATCATAGCAGTAGATTTGCTTGACGCAAGGAAACCCAACAACAATAAATTTAATTTTTCTCAAAAATACTCGATACTCTTACTTTCTGGCTGCCATGTATGACAATATCTGTAAATTCATTGCCGAAAACTTCAAAGATGACTTGGCAACTTGGTTACTCGGTTCACCGATTAAATTAACAGAACTTAGCCCTACTGAATTATCATCTGAACCAATTCGCGCCGATTCATTAATTTTATTGCAATCTGATAATTTAGTTCTGCATACCGAATTTCAAACCGATCCTGATGAAGCTATCCCCTTTCGGATGTTAGATTATCGGGTTAGGGTTTATCGCCGCTTTCCTAACAAAGAAATGCGTCAAGTAGTAATCTATTTGAGAAAAACAAGTTCAGAATTAGTCAATGAAAACAGTTTTAAATTAAACAACACTTATCACCAGTTTGAGGTAATACGCCTATGGGAACAACCTACAGACAGGTTTCTGAGTGTTCCAGGCTTATTACCCTTTGCCGTGCTAAGTCAGACAAACGATCCTACAATGGTATTAACCGAGGTAGCCAAAGCAGTCGAAGCAATTAGCGATCAACAGCTACAAAGAAATATAGCTGCTGCCAGTGGCATTTTAGCAGGTCTAGTGTTAAAGAAAGACGTAATTAGGAAGATTTTCAGGAGTGAGATTATGCGCGAATCAGTCATTTATCAAGAAATCCTAGAAGAAGGTGAAGCCAAAGGCGAAGCCAAAGGTAAAGCAGAAACAACAAGAAAGTTGACTTTAAATTTGTTACGAATTGGAATGAGTTTAGAGCAAATTGCTCAAGTTACTGAATTATCTATTGAGCAAATTCAAGCTTTACAAGAGGAAATTTAAAAATCTTAATTTTAACTAATCGCTTTATAAAATACGCAGGTATACAAGCAAAACTCGCATTTGCTGGCTCCAAAGTTTTTATGAGTCCGTACAGACGGACTTTGTTTGTGTAAGCGCGATTTCTAATTGCCTGGGTTTCAAATTCTAAAAATCAGCACTTTGCGGTGTACGCGGAAAAGGAATCACATCGCGGATATTTCCCATACCCGTTATAAATTGCACGAGTCTTTCAAAACCTAGTCCGAAACCAGCATGGGGGACTGTACCATAACGACGTAAATCTAGATACCACCACAAATCTTCTGGGTTTAATCCTTGCGCTAACACGCGGCGTTCTAAAACATCTAGGCGTTCTTCGCGCTGGGAGCCGCCGACAATTTCGCCGATTTTGGGTGCGAGAATATCCATTGCGCGGACGGTTTTTTCATCGTCGTTCAAGCGCATATAAAATGCTTTGATTTGCGCTGGATAATCTGTAACGATCGCAGGCTTTTTAAATAATTCTTCAGCTAGGTAGCGTTCGTGTTCTGATTGTAAGTCTAAACCCCAACTCACAGGATATTCAAATTTAACATCAGCTTTTTCTAAAAGTTTGATGGCTTCTGTATAAGTTAACCGTTCAAACTGATTATTAATAATATTTTCGGCTGTCGCTAACACAGATTTATCAATGCGTTCATTGAAAAATTCCATATCTTCTGGGCAAGTTTCCAATACATATTTAAAAATGTGTTTGAGAAACGCTTCAGCCAAATCCATATCGCCTTCTAAGTCACAAAAAGCCATTTCTGGCTCAACCATCCAAAATTCTGCTAGGTGGCGGGAAGTATTGGAATTTTCTGCGCGGAAGGTAGGGCCAAAGGTGTAGACGTTACTAAACGCCATCGCCATCACTTCCGCTTCCAACTGGCCGCTAACTGTTAAATATGTGGGTTTAGCAAAAAAGTCTTGACTGTAATCTACTGCTTGATTTTCTGTGCGCGGAATATTCTTTAAATCTAAACTGGTAACGTTAAACAGTTCACCCGCGCCTTCGCAGTCGCTAGCGGTGATAATGGGTGTGTGTACCCACAAAAAGCCTCTTTCTTGGAAGAATTGGTGAATTGCTGTCGAACAAGCATTTCTGACACGGAAAACTGCACCAAAGGAATTAGTACGCGATCGCAAATGTCCAATGGTTCGCAGAAACTCAAAGGAATGGCGTTTCTTTTGCAGGGGATATGTATCGGGATCGGCTTCGCCGTAAACTTTCACTGTCTCGGCTTTCAACTCAATCCGTTGCCCTTTACCCAGAGAAGCCACTAATACCCCTGCTACCTCAACAGCAGCACCTGTATTCAATTTTTTCAATATAGCTTCGTAATCTGGCAAATCCTGATTAATGACGGCTTGCAAATTAGCTAGTGATGAGCCGTCATTGACTTCAATAAAAGCAAACCCTTTGGACTCGCGTTTCGTCCGCACCCAGCCTTGTACTTGGAGAGACTCATCGGGTTGACCACTTCGCAATATTTCTGCAATCCGTCGATTTACCATATTTATCCAGCATAAGACTTTAATATCCAGCCTATGATAACGCCCATTCCACCAAAGCGGACGACTTGCCAGAAAGGTTTTTTGAGGCTACGCCAAGAAAATAACTGGCTTTCTAAGTTTAGTTCTAGCTTTTCCAACTGCTGTTGAATTTGCCGTAACTCTGCTTTGATTGCTGGTGTCTGAGATTTATTGTGCTTTAGTTTATCGCGCTGCTGTTGCCATTGTGCCTGTTGTTGGCGATCGCGTTGTACTTGATCGTAACGTTCTTTTAAGGATAAGAGCGATCGCTCTACTTCCTCTAGTTCTTGTTCAAAATCTGGTTCGGGATTTTCTGCTGATGGCTGTGATTGTTTAGGCGGCTTCATTTACAAGTAGTACAGTAGAAGTAAATGCAAATGCGCCAATAGTTATGTCCCAATCTACCCAGCTGCCGAAAACCAGTCAACTGAATGAACTTAGTACTCTGGAACTAGCTCAAGCCCTCATGGAAAGACTGAGCATTTCCCCTAACGATTGGCATCGCCTCAAGTCTAACCGGAATTCTCGCGCTAATGAACAAGTGGCAGCAGCTATTGTGTATCTTTTAAAGAATCAGCCACAAGAAGCTCAAGCTAGATTAGAACAGGCAATTGGTTGGTTAGATCGCTCCATTTCTGCCCCTCCTTGTCCAACTCACGGAAAAAGTTAAAAGTTCGGAGTTAGGAGTTAAAAGTTTTAAACTATCAACTCCTGACTCTCCTATCGCCGCAGAGATAGTCCTCGGCGGTTTTCCATTTGTTTACAAAGTCTCAATTCCGTGCCTTTACGGTTCCACTCCACTTGGTCAAAAATATGATGGAGAAGACATAAACCACGACCACTTTCTGATTCATCTGGTGGTAAATAGTCTGTTGGTTCTTCTTCATTAGTAGTAGATGAAGGTGTAAAGCCGCTACCCTGGTCTGATATTATCCACCAATATTGATTATCTATTAAGGAAAAACGGACTACAACTGTTTTACTTGGATCGAGATTATTACCATGTTTAGCCGCATTTACTAGGGCTTCTTGAAGTCCTAGCCGGAGTTCTGCTTGTAATTTAGCTGGAATTTCTGCCAACAGTAAATCTAATATGGGACAAAGGTAGAGGGTTGAGGCAAAACTAATAGTGCCCCAATAACGTGCCACTGGACGGAGTGAAATTGTAATCACAAGAGAAACCCCATAGCTTTCAGTTAGCTAGACATCAGTTTGCTACTACAGGCACCCTGATAAAACTTGAGGTGGTCATGCTGCCTTCAAACTTGCGTCTTTAAAACTAAATTTTGAAAATGCTAGGGAGCATTAGCCCTATAGTATGAGTTGGGATTGTTTGGATATATAACGGCTGCAATAGTTTTGATAATGATGTTAGCAACTTAAAAAGATGCTAGTAATTTGACCGAGTATTGGGATACTCTAATTAATTGCCGATTTGTCATTTACACAATCCAATTCATATTTCTAAGAATCTATGCAACTTGAATTTATTTAAACAAAAGGAATTTTTATTTTCAGCTTAATTCAATTTTAGCATCTTTAGTATGCACTAGACTAAAAATTTCAAATTTCAGTTTTTGCAAAGGAATTATCATCCTTGAGAAATTGTGATAGCACAAGAAAGGCGGCAACTTCAACATGAGCGGTTTGAGGAAAAAAATCAGCAGGTTGTACCCGTGTGATAGTATATTGCCCATCTTGACAAAGCAATTTCAGGTCGCGGGCGAGGGTAGCTACTTTACAACTGACGTAAACTATCCGAGATGGTTTCAATTGCCGTAAAGTGTCGATGACGGCGCGATCGCACCCCTTACGTGGCGGATCGAGTATTACTACTTCTGGTATTGTGCCCATTTTGGGAAGCAATTTCTCTACTGCCCCGACTTGGAATGTCACATTATCAATTCCGTTGCGGTGGGCATTCAAAATAGCTTGTTCCACTGCTGCTGGTTGCACTTCTAATCCTGTAGCAATCCGTACTTTTTTGGCGAGGGGTAAAGTTAAAGTCCCAATACCACAGTAGGCATCAACTAGCAACTCATGCCCTTGAAGATTGAGTTCTGATTGAATTATCTGCAATAGAGCCTCTGCTGTTTCTGTATACACTTGGAAAAATGTATCTGGGCGTACTTGAAATTCCAGTCCAGCAAAGTTTTCACGCAGGTGTGGGACTCCAGCGATGCAACGGGTTTCTGATCCGAATATAGCATTTGTGCGATCGCCATTGCGATTGAGGGACACTCCCACTAACTGCGGATAACGCTTTAACCATTCCTGGGCTTGGGTTTCAATTCCTGATAAATTCCAGTCTTTCACCACCAAAGTCAACAACATTTCTCCAGTGTGTCGGCCAATGCGTAAACCAAGATGGCGAATCTGTCCCTGATGGCGTTGTTCGTCATAGATTCGCCAACCCCTTTGTTGAATATCCTGCTTAACTTCGCTAAGTAAGGGATTTAATCGCGCATCTTGGACTGGACATTGATTTAAGTTAATTAATTGGTGACTACCTTTTTGGTAGTAACCAGCTTGTACCTGTCCTGTTGCCGATGTACCCAAAGGATATGTAGATTTATTACGATAACCTAAAGCTGAAGGGGCGGCGAGTACCGGATCTACCGGTGGTTGGACAAAACCGCCAATGCGTTCTAAAGCTTGGATAACTTGATTTTGCTTGGCTACTAACTGGTAGTTATAATTAATATGCTGCCACTGGCAGCCACCGCACTTATCCGCCACAATACAATTGGGTCGTATCCGGTGGGAGGATGGCTCTAATAGCTGCTGGAGCTTCCCGTGGGCGTATTTTGGTTTAACATGAACCAAGCGGATAATGGCGCGATCGCCTGGTACAGTATCTGGGACAAACACAACACGTTCATCAGCGCGTCCCACACCATCGCCTGTATCACTCAGATTAGCGATCGTCACTTCAATTAATTCGCCCTGTTGCCAAATTATTTTACTCATTAGTTATTAATCAAGAGTCAAAAGTCAAGAGTCAAGAGTCAAAAGTTATTAATTTTTCTTCTACTCCCTTATCTCCATCATCTCTCTTCACTTGTGTACCTCAGACTCGCTAAACTAACAGATAATATTTCAGGTGATTTCAATCATCATGACTGTAATTAGCCAAGTTATTCTCAAAGCCGACGACGAACTGCGTTATCCCAGCAGTGGCGAACTTAAAAATATCAAAGACTTTTTGCAAACCGGCGTACAACGGACGAGGATTGCGGCTACCTTAGCCGAAAACGAAAAAAAGATAGTTCAGGAAGCAACCAAACAACTTTGGCAGAAGCGTCCTGACTTTATTTCCCCTGGAGGTAATGCTTACGGAGAACGCCAGCGCTCTCTGTGTATTCGTGATTTTGGTTGGTACTTACGTCTAATTACTTATGGTGTACTTGCCGGCGACAAAGAGCCAATTGAAAAAATTGGTTTGATTGGTGTGCGGGAAATGTACAACTCATTGGGCGTTCCCGTGCCTGGAATGGTAGAAGCGATCAATTCTCTCAAAACAGCCTCCCTTAGCTTACTGAGTGCGGAAGATGCTGCTGAAGCAGCACCTTACTTTGATTACATCATTCAAGCGATGTCTTAATACAAAGTATGTGCTGGTTCTAAGAGTATGCTTCCGGTCTAGTAGAGTGAGTGCCAAATACTAGCGCTCAACACACATAAGATACCGAATTTGATCGTACCCTCCCCACATTTGGTAGTGGCTGTGGCAAAATCTCTGTCAAGTTACCAACCAGTTGTGGGGAAATTTATTTAAGTATATTTGTGGGGACTTTCTCAAAGGGTGAAGGACATACGGACATAAAAAACCGACAGTCCTTGATTAAGGCTGTCGGCAATTAAGTGTGTTCCCTATTAATGACTCGGCTAGAGTTCAGTTATCATTAATTATGCCTAGTTAGCGATCGCTGGGAGACGATCCTAATCATAGATATGTGTGATTCTCGTCACTCGATTGTTACAACAAAACTGCATGTACCCGAATAATCTCTGAGTTTAAGTAGATACTTGCAATATCTGACGCTATAAATAGAACTTACTTACTTAGTCAAGTTATCTTTAAGCATCGTGTGTCAATATATAGGAAAGTAGAAGCGCGTAGCTTGCCGCCGTAGGCATCGCATTTTGCAACATAAAGTTAGTTAGCATCCCAAAATACTTTTAACGCCATTCACCAACACAGTTACTAATTCAAGCGATCCGGTGGTTGCAGTAATTGTATTAAACATTCGCTACTGCTACTGATATCGCTTCTATACTAGCTCCTGCTATAAGCATTGTTATTACTGTACTTGCAATAGAAACAATCCCAGTAGCAGCTATACCCGAACCAACTGAAATTCCGCCAACTATAAAAATAATAATACTTCATTCTAATGGATTAGGGCTGTGACAAGCTTGAATAAAGAGGATTATAGGAAAATTCGTTTTGCTTACTAAAATATTGCATTTAGTTAATATTTATTTTATAAATAAGTCTTTATTTATTAAAATGATGAAATTACTCAAATAATTATCAACTTCAGCTTTGGCTAGGAAATTACGTATTTTTGCAGTTGCCTTCATTGAGTAAATCACAATAGCACGATAAGCTAGAGTTATCACCAGAACTGATTTACAACGTCTTGCAACAAACCTAGCTTGAGGTAATGATGGCAACAGAACAAAAGCACAGCACTTATTTATCAGAAGCTGAAAGCCGTTTGCGTCAACTTTCTCTTGAAAAGTTGCGGTTAGCAGTTGCGTTTCTGGCTTATTTGCAAGAAATAGAAGAAAACGAAGTTACTGAAAAAGTATTATTAAATATTCCTGATTTTGCCCAATCTTTCCGCGAAATTGAACAAAATGAAGAGAAATTAGAAAATACTACTTCCCATCAAATTGCCTCAGATGAAGAAGTATTGGAAACTTACTTAGCAGTTGAAAAAAAATGGGAAGAGGTTTTTCGCCGCCTTGCAGACTCCTAAATTTCTGACTATTTCTCAAGTCTTAGATATTCACCAACGCCAAATTCAAAGATTTGGTGGAACATCAGGTGTAAGAGACGAAGGTTTGCTAGATTCAGCACTGGCACAACCTCAAGCCACCTTTGGCGGTGAACTTCTCCATTCAACAATTCACGAGCAAGCAGCAGCGTACCTGTACCATGTAGCAATGAACCATCCGTTTATTGATGGCAACAAGCGCACTGCATTTGCGGTTATGGATACCTTCATAACCTTAAACCACTACAGTTTGAACTTATCGCCAGAGCAAGCTTACAACTTGGTGATTCAAGTAGTTCAGAAAGAAATATACAAAAAAGAGTTATCTGTATTTCTAGAACTACACCTAATAAGGCAACTAAATCGGTAGAATAATCCTCTGTACAATTGGTGCATTATTTCCATGACCGCCACATATCCTACTCCCTTTTCCCCTCAAGAAATCGCTGCTGAAGGTTTGAAGCCAGAAGAATACGCAGAAATTGTCCGTCGATTAGGGCGTGAACCCAACAAAGCTGAACTAGGAATGTTTGGGGTAATGTGGTCAGAGCATTGCTGTTACAAAAATTCTCGACCTCTACTCAAACAATTTCCTACTGAGGGGCCTCGCATCCTTGTGGGGCCTGGTGAAAATGCTGGTGTTGTAGATTTGGGTGATGGACTCCAACTAGCTTTTAAGATTGAATCGCACAACCACCCATCAGCTGTAGAACCATTTCAAGGTGCAGCAACGGGAGTAGGAGGCATTCTCAGAGATATTTTTACAATGGGTGCGCGTCCCATTGCTCTATTAAATTCTCTACGCTTCGGTTCCCTAGAAGATGCCAAAACTCAAAGGCTGTTCCAAGGTGTAGTGGCGGGGATTTCACATTATGGTAATTGCGTTGGAGTACCAACAGTAGGCGGCGAAGTTTACTTTGATCCAGCTTATTCTGGTAATCCCCTAGTGAATGTCATGGCACTAGGATTAATGGAAACGTCAGAAATCGTTAAATCTGGGGCATCTGGCTTAGGAAATCCCGTGCTGTATGTTGGTTCCACCACTGGGCGCGACGGTATGGGAGGCGCAAGTTTTGCCAGTGCAGAATTGAGCGATCGCTCAATAGACAATCGCCCCGCCGTGCAAGTGGGCGATCCATTTTTGGAAAAATCTTTAATTGAAGCTTGTCTGGAGGCGTTTAAGACGGGTGCTGTTGTCGCCGCCCAAGATATGGGAGCAGCCGGTATCACCTGTTCTACCTCAGAAATGGCGGCAAAAGGCGGTGTGGGAATTGAACTAGATTTAGACAAGATTCCTGCAAGAGAAACAGGGATGGTTCCTTATGAATATCTCCTTTCGGAATCTCAAGAACGAATGCTGTTCGTTGCCCACAAGGGGCGCGAGCAAGAATTAATCGATATTTTCCACCGTTGGGGACTTCAAGCCGTTGTCGCTGGTACTGTCATCGCTGAACCCATTGTGCGAATTCTTTTTCAGGGTGGAATAGCAGCAGAAATTCCCGCCGAGGCTTTGGCAGAGAATACCCCACTATATAATCGGGAGTTGTTGGCAGAACCGCCAGAATATGCCCGTCAAGCTTGGGAATGGACTCCTGATTCCTTGCCTTCTTGCACAATTTCTGGAATAGAACTTCAAGGAAGCGTGCAGAGTTGGAATGATATTCTGTTAACTTTGCTCGATACACCCACGATCGCATCTAAAAACTGGGTATATCGTCAGTATGACCATCAAGTACAGAATAATACAGTCATACTACCAGGTGGTGCAGATGCGGCTGTTATCCGGTTGCGCCCCCTTGAAGAAATCCCCAATCTAAAATCTAAAATCCCAAATCTAAAATCAGGGGTGGCGGCAACGGTAGATTGCAATCCTCGTTATGTTTATCTTGACCCCTACGAAGGAGCTAAGGCAGTGGTGGCAGAAGCTGCACGTAATCTTAGCTGTGTGGGTGCAGAACCTCTGGCGGTGACGGATAACTTAAATTTTGGTTCTCCAGAAAAACCGATTGGTTATTGGCAATTGGCAGAAGCTTGTCGTGGTTTGGCAGAAGGTTGTCGGGAATTGGCAACACCAGTCACAGGCGGAAATGTCTCTTTATACAATGAAACTCTCGATTCTCAAGGCATTCCACAACCTATTTATCCGACTCCTGTAGTAGGGATGGTGGGTTTGATTCCCGATATCACCAAAATTTGTGGACAAGGTTGGCAAGCATCAGGCGATGTGATTTATCTTCTCGGATTGCCTCTGGCATCCAAAATCAGTTTGGGAGCATCTGAGTATTTAGCCGCTATCCACGAGACTGTTGCTGGAAAACCGCCACGGGTAGATTTTGACTTGGAACGTCGCGTCCAAAAAGTTTGTCGGGAAGGAATTCGTAATGGTTGGATACGTTCAGCCCATGATTCTGCCGAGGGGGGAGTTGCGATCGCACTTGCCGAATGTTGCATTGCTGGCAACCTTGGTGCCCAAATCAATTTAGAAATAGCACCAACGCAGAACCGTGTCGATGAGGTGCTGTTTGCCGAAGGTGGTGCCAGAATTTTAGTTTCTGTAACATCGGTACAGCAAGCAATTTGGGAATCATACTTACAGGAACATCTCGGTCAACAGTGGCAACTACTAGGTACAGTTGGCAATTTTGAGACGGGTTTGGGGGTTTTCACCACTGATAATCAGGTCTTAATCAAAGTTAATATCGAAGATATGAACGATCGCTATTTCCATGCGATCGCCAGACGGATCGCTACCAACACTGCTGTTTCTTAGTCTTGAGTATTTCTTCACTCAGAAATTAGCACTAATCATTCAGAACTATTAGCGTCTCTGGGCATAATTACGGTACTGTTTTAATAGATGGTTAAAGATTTATTAAGAAATCAATAATCTATCTATAGATATAATCCCAGTGACTTGACCCCCCCACCAGGAGCAAAGCTAGCATGACCCCTATTCATTCTGTCACTTCGGATGAATACCCCGACCCCACCAACAACCCAATTAATAGTCATGACAATCAGCCTGACAAGCCCGAAGAAGCTTGTGGTGTTTTTGGCATCTACGCACCAGGAGAAAACGTTGCTAAACTGACCTACTTTGGATTGTACGCCCTCCAGCATCGGGGTCAAGAATCAGCTGGGATTGCCACTTTTGAAGGTACAAAAGTCCATCTTCACAAAGATATGGGCTTGGTGTCTCAAGTCTTCAATGAATCTGTTTTGGATCAATTACCTGGTAGCCTTGCTGTTGGTCACACTCGTTATTCCACCACAGGTTCTAGCCGCAAAGTTAATGCCCAACCCGCAGTTCTGGAAACTCGCTTAGGTTCATTAGCGCTTGCACACAATGGTAATTTAGTCAATACAGTGCAACTACGTCAAGAGTTGCTTGAGAAAAAATACAACTTAGTTACCACAACAGACTCAGAAATGATTGCTTTTGCGATCGCAGAAGCAATCAACGCTGGCGCAGATTGGCTAGAAGGTTCAATTCAGGCATTTCATCGTTGCCAAGGAGCCTTTAGTTTAGTTATTGGCACTCCTGACGGGGTTATGGGTGTCCGTGACACCAATGGTATTCGTCCCCTGGTAATTGGGACTTTAGCGGGTAATCCAGTTCGTTACGTTTTGGCATCCGAGACTTGTGGTTTAGACATCATTGGAGCCGAATACCTGCGAGATGTAGAACCAGGTGAATTAGTTTGGATTACTGAAGAAGGTTTGGCTTCCTATCGCTGGAGTCAGCAGTCTGAGCGGAAATTGTGTATCTTTGAGATGATTTACTTTGCCCGTCCTGATAGCATTATGCACAACGAGAGTTTGTACAGCTATCGGATGCGGTTAGGACATCAACTAGCTAAAGAATCTTGTGTCGATGCCGATATAGTCTTTGGTGTTCCTGATTCTGGTATTCCTGCTGCGATCGGATTTTCCCAAGCTTCTGGTGTAGCCTACGCTGAAGGACTGATTAAAAATCGTTATGTTGGACGAACCTTTATTCAGCCAACCCAAACCATGCGCGAGTCAGGTATCCGCATGAAACTTAACCCACTTAAAGATGTGCTGGCGGGTAAACGAGTAATTATTGTTGATGACTCCATTGTTCGCGGTACTACCAGCCGTAAACTAGTTAAAACCTTACGTGAAGCGGGTGCAGTGGAAGTACACATGCGAATCTCTTCCCCGCCAGTAACTCATCCTTGCTTCTATGGTATCGATACCGATTCTCAGGATCAGTTGATTGCTGCTACCAAGACAGTAGCGGAAATTGCCAAGCAACTGGAAGTAGACAGTCTCGCTTATCTGAGTTGGGAAGGAATGTTAGAAGCAACACGAGAAGACACCAATAGTTTCTGCTCTGCCTGCTTTACTGGAGATTATCCCGTAGCGATTCCTGAACCAGTGAAGCGTTCTAAGTTGAGTTTAGAAAAAGTAGTGGTGTAGGAATTGGGGGAATGGGGAGATGAGGGAGATGAGGAAGATCAGGGAGCAGGGGGAAAAGAATTAATAACCAATGCCCCATGCCCCATGCCCCATGCCCCATGCCCACTCAAGATAAAATAGGTAAATCCCCTAATAAAGATGGTTTATGAACCAGCCGATATCTGAGAGAGTGCGCTGGACTACCGCCGATTTAGAGTTGTTTCCAGATAACGGGAACCGCTATGAAATTATTGACGGAGAATTGTTTGTGACCAGAGCGCCTCACTGGAATCATCAAAAAACTTGTGTCAGAATTACTACTTCCTTGGATATCTGGTCACAGACTACTGGTTTGGGAGAAGTTGTGACTGCTCCAGGCATAATTTTTGGGGATAATGATAATGTAATTCCTGATGTTGTCTGGGCTAGCAATGAGAGGTTGCCCTTGCTTTTAGACGAGGCGGGGCATTTAACTGGTGCGCCAGAACTGGTAATAGAGGTACTGTCTGCTGGTATTGAAAACGAAAAGCGGGACAGGGAATTTAAACTAAAGCTTTACTCAGCAAGAGGTGTGAGGGAATATTGGATTGTGGATTGGCGCAACCAACAGATGGAAGTTTATCGACGGGAACAAGCGAGTTTAAAGTTAGTTGCTACCTTGTTCAATGGCGATGAGTTGAACTCACCCATATTACCTGATTTTAATTGTGCGATCGCATCCTTATTTACCTAACATGAGTTTGCAGAATTACTGTAATTTCTAATTATTCACAATTCTTAATAAAAAGATAGTGATAGACACAGGTGAAAATGCAATGTCTCAGCAGTATTCAATAGAGCAAGTTCCTAAGAATCTGGATAAAATTTTTCAGGAAATTGAACAAGGCGAATCGATACAAATTACGCAACAGGGGCAGCAAGTAGCTGTGATTCTATCTGCGGCTGAATATCAGCGTCTGTTGCATGGAAAGCCAGCTTTTTGGGAATCTGTGGAGCAATTTCGTCAAGAGATTATGGAAGAAGGAATCGAAATTGATCCTGATGAGGTTTGGAAAGATGTACGCGACAAGTCTCCTGGACGAGAGATAATATTGTGAGTCGCTTTTTACTCGATACTAACGTCATCTCTGAGCCATTAAGACCACAACCGAATGCAGCAGTTATCCAAAGGTTGCAACAGTATCAAGGGGGATTTGCTATTGCTTCCGTTACTTGGCATGAATTGCTATTTGGTTGCTATCGTCTGCCCGCTTCTAAAAGGCGAGAGAGAATTGAGCAGTATCTCAAAGATATAGTCCAACCAAATATTCCTATCCTGCCCTATGAGAATATGGGAGCCGAATGGTTTGCTTTAGAAAGAGCGCGACTGGTAACTATAGGAAAAACTCCTGCGTATCTAGATGGACAGATTGCAGCGATCGCAAAAGTCAATGGTCTGATTTTGGTAACAAATAATATTTCAGACTTTATCGATTTTCAAGAACTTCAACTAGAAAATTGGTTTTGTTAGTTAAGTAGGTTACTCTTTTTCAAGATGGCAAAACTGATTTTCATTACAGAGCGATGTCTACGATAGGCTACGTCTACGCATCCTTATTTACCTAACATAAGTTTGCAGAATTGCCGTAATTCCTTACTCTTGCTAATTTTTAACTGTGCTGCAAAAACTCAACTTTGGGCAATAACGGGTCAGTTACAATACCCACACCGCTAAAACCCCAGCGTTTGAGCAAGTTTCCTAACTGTGTACGCGCAATAGATTCTACAGAAAAGCGATTTGCCACTTCTGCTGCATGGGTGTTGAGATAGCTAAGGGCATCAAAATTTTCCTGAAACAGCAATAAATAACCTGATGTTTCTGTGTCAGGACGAGCTATAAGATAATTCCCGTCAGTTTTTGAACGTACCAAGTAATAGACTTCAGACAACATGGAGATGAGGTTAAACTAATGACAAATAACAAATGACAAATGACAAACGACTAATTAAGATTTTCTAAGCGAATGCGTGGATCGGCAGCTTTTAACATCAAATCGGCAATTAAATTACCAGCAATCAGCAAGACTGCACCCATTACCAAGCTTGCCATTAACAAATATAAATCTTGAGCTTGTAAAGCCTGTAAAGTCAACCTTCCTAAACCAGGCCAGTTAAAGAAAAATTCGGCAATGAAAGCACCATTTAATAAACCAGCTAATTCAAAACCCAACAAGGTAATTAAGGGATTTATCGCATTGCGGAGAGCATGAACGTAGATCACACGATTTTCTGGTAATCCTTTGGCACGAGCCGTTTGGATATAATCTTGACGCAGAACATCCAATAATTCGCCGCGAGTGATACGTTGTAAACCAGCAAAACTAGTAATTGAGAGGGCAATCGTAGGTAAAATCATGTGCCAGGCGATATCTAAGATTCTCCCAAACCATGTTAGTTCTGAGTGATTAATGCTAGTCATACTACCCACTGGGAATAAGGGCGAGGTGATTTGGGCTAAAACCAGTAGTGCTAAGGCAGTGATGAAACTGGGAAAACCTTGCCCAGCGTAGCTAATCACCTGTAAAAGCCGGTCTGATAGCTTATTTTGGTTAACAGCAGCAAAAATCCCTAGAGGGATGGCGATCGCCCATGTTGCAATTAAAGATGCGATCGCTAATAACAAAGTCGCTGGTACTCTTTCCCACAAAAGCGATGCCACTGAACGTTGATAAATAAAGCTCGTACCAAAATCACCTTTTGTCAAGATTCGCCATAGCCATAGCCCAAATTGCTCTGGCCATGATTTATCCAGACCAAACTGCCGCTTAATTTCTTCAATTCTTTCTGGAGATATTTTCGGGTTTTGCCGCAGCGTATCTACATAATCCCCTGGAGCAAGTTGAATAATGAAAAACGACAACGCTGATGCCAAAAACAAAGTCAGTAGTGCCTGCAATACCCGCTTTGCCACATAAATAAAAGTTTCGTCCGTGACTAGCCTAATTAGCCAATCCCGACCTGTCTCCAAGGAAATTCTCGTAGATGTCATTTGTCCTTTGTCCTTTGTCCTTTGTTATTTGTTATTTGTCCTTTGCTAATGACCAATGACTAATGACCAATGACAAATAACTAATATTCGATTAAAGAGATAATCGGCACGTCCGGCAAATATTTACGCCCTTCTAAATCCCGTAGCTCGATAATAAACCCAAATCCTACTAATTCGCAGCCAATCTTCTGTACTAACTTTGCTGTTGCACTCGCAGTTCCACCAGTGGCAATCAAATCGTCTACAATCAAAACTCGGCTACCTTGCTGTAAAGCATCTTGATGCACTTCCAGGCAGTCTGTACCATACTCTAGTTCGTATTCAATTGAGTAAACTGCTGCTGGTAACTTACCTCTTTTGCGGACGGGAATAAAACCCACTCCTAATTTATAAGCCAGAGGTGAGCCAAAAATAAATCCCCTCGACTCTATACCAATTACATAATCTGGCTTTATTTCAGCTTCAGTGCATTTTTGTGTTAAAAAGTCAATAGTATAGCGTAATCCGTCTGGATCGCGCAGTAATGTAGTAATATCCCGAAATAAAATTCCGGGTTTGGGAAAATCTGGGATGTCACGAACGAGAGACTTTAAATCCATAAGAAGCGCGATGGGGAAAGGGGAATGGGGATTAGAAAAAGTTAGGAGTGGAGAGTGAGGAGTTATGAATTTAAATTCCTAGCTATCCCAGTCCCCAGTCCCCAGTCCCCAGTCCCTAATCCCTAATTTTCAGATACCTGAAAAATCGTACACTATAATGTCATACGCTGGGGTCGGGGCTGAAGCTTCACCCTTTATTGACGATCATTAGAATCTAAACCAAGCTAGAAAAGGTATTGCACTAAGAAATGAGGTGAATTTATTTATGTTTTTAAAAGTTTGATTTCAATATAGGGAAAACTGTGAGTAGAAAGAGTTAAGTAATGTATATATCAGGTAGTCATGCTACTGCTACAAGTCTAACGTTCAAGTCTTGGCTATCGATATTAAATTTGTTTTATCTAGTCTGTTGGAAGCGCACAAGGTATTTTATAGAATGAATGTCTCAGCAAGTTTAACGCCGTTCAACAGTCCAACTCAAGATTCACTGCCGACGATTCTGGACACTTTACCAGATCCTGCGATCGCTTCCAAGACGTGTCCTCGGAGAACGCGGTTGCAAATTGACCTGATTTTATTGGCAATTGAAGCTTTAGAGCTTGGTGGTTCGGAAGCAATCTTGAGTTTTGCTCAAGAGTTGGATCTAAAAGGAATTGTTAAAGACAGAGTAAATTTATGGCGGATGCGTAGCTCTAACCCGCTACGGAGAGCGCACATGCGCCGTCCCTTAACTATCATGGAAGCAAAAGCTCTAGTAGTCATTGCTTGCTACATAGCACGGCGTTTAACTGTTGTCATCCGCCAGTTATTAATGATATGTCAACAAATGGAAGAAAAGCAGATTCCATTAGAACAGAACTTGCGCCTATCTAATTACTTAGAGCGGTTTAGAGCGCATTTTAAGAGCCGGATGAATGCTCGGCGCTCAGGTGTACTAGCATTAACCTCTGATGAAAAATTAGATGAGCTGGCGATAAATTTGTTAGGACAATTACTATTTTGTACTGGTACAGCTGGAATGCAGAGGTTTTGGATTAGTCTTTTTGACGGTGAAGTGGAATGAATATTCAACGTAAGTACAGCCTGCCTAATTGTACACTACTTTTAGAAGGGTTAAGTGATGTCACTAGGGCTGCACACTTCCAGGAAATGCGCCCGGAATTATCAATATTGGTAAATGCAGAATGCTATTTATCTGGTTATAATCAGCCTCTAACGGGAGGGCGAGAATTTTTTGAAAGTTTAGTGAGGGCTGTTAGTGGCTATGCCCAAGAATTTTTAAGTAGTGTACCCAATCCCCAAGCCCACAACCAGGAATCGGAGCTAGTAGAGTTTCGGAAAGTTGACGGCAATCGACACAGGCTAATTATCCATTCCGAAGGCGCTCCAGAGGGGTTCGAGTCTCACTCTAATAATTCCAAACGTCCACCTATTGAAATAGATTTGAATACAGTACAGTTGTTTGATTTAGTGGAAGCAGTGGATCAGTTTTTTGCTGATACCCAAACTTTACCTGAACTTTCTCTAGAACTACAACCAGTTACCAGACGCTATGGCGGTGCTAGTCAAGCTTTGATTAGACAAGCTGTTCCTGCTGCTGTGGGTATGTCAAGTTTAGCAGTAGCAGCGATCGCCTTTAACTTGATTCCACCTCCCCAAATACGTCCACCACAACCTCAACCAGATAAGCAAAGTAGCTCTACAACAAACAATATCACTCCTCCAGCATCAGCGGCTGCAACGCCGATCGCGGTTGCAACACCCACAGCAACGTCCACGGCTAATGCAAAGCCGGCAGTTAAAGATTTAGAAGCACTTTTAAATACAGTTCCAGAAATTACCGATCCATCCCAACTGCGAGCATTGAATCGTCAAGTGTACAACCAAATTCATCCAGCTTGGACTAATCGCTCAGGATTGAAGGATGAATTGATTTATCGTCTGGGTGTAGCTGCGGATGGTGCGATCGTTGGTTATAAAGCGGTAAATAAAGAGGCGAATCTGGGAGTGAGTCAAACTCCTCTGCCTAATGTACTTTATAATCCAGCTACCCGCCCTCCCATTTCCAAGGAACCGATCGCCCAATTCCGAGTAGTATTTACTACAAGAGGTGTGCTAGAAGTGAGTCCTTGGCGGGGATATGCTAGAACACCAGAGGTAGTGGGTGCAAAAATTACTGACTCTAATATAGTCAAAAGTTTAAACCAAAAGCTTTATAATACAGTTCGCCAAACTTGGAGTGGTACTCACACCTTTACACGAGATTTGAAATATCGGGTGGCAGTGAATAAAGATGGTGTAATTGCCGATTATGAACCACTTAACCAAGTCGCCTTTGACTATTTCCGAGAAACACCCCTTCCGAAGATGTTCAACGATGTCTACGGCTCTAATGTAGCACCTCCTAATGATAAAGAACCTCTCGCCCACTTCCAAGTGATATTTAAGCCTAACAGCACGCTGGAAGTTACCCCTTGGAAGGGATATCAGTAATGAGGAATGGGGAATGGGGAAAAGAATTAAGTTCCTAATCCCTATTCCATCTGGATTTTAGATAAGCATTAAGCTTGGGTAACAGTTCATCAAGAATTGGCTTAAATCTGCTGACATGTCCGTTTGTCAAAAATTGCACTTTATTTAATCCGCATTCCTAAGCGTAGACTTCAGCTATGAGACTCGGAATTCATTCCAAGGCGGGATGGAAGACACAGTGCAAGATTTAAAATATATGGCTGCGGCAATACTTGTCTGTACACTGTAATCTTTTAGGAGAGAGCAGAGTCTATTGTATACAAACGAAAAGCGCTATATATTGCACCCAACTAAGAACTGCTATAAATTTACATCATCCAACTAGGTGGTATCAGTGAAATTGCGTCTATGTCTTTGGGAACATTTTCCCGAAATTTAGCTGATAAACAGCTAAAAAAAGCAGACACTATTTAAAAACGAATGCTGGCTTGAATTTAAGCGTTGTAACTCCCGTTCTTTGGCGATAACATAGAAATAAGTTTATTTCAAACTTCTCAAACCGCCTTTGGCGTGAGTTTTTTTATGGAGATCCAATTAATCAACATCGGCTTTGGTAACATTGTGTCTGCTAACCGAGTAGTTGCCATTGTCAGTCCAGAGTCTGCCCCAATTAAGCGGATTATTACTGATGCACGGGACAGAGGTCAACTGATTGATGCAACTTACGGTCGTCGGACTAGGGCCGTAATTATCACCGATTCCAGCCACGTAATTCTGTCGGCGATTCAGCCAGAAACGGTAGCGAATCGCTTTGTAATTTCCCGCGATCACCAAACTGTAGATAATTAGTAGTGGATTATTCCTACTCCTCTTTGCACCGGATCGGCAGTACTATGTGAATTAGATAAGTTTTCTGTCGCCCTTGCTACAAACTCTTTAGTTACTAGTGGACTTGGCCGGGAACACAAGACTAATGAATAATATGTATTGATGATTCACAGGTTGAGGGGATAATGCCAGTTTTACCCATCCAGAGTAATTTTACTACCGAAGAATGCTTATATTTAGGCAAGTTGATTGTTTTAACTGGCCCTAGTGGGGTTGGTAAAGGTACTTTAATGCGATCGCTCCTACAACGTCATCCAGAACTTTATTTTTCCGTATCCGCAACGACTCGTTCTCCCCGCCCAGGAGAAATCGATGGCAAAAATTATTACTTTATCAGCCGTACTAAGTTTGAACAATTAGTGGCTGAAGGTGAATTTTTAGAATGGGCAGAATTTGCTGGTAACTATTACGGCACTCCCCGCGAAGCTGTACTTAACCAAATTCAATCTGGTAAGTTGGTAGTGCTAGAAATTGAACTAGAAGGCGCAAGACAAATCCGTGCTTCCTTCCCCAGCGCCCTCAGCATTTTTATTTTACCGCCTTCTTTTGATGAATTGGAGAAACGAATACGCTCTCGTGCCCAAGACTCTGAAGAAGCGATCGCTCGTCGTCTACTCCGCGCCCAAGAAGAAATTCAAGCCGCAGATGAATTTGATATTCAAATTGTTAACGACGATTTTGAAACTGCTTTAAATAACATTGAAACGGTTTTGTTTAAATAAGTTAAGAGGTAGTTAGGAGTTAGGATTTAAGAGTTAGAAGTTATGAACTTTAACTCCTTACTTCTAACTCCTAACTCTTAATTTCTCAATTAACCAAATAAACCTTGAATTAGTCCGAGGTTACTAGTCAAAAAGTAAGCAACTACTGCACCACCAATACCACCAATTAAGAAAGAACTAGCAAAGTTGTTCCAGCTTTCTTTAGAGTTAAAAGCATCAACCGGGGGATTGGGTACGGTAACGCTAGAAAGTGCTTTGTCGGGATTGCTATTGGAATACAAGGATAGACAAGCGGTGAGCAAAACCACCAAGCCGATAGCTCCCAGTAACCCAGCCAAGTTAGCGTTAGCTGTATCCCGCAGTGGGCCCAATTTGGCGAAGGGGCCAAATAGCAAGTAACCATGAGCCTGTCCAACTTCTAAACCACGTCTGGCAGGAGACAGACCTGGGCGATAGGCAGGTAAGTTATTAATGAACCACTTGACCAAGGGAAAAGAATTAACCGGGGTTTCTAGGTTGCCCAGTTGAGGATCGCGGAATGCAGGGAAAACAACTTCCCGATTTCTGGGATCGCTGGGGAGATTCTTTGATGCATCTACAGCTTGTGCCATATTTTATGTTTGCCTCTAAATTTAAAATGGTGGCATTTTCATATTAATAATAATTGTAGCTAAAGATATCTTTTGGCTAAGAAGTTTAGAAAAATTAATTTAGCTAGTTTTAAAAGTGTGAAACTCGCGATCTGTAAACAGGATCGCGAGTTTCAAAAAACTCTTTGTGCTGCCTATTTTGGTGATAATTCTGCTTAACTAAGCTGAATATATCAACTACATAATTTTAGGAAAAACACAAGATATTCAACTGTGCTAGATCCCTTTTTCCACTTATGGCAGTGGGTGGAAAAGTAAGTCTGGGAAAAAGCGGTTGAATTCAATCAAGATACCGGCTGTGATAGTTAGCCAAATGGTAGCTGCCACAGGCGCTGTGGAAATAAATTTAATCAAATAAGCTGATTGATCGCCTTTGTCTGCCATGAATTTAGTCTCCAAAACGAATGAGTTAGTTAACTTGATTTAGCGTGGAGAAACAGTGATTTCTGAATCTTTGGCTGCTAATTTACCAGAGAGTAATTCTTGGACTGCTGCTGCTGGCCAAGCAAAACCTGTAGCGATGATGGGTAGTGCCAAACCAAGATCGATTTGGATTTCTTTGAGTTCAGTGTCAGATTCCTTTTTGATTGCTTGCAGATAGGCACGACCTACCCAGCCAATCCAACCAGCAATATATAGGAATAGGATGCTGGGGATCAAAAAGTCACCAGCATGATCTAGACGACTATCAACAATCAAGTGGGGGTAGCCTTCAGGGCCGCATAGCGCCTGAGAATAACGCTCAAACCGCTTTTTCCCAGATTCGGGATCGGCGGTGGTATTACGGGCATTAGCTGCTAGCTCTTGAAAAGCGGGATTGTCCTTACACGGTGTCAAATTAGCCCCTAAAGCTTGTGCTGGGGAGGCAAAGTTGAACCAAAGACAAATCGCTAACATCAAAGCAAACAATCGTCGCATAGAGTTGTTTCCTTTTATTACAAAACAAGAAGTTTTTTGTACAACACGAAGCGGCTTGTACAGTTGTTTATTTGCATAACTAGGAAGTCATCATACTCTTGGGTGGGAACCGAGTAAAGTTTAAGTAAATAAAAGTTAAAGCTTCTCAACCAAAATGGAGTCCCAAGTCTTGAGTGCTGAGTATAAGAATTGGTGTTGTAGGGTAGTAAAGAAGCAAGATTTTCTCTTTATTACTCAGGACTCCAGACTCAGTACTGATTACCTCAATGACAACCGTTTTAGCAATAGAAACCAGTTGTGACGAAACTGCCGTCGCAATTGTTAAGAATCGTAAAGTTTACAGCAGTATTGTAGCCTCACAGATTCCAGTCCATCAGCAGTATGGCGGGGTAGTGCCGGAAGTAGCGTCTCGCCAGCACTTGGAAACGATAAATGTTGTGATCGCACAAGCCCTAGAGCAAGCCCAGCTAAACTGGGGAAAAATTGACGCAATCGCCGCCACTTGTGCCCCTGGACTAGTAGGAGCGCTGTTAGTCGGGTTAACTGCTGCTAAAACTTTAGCGATGGTACACAACAAGCCATTTTTGGGAGTTCATCACCTCGAAGGTCACATTTATGCAACTTACTTGAGCGAATCAAGTTTAAATCCCCCTTTCTTGAGTTTATTAGTTTCTGGCGGACATACAAGCTTGATTTTTGTCAAAGATTGTGGTAATTACGAAACCCTAGGACAAACCCGTGATGATGCTGCGGGTGAAGCCTTTGATAAAGTGGCGCGATTATTAAAGCTGGGTTATCCCGGTGGGCCAGTAATTGACAAGTTGGCACAACAGGGAAATCCCCAAGCCTTTGCCTTACCAGAAGGAAAAGTTTCTTTACCGGGTGGCGGGTTTCATCGTTATGATGCGAGTTTTAGTGGGTTAAAAACGGCTGTATTGCGTTTAGTGCAACAATTAGAGAAAGATGGTGGACAAGTGCCAGTAGCAGATGTAGCAGCTAGTTTTCAGGAAACCGTAGCGCGATCGCTAACCAAAAGAGCGATCGCCTGTGCTTTAGACTATGGTCTAGATACAATTGCTATTGGTGGCGGTGTAGCAGCTAATAGCGGATTAAGAAAAAATCTCCAAGCCGCAGCCGTTCAACATAACCTCCGTGTCCTATTCCCACCTCTAAAATTCTGTACCGATAACGCCGCCATGATCGGCTGTGCCGCCGCAGATCACCTATCCCGTGGTCATACATCGCCCCTTACACTAGGCGTTGAGTCTAGGTTAGCACTGACCCAAGTAATGAAGTTGTATCACCCTTTTGAGTAGTCATTAGTCATTTGTCCTTTGTCATTTATGAATAATCTATAACCAATGCCCAATGACTAATGACTAATGACTATTGACCGAATTCGATCGGCTACTTCATCCGGCTGTTCCAACATCGCTAGATGTCCGCAATGAGGAATTTCCAGAACATTGTCACCACAGTATTGAAACAGCCTGTGAAAGCTAGCTAAATGGCGTACATACTTGGGTTCCATAACCTTATCTTCCGCACCAGCCAAAAAATAAACTGGCTGCTTCAGTTGGGATACTAGCTCAGGTAAACGATTGATTTCTTCCTCCGTTGTGGAATCTAACAGAGTCCCTAGCGCTGCTTCCGGGTCAGCCACAACGAAATCAATCAGCCTCTGACGTGCCCAATGGCGGTCTAAAGGACGAACTACACTGGCTCTAGTAAACAGCAAATCAATCAAAGGCACTTGGGATAGCCAACGCGGGCGGACTTGCAAGAATTTCTGACCCGCTGAGCGAAACTGCTCAAAGGCTTCTTTGAGGTAAATACCACCGCCAGCGTTGATACAGATAACTCCCTTAACACACTCAGGTATTCGATCTGCTCCCCAAAGAGCGATCGTACCTCCCAAGGAGTGACCAATTAGCCAAGCACTGGTAATATTCAGTTGTTTTAGGAGAACGGCTAAATCCTGAGCATAAGCAACAGGAGTATAAAGAGAATCTATTGATGAGCCAAACCCACTACTGGAGATGGGCATCAGACTTAGAGAAGTTTGTGCCCGACTAAAATCGGTTTTTACCTGAGACTGGGATTCACCAAAACCCCGCAAATCATAGGAAAGGCACTGCAAATCATCTGACAGGCGGGAAATCACAGGTTGCCAATATCCACGGCTATTGAGCCAACCGTGAATAAATACTAAAGCATGGGGGCAGGAAGAAGTGGGAGCCGTTAGCTCGTATGCGTGTGGAACACCCAAGATTTCGATAGTTGCCATACTTATATCGTAACCTGAAGGGCGAGTGCGACTAAATACGGAATAAAAAGAGAGTTAGGAGTCAGGAGTTAGGAATTGTTAATTTTTACCTGATAACTCCTCACTTCTTCATTTCCCCAGCAACCTCTGTCGCACCCCTTCGGCAATTTTGTGACCGAGATATTCAGGAATAAGGCTTTCATTTGGCCCCAACAAGTAGAGAATTAGCCGTGTACGTCCGCGCCAAACCAATAAATTGGCATTGACTACCAGCAGGTCTTCTTGCCAGATGGCATACATTACTTTGTAGAATAATCCTGGTTGATTATCGGCTTCAATCACTAAGGCAGGGAGATGAAAGACCGGATCGACATAGAACTCAGTTTGTACCTGCTCTAAGCCAGTATCAAGATTAAATTCTACTGCCAACATCTCTTCTACCTCAAACCGGCCTCCTAAAGCCTCGCGAATGGCGCGACAGACATTTTCTGCGGTTTTCTCGGTTAAGGCTTTACTACCACGAGATACCAACAGTTTGATAAAAACTAACATCGGCGGACGGATCTGACCATATAGACTCAGACCGTGAATAGTCAACCCATAAGCTGCTAGTACACCAAAAATATCGCTGAGGAGAAAAGATTGGTTGCGGTAAGCAAAATGTAAAGCACTTTTGCTACCTTCCGGTTTCAGTTCAATAACAGCGCGTCTAGTTTTATACAGACGGTAGGCTAACCGTAAATTTTGCAGTTGAATCTCACTGCTGACAAATTGCTCATAAAACTGGGGAAACGCTCGATTAAAGCGCTTTAGGAGTTCCAGTGTTGAAGATTTTAGACCAGAAGCCATTGTTAAGGGTAAGACTCGCTTGCTTGCGTCACCTGGGGACTGGGGATTGGGTGTTGGGGACTGGGGATTGGGTGTTGGGGACTAGGGAAGAATTTTCCCAAATACTCAATCTCTTGTATACAATTCACTCCTAAGCTAACGTGCATTTAAGTTCTATACGAGCAATTGCCAGGATTTGGTTTTTCCATATTAAATTTTTAATTTTAAGCAGAGGCTTCTGACAATCATAACTTCGGTGTCCAATTGCATTAACAATGCGATCTGGAATTTTGAATTAGTTTATATCCTTACCCTTTTGGTGAATTTCTCCTAGCCTCTACAACAAAATGCTAAAGTTGAAAATGATTGGTGTGAAACACGCTCTAACTGGCTGTTACCATTGGAAATCCCGAAAACAACCGAAAAATTTTGAGTGTAAAGGATAGTAAATGGGGATAGCTATGTTAAACATGAATCAACACTCCTGAGAGTGGAAACCAATTTAGTTATACTACCCGAACCACGTTGGCATGGGTTTTTGGAAAACTTGGTTTAGTACTCCTGAATCTGTAGCGACAACTAGGACAAACCCCTTTGAAGAACGTGTTGATGCTGCGGGCAACTCCAATCCCACCAGCATTAGCGAAGCTTCTTCAAAGGAAACTCGCATCGTCTTCAGTACGGAGCGAGATATTGACCTGTATGAGCTAGAAGAACTCTGTGATGCAGTTGGTTGGTCGCGTCGTCCTCTAAGAAAAGTGAAAAAGGCTATTGAGCATAGTTTTCTTGTCGCCTCAATGTGGCAGGTGAGAGGAAACCAAAAGCGGCTCATTGGTTTTGCCCGCGCTACCTCAGATCACGCGTTTAATGCCACTATTTGGGATGTGGTGGTTCACCCAGACTTCCAAAGTCAAGGACTGGGAAAGGCACTAATGAAATACGTTCTGAAAAAACTTAGAAGTGAAGAAATTAGTAATGTCACTCTCTTCGCCGACCCCCATGTTGTAGATTTCTACCGGACTATGGGGTTTATGGCTGATCCAGAAGGCATCAAAGGCATGTTCTGGTATCCTCACTAGCACTCGATCAAAATAAAACCCGATTTGCATAAGGAAATCAGGTCAAATGGTGAAAATCAATCTATTATTTTGATGTGGTTTTGCTTTTTTTCTGCCGACGAAGGCGCAAGTGTATATATATCTTGTAAAACTAAGTCGGCAAAAAACCTTTGTCAGTGTAAAAATGTAATTTATCTTGATTCTTGGCAAAACAGAAAAAAGATTAGGGATAAGCCGTATGATGTGATATTATAGATTTGATGCTTTTGGTGAAGCGAGATTCGCTTTAATGGAAAATTAAAACCAAAGTCCAAAAGTAGATAAGTGTAAACGGGATGTAGCGCAGCTTGGTAGCGCGCCTGCTTTGGGAGCAGGATGCCGCAGGTTCAAATCCTGTCATCCCGATTTAGATAGTATATTTAATAGCTAAGGCTAACTCAATAGGCTTTTCTTGCTAAATTGTGTGGTTTGTTTATAGATTTTTACGGTTAAGAACAAATCGCCTGTTAGAGTATTAATCTGGGTATTGAAGCGTTACACACGCATTTTGCCCTCAAGTAGTAAGATATTCCTGATACTGAGCTTTCTATCAGATTTGAGAAGATATTAAGGCAAGCGCAGATGGAACGATTGATTAAGTAATAGCGTCACCCGGTATTATAGAAAGCCGATAAAATGGCATTTATCATATCCAAGGTCGGAGAGACTGAAAAGCTTTTCACTGTTGGAGAAGACACATAATAGGCATCTACGGCATTTCGTGGTAAATAGCAAAGCGAAATCGATAAAAACACAACTTTTGCACAGTCTATTTGTGAAAACAATACTACAGCAACCCTAAATAGTTGTAGAATGTTGAATTCTGACCGTTGACGCTTAACACTCAACCTCAACGCTCACAATGAATTTTTTACAACTGAAATAGATTGCTATATAACTAAAGCTAGTTGGTGCTGTGCAAATCCAACCATTTGTTTAATTTAATTGGATTATTGATGCGAGGAGCAGTCATGAAATCATTTATTCGCTTAGGCGCAACATTGGGTATAGCTGGGAGTGTATTTTTAACGGGACTTTCAGGAATAGGCAATCTACCAGTAATAGGCAATCTAGAGGCGGTAGCATTGCCACAAGATCAGATAGTGAAAAAGCTCCAAGAAGTACCTGTATTCACGCTCACCAATCCTAAAGGTGAATTCGTAGTTCTTTCGAGGAAAAACGAATCCAAAACGATCTCGCAAGTTGGATTTTTTATTAGCAAGCAAGATGCTCAAACATTCCTTGACAATCGGCTCAAAAAAGAAAACCCCCAGTTGGCAAGCACGCTACAGGTCAGACCTTTGTCCCTGGCAGACTACTATAAAATAGTCCAAGAAAGCAAAAAGAAATCAGACTCTGTAATTTATACTTTAGTCCCGACGCAAGCACAGGTAGCTTCAGCAACAAGTATGCTGAATCAAAATGGTAAAAAAGGGCAGCAATTCAATGGTATTCCCTTATTTGTACCTAAATTTAAGAAAGATAATAGCTATTTGACCATTCCCCTTGCAAAAGGCAACGAGCGGTTCATCCCATTCTTTTTTGAAAAAGAGCAAGCAGTGGCTCTGTTAGACCAATTCAAAAAAGCCGTGCCAAAGGAAGCAGAGAACACTGAAATTCAGGTAGTGGATTTATATGGTGTTATGGAGGCTCTCAATAGCAGCACCGACCCTAGTATAAATAAAATTGTTCTGTATCCATCGCGGGAGTCCATCAGTTTTATTCGATCGCTTGCGCCAAATCAGTCACCCGCGCCGAAAAAATAACGGATATGCTCTCCAAGGTTGAAGCATGGGGGAGAAACATCTGATAGTTTCTGGTTTACAACTTTGGCAGTGGCGGAATGCAGCTATCCAAGCAGCGATCGCCACTGATGTCCCACCAAGGGAGGTAGACTGGCTGCTTCTGGAGGTAGCTGGATTAGATAGATTGGCACTGCGTTTGGAATCTTTTAAAGACTGGCCGCAAATTCAGCTGCAATTGCCTCTAGAAGAGTTAGACCAGCTATGGCAGAGACGATTGAGCGATCGCTTACCAGTGCAGTACATTGCCAAAGTGACACCTTGGCGTAACTTTCAAATCGTGGTGTCAAGCGCAGTTTTGATTCCCAGACCAGAGACAGAGTGCTTAATTGATTTGGCTTTAGTATCTGCTAGTAATGCTTCAGGACATTGGGCGGATTTGGGTACTGGGAGTGGAGCGATCGCACTAGGATTAGCAGATGTCTTACCAAAAGCAACAATTCATGCAGTTGATTACAGTTTAGAAGCTTTAGCGATCGCCCGAACCAACGCCGATAATTTGGGTTTTGCCGATCGGATTAAATTTTATCAAGGTTCTTGGTGGGAGCCACTGACACTATTAAAAGGTCAGTTCAGTGGTATGGTGTCGAATCCTCCTTACATACCCACCAGCACCTTACCTACTTTGCAACCAGAAGTATTTAACCATGAACCACATCTAGCTTTGGATGGTGGCAATGATGGCTTAGATTGCATTCGACATTTGATAGAAATTTCTCCTAGCTATTTGCAACCCGGTGGCGTGTGGCTGATTGAGATGATGGCAGGGCAAGCGGATGCAGTGCGAGAACTTTTGCAAAATCAAGGAAGCTATTGTAAGATTCAAATTCACGCTGATTTAGCTGGAATTGAACGCTTTGCCCTTGCCTATAAAAGTTAAAAGTGATGAGTTAGGAGTTACGAAATTCCTCACTCCTAACTTCTAACTCCTAACTTTGTAAACATGACACAAGTTTCTTTAACAAATCTAATAGCTGGCGCACGGTCTGGTCTTTTAGTGAGCTTTCCTACAGATACAGTTCCTGCACTTGCGACGATACCAGAAAAAGCCGGGTTAATTTTTACGGCGAAACAACGCAGTCAGGATAAACCTTTGATTTTGATGGCCGCTAGTGCTGAAGATTTGTGGCTATATGTCAAAGCTAATAAGAATGAGTATCAAGTTTGGCAAGAACTAGCTGAGAAATATTGGCCAGGAGGGCTGACGTTAGTTTTGCCAGCAAGTGAACGATTGCCAAAAGTAATGAACCCGATTGATCCAACGACAATTGGTATTCGAGTTCCAAACAGTGCGATCTCTAAAACTATTTTGGCGCAAACAGGCCCCCTTGCTACCACTAGCGCCAATTTTTCTGGTCAGCCGCCTTTACAAACGATGGCAGAAATTGAGAGTCAGTTTCCTCAAGCTTTAACTCTAGCCATGACAGAATGCCAGGGTGAAACAGCAGCGATGGGTGTACCTTCCACCGTTGCTAAATGGACAGGCATAAATTGGCAGATTTTGCGGCAAGGCGCGATAAAGTTAGATATTTCGACTGATAAACAAATATAGGTAGCTATAATGTTGTTTTCCTGATTTTCACAACGGAGAAATCTGGAACTTTAGTTTACGCTGTTGTGGTCAACTAACAAGTTAATAATTGCCAAATTATGAATTGGAGTAACTGGATATATCTAGGAGCAGGACTAGCACTAGGTATAAATTTTCGTCGGTTATTTGCGCGATCGCTACGCCCAGAGCAGGTATCGCCAAACATTTCATCTAGCTCATCCCCTGTAGCGCCATTAGAACCAGAGGATATGCCACCAATATCGCAACAGCTACAGCAAACGCAGTTAGCATACCTGATGGCAAGGGAAATGGGCCAGTTTAAGGCTGGTTTTTTGGCGCGGACTACCCATGAATTGCGATCGCCCCTCAACGGTTTGATAGGCTTGCATCAGTTAATTTTGTCAGATTTGTGTGAAGATCCAGCTGAAGAACGAGAATTTATTGCTCAAGCTCACGAGCGAACTTTGAAGTTACTCAAGTTGATGGATGAAATTCTCACTGTTGCTAGAACAGAACATGGCACTAATAAATTAGATATTCAGCCCAGACAGTTATCGCAAATTTTGGAAGAGGTTCATAACTTAACTTATATGCTGGCGGCCAATCGCAATTTTCCCTTGCAATTGTTACCCGCCGATCCAGAAATTTATGTTTTGGCAGATTACCTCTGGCTCCGCCAAATACTGATCGGTTTAATAGACACTGCCATTACTCAAATGGAGGAAGGCAGCATCTGTATTTCCAGTAGCACCATATCTACAAATAATTTTGTAAATATTTGGCTGGATGTACCAACTCATGCTTTTGCCTGGAGCGAGCCGATTGATTTGCTCAAATCTGACCAGCAACATATCCAGATTGACCCAAAGAACGCTGCTCTTTCCCCAGGAATGAGGCTATTAATCAATCAAACTTTAGTGGAAGTTATGGGAGGAAAGTTAGAAATCCTGCCTTCGAGCATTGTGAAGGAACCACATCAGGAGATTACCAGACTACAAATTTCTATCCCCCTAATAATTCCTGAAACTGAACTTCTGTAGTAGTAAGAAAAGCGCGGTTAGTTAGGTTGTGTAGTACCATTGTAGTAGTAGAGTTAGTTTGAAAACCAATCTTTTCATAGAAACCCTGCTGGTGAGTAGTCATCAGGTAAATGCGCTCAACCCGCCTCATTCGGGGATGACTCAAAATGGTTTCTACTAACTTACTTCCCAGCCCACTATGTTGATATTCTGGATGAATTACAACATCCCAAATTGTGGCGCGATATATGCCATCAGATGTTGCTCTAGCAAAGCCAATTAGTCGATTGCGATCGCACACAGAAATCACTGGCTCACTGTTGGCAATGGCTATACCTAAATCTTCAATACTGCGTCCCTTTGCCCAGAAAGTTGAAACGTTTAACAGTTCTTGGAGTTGGTAAAGATCAATTTCAGACTTGCGTTCGCCTTTGGCGCAGCGTAGCTGTTCGCTAAATTGAATCTGAGACTCGTTCATATATGGCATCCACTTTTGGGAGTATTTCGTATATTTAAGTCATATTTTGCTAAAAATTGCTGTCCGTGTATATGCAACGAGAAAGAAAAACTAATGACAAACCCACTTCCACAGAGGATGAGTTGGCCCCTGTTGACGTATCCGATAGACTTGTTTTTCTAAACGCTGTTTTTCCGCCTGTGGTAGTCCAAATAAGATATTCCGACTTTGCCAAACTAAAACAGAGGCAGTCATCCCAATACAAAAGGCTAAACCAAAGGTAGAGAGTGGATGGTAGAAAAGTCCATATCGCACCGCTACCCAGGTAAAATATTGTTGCCAAAGAGCAATTTCTGTATGTAGACCCCACAAGCTAATAGGTGCAATGGTAAGCCATAAACAAGCGACAAACAGCCATCTACCATATATTGTCAGTTTGTGTAGCCTCTGTACTTGTTGAATAAAGGATGCGTCAGAGTTCTCAAATTCTGGTTCAGTGATTGATGGTTCTTCAGGTTGATCCATAGAAGAATAAAATTCCAAAGCAGAGTGAGCAATTTAAAATGCTTTAAACCAATTGTGAAATGCACAGAAGTTTAACTATCCTGAGAACTGGCAGATGTATCAATTGGCTCTAAGCTTTCTACTATTTGAGATTCACCCTTTTCTCGCCACCAAGTAAGGAGAGTACTGGCGATGAAGATACTCGAATAAGCTCCCATCGTGAACCCAATAATCAAAGCTAGAGCGAAATATCTCAGTGTTTCTCCACCAAATAGAAAGATGGAAGTTAATGTCAGCAACACAGTTAAAGTCGTGTTGATCGATCTTGTCAGAGTTTGGTTAACAGCATCATCGACAATTTCGGCAATTGGTCGTTCAGGATTGATTTTAATGGTTTCCCGAATGCGATCGTAAATCACCACTGTGTCGTTGACTGAGAAACCTGTAATGGTAAGTAAGGCGACGATAAAAAGGCTATCTACTTCGATACCTGCTACCAAACCAAAAATTGAAAAAGCTCCTACCGTAATCAAGATATCGTGAAATAGGGCAACGATCGCAAACACAGCATAATCTAACTGGAAGCGGAAGCTCATATAGATAGTAATACCAATGAAGGAAACTATCAGAGCTAATAGCCCAGACCTCAAAAGTTCTTTTCCCAGGGTAGGGCCAACGGAGTCAATTTGGTTTTTTTGCGGGTCAAAAACCCCAATTTGTTCGCTTAAAGCATTTTGCAACTTGGTGCGCTGATCGACACCCAAATCTTTTGTCCTAATTAGTACACCATTTTCTGCACCATTTTCGGAGATAAGTTGGATGCTGCTATCACCCAGTCCCTGGGTTTTTGCTACTTCCCGAACAGCATTGATATTAATTGGCTTGTCACAATTTCCTGGTTTAGTGCAATCTCGAACTAATTGTAATCTTGTACCACCGATAAAATCTAAACCGAGGCGTAAGGGTGCATGAATATTGGGTTGTTGCCAAGAAATCACCATTGAGATGATACCAGCGAGAATGATCGCACTAGAAATAGTCCACCAAAGCGATCGCGATTTGTTAATACTCAGTTTCATGGAGTCACCTCTGCCTTATTGGATGTTGGCAGGTTTGGACAGAAAAGTTCTGTCTTCCGTAAGGAGGGAATTGAAATTGCCAAAAACAGCAATGTTCGACTACAGATAATTGCAGTAAACATACTCACAGCCACCCCCAAAGCTAAGGTAAGAGCAAAACCTTTGACTAAACCAGACCCTAACCAAAACAGGGCAGCACAAGCAATCCATGTAGTGACGTTGCTATCTAAAATACTAGAAAATGCTCGATAAAAACCAGATTCTACAGAACGATACAGAGATTTCCCGGCTCGCAATTCTTCTCGCGTCCGTTCAAAAATTAGCACGTTGGCATCAACCGCCATCCCAATACTAAGGATAAAACCGGCAATTCCCGGCAAAGTTAGGGTAACGCCCAATAAAGCAAAGGTTGCCCAAGTTAAGAGGGAATAAATGATTAGTGACACATCCGCAATCAGTCCTGGTAGCCGATAGTAAAACACCATGAATATTAATACTAAAGTCAGACCACCAACCCCAGCATAAATACTGCTTTGAATACTATCTTTACCTAAAGTTGCCCCTACCGTCCGCCTTTCTGCGATTTCTACTGGTACGGGTAATGCGCCACCACGTAGCTGTACACCCAAGTTATTAGCTTCTTGTGCGGTAAACCGTCCTGTAATTACGGCAGAGCCACCAGCAATACCTGCGGCAGCAAACTCTATACCTACAGTAGGAGCGCTGATCAGTTCATTATCTAGAAAAACACCAATACTCCGCCCAGTACCAGCAAGATTTTTTGTCAAATTGGCAAACAGTTCACCACCCTTTTGGTCGAAGCGAATGGTAACGTGCCAGTTGTTACCTTGAGTGGGTTCACCATAAGCATCCTTGAGGTATTTGCCACCTAGTGGTGGATTGGTGCTTTCAAACAATTCTGCGATCGCTTGATTATTTTTTTGTAAATCTTCTTGATTCTTAGCAATTGCTGCTTTGTCAGTACTCTTTCTTAACTCTTCTTGCTTGACTTTCAATTCGGCTTTAGATGCTTGGAAAGCAAAGAGTTGGGTTTCTGTATTCGGCTTTTGGGTACGAAATTCTAACTGCGCCGTCCCCCCTAGCACCCGTTCGGCTTGCTCTGGATCGTTGACTCCTGGCAATTGTACCAATATTTTATCTGTGCCAACTGTTTGGATTACTGGCTCAGAAACACCCAAACCATTAATCCGACCTTCGACAACTTTCTTCACACCTTCCAATTCTCGTTCGGTGATTTTGGGAATTTCTGCTGATGGTTTCACCTGAATTGTTAGCTGTGATCCTCCCCGCAAGTCCAGTCCCAGGGGTATCGGAATTGTTGCAATCACCGTAAAAGCGGCGATTATCAGGACTAAAATTAAAATTAATAGCGATCGCTGTCTTTGCATACCATAACTCGCAACTGACAAAGGCTATAATAGCGCTCTTTTGAGGAGTTATGAGTAAGTATTGGGTACTAGGGATCGAGGATTGGGAATTGGGAATTAGTAATGAGTTATTCTCCTAGTCCCCAGTCCCCAGTCCCCAATCCCTAGACTCGCAACGCCACCATTTTTTCTACAGCTTCCACAATTTGCTCTGGCTGGATGATTGTTAGTCGTTCCAGATTGCCGTTGTAAGGCGTGGGGATATCTTGCGAAGAAAGCCGCAGGACTGGCGCATCTAATTCATCGAATAAGCGATCGTTTATTGAGGCGATGACTTCTGCTCCGATACCCGCAGTTCGCATGGATTCTTCCACCACAATGACTTTATGTGTTTTACGCACTGATGCACCAATTGTATCAAAATCCAATGGCTTAAGGGATATTAAATCAATAACTTCTGGATCGTATCCTTGTTTCTCAAGTGTTTTTACCGCTTGCAGCACATGATACCGCATCCGAGAATAAGTGATAATTGTGACATCTTTCCCTTGGCGCACAACTTCGGCTTTATCTAGGGGTAGTAAATATTCTTCTTCTGGTAAATCTTCTTTCAAGTTGTAAAGCAAAACGTGTTCAAAGAATAACACGGGGTTATCATCGCGGATTGCGGATTTTAGTAGTCCTTTAGCGTTTCTTGGTGTGGAACATGCAACAATTTTCAATCCTGGCACTGCTTGGAAGTAGGTTTCTAATCGTTGCGAATGTTCTGCACCTAGCTGCCTTCCTACACCCCCAGGGCCGCGAATTACCATTGGAATTTTAAAGTTACCGCCGGAAGTATAGCGCAGCATCCCAGCGTTGTTGGATATTTGGTTGAAGGCGAGCAATAAAAAGCCCATATTCATGCCTTCGATGATGGGACGTAACCCAGTCATCGCTGCTCCTACTGCCATCCCAGTAAAGCTATTTTCAGCGATAGGGGTGTCTAGAATGCGAAGTTCGCCATATTTTTGGTACAGGTCTTTGGTAACTTTGTAGGAACCGCCGTAGTGTCCTACGTCTTCACCGAGAACGAATACGCTGGAGTCTCGCGCCATTTCTTCATCAATGGCTTCCCGTAAGGCGTTGAAGAATAGTGTTTCTGCCATTTAGACCTTTTAGTACGATTATGGTTTTAGAATTTTATCGTGCTGCTGTCGCAAATACAGTGAGCGATCGCACTTGTTAGAGATTAGGTTTTTTAAATAAACGGCCCCTAGCATAGAGCGAGTGATTGCCATAACTATATCAAAGCTATTTAATTTAGATTTTAGAGGTTTTATGAGCTTGATGAGCGATCGCCTCACCCTCTGGCAAATGAGAGAATCTTTTATTTATATATTATGAACGTTGACAATATACAGATAGTGTGCATAAGCAACTTCTAGAAATCAACTATTTTGTAGGACAGGCAAGATGCGTGTCCTACAAAATTCAAATCAAATCACCAAGGATTAATTACCAGCAGCCAACTTATCCAAGAAATCAATTTTTACAGCCAGATTGGTTATATCCTGATTGGTTTCCAAGTTCTTAATTTCAGCATTATTCAGGGCAACAATATAGGGTTGTTCACCAAGATATGCAATAAGAGGCCCGCCAGAAGAACCACCTGCGGTAGCACAATCATGCAAAAGTATCCCTGACTCCTCCCCAACAATGCTACACCCAGCTTCAAAGCTTGCAGTCCATCCTCTACCAGCAGTCAGGTCTTCATAGCCTTTTTTCTTAGGATTGGGAAAATCCCCAGAGTAGCCAACAAAAGATAACGTTTTCGGGTTATTAATGAGAGTCGAAGAACGCAAAGATTTCCAGCCTAAATGACCATACTTCCGACCGAGAGGCTGATTAATTTTGAGAAGTGCCCAGTCGTTTATCTGATTTGTCAGCTTGTTATCAGTAAAATCTGTACCGTAAACAACTTGCTCTACTAGAACTTCATCCTGCACAACACCATTAATCACATTTGGCATAAACAGAATTTTTTGACTTAATTTATGGGTATCAGGGTCAATAACGCAATGGGCATTTGTCAAAACTATATCATCATCAATTAAAGTTCCTGTGCAATGATAGCTTTTGGAATCAGTTGTTGTGCCTTGGACTCGACCAATAGTTGACCAAGGATATTTTCTGCTAGTCATGGGGATACGGTCATCGATACCGCGAGGTATTCCCCGGTTGGCTTCATCTGCTTTTTTCGACTGATTGAGGTCAGAAGGTTTAAAAGGCTTTCCATTCGCGGGTAGTTTGAATTGAGATGCTTCTTGAAATTTGCTGAATTTTGGTGGTTTAATTTGTTGAGTTTCTGTCTGTGCCTGTGCATAAACTGATACCCAAGAGCCTAAAGTTATCGCACCAATAATTCCAGCAAAACATTGCTTGTAGATATGCTTATTAGTCATTGATAGAATTCCTTAGTTAATTAATACTTGCAAATTCATTATTAATTCCGAATGATGTTAGCGTAGCGGGTATGTCGTTCGCTTTTAGCATCTCGTAGAGAGGGTCATTAGGAATTATTTTGCCATTCGCCTTGTACAGTAAAAGCAGCCCAAAAATAAGGATCTTTCCACTCTTTCTGTTGCCACAAATATAGTTGTGCTGCTCTAAGAGCAGCAGTTGGTGATTTATCTTGCTGCAACATTTGACGATAAAATTCGCTCATTAATTCCTTCGTTCCCTCATCGTTCACACTCCATAAAGACACCACAACTCGTTGTGAACCTGCATACATCAATCCTCTTGTTAATCCCACCAAGCCTTCTCCCTGAACTTGCTTACCGCGTCCGGTGTTACAGGCACTTAGCACCACTAAATCAGCAGGTAAATCAAGATTGAAGATATCGTTTAGTCGCAGATAACCTCTTATGGGTTTACCTTGTTTATCTATCAACGAAAGTACGATTCCTGATAACTCTGGATTGATGTTATCAGCAAAGCCGTGAGTAGCAAAATGAATGATGCGGTATTGACTCAGTTGTGGGTTAGTTACCCAGTTGTAGTTAGCATCAAAATCAACCGCTTGCAGACTATCTTTTGGCGATACGAGTTTGAGAATTGCCTCTGCTTCCAGGCGAGTACCATCAAGTGGGGCCCAACCATCGCGGTTGAGATTTTTGGCAGCCCTTGCTAGGGCAGAACGTTGTTCGTCGAATTCGGGAGTTGAGGAATCATCATTTAGTTTGCCTGTCACAAGGCAATTATCTTTATGAGTTACGCGACAATCATCAGCACTAAATACTGGATTAGCAAGGATGGCTAGGGCTTTGGGTGCTGCTTTGCGCCCTTTGGTTTCTTGTCTGAGGATAGCTATGGTTGAAGCAGAAGGGAGATTAACAATTTCATGGTTGACTAGCAGGGGTTGATAAGATTCTTGAGAGGTTAAGTCAGTTAACGCCGCAAAGGGAATATTTTCCAAAGCACCATCAGCGACAATTACTAAACGTTTTTTTCCTAACTTGTTAGCGACAGGGGCGAAGATGATTTGACTAAGTTGTTTTGCTGCTTTGAGGTTTTGAGCAAAAGCTCTATCTAACAGAGATTGACGAAAATCATTTGTAGCATTCTCTATCTTTTCCTGTCCGGGTAGTTCATAAGTATCAAGAGAATTCGGAGTGACAACCCAAAGATAGCTATGTTCTTTACCCAAAGAATATTGCAATAGCAGGGTATCTGAATCTAGTTGTTGCTGAATTTGAGTTAATTTCAGAGGGTCAGGATATTTCAGTGCTGCATATTTGGGGCTACTTGTACGGATTTTGGTTTGCAGTTCTTCGTATTGGTGAAGGAGGTCGGCAATTTCTTTTTCGAGGTTTTGTATTGCGGTTGTGGGTGCTGTTTTATTCAGTAACTCTTGACGCAGTTGATCTCTAGCATCAAGTTGCTGCTGCAAGTTTTGTTCTTCTGCCAGTAGTTGCGGGTCAACGCCTTTACGGATGTTGGCATTGGCTTCTGTTAACAGTTCTAATAGACCCCTGGCGCGAGAACGTTCACTAATATGCAGTGCTAATGCGTCGCATCTATCTTTGATTTTGAGGTCTTGGATATTTAATTCGCATACTTGAGATGGGTCTTTTTTGTGCAACTGCATCAGCAAGTCGATGTAGAATTTGTAAATGCCTTGCTGTGATGCAAAATAAGAAGCACGCAACTCTTGGCTATCAACTTTGGTGCGTAAATCTTCAATAATTTTGATTGCTGCTTCAATTTGAGTCAGGGCTTGTTGGAGGTTGCCGCGATCGCGTTCTAGGAAAGCCATGTTAAAGAGGATTCTAGCTTCCCCTTCTCTATCTCCCACTGCACGGAATATGGGTAAAGCTTGGTTGTAGTATTTGAGCGCTTCTTGCTTTTCTCCTAATGAGTCGTAGACTAAGCCAATATTGTTGAGGGTGTTGGCTTCCGCTCCTCTATCTCCCACTGCACGGAATATGGGTAAAGCTTGGTTGTAGTATTTGAGCGCTTCTTGTTTTTCTCCTAATGAGTCGTAGACAGCGCCAATATTATTGAGGGTGGTGGCTTCCACTTCCCTGTTCCCCACTGCACGAAGTATGGGTAAAGCTTGGTTGTAGTATTTGAGCGCTTCTTGCTTTTCTCCTAATGAGGAGTAGACACTGCCAATATTGTCGAGGGTGGTGGCTTCC
>NZ_JBALBW010000101.1:0-3494 GCF_036919895.1 Nostoc sp.
ATAGTTTTCAACGCTTCTGGCTAGGTTTTTCAATCATATTTTGGCGATCGCTAGCAATCAAAAGCGCCCTTCAAAAGCCTGAAATGACCTATTTACGTTAATACACAAGATACTTCTTTTGTACAGTGCGTAAGTCCTAACAATTTAGATTTAGCGATCGCTTTCTCACTTTACCGTTTCTGCGATCGCACAGCATCCAATACGGTTCGGTTAGGGTTTTTTGATGAAAATTATAAATCACAAAGACGCGATAAATCGCCGTCTCTACAATAATCAATCCTTCGTCTTGACGGCGATTTATCGCATCTCTTGGCTTAACCGAACCGTATTGGCACATCATCTCGTAGAGAATAAAAAAATAAACCCACACAGGTGGGTTTTATCTATGTAACGTGAATTCTAATCGCCTTCTCCGACTAGGTAGCAATCTGTGGTACTGACACCTTCACCGGCACTTTTTTACTAAAAGACAGACCATTTTCATTTTTGTCAATGATAATCGTGTCTCCAGAGATAAAAGTATTCTCCAATAACTTGGTGGCGAGGGGGTTTTCTACTTCTCGCTGAATTGCGCGTTTGAGTGGACGCGCACCATAAACTGGGTCATAGCCTGATTCAACAAGGTGATCGCAAGCAGCTTGGGATATCTCAAAGAAGATTTTTTGCTCGCGCAGGAGATTTTCCACTCGCTTGAGTTGAATGCGGATGATATGCCGCATTTCTGTGCGGCTGAGGGCATGGAAGAGAATAATATCATCGACGCGGTTGAGAAATTCTGGGCGGAAATGCGATCGCAAGTTTTCCATTACCCGCTTCCGCATCGTTTCATACTGGGAATCATCACCAGATACATCCAAGATATGTTCGCTACCTATGTTACTGGTCATCACAATAACGCTGTTACGAAAATCTACCGTCCTTCCTTGAGAGTCAGTAATTCTCCCATCATCTAACACCTGCAATAAAATATTGAACACATCGGGGTGCGCTTTTTCCACTTCATCCAGCAGCACCACTGAGTAAGGACGGCGGCGAACTGCTTCGGAAAGTTGACCGCCTTCTTCATAGCCTACGTATCCTGGAGGCGCTCCCACTAACCGAGAAACTGAGTGTTTTTCCATATACTCAGACATATCCAAGCGCACCAAGGCATCATCAGAATCAAAGAGAAACTGAGCTAAAGCACGGGCGAGTTCGGTTTTACCTACACCTGTGGGGCCCATGAACAAAAATGAACCGATGGGACGCGAGGGATCTTTCATCCCCGCACGGGCGCGGCGAATGGCTGCTGCTACCGCTTCTACAGCCTCTTCTTGCCCAATGACTCGTTGATGCAAATGACTTTCTAGTTGCAGCAATTTTTGGCGTTCCGATTCCAACAAGCGATTGACGGGAATTCCTGTCCACTTGGCGACGATTTCCGCAATATCAGCTTCGGTAACTTGTTCTCGCAGCAACGTAGAACCTTGGTTTTGAATTTCTAAAAGGCTGGCTTCTTTGGCTTCGCGTTCGTGCTGTACTCCTTCCAATTTGCCATACTTCAATTGGGCAGCTTTATTTAAGTCATAAGCACGTTCCGCCTGTTCAATTTGCACTCGCAGCGCATCTTCTTCTTTCTTTAAGGCGCTTATCGCCTCCAATATCTGCTTTTCACCTTGCCATTGCTCGTTAAATATTTGCTGTTTTTCAGTCAAATTGGCAATTTCTTGCTCAATTCGCTGCAAACGTTCTTTAGTTTGAGGAGTACCCTTTTCTTCGCCAGCTAATGACAGCTTTTCCATTTCTAACTGCATGAGGCGGCGATCGATGGTTTCCAATTCTGCTGGTTTGGAGGTAATCTCCATTTTCAACTGGGCTGCGGCTTCATCCACCAAATCAATAGCTTTATCTGGCAAAAAGCGATCGCTAATATAACGCGCTGACAGGGTTGCTGCTGCTACCAAAGCCGAATCAGAAATTTTGACATTGTGATGCACTTCATAGCGTTCTTTCAACCCCCGCAAAATGGAAATAGTATTTTCCACACTTGGCTGATCGACAAATACTTGCTGAAAGCGGCGTTCTAGGGCAGCATCTTTCTCAATGTGTTTGCGGAACTCATCGAGGGTAGTTGCGCCAATACAACGCAGTTCTCCCCGCGCCAGCATTGGTTTAAGCAGATTTCCGGCATCCATCGCCCCTTGTTGACTGGAACCTGTACCGACTACTGTATGTAGTTCGTCGATAAACAGGACAATTTGGCCGTTAGAGTCCATAACTTCTTTGAGGACAGCTTTCAGGCGTTCTTCAAATTCTCCTCGCAATTTTGCCCCAGCGATTAAACTACCGATGTCTAAAGAGATCAGTTGGCGGTTTTTCAGAGATTCGGGAACGTCACCATTTACCATCCGTTGTGCTAAAGCTTCTGCGATCGCAGTTTTACCTACCCCAGGTTCACCAATCAATACCGGGTTATTTTTGCTCCGACGAGACAATACTTGAATTACCCGCCGAATTTCCTCATCCCGTCCAATTACCGGATCGAGTTTTCCCGCTTTTGCCTGTTCTGTCAAATCTCTACCAAATTTTTGTAACGCTTCATAGCGGGATTCTGGCGTTTGATCTGTCACCTTTTGGCTACCGCGAACGGCTTTGATAGTAGCTTCTAATTTAGCTGCATCCGCACTAAAGCTTTTGAGGATCTTTCGTCCAATGCGATCGTCTTCAGCAAAGCCTAAAAGTATGTGTTCTACGGAAATGTAGGAGTCTTTCATCCTGACTCTGGCTTCCTCGGCTTTATCTAGCAAAACATCTAAATTGCGGCTAAGGTAAAGCTGATCGCTTTTACCAATTTTCGGTTGACGTTGGGTAAAAGCTTCCAGTTGCTCCTGCAAGCGGATTGGATCGACTTCAGATCGAGCCAGGATGCGTATTGCTAGACTTGTAGGTTCTTCTAACAGGGCAATAATTAAATGTTCAACATCTAGTTGCTGTTGTTGATAAGCACGGACTATATCCTGAGATTTAACAATTGCGTCCCAGGCTTTATCAGTAAATTTATTTGGATCTGTAGGTTGCATCTTTAAAATTTTAGACTTTTGATTTTTAGTTTAGGGATTGGGGCTTGGGGCTTGGGTACTGGGAATTGGGGATTGGAAAGACTTTTACCTAGTCACTAATTTCTAGTCTTTAGTCCCCAGTCCCTAATTATCCAAACATTCTTAGCGTATATCCGCGTGTATCTCCAGTGGCAATTTAGGATTGGTAATTTTGTGATAATTTAATGTGTTACCTATTTTCTAATTTAAAACTAAAATACTGTTCTGAACGGACTTTTCCCGATGGTGCTATTTTAGCGATGTCTATGACAGGCTACGCCTACACCCGCATTTCTCACAAGCTTTAAGCGAAGAAGTGGCAGAGGGGCGGAGGAGCAGAGGGGAAAGAAATTGTACAATATCTCACCTCTGCCCCCCTGCTCCCCTGCCCCCCTGCTCCCCTGCCCCCCTGCTCCC
>NZ_JBALBW010000102.1:0-64500 GCF_036919895.1 Nostoc sp.
GCGCGGTAAAAAAGGATGCCGATTTTGGGGATTGGGGATTGGGGACTGGGGACTGGGGATTGGGGATTGGGGACTGGGAATTGGGGATTGGGGATTGGGGATTGGGGATTGGGGACTGGGGATTGAGAGATTTGAGATTCCGAGGTGGATGAACGGAGTTCTAACTCTCCCCTGCCCCCCTGCCCCTCTGCTCCCCTGCTCCCCTGCTCCCCTGCTGCCCACTCGTACAATCCCACACGCGGAATCGGCTGTGGTGGTGGGGGATTATATGCAGTTGACAAGCAACTGTCGGAAATAAATTGCAGAGCATTAACAAAATTTTCCACACCGCCTTCGCTAAAATACTGCCATACTTGGTTAACAATACCCAAGGGCAGGGTAGACTGAGAAATTAAATCGGGATCAAAAGCGTCATCCCCTGGCATTACAATTAGGGTTCTACCATTACGTTCCACAAGTTCTTGCACTACCTCTAAGCCATAACCCCAGTAAGAGCGTCCTCCTAATAGGCGCAAAATAATTACTTGGGCAAGTTCTAAAACTTGCTCGCCATAAGTATCTATGCTTAATTGTTGCTGTAACTGCAATAGGTTGGCGACTCTTAATGCCGGAAAGCTTGGGGGTAACTTTGTCACCGCAGCTGCCAAGGTTTGAATGTCGGTATCAGCAGCCGTAATCAACACGAAAGGCGCGGGAGTTTGTTCTAGAAAAATTAAACCCTCTGACTGATTCCATCCACCCGATGTGCTACTTATACGATGCATAATCCTGTGTTACCGTTTTAAACTGTTGGTTAGTACATAATCAAAACAAACTTTTTTCCCTGGATGCAGCGCCCTTTCACCAAAATGATTGAAAATGCTTAGTTCTCCTGATTTGAGCTTTTCTCGAACCTTGCCTATTGTTGTATTTAATCAGCTTCGGGAATTGTTAGAACAGATGGCTCAAACGGTGGGAAGTGCCGCTTTGATACTGACAGAAGCTACGTTGGTGCGGATTTACATACCTGTGGAGTGGCAAAGGCAAAGGTTTACATTAGTGGTTTCTGAGCAGTTTAGCGTCCTTTTGGTAGGAACCTTTGAGCAAGGAAGCAGGGAAACAGAGGGAGAAGAAATTTATTCAGAAATCAATGTTCAGTTGACGTTTAATTTACAGGCGATCGCTTCTTTTGTCTATGAATTGAGAGACTTGTTTGAGTGCGATTCTTATACTCACCAAAATCTCGAACGCTATCAGCAAATTATTAGACCTAATGATGCTACGCTCCAAAGTCAATTCACGCTGTTGTTATTAGAATATCTCCTAACTCAGCCGAACCAAGAAATAATAGCACCTCCAAGCCCAATTGGGCCAGCAGTTTATATCTGTCAGCCGGTGGAAGATGCTTTAAAAAAACAGATTTCCCAAGAACGGCTATTAAATCAGGTAACAACACAGATCCGCAAAAGCCTGGATTTGCCGGTCATTATGGCAACGGCGATTACACAGGTGCGTGAGTTTCTAGAATTAGACAGATTAGTAATTTATAAATTTGCAGGTTCCCAAGTTAGTACTCAACCATACCAGTCTGATACTATTCCTCTGAATGAAACGGCATTGACAATAGGTATGGAACTATCAGTTAGGGAACCTTGCAAAATCTATTTTTCTATACATGAAAACAACGGCGAACACTCGCCTTTTGTAGCAGTTAATAATAAAACCCTATTAGAAGACTACCAACAATATGGAGGTTATATTGTCTATGAAGCTCGTGCTACAGATGCGATTAGCTCGGTATTGAATTACACAGAAGAAAATTGCTTTATCCGAACCTCTCAATGTTGGGAGAAGTATCGCCAAGGCTTTACCTTAGCTGTGGATGATGTTGAAAAAACTTATGCTCTGGAAGAGTGTTTGTTGAATTTTTTAAGGGAATGCCAAGTTAGGGCTAAGTTTGCTGCACCGATTATGTTTGAGGACAAACTGTGGGGATTGCTGATTGCTCATCAGTGCAATGAACCCCATCAGTGGAATGATAGCGAAAAAAACTTGCTGGTTGCGATCGCAGAACAATTAGCGATCGCAATTCACCAAGCTGAGTTAATGCAAACCCTCACCCAAGAAAAACAAAATCTCGAACAACGAGTTATTGAGCGCACAATGGCTCTACGTGATGCTCTCCTCGCCGCCGAAGCTGCTAGCCGGATCAAAAGTGAGTTTCTCGCTACTATCAGTCATGAATTGCTCACGCCTTTAACTTATGTGATTGGGATGTCTTCGACGTTATTACGCTGGCCTTTGGGTGAATTGAGCCAACGACAACGGGGTTATCTGCAAACCATCCACGACAGTGGAGAACATTTATTAGAAATGATTAACGACATCCTCGATTTATCGCAAATCGAGGCTGGTAAGACAGCTTTAAATATTTCGGAATTTTCTTTGGTGAATGTTGCTGAAAATGCTATAGAATCACTACGAAAAAAAGCAACAAGCGAACAAATTAATCTTATACTTGATTTGCAAATCGATCCCAGGCGCGATCGCTTTATCGGTGATGCAGAACGAATAGCTCAAATTCTCTCGAATCTGTTAACTAATGCGATTAAATTTACCCCCGAAAGTGGTAGCGTTACCTTACGCCTTTGGGTAGAAGATGATACTGCTATTTTTCAAGTGGAAGATACCGGGATTGGTATCCGCGAAGAACAATTACCATTACTGTTTGAGAAATTTCAGCAACTCGATACACCCTATCGTCGCCGCTACGAAGGTACTGGAATTGGATTAGCTTTAACTAAACAACTTGTAGAACTTCATCGGGGTCGAATTGAAGTAGAATCAACTATCAGTATTGGCTCAATTTTTACTGTATGGATACCAACTCAGGCAATGAGAGTGCTGAGTTAGAAGTCTGCTATCAAACAGAATTCAGGAGTCAAAATTCTTCTTCAATTTCGCATTTTCTCCACACAAATTAAAAAGTAAAAAGAGAATCCCCGGAAATCAATTTCGGGGATTGAACAAGAACACCTTGTTTCTTGCACTGCGTGTCTCATATAGGAATCCGGTTTGATTTCTGAGAAGATACGTAGGGGAACCTCCGCAACACACTGGCTCCCCTACAATACCTAATTTTGTTCAAAAATCAAATAGGAGTCCTATAGATGCAAGGCGGCTTCTCGGAGAGTAACAAATCTTTTTATTTTTTCTTTCTTTTGCCTTGTTTGCTGAAAGGAATAATTCGATTTAGGGAACTCTAGCTATTAGGCTATTAATTGGGAACTAAGTTATGAAAGCTACCTATACTTGTTCAAGTTTGGTGAATAGAATCTTGACAATTGGAATGATGCTACCTTTAGGGGCAATACTTCTGGGGAACAAATCTACTAACGCTCAGGTAACTCCTGATAGCACCCTTAATAGTAGTGTCTCCCAAAATGGCAATAACTTCACCATCACCAACGGCAACCGTGTTGGCAACAACCTCTTCCACAGCTTCAGCCAATTCTCAGTTCCCACCAACGGCTCGGCTTTTTTCAATAATGCCGCAGATGTGCAAAATATCTTCAGTCGTGTAACCGGGGGTAATGTTTCCCATATTGATGGTTTAATTCAGGCAAATGGTAGCGCTAATCTGTTTCTGATCAATCCTAGTGGTATAGTTTTCAGCGCCAATGCCAAACTTAATATTGGCGGCTCGTTTATTGGGACAACTGCTGAGAGCATTAAATTTAGTAATGGTGCTGAGTTTAGCACCATTAATCCTCAAGCTCCTCCATTATTGACTATCAATGTTCCCCTTGGCTTGCAAATGGGCAGCAATCCTGCACCGATAACCGTTCAAGGTACAGGACACTCCTTAACCGGAACCAGTGGAATGGCTCTGGCTCCCTTGGTTCGGATTCCCAGTTCTACAAAACTGCAAGTACAGCCTGGAAACACGATCGCTTTAGTGGGTGGCGACCTACATCTAAATGGAGCAACCTTGAGCGCCGACCAAGGACAAGTAGAATTAGGGAGTGTGAGCGGTGCAGGACTTGTCAGCCTCACACCAAACCAACGAGGCTACACACTAGGGTATGGAGATATACAACACTTTGGAGATATTCAGCTAGCAGAGCGATCGCTATTAGATGTGAGTGGGATCAATGCCAGTTCCGTTCAAATTCGGGGTGAACGAATTCAATTTACTGATGGATCTCTGATACTGGCACGAAATCTCGGTAATCTCCCCGGTGGTGACATTCACCTCCAGGCGACAAAGGCGATTAATCTAATAGGCACAACATCTAATGCCACAATTCGGAGTGGGATTCGCGATGAAGCTTTTGGTCGGGGAGCTGGTGGAAACATTAGCATTATTACTCCCAGTTTAACCCTCACTCAGGGAGCAGGTTTGAATAGCTCAACATTCGGATTGGCTCCTAGTGGCAATATTCAAATTGAGGCAATGGCAATTGATTTATCTGGTTTTTCACCTATTAATCCTAGTGTTGTCACCACCCTTAACACTACTACCTTAAGTACGGGAAATGCCGGCGATGTGGTAATCAATGGTAATAGTCTACTAGTATCAAGTGGTGCTTCACTGTCTTCGAGTACATTTGGCAATGGGTCTAGCGGTAAAGTCACGATTCGCAACACTAGGACAACGGTGACGGGAGAAAGCCCTTCAGGATTTTATAGTAATATCGGTATAGTTACATTTGCCACTGGAAATTCAAAAACTTTAACGTTGAATACCGCCAACTTGCAAATTCTGGATGGAGGAGCAGTTGCTGCCACCGCATTTTTTATCGGTAATGGGGGAGACTTAAACATTAATGCCAGCGAATCGATTACAGTTAGCGATCGCGGCAGAGCAAATAACAGCAACATTAATGCATCTACCATTCGACCCGATCCCCTATTGCGGCAGCGATTCGGTCTGCCAAATATATTGACGGCTAATGCAGGTACTGTGAATATTACCACCCCAAAGTTGACCTTGACCAATGGCGGAACGGTCAGTGTCACTAGTCAAGGCAGTGGAAACGGTGGCACTCTGAAGATCGATGCAGACACGATCCGATTAAATCATCAGGGGTTTATTCAAGCCCAAACAGAATCTGGTAATGGTGGCAATATTAGCTTACAAACCACAAACCTGTTATTTCTCCGAGACAATAGCGCGATCGCCGCAACAGCAGGCGGTAATGGAAATGGAGGTAATATTAACATCGATGCACCCATTATTATCGGATTAAATAACAGCGATATTATTGCCAATGCAGTCCAAGGAAAGGGTGGCAATATTCAAATCACTACTCAGGGAATTATCGGGCTGAAATATCGTCCCCAACTAACTCCCGAAAACGACATCACTGCCAGTTCGCAATTTGGGGTTAACGGTACAGTTCAAGTTAATAACATTGGTGTCGATCCCAATTCTGGCTTAGTGGAATTACCAGCAAATGTCACTGATCCATCGCAGCAAATTGCTACAGGTTGCGCTAATACAAATGGTAGTAGTTTTGTGGCAACGGGACGGGGTGGTGTGCCGCAAAATCCACTTCAACAGGTGGGGAGCGATCGCACTTGGTCTGATACCCGCGACATCTCAGGATACCGCAAAAAAAGTCAGGTAACTGCCCAGATCCCAGCATCCCCAGAAGTCATTGTCCAAGCTACTGGTTGGCAATTTAATACACAGGGTCAAGTTGAATTAATTGCGGCGCAATCTCCCACACATGTAGAGCCACAGTTAAATTGTGCGGGGATTTCCAAGAGTTAATTTGCCAAGAATTATCTAACAAACTGAAGGTAATTTAATACATAAATTATTAAACATTAATCTCGGCAATTACTTGTGCTTTTCCCAATCAAACAACGTCGGTGGCTCTATATCAATCTAAGTATTTTGAGCTTGTGTTTAACAATAACCATTACACCTGCGATCGCTCCAGCAAAATCACATCAGTGCGATCGTCGGCGGCATCAGCGAATCTCGTAATGGTTTTAGCGCTATTGCTTGATATCTCAGTTTTGAGTCCTACATCTTGCACTTCACTTACAGCAGTTTTTTATCAAACCCGCCACAAAAATTAATTCTAAAACAAAGCCCAGCATTGGTTTTAGTACTTTTGTCCGTGGTGCGTTTGATTCCGATTTGCTGTTAAAAAGCAAACTGCTGTAAATCATGAGCCTCAATCTACCTCTTCTCTTACCTCTCTCGTTAGCTACGTAATTATATTGATCTAGGCTATGCTAATTAGAACTAAATTTTACATTAAATAAGTTAAATTTGGTTTATATTGATAGTAGTTATTTAAGCCTTTGGCTGTTAGATGAATTAATTGTCCAAGCTTATTCTCACAATCAGAATAAATTTACTCAGTTTTACCTTTTCTTTCAGGAAGTGTAACATTATGAAGCTTCGATATTTAGCTAGTACATTGAGCATCCTCGCTCTGTTTGCTAGTAGTACATGGAACAGTGCCAATGCTGTTACATTTACCCCACCAATTAACAATGGCGCTCCCAGCCAAGCAACGGGAGGAGCTTCCCGTGGTAATTTCTTTATCCCTACTTCTGGTAAAGGCGCTCCTAGTCAAGCAACGGGAGGAGCTTCCCGTGGTAATTTCTTTACGCCCAGTGCTGGTAAAGGCGCTCCTAGACAAGCAACGGGAGGGGCTTCTCGTGGTAGTTTGTTTACGCCCAGTGCTGGTAAAGGCGCTCCTAGACAAGCAACGGGAGGAGCTTCCCGTGGTAGTTTGTTTACACCTAGTGCTGATAAAGGCACTCCTCAACAGGCAAGTGGGGGAGCTTCTCGCGTTGGTACTTACTACTTAAATACTTCAACTAAATCGGCAGGCCCGGCAGCTCTAATCGCCCTCGTACCACAAAGCTTCTATGGCACAACAGTGTCTGAACGTCCCACAATTTTGGTATATCTACCTGTTTCTAATGCAGAAGAAGCTGTGTTCAGCCTCAAGGACGAAACTGACAATACGCAGTATCAAATGACCATTCCTATTGCTCTGAAAGCTGGAGCGATCGCTGTCAAATTACCAGCCGATGCACCCGCTTTAGTAGTTGGGAAAAACTACCATTGGTTCCTAGCTGTTAAAGTTGATGGACAACTTAGCCCAAGTACCCCTTATGTCGATGGTTGGATTCAACGTATCCAGCCTAGTGCTGAACTGGCAACAGCGATGCAGCAGCAAGATGCTTTGAAGCGAGCGACAGCCTTTGGTAAAAATGGCGTTTGGTATGACTGCGTGGCAACACTTGCAGCCCTACATAGCGCTCAACCTACTAACGTAACTCTTACCAAGCAATGGGAAGAACTCCTCTCTTCAGTTAGCTTAAAAGAGATTGTCACAGCTCCGTTATTAGCGCCTACTAATTAACAGTAATTTAGGCATTGGTTATTTTCCCCCATTCCCCATCCCATTCCCCATGTGGCGCAGATTCCAGACTTTCATCCAACGCACTCGTAGCGTTTTGATTATTACTCCCACAGTTGCTTTGACTGTCATTGTCGGGCAATCGTTGGGATTTTTCAATTTACTTGAATGGAAAATTCGTGATGAATGGGTTCGTCAGCGATCTTTCCCGGCGATCGCTGATGAAATTGTGATTGTTACAATCGATGAGCGCGATATCCAATCGGTGCGAAAATGGCCAATTCCCGATTGGGCATTAGCAAAATTACTAGAAAAGATTCGGGCGCAGCAACCTAAAGCCATCGGATTGGATCTCTACCGAGATTTACCAGAGGGAAGCGGATATGAAGAACTAGTCAAAATCTTCCGCAGCACTCCCAATTTGATCGGCGTTGAGAAAATCACCGGAGAGCGTGTCAATCCCCCACCAGAATTGAAGAAACTCGATCGAGTTGGATTAGCGGATTTGGTATTGGATGGCGATCGCTTTGTGCGTCGCGCTTTGCTGACGGCAGTTGATACCAAAGAGCAAAACACGCTCAAAGCTGGATTGGCAACCCAGGTGGCGCTCAAGTACCTGGAAGCCGACAAGATTACTTTAGAAAGTATTGACCCCAAGCAGCAAAAGTTTCAGTTGGGTAAAGCAATTTACCTACCACTAGACAATCAAGAAGCAGGCTACTCCGATGCTGATTTAGGCGGCTATCAAATTTTGCTCAATTGGCATGGAACAGATGCGGCATTTCGGACAGTTGCCATGCGCGATGTCTTAGCAGGGCGAATTCCAGCCAACTTAATGCGCGATCGCATGGTGTTTATTGGATCGACCGCCGCTAGTACCAATGACTTCTTCAATACACCCTTTAGTTCTTCCTGGCTCTCTACTCAAAAACCTACACCTGGGGTTGTTGTCCACGCCAATATTGCCCATCAACTGGTACAAGAGGCAAAAATTGCCAAGAGAACTTTGCACGGCCTTTCTGGTCGGGCTGTGTCGTTCTGGATTATTTTATGGTCTGCGATCGGTTCTTGTGGTAGTTGGTTCTTATCTAGTCGCAGGCTGCGGATTCCTGGTGGAAAAATTCTCTGGGCAACAGTAAGCATCAGTGCCGTATTTGTGGGGAGCAGCTATGGGATGTTTTTAGATGGCATTCTGATTCCAGTCACACCCACCTTAGCCGCATTCATCAGCAGCGTGATTGCAACCACAAATGCCTATAAACAGAGGCGGTTAGAAGAAGCCAATCAGCAACTAGAAATTGCCAACACTCAACTATTAGATTATTCCAAAACCCTAGAGTTCAAAGTTGAAGAGCGAACTCATGAACTGTTGGAGGCAAAGCAAGCTGCTGATGCTGCGAACGAAGCAAAGAGCGAGTTTCTGGCAAATATGAGCCATGAACTACGCACACCGCTTAATGGCATCCTTGGTTTTGCTCAGGTGCTAGAAGTATCGCCAAACATGACAGAGAAAAATCTGGAAGGAGTCAGCATTATCTACCAATGTGGAACACACCTGCTGATGCTAATCAATGATATTCTTGACCTTTCAAAAATTGAAGCTCGGAAATTAGAATTGCTTGCAACTGCTGTCAACTTGTCCACTTTCTTGCATGGTGTCACCGAAATTTGCAGTATCCGAGCCAAACAAAAAGGGATTGGATTTAATATTTTAATCAGCGATCGCTTACCAATTGCCATTGAAATTGATGAAAAACGGCTACGGCAAGTTTTGATCAACTTACTAGGCAACGCTATTAAATTCACAGACAACGGTAGTGTCACCTTTAAAGTAGATGTCATTAGTCAAGAATTTAAACAAATGACAAATGACAATGGACAAATGACATATCAGAAAATTCGCTTCCAGATTGAAGACACGGGTATTGGAATGTCAGCAGACCAACTAGAGAAAATCTTTTTGGCTTTTGAGCAAGTAGGTGAAGCAGGGCGAAAATCTGAAGGTACTGGCTTGGGATTAGCAATCAGTCAAAGAATTGCAACATTGATGGGCAGCCAAATTCAAGTACAGAGTCATCTGGGTGAAGGTAGTCTCTTTTGGCTGGATTTGATTGTAACAGTACCAGTTTCCCATGACTGGCAGATAGAAACGATATCTACGCCAGGTATAGATGCAGCCCCAACCCATCAAAAAATCATCGGTATTCGGGGTAGTGCGCCTCAAATTCTCATTGTTGATGATGATACTAACCATTGTTCTATGTTGGCCAATTTGCTTGAAAGAATTGGCTGTCGAACCCTGAAAGCAAGCGATGGCAAACAGGGACTACAGATGGTAACTGAACATCACCCGGATGTGGTTCTACTGGATTTAGCCATGCCTAACATGGATGGCTTTGAGTTAATGGTTCACTTACAAGAAAATCCACAAACCCGTACTATTCCGATTATTGTCTCTAGTGCCAGTGTATTTGAGGAAAATCGACAACGAAGTTTTGAAGCCGGGGCTACAGCTTTTTTGCCGAAACCCCTGCAAGTTGATGAGCTATTTAATGCACTGCTATCGCTGCTAAAAGTGGAGTGGATTTATGCTCAATCCACACCTCAAAAATCACTTTCCCAACCCGAACAGAAAGCCGATGCCGAATTGATTCTGCCATCCCAGGATGTTTTACAACAACTTTATCATCTAGCAATGATGGGAGATATTCCGGCGATCGAGGGAATAATAAAAGAGTTAATTAAGCAAGATAGTCAGCTAACTCCCTTTGCAACTGAGTTAAGCCAATTTACTGTCAACTTCCAAACAGGAAAAATCCGTAAGTTCCTTAAAAATTTTGTAACAACTGAGTCACATCAATGATGTTTGAACCTCTCTTGAAGCCAATGTATATCCTTTTGGTAGATGATAATCCCAACAATCTCAAAGTCCTATCAGAAGCAATTCAGGGATGTGGCTGGAAAACACTCATGGCAACTGATGGAGAGTCGGCTATTGAACAAACAGAATATGCCGTTCCCGATCTCATTCTTTTGGATGTGATGATGCCAGGAATTGATGGATTTGAAACTTGTCGCAGACTAAAAGCCAATTCCATCACTCAGAATATTCCGGTTATTTTTATGACTGCTTTGGCCGATGCCACAGACAAAGTGAAAGGACTAGAAATTGGTGCAGTTGACTATATTACCAAACCCTTTCAGCAAGAAGAAGTTATTGCTCGATTAAAGTTACATCTAAAAATCTCCCATCTTACCCGTACCTTAGAACAAAGAGTGCAAGAACGCACCATAGAATTAAGCCAATCTCTACAAAAGTTACAACACACCCAATTACAACTAATCCAGAGTGAGAAAATGTCCACTCTTGGACAACTTGTTGCAGGCATTGGTCATGAAATTAATAACCCGATTGGTTTTATTAGTGGAAATTGCTCTCATCTTGAAGAATATATGAAGAATCTGCTGCGTTTGGTGAATCTCCAACAGCAGAAACTACCACATCCAGACCCAGAAATTGAACAACTAGTTGAAGAAATTGACTTAGAGTATCTAGGTGAAGATTTACCAAAAATTCTGGGATCAATGCATCAGGGAATTGGTCTTCTGAAAGACATTAGCCTCTCTTTGAGAACCTTTGCTCGATCTGATATCTCATCTATGGTGGAGTTTCAGATTCATCAAGGAATTGATACTACCTTAATGCTCTTAAAACATCGGTTAAAAGGTCAAGGAAACCGCCCTAAAATCGAGACGCTCAAACAATATGGTGAGTTACCTCTAATCACTTGCTATCCTGGACAAATTAACCAGGTATTTATGAATATTATTGCCAATGCAATTGATGCATTTGATGACCTCCATCAAAACCACTCAGTTCAAGAAATTGCTGCTGCTGTCCCTCATACCATCACGATCGCTACATCAGTCGATCGTCAGCAAGAAACTGTTACCATTTGCATTGAAGATAATGCTTTTGGAATGCCTCCTGAAGTGCAAGCTAAAATTTTTGACCCATCTTTTACAACTAAGGCTGTGGGTAAGGGAACTGGGCTAGGATTAGCTATCAGCCACCAAATTATTACCGATAAACACAATGGACAAATTAACTGCTCATCAACTTTTGGAAAGGGAACGAAGTTTATTATTACTTTAGCAATTTAAGGGGATAGAGAGAGAAAACTCTGCTCCATTGCCTGGCTCGGATATGATACTTAGTTTCTCTTGATGTTTTTCTATAATAGAGTGGATAATTGATAATCCTAAGCCTGTTCCTGTTTTCAAACAGATAACAGAGAATCAACTTGTGCAGACATAAATAGTGAAGTCCAGTTAATTCATTGGCTTGAACTAGTTGAGTCACCAATTCTGCTTCGTTCAGTGCCTCACCTCTCAAAAATTCTTAGCTAATTTTATATTTAATTTTTAGCTCGGATAAAAATCATAACTGCGATCGCAATGCCTCAAATTGCTGCCAACAAAGGTACAATGCCCGCGGTACGTGAAAACATCCTTTCCATTTGCCACCTTTAAGGTTTAACAATACTTCACCACGCCGATTCAGGTAGCCAAACCATTCACCGGATTCTGAATCAGCAAAATGTGACCAGGTGTAGTTGTGCATCTTTTGATACCATTCCCAACAGACCTCACGCCCCGTTAGGCGATAGCCCATCGCTAATGCAACCAAAGACTCTAGGTGAACCCACCACAGTTTTTGATCCCATTCCAATTGTTGTGGGGGATGACCGTCTGCATCCATAAAGTAATACAATCCACCGGACTCGCTATCCCAAGCAAAATTTAGGATGTTTAACACCACATCAACGGCTTGGTTAATAGTTTTGGTATCGTTTTGGCGACGGGCGATATCCATAATAAACCACATCGCTTCGATACCGTGACCTGGATTAATCAGCCGCCCCTCAAAACAATCTATGTGAGAACCGTCAGGGGCAACATTTTCGTACATTAGCCCCCGTTCGTGGTCGAGAAAATCGGTCATTACTTCGCGGACAGTTTCAGCCAAGACATTCTCTAGTGTTTCCTTTGGCAGCAGCCATTCCATTTCTAGAGTCAGGTTGGCTAAAATCATCGGTACAGCCAATGATTTCATCGGGCGTGTGTTTGGATAGGTTTTATTATATTTGCCTTTTGGATTATCTTTGCGGCGTAATACGTTGTTATAAGCCTGCATTGCAACATCCTTTGCCCATTCTTCGCCGCTAGCAAGTGCATATTTACTAAATGCCATTGCTGCAAAGCAATCAGAGAAGATATTGTAAGGTTGAACTAATGGTTTCCCTTCACGGGTGACGGCAAAGTACCAGTTCCCGTCACTATCTCTGCCGTGTTTGGCGAGAAAGTTAGCGCCATTACTGGCAATTTTCAACCAGTTTTCGCGTTTTTCTAGCTGGTTGTAAAGCATCGAAAAAGTCCACACCTGGCGGTTCTGCAGCCAGATAAATTTATCTGTATCATAAATTTTGCCGTAGCGGTCTAAGCAGGTGAAATAGCCGCCTTGCTCCCAATCGAGAGAATATTTTTCCCAAAATGGGAGGACATCGTTGAGGAGAGCGTTTTTGTAAAGTTCAGCAATCGCTTCAAAATTATACTCCATAAATTTCCTCTCCTTTTGTGCCAAAGCTAACAGCTTAACAGTTATCACATTTTGGCTCGAATATGGAGCGTTCGCGTTAGTCTTTTACAAGATTTAGCCAGCAGCAGTTATACTTCTATCTTGTATCTTGCACCATTCTCAATAACCGTAGGGGAGCCAGTGAGGTTGTTATGAGTCAGATTGAACGAGTTGCGATCGTTGGAGGAAACCACGGTAATGAGTTAACAGGAGTACATCTAGTTAAAAGATTTCAGCAATATCCAAATTTAATTAACAGATCGAGTTTTGAAACTCTGGCATTACTTGGTAATCTCAAAGCGATTGAAGAAGGTAAACGGTATATTGACAAAGATTTAAACCGTTGTTTCACCAATCAAAGCTTACAAAATCTCCAACTCTCAAGTTATGAAGATATACGGGCGAGAGCAATCCAACAAATACTGCAACCGCAAAATCAGCCTTTTGTAGATGTAATTATTGATTTGCACAGCACAACTGCCAACATGGGGTTAAGTCTGATTTTTTGTGAGATGAATCCTTTTTTACTTCGGTTAGGTGCTTATTTGACTTCGATAAATCCGATGGTCAAGATTTTTGTAAATCCACAATCAAGAGAAGGTGGTTTTCTGCGTTCTTTGTGCGAACTGGGTTTTGTGATAGAAGTTGGGGCTGTGGCTCAGAATATCTTAAACGCCGAATTGTTTCAACAAACAGAGCAGCTTATTTATGCAATTTTAGACTATTTTGAAGGGTGCAAACAAGGTAGTATTCCGCAGACAAACAACACACTTACACTCTATCAATACATTGAGACTATCGATTATCCTAGAAGGGATGGCGGGGAGATTCAAGCTATGATTCATCCCCAGCTTCAGTTTAGGGATTATGAACCTTTGAATCCAGGGGAGCCAATATTTCTGACTTTTGCAGGAAAAGATATTTTTTATGAGGGAGAGTCTACTGTTTATCCTATTTTTATTAATGAGGCAGCTTACTACGAGAAAGGAATTGCAATGTATCTAACTCAAAAGCAAGAAGAGGTAGTTTAATTTATTGCCCTTGTAACCAAGATTGCAAATCAGCCAAGGTAATAAAATCAAGTAATGCATCGCTCAATTCTTCGAGAACAGGAAAAGGTAAACCAGAGATTGAGGAGCGCATTTCCTCAGAAAGTTCTCCAAGCCGCTTAGTTAATTGTCGGGAAATAGTATTAGCCATCGTTTGTCGTCCTTCTTCTCGTCCTTCCTCTCGTCCTTCTTCCTTGATTTCTCGGTAAACTCGCGTTTGCTGTAGTGTTATTCCTAACATAGACTCTACCTCCGCTTGGCTCAATTGTTCAAACCTGTACATCATTATCGTCGTCAGTATCTCTATTATGATGCGACCCTCTGCTAATGGTACTTCTTGATTGGTTCTTGTTAACAAATACCTTGCTTCTTCTGGTGCTTGTTCTTCGTCTACCGTAGTTAGTACCATCAGTGCTACCCATAAAGGTAATTGGCGAATATCTCCCAATTCATCCAAATACACCCGATGCACTTGATTACTATTGAGAAATCCCCGATGAGGGTAAATGTTACTTTGTTCGGTATTGCGAGATGGATAAATTATAACTGCTTGCCAATCGTTAAATCTGGCGCGGTTGCGGTAAAAATATAGTGAAGATTCAGCAAATACTCTTTCATAAAGCTGTTCATCTCTTTGAAACTGTACCTCACAGAAATATACAACTCCAGGAGTCTCGCTTTCTGGTGGGAGAAATACCCCATCAATTTCAAATTTGGGTTCCTTGACAGCTACCGAATCAAATCGATAAGCATCTGCATTTGTCGGCGGATTTGTCAATAGTTCAAATAAAAGAGTGGGAGATTGTTGAAACAGTTTGTAAAAAATTGAGTCTCGACGCATGAAGCATTTTATTTATTTCTTACAGCAAATTGCATTCAAACGTGCCACAGATAAAAAGATTAAAACCAATGCAAGACTTAATTTTGTAACTTAATCTTTGTGGCGGGTTTGATCGGAAACTGCTGTAAATATGCAAATCTTTGCTATTTTGATGGTTCCCGACTTAACCAGAAAAGTTGGGAGCCTCATCAGATTATATTTTTTTTGGAAACAGTTCTGTTGCTGCTGAGTGTTACACCCAACATAGCAACTAACAGGGTTCCCAAAATAGTTGTCGGTTCAGGAACCGCAGATGCTTTAATCTGATTCTGACTCGAATCGAGCAATTGACTCTTGTCTGCTGTAGTATTTTGGTAAAGATAAGAGGTCGCCCCCGGAGAGATGAAGATACGGCCCGGAGCCTCAACATTGCTGAGAAAAACATCACCTATACCACTACCAGTGCCTACATCAAAAGCTCCAGATAAATTGCCTGTAGTCGTGTCAAAATTAAACTGGAAAAACTGATTGCTTGATACACCATTAACAACCTCATTTTTAGTTCCAATCAACTCCTGTGATGGACTGAAAAAAGAAATATTGAGTGACTGCAAGGCTTTTGTACTTCCCGCACCACTTTCGGAAATTATGGCTGGGGTAGTGGTTTCATTGTAGCTGAACGAGCCAGAAGCCGAATAACCAGCATCACCCTTCCAGTTAAATGTTAAATCAGCAGCTTGAGCCAGATTAGTAGAAGCAATCATGGAAGTCGCACAGAGTGCCAAACTAGTAGCTACCTGCGCTGCGGCTAAGGGGAAAAAGCTTTTCATTGATTACATAGCCTCCAATTGACAAATTACTGCAAGTGAGTGTAATTGCCTGACACGGGAGTAAACGCCAAGTTTTATATCAAGAAATCAAAAACTGCCAAAATTGTAAATTTAATCAAAATCCCTTGACCAATAGATTTTATCCCAGAAGAGTTCACAAATTATAAAAAAATTCGTAATTTATAATTGGGACTCTTAATTACGAATTAGTAATTGTAAATGCTCACTCCGCCAGCCGATACATAATCACTTTTCCTTTCCAATTTTCTTCTACAAATACTAAATACTCGCCATTTGAACGACGAAATGCGCGGATACCGTAGGGTATATCAATCCAGCCACTTTCGCTACCAACTTCTGGGCCTGGTTTTAACTGTTGTACTTGCGCTCCCGTCTTGGCATTATAGACATATACCTCTGCGGTTTTGACTGTCACGGCAAATACCCGATCGCCCGCTACACTCATGGCTGCTGTAGACACTTCGCGTTTGCCGGTGGTGTCGTAGGGAATCACAACTCGCCACTTGGGGGTACGATTTCCTTTACTCCAATTGTCAAAACGGGCAATCTCAGATCCAGCAACTCCAGTATCATCACCGAATGCGGGATGATCTGCTGTAAAGCCTGACAAATACATACTATCTGTTTCGGGGAAATATTCGATCCGCCGCAAGTCGTTAAATATGCGGGGAGTAGTTTGCTTTTCCATCGAACCATAGTTGTAGATGGGGTTGCCTTTAGCATCTATTCCCTGTAAAGGATAGTGGCGAATGCCATCTTCTGTTCGCAAAGCTTTCCAAACATCTCCTTTGCTATCTACCCACCAGCCGCCGATATAGGGATAATCTTTGTTGGTATCATATTCGTTCTTTTCAAATTTGCCATTACCGTTGCGATCGCGCCAGATCCATTCCCCTTTTTGTGGTTGATTCGGTGGCCAATTTCCGGCGATAAATGGTTTGTCTGCGCCATTGCTACCGACAAACATTCCGGCTGGGATAGCAATTTTGCCGTCTTTGTCTGGATTAAAACGATATATTTGCAGGAAGCTGTTATACATATCTGTGAGGAACAAAAACGGCTTCCCTTGGATGCGGCGAACAAAGGTTCCATCTGGCGATGTATGCAGACGTGGATCTTGAGGATATTTGAAAGGATTTAAGGTGTAAGCTTTGTAAGTCCATTGCTTACCAGCAGGCTGACTGTAATCCATGAGATAGTGTTCTTGTTTGGTGAATAAATCTACACCATCAGTTTTAGGATCGGCATCTGCATTATCGACGAATATCAATCCTAGCGATCGCCATATTAGTTTTCCCGATGGCGAAAATTTCCGTAAGTCTGTTCCCGATTTGTTGAAACCATTGCTATTTATATAGATATTACCTGAAGCATCTGCACCAACTCCAGTAAGCCCGTAAAGCTTCAAATCTCGAACTTCACCCGCAACTTCTGTATAGATACCACCCTTAGAGCCAAAACTACCCGTCTGCACTGGCCGATCTTTGATGTCATAAATCAACATTTGCTGACGCGGGCCATTTTCTGCCACTAACAGCTTACCTTGACGATCGATTGCGATCGCAGTTGGTTCAACGATATCTGCAATCTGTTCGGGTAATTGCTTTCCACTTTGGGAATAATGTAAAATTTTGGCAGGATTACTACCATTTTTACTTTGAATAATCCACAGATTTTTTTGTGAATCAATAGTTATTGCTCCCGGATTGTTAATAGTAAAGCTGCGTAATTCCTTCATTGTCTCAGTATCGTAGACACGAATGTGATTAGCAGCAAAATCGCTTACATACAACTCACTTCCTACAGTTGCTAATCCAGTGACTTCACTTTTAGTACTGGTAATTAACATACTTTTATCCCAGCCACGCCCTTCAGGAAAGGGTGCAGGTTTTCCCGACAAATCATAGCGTCTAACGCAGTGCCAAGCTGTTCCTTCAGGGGGATAATCTTCATTGGTTTTGCCCTTCGATCCCTGAGTCATGGCAAGGTAAATATATTTACTATTTGCGGTTACAGCTATGCCACCTCCACGACTCCAACCGTGAGTATCGCCAATAGCACCAATAACCTTACCATCTTTGTATATGGCTGCCTCCATTCCCGCCTCGTCCCAATGGCTGTTCGTATAAACGGTGCCATCAGGTGCAACATACATTGCCTCAATATTGTTTTGTATCCGTAGATTTCCACTGCCAATAGTGTTGCCTATCCACGATGTTTTGTAGGTAAGTGTGGGTGTTTCAATATTGTTTTGTACCAGTAGATTTGTACTTTCAATAGAATTACTTGTCCACGATGTTTTGTATGTAAGCGTCGGTGTTTCCGTTTTTGCCCAGTCTGTTGTAATTCCAAGGGTAGTAACAATGGCTCCAACAGTAAAACTAATTAAAAAGTTGAAAGTTTTACTTCTTTGGAAATATCTAAATTTAGATAACTTTTTAATATGCTGATTAAGCTTGCAGCGAAGTTTTCCTAACTTCGTAATTATTTTATTTATCATATAGTTTTTCAGCTTTTAATTATTTATATACAATCATTTTTTGGTAAATCAGTAAAAAGTATAATTATTATAAATGAACGATGATTTTACACTATCTTTATAAAAATCCTTTTATTATGTAATTTTTCAGGCAATATCTCTAAAACCTTCATAAAGGTATTAATAGCTACTGATTAGTAACCAAAAATTGTAAATATTAATACATGATATTTCTATAATTATTAATTTATAGTGATTTTCGGCTATCCCTATCTAGCATTCACCTTTGTTGGTTGATAAGTATCATATATATCATAACCAGTGTTATGTAGTTAACAAAAACACAAGGTTTCATCCCTTGTTGACGTTGACATATAAATAGTTTATAAATTGGTGTTCTATATAAAAATCTTATTGCGAATGTGGATTCAATATGGTTCTGTAAATTCTAGTAATTAATCTTTTGAACATTCTGTAGGGGCTTACAGTTGTACATACCTACTGTTTTTATATATTTATAGGAGACATATTAGTGAAAAACAAACCAGAAAAATTTGCCTCATCATCTGCATCTATCCTCACTTTGGGATTAGGCTGGTTTCCCAATAATCCTGGAGGATTAGAAAGGTATATTTATGAATTAACTCATAAATTAGCAGCCAATAAAGACCAGGTTGAATTATGCGGAGTTGGTCTACCAGAAGCTGAAACAAATTCGCCAATTATGCTGACTAACTTAGCTTCTCCCGATAGTGCTATTTGGCAAAGATTATGGTCAATCAGAAGTAATTTCCAGAAAACTAGAACAAGCAAACCAGATGCTATTAATCTGCACTTTGCATTATATAGCTTTCCTCTTTTAGATATTTTGCCAAAGGGTGTACCAGTTACTTTTAATTTTCATGGCCCTTGGGCTTCTGAGAGTCAGCAAGAGGTAGTTAATAAAAATCTTAGTCTTTTGATTAAACATCATCTAATAGAAAAAAATACTTATAATCGCTGCGATCGCTTCATTGTTTTGAGCAAAGCATTTGGTAAAATTCTACATAATAAATATCAAGTACCGTGGAGTAAAATTAATGTTATTCCTGGTGGAGTTGATATTAACTGGTTTCAGCCAAATTTATCACGCCAAGATGCTTGTGCAAAGCTAGGCTGGCCAAATAACCGCCGGATTATATTTACATCGCGCCGTTTAGTGCATCGAACGGGAGTTGACAAATTATTGCAGGCTTTGGCTATAATAAAGCCCAGAATACCAGATGTTTGGCTAGCGATCGCAGGTCGCGGTCACATCCAAGCCGCACTTCAAGAACAAGCTACAGAATTAGGACTAGATGACAACGTTAAATTTTTAGGTTTTCTCCCTGATGAGCAATTACCTATAGCTTATCAAGCTGCGGAATTGACTATAATGCCTAGTCAATCTTTTGAAGGATTTGGATTAGTAATAGTTGAATCTCTGGCTTGTGGTACTCCTATTTTATGTACTCCAGTTGGGGGAATGCCAGAAATTTTATCAGAATTTTCACCCGATTTAATTACTACTTCAATAGAAGCCTCAGCTATTGCTGAAAAATTAGAACAAGCACTTTTGGGAAACATCCTTATACCTTCACGATCGGACTGTCGCCATTACGCCACCACACACTACGACTGGAATCAAATTGCCCAACAAGTGCGAAATGTTCTATTAAATTAAACTAGAGATGCACAATTCTGCATCTCTATATTGTATTATAAGGAAGTTTTATGAGAATTTTTTTCTTAGACCAAAGTGGTAAACCAGGTGGTGCAGAGTTGTGTTTAATAGATATTGCTAAAGCATACTCCCATCACGCTTTAGTAGGTTTATTTGCAGATGGGCCATTTAAAGATTTACTACAGCAAAATCATATCCCAGTAGAAGTTCTTGCAACTCAAACAATTCAAGTTCGTAAAGAAAGTAGTTTGGTGCAAGGATTAAAGAGTTTGGGACAACTTGCACCTTTGATTACTAAGGTAATTAAAAAAGCATGTGAATACGATTTAATTTATGCCAACACCCAAAAAGCATTAGTTGTCGGAGCATTAGCAAGTTTTTTTAGTCGTCGTCCTATGGTTTATCATTTACATGATATTCTTTCCACAGAGCATTTTAGCCAAACTAATCTTCGCATTGCTATTAACTTAGCTAATCGTTGTGCCTCATTAGTAATTGCTAATTCCCAAGCTAGTAAAATAGCCTTTATCCAAGCGGGAGGACGCTCAGATATAATCGAAGTTGTCTATAACGGCTTCGATCCAAAAAATTATCAAACTGATGAATTTGATATTAATAAATTACAGGAAAAGTTAGGATTACAAGGTAAATTTGTCGTCGGACACTTTAGCCGTCTTGCACCTTGGAAAGGACAGCATATTTTAATTGATGCCCTTGTCAAATGTCCGCAAGAGGTGACAGCTATTTTAGTGGGTGATGCCCTGTTTGGCGAACAAGATTATGTCCAAAAGTTACACCAACAAGTTGCCGATCTGGGACTAGAAAACCGCGTTAAATTTTTAGGATTTCGTTCAGATATTCCCCAGTTAATGGCAGCTTGTAACTTGGTGGCACATACCTCTACTTCCCCCGAACCCTTTGGTAGAGTGATTGTAGAGGCAATGCTATGTGGAAAACCTGTAGTTGCAGCAAAAGCTGGGGGTGTAATGGAATTGGTGGAACACGGGCTTAATGGTTTTTTGGTGACACCAGGAGAACCCCAGGAACTTGCACAAGTAATTATCACCTGTCTTCAGGAGACGGAAATAACTGCAACTATAGCTAATAATGCCAAGACTACTGCTAGTCGGCGTTTTGATGTTGCAACTATTAATCAGCAAATTGCCCAACTGTTGTCCCACAGATTCTAGTCCACTGTGGCAGAAGCAGGGGATTTTGGCCAAGATCCCCTACAAATAATTTGGGATAATTTGTTTTTTGGAAGCCCCTTATCTTACATTGTCTGGTTAAATAATATGAGTTGTTGAGCGATGCCTACGGCGGCAAGCTACGCTAATCCTGCTCTCAACTTAGCTACACTAAATTAACTACGCAGATATTCCAAGCGATCGCATTAAGCCGCTTCCCGCAATTGTGGTTGTGACGACACACTCACCTCTGGAAACGAAAGCGAAAGCTGTTCTGCTTGAGGGACTGCGGCTTGCTGCAAAACTTGAACTTCGATATTCACGCTCACCAAATAACTGCCTGTATCAGCACCAACCGCTTCAGCAATTAATTTTGCAATGTCTGGGCGTTTGGCAGTTAGCGGATCGCGTAAAATACACCGATCCCATTCATGTTTGGCAGTCGGATTGAGGTTGAGAATGTAATGCTTCATCATCGAACTAACCCTTGAATCCATCTTCTGGAAGGTTTTCACACAGCCGTTAGGCGTTTAATTAGGCTTTATGGACGCTATATCTATTATAGTATATTTGTACTAAAAAGCCAATTTTTTCTAATTTGGTGGCGCATCTGAATCTCTAATCCTTAATTCCAGAAAATCTGCCCATAGGTAATGCTAATAAAAAAGTATTGCAATTAAGCTTACAAAGTAACGCCTAATTTTATACAAATTACTATATGGTAGATATCTATATTATTGACCTATTTGTAATTGGTCTACTTCTGCTGATGGTAACATTAGGGTCAGGCTGGATTGCTCGCCTACCTCTTTCTTTTGCCATTATCTACCTAATAGTTGGTATTTTTCTAGGCCCTTATGGCTTAGGACTGATTCAATTACGTCGAGATGAAGTTTTTAATGCCGAACTACTGGAAAAAATAACAGAACTTGTAGTAATTATTTCTGTGTTTAGCTGCGGCTTAAGAATTGTTCGTCCTCTAAAGTTGGGGGTTTGGGATATTACGGTGCGATTGATTGTATTTTTGATGCCCATTTCAATTTTTGCTCTGGCTGTTGTGGGTAAATTATTTTTAGGTATGAGTTGGGGAGAAGCGATTTTATTAGGAGCAATTCTTGCACCGACCGATCCGGTATTAGCATCAGAAGTACAACTGACCGATACAAATGACCAAGATGAGTTGAGATTTGGTTTAACTTCTGAAGGTGGGTTAAATGATGCTTTAGCTTTTCCCTTTGTTTATTTTGGTCTTCATGCGTTAAAAGATGATAATTGGGGGAACTGGTTTAAACAGTGGATTGCGGTTGATTTAATTTGGGCGATCGCAGTTGGTATTATTATGGGAATTGTCGTTGCCAAATCTATAGTTTGGATTGAAAAGAAAATTCAAAAACGCCGTGCTGCTGATAAGTTAATGGAAGATTTTATTGCTATCAGCATAATTCTAATAACTTATTCTTTAACAGAAATGGTTAATGGTTATGGATTTCTGGCAGTATTTGTTGCTGGATTAGTTGTCCAACGAAGTTACAGCAATCCTGAAAAACCACTAGCACAATTAGAATTTGTTGAACAAGTTGAAAAGCTGCTGGAAGTTGGAACAATTTTAGTATTGGGTTCAATATTGTTATTGCAACCAATGCTCAATTATGCTATGCAATCTTTGTTGGTAATAATTTTGTTATTATTCATAATCCGACCTGTAGGAGTTTGGATTAGCACAATAGGTAAGCGCCCTCTAGACTCACATCGCCGAACCTTTCATCCAGGAACTCGTTGGTTATTTGGATGGTTTGGTATTCGCGGTGTCGGCTCATTATATTATCTCGCCTATGCCTTTGGTAATGGCTTAAAAGGTGAAGCTGCCGAAAAAATTGCTTGGATAACTTACACCACTATCGTAGCTTCTGTGATTATACATGGCACCAGTTCAACTCCATTAATGAAGTGGTATGAGCGCAATTTTGCTAATCAGAAAAAATCTACTCCTCGCAACACAATTGATGAATTTGAATAAAAGCATTTTTTTATAGGGTATATTATGCCGAAGGCTAACGCACCTTAAATTGTTGATGGTGCGTTATCGCTTTAGCGACAACGCACCCTACAACTTAATTTTCTAAACCCGTGTACTCCAAACCAGAGAAAGGCTTTGAATCTTACTCCCCAACGTAACGCTAGTAGGTAAGTACTTGGTGGTTAGGATTCTCTATTTACCTGTTACTTTTTCAATAACTTCTTTTGCTTTCTCACCAAAACTTTCTGGAGGATTTTGTTCTTTCTCAGCCTTCAAATTCCTTTCGTAAGTCTTCTCTATAGTATTAAGATTTTTTGAATCTTTTATTGCTTGCTCATAAGCTTCTTGTCTTTCTTCTTCTTCAACGCCAACACCTGGATCGTATTCGTTTGCACGATTAATTTTTTCTTCATAATTTGGTTTATACTCTTGAGGTACTAGCTTTAATTCTTCAAGTGTAGTTGCATAACTAGCTTGCTGAACGAGAATAAATGAACCTGACAAGCTGATGGAAACCATCAAGCAAACAACTAAAAAGCTTGAACGTAAAGCTTTTTTTAAAGTTAATAGAATTTTTTGCATGGAAAAACCCTCCTAGTTTTCTCTTATAAGCCTTGGTCATGTATAAATACATTCAAAACATTCAAAATTTAAGGCTCACAGGCATCCTAAGTGTTTAGGTACAGTTCTTCCTTCTACCGCAAGGTATATTAATTTTTACCTATAGTTAAGTTAATCTTATCTGCACCTTTTAGGAGCTAGTATAATTTTCAAATTTTCAGTCAGCTTCCCCATAGACAAAGCCACTCATGTTTCCTACCCCACAAGATTGGTTAATTTATTTGTTGGAAATCTCTTATAACCAACTATGAGTAATATTAATTCTTCGGCTTTGGATAACTTCTTCAAATAAATTTGTTGGTAATGCTTCTTCTACAGGAAAAACTCCTGGTTTCTTGAGTTTACCTTCTAGCAATAATTGGGCAATACTACCTGTGCCACAACCAGAAGCCACGGCTGTATTTTCATGCACTACAGTTGAACAATAAACGGCTGTTTCACCATTTTTTTGCCCTGTAACTTCTGAACGAACTGCTACCCCAATTCCACTAAAATTATTGGTGACATCTGTCATCGAATGGCTGACATGAGACAGGAATTCAATCATGTAACGACGCTGCATTAACCACTTAGGAAAAATGTGTGCCGCAATCCAAGTGAGATGATTATAAAAATCTGGAATAGAACCAAACTTAGTAATTACAGTTTTCACTGATGGGAAAGCTTTGGGCAGTGTAAAGGTTTCTGGCATATCAAACCAGTAAACTCCTCTGCTTCCATAGGGAGATGGGAACTCAACTACTTCCCTATCACTGTAAGGCTTGACTACCTCCCATTTTCCATCTATCCAAGCCTCAAAAGGATACTGCAACCCTAGAAAAGTTGTCCGCATCACTGTAATGCCAGCACCACCAGAACCAGAAACTAAATAACTTAAATGAATCTTTTCTGGTCGATCGAATCGTTCAACTCCCTGACGTACCATGCTGTTAGAAATACCAGGAAAAATGCCAGTATTAATAATTGCTGTCACACCAGCAGCAGCGGCTTTTTCATGATAATTGAGAGCTTTGCTGGTATAGGAACGATGATCGCTGACATCTACATAATTAACGCCTTGAGAAATACAGGTTTCGAGAACATTAGTATCTCGATAGTGAAATGGCCCAGCACAGTGGATGACTAAGTTAGATTTTGCGATCGCATCTCGCAATTTGTCAACTTCTGCCAAGTCTAATACTAAAAACTGTACTTGTCCGCCTGAAGACAAGCTAACAGCCTTGCCAAATTCCGCAGAACGTCCAGTAATCGTAATTTGAGCTTGCGTATGGGTAGCTAGATCCTGAGCAACACTGCTACCAATCCGCCCCCGTCCACCAAGAATTAAAACTCTGTCTGTCATTACTCCAAATTGGCAACACTAACCTTATTTCATCAGTTTTCTGTCCTGTTTACCATCGGTTACAAGTATGACTTGCCTGCGAAGGAAGGAGGACTTTTCAATTATTAGTAGTTGATATAGCGGTTCTCGGTTGACTGAAGTACAAGAACCCCACCCCCAACCCCCTCCCCGCAAGCGAGGAGGGGGCTATGATATTAGGAAACGCTATAAGTTTTGGGCTTCAATTTGTCTGACTACTGTCAGCGCCGAATAACTCACCCCAGCAGTACCTTCGCCGGGATGGGTGGAGTCACCAATTAACCACAGATGTTGAATTGGTGTCCGATTGGCAAACCCGAAAGGGCCAAAAGTGGGAATTCTTTGACCTATGCCACCAACTATACCGCGATCGCGCCCTGTGAAATGAGCAAAGGTGCGGGGGGTTGCAGCTTCTTGATGAATAATCGTTTCTGGTTTGAGATAGAAGTATTGGGCAAGATGTGCGATCGCTTCTTGGGTAAACTTTTCTTTTAGTCCTTCATAATCTTCAGTCTCCCACCACTGTGCAGGATCGACAAATGAAGAAGCAATAATTGTCGCTTTCCCTTGCGGTGCGCGGCCATCTCCGGGATGACTGACAGAAACAAATAACGAATTATTCTCACCAATGGGGCCATCAGCATCATACAGAAATTGCAGGTGGGGAGGACACCCAAGCGGAATCGCGCTAGCATCTACACCCAAATAAACTACAAACGCACCCGATGCTTGGGGTAGTTTTTCCACCCGGTTTTTGTATCCAGATGGCGCTTGTTCTCCCAGTAACTGTACCAAGTTCTGCACGGTGACGTTGCTAACTATATGGTCGGCTGCTTCTGTCCAGACTTCGCCAGTTTTCTGATTTGTAATAACAACAGCAGTCGCTTTACCGTCTTCTACTTTGATTTTTTCTACAGTGTGGCGCATCAATAACTTGCCGCCATCTCTTTCTAAGGATTGTACCAGGCGATCGCTTAATACTTGCATACTTCCCTGGAGGTGAAACAATCCTTGGGGCAGTTGGGATACACTCAACGCTGTGGCTGCATAAAGTAATGCTGTCTCGTCTGCATCCACCTGGGAGTATAGCTTCAGTTGCAAATCTAAAAAAGTTCTCAATCGCTGGTCATTTCCCAGTCCACATAACCGTAAAGCATCTCCTACTGTAAACAAAGTGAAGGGGACGGTAATTAATGTACTGGGACGCACCGCTTGCGTTAGCTGCCACAAATCCCATAAATTACGTGGTGGTAGCACTGGATTGCGTCCTTGAAATTCCCAACTGGCATTAAACAAAGTTGCCATCAATTGCCAAAACGGTTCGCTACCAGGAAACTGTTTTTGTCGTTCCTCTTGCCATTTCTCTTGGTCGCGCCAAACGTTAATCGGTGTGCTTTCTCCAGGTAAATACACCGCACAAGCTGGGTCGCAAGGTGTTGCTGCTGGTAAGTCTATTGACAATTCTGAGAAAATGCGGTGGTGAATTCCCCCTGGTTCCAACCCCGCCACCTGAGTTGCTCCCACATCAAAGGTAAATCCCTGGCGTTTAAAGGTCGAAGCACAACCTCCCGGTACGAGAGCTTGATCTAAAATTAAGACGCTGTAACCTCTATGAGCTAATAATGCTCCGGCAGTCAGTCCACCTATGCCGGCACCGATAACGACAACACGAGAGTTACTTTTGTCAAGAGGTATGCTGGACATTGATTAGTTTGTTTAAGATTCTTAATATTTTTATTTATAATTTTACCTTACTCTCTGAGTTGAATGGGTGAAGGGTGCGTAGGCGTAGATAAAAGGGCGGTTATAAACCGCGTCTACACAGGCAAAACCCGCCAGCGCGGGTTAAATCAAAAACCTTAATTTTCTCTTAGGTGGGCTTTGTTTGTATAGCCGCGTTCGCCCTTGGCGTGCCGGAGGCATCATTCCATTCGCCGGGTATTAATTTGACACGCTACCCTAAACCTAGAAAATTGGAAATCAACGGCAATAGATTGCTGCACTGTTCAACCAACTTTGTGGCACTAGGTAAACTAGAAATTGTCCCTTTTAAAATCTTTATCGCCGTTTTCGCCGTCTTTTGCATCGCCCCCTCTTGAGGACTTTTCCCCGCTTCTGCTAAAGCTTTTACCTGTTCTAATGCCTCAACTTTATCTTCTTTAGATAAATTTGTATCCGCCTCAATTGCTGCTTGTAATTGCGTCAACAATTCCTTAATTCCTGGTTTATCTGCTTCGGGTGATGCTGCTAACTCATTGATAGTATTTGTTACCGTACCGCTAATATCACCCAAATTTAAAGCTTGTCCACTGGCATTAAAATCTCTGCCAACACTGCCAATTTCAATTTTGCGGCTGGAATCATTGCTGTTAGTCATATTTTTATTCTCTATTTTATTGTCAACTTGAACATTAATCGGCTTATTCGCTAACAAACTTACAATCTCTTTCATGTCTGCACTTTGTTGACGATAGATAACTATTTCATTATCTTTAGCCTGTAATTGTGATTTATATTTTTCTTCTACAGCTTGCAGTGCCAGTTGATAATTTTGCGTAAAATCGCTATGAATCTTCTCTTTATCAGCACCATCAGTTACACCGACTTTAACGACAACAACGCCATCACCTTTATTTTCAATACTCTGTAGGGCTAATTCTGTGTCTTCGTTTTGATTTTGCACATGTTGAAAGGCATTAACAAAAGCCTTCCAATCAATGCCATTACGGAAAATCAAATCAACAGTATTTAAAACCTCTTCAAACAGCTTAGTAAATTCTCCTGGTTGAAAATCGCCACTACTGGGACGGCGTTCGCGGTCATCAGTTCCAAACTTGGGGTTTTCAAGAAGATAGATAAAGCGACAATCTACATTAAATAACTTGGTTGTGCTGTCAATATTCCATGCCTCTATAGAAACACCAGTCATTTGAGCATTAGTAAAATTAGTATCTATAGCTTGAGTAATAGTTAAATTTGCCCATTCTAAACAAGCTCCCTCAAAGGTAGCTACAATAATATCAGCACCTTTAAAATTAGCCTTATTCAGGTCTGCATTTTTCAGATTTGCGCCTCTTAGGTTAGCACCAGCATAAGATTTTCCTCTACCATTGCAAGTAACGAGCAAGTTGAGAACAGCACGGTTAGCTAGTATAGTATCGTCTACTCTGGCAAAGTCTAGTTTTTTAGTTTCATAAAAACGAGTACGTGTTAGGTTTGCTTTTCTCAAATCTGTGTTTTTGAGAATTGCACCAGTAAAATTAGCATTAATTAAGTTAGCACCATAAAAACTTGTGCCACCTGTAGCAGCAAAAGTATTAGCAACTGAATCAAGCCAAGCATCTTTATCATCTGTACCTTGAATCCTCCACCCAATAAAAATACTAAATAATATGAAGATAACGCTGAATACTAAACTAAAGACAAAAGCTAAACCTTTGGGTGATGTTCTAATCACAGGAAAGCTTTTAGGAAAGGTAAGAACTAAAATAACGACTACGGGTGAGACAAGGACAAGAATGACAGCTACAGTTCCTAAACCTGCTATTAAATTCTTGTGAAGAGTGATAATACAAAAAACTACTACAATAATAATGCAAACGGAACCAATAAAGACGCTTCCAGTGTATCTAGTATCAAAAATAGACGCTGCTGATAAACCAAGAAAGATTGAATAAATAGCTCCTTGTGCTAACACTACTAATGCTACTATGAGCAGCACAATTACCCAATGGAGCTGTAGTCCGGCTTTAGCTCCTGTAAAATCAGCATCTTTAAGAATCGCGTTGGTAAAGTTTGCTCCTCTAATATCAGCCTTGCTAAAGTTGGCTCCAGTCAAGTTTTGACCTTTAAAAGAGCGACCTCGGAGATTTTGACCGGAGTAGTAGTCTGGCGGCATAATTGCGTCAGCAAGAGGTTTTAATGAGATTTTATACAACTTTACTCTGTACGGAGGAGTAAGAGTTTGAGGTTTTTTTGCCTAAGTCCTAATCGTGTGAGATTATTTCATTTTTTCTTCAACTAGAACTACTACAATTACTATTGATGCTAGATAATGGGAAAGCTTTGACATTTTCTTCCCAATCTAGCCCGGAAACAATAACTAAGACTTATGCGAACTCACTATTGCGGCGAACTCCGAAAAGAACATATTGGAGAAACTGTTACCTTTTACGGATGGGTAGACCGTCGCCGCGATCACGGTGGTGTGATATTTTTAGATTTACGCGATCGCTCTGGAATTGTCCAAATCGTCAGCGATCCGCAACGCACCCCAGATTCTTACGAACAGGCGAACGCCTTGCGAAATGAATATGTTGTCGAAATCACAGGTAGGGTAACGCACCGTCCCGAAGAATCCCTCAATCCCCGCATCCCCACAGGCGAGGTAGAAATCTACGCCGATAAAATTCAACTCCTCAATGCTGTCCGCAAACAGTTACCTTTCCAAGTTTCTGTAGCTGACACCGAGACAGTGCGCGAAGATTTGCGGTTGAAATATCGTTATTTGGATTTGCGACGCGATCGCATGGCGCAAAATTTGCAACTGCGTCATCAAATTGTTAAAGCTATGCGGCGTTATCTGGAAGATTTGGAAGGTTTTATTGAAGTTGAAACCCCAATCCTTACCCGTTCTACCCCAGAAGGGGCGCGGGATTATGTTCTACCCAGTCGCGTTAATCCTGGTGAGTGGTATGCTTTGCCGCAATCGCCCCAGCTATTTAAACAATTGCTGATGGTATCCGGCTTAGATAGATATTATCAGATTGCGCGTTGCTTTCGTGATGAAGATTTACGCGCCGACAGACAACCCGAATTCACCCAATTGGACATGGAAATGAGTTTCATGTCTCAAGAAGAAATTATCGAACTAAACGAAAACTTAGTTTGCCATATCTTCAAAACAGTTAAAGGCATTGAGTTACAGCGCCCTTTCCCCCGCCTCACTTACGCTGAAGGGATGGAACGCTACGGGAGTGATAAACCAGATACCCGCTATGATTTAGAATTAGTTGATGTCTCAGATATCGTGAAAGACTCTAGTTTCAAAGTCTTTCGGGACACTGTGACTAATGGTGGTATCGTCAAAATCCTGCCAATTCCCAACGGTAACGATGTAATTTCTAACGTCCGCATTAAACCAGGCGGCGACTTATTTAAAGAAGCCAGCGAAGCCGGTGCTAGAGGTTTAGCTTATATCCGTGTTAGGGATGATGGCGAAATTGACACCATTGGCGCGATTAAAGACAACCTCAGCATTGAACAAAAACAAGAAATTTTGCGGCGTACAGGTGCAAAAGCTGGACATTTGCTCTTGTTTGGGGCAGGGGAAGCTGCTACAGTTAATAAAACATTAGATAGATTACGGCAAGCGATCGCTAAAGAGTTTGATTTAATCGATCCAGAAAAAATCAACTTGCTGTGGATTACAGATTTCCCGATGTTCGAGTGGAATGCTGACGAAAAACGTTTAGAAGCATTACACCACCCATTCACAGCACCCCATCCTGATGATTTGAGCGATTTAAAGACAGCACGCGCCCAAGCTTACGACTTGATACTCAACGGCGTAGAAGTTGGCGGCGGAAGTCTGCGGATTTATCAGCGAGAAATTCAACAGCAGGTGTTTGAAGCGATTGGTTTATCTCCTGAAGAAGCACAAAGTAAATTTGGCTTTCTCTTAGAAGCATTTGAATATGGTACACCGCCGCATGGTGGCATCGCCTACGGTTTAGATCGTTTGGTAATGTTGCTAGCTGGAGAAGAATCCATTCGAGATGTCATTGCTTTTCCAAAGACACAACAAGCGCGTTGTTTGTTAACAGATGCACCTTCGAGTGTAGATGCAAAACAGTTGAAAGAATTGCATGTTGCTTCGACTTATAAACCAAAGCCTTAAACAAAGCGCAAGGGGAGTACAGAAAGTTAAAGTAAGCCTTTATAGGTCAGTTTCTCTGTAACTCTAAAGAACCCCACCCCGCCAAAGCTATGCTTTGTCTCCCCTCCCCGCAAGCGAGGAGGGGACTATGATATACCTTGTATGGTTAGACATGTAGGGTGCGTTAGGATGAAATCGCACCCTACAATACTTATTTTTTCACCATTCAAATCGCAATACGGTTCGGTTAACGTGTTCGTCTCTCGAACATCCCCTAAAAAAGGGGGGCTTTTTCTAATCTTTACCCCCTTATTAAGGGGGTCGCCGCAGGTGAGGGGATCTTATCCGAACCTATTGATTCAAATCGGATTCCTATATTAGTTAAATATACTATGTACTGAAAAAACACCTTTTTTGGGAATGCTGCTGAGAAAGCGTTCTCGAATTGAGTCTAATTTATAGTCACCAATTAAACTTAATACACCCAGTAAAACTGGTATGATGACTATGTTTGTCGGTAGATTAATTCCGATTAGCAACAACGCTAGAATTGTCAATCCGAGCGTAAAATTTTGACAAAAGTTTTTGACTTGATTTATCAAAACTAAAGATTGCCGACAACTAGGGCAATGCTTTGTATGTCTGTGCCAGATATCGTATAAGTCCTCATCACTTAATTCTTGAAAAGGTGCTTCTGCTACTCCCTGCCATGCAGGTTTACCACCGCCAAACTCATCTAACCATTTGCGAAAAGTAACGATGCCAACGTCCGCTATTGAAGGCATAAAATATGACTTTTGCCAAGTTTTATCGATCGCAGATTCGTTAACAGCTTGGGAGTGCATCATTGATAAATCTTGGTTACTCAACTTATAACTAGATGAATGTTTTAACCCCGTTTGTAAATATTTGGGCAGAAGCTCAAACCAGAAATTGCGTTTTTGTGGAAGGCTATCAGCAATAAACTTACCAATTTGCCGACAATAACCTGATTTTGTGGGTACAAAATATAACTGAAATAAAGCAGATTTACCGTTAGAATATTTGTAGATTGTTGTATTAGAACAAGGTGGACTGAACTTCCGAGTCGCATCCATATCTTTGTTAAAAATATTGTAACCAGAATGCTTTAAAGTAAAACCATCTTCAGCAGATATTTCTCCCAATACTTCAAAATGTTCTATGGGGATAGCTCGTTCCGGTGAAAATCCAGCAATTCCTTCATGCAAAAATTGGGCGTGAGAAGGGTCAAAACTACTTTCAACAGAGACAGTGTAACCAACAGGAACTTCTGACATAAACCAATCGGTCAACGAGCTATCAAGTTGAGATTCTGGCATCAGGGCAGGTTGCTTGGAAGTGCTATCTTCAAAAGCAGTAGGACTACTATCTGCCCAGATCCATAGTAATTCTTGTAGCACTTGAGTCGGGTATGTTGTTACTTGCGATCGTTCGCTATTACAAGCAGCTTTTAAAGCCTTTTCATCACTCAGCATCGGAATATTTGTACATTTTCCTGCCCCATCAAAACACCAACCATGATGACGACACATTAGGTTTCCATTTTCATTGATACTTCCTAAAGATAACTGCGCCAATTTATGGGGACAAGTATCATCCATCACTACCCAATTTTGATGTTTGTCTCTCCAAATTACCAGCTTTTTTCCAAGCAAAGTAATGGGGGTTGGATGAGAGGGTTCCAGATAGCTGAGGGGAGTTATTGGATACCACTGTTTAGTCCAGGAGAAGTTATTTACCATCAAATTCGCTAATGTATTCAACTTTTTTAATTAGGATTGCGATCGCCTACTTCCACCCCCAACACCATGACTGATATTATAAGGGATTAGCCTCTACTACCACTTCTGGCAGTGGAATAAACTCTGTTTCATCTGCCACACTAGCAAAGCGGCAATCCCGCCAATCGGCTTTTGCTTCCTCTATCCGTTCTGGTCGGCTAGAAACAAAATTCCACCATTTGTAGCGTTTACCCAATGGTTCACCACCAATAACAATACACCGAGCAGCAGCACTAGCAGAAACCCTGACTTCATCTATTGGATCTAGGATGGCGAGGCGATATGGCTCTAGGGGTTGCTCATTAATACCCAAACCTTCTGTGACGCTGTATACTGCCCTCTCAGAATAACCAGTGGGGATAGTAAAATGAGCATTGGCAGACAGCACTACATCTAAATAGAGAATAGGTGAGAAAACTTTGACAGGTGAGGTGTAGCCAAAGGCTTGTCCGGCGATGAGTTTGATGATAGCACCATTCTCTTCCCAGGTAGGAAGGGTTTGGGCAGGATAGTGAGTGAAGCTTGGATCAGTTTCTTCGTATTCCACAGGCAAAGCGACCCAGGTTTGAATACCATGAATGGTAGCTTCATTTTGACGATCGAGATCGGGCGATCGCTCTGAATGTACAATCCCTTTTCCCGCCGTCATCCAGTTTACAGCACCCAGTTGAATTTCCTGCACAGTGCCTAAACTATCGCGGTGCATCAAAGCACCATCAAATAAGTAAGTTACGGTGGCGAGATTGATATGAGGATGTGGTCGAACATCGATACCTTTGTCGGGTGGTAAAACGGATGGGCCAAGATGATCGAAGAAAATAAACGGCCCAACCATTTGACGATTAAGATATGGCAAACTGCGACGGGCAATAAACCCACCCAAATCTTTAACTTCAGGTTCAATCAGTTGAAGTATTGCCATAAGTGGAGGTAATTGGTAAATGCTGGAATTATTATAAGTAGATCCACCAGAAAAAAGCTAACCTTTGTGAGTTATTTGTTTGTGCGATCGCTCATCCGAATTTACCAATCCTTTGGAGATATTATAACGGGAGGGAACGTCACAGCAGTCGAGTCACTTGCCTCAAGCTTAAAACAAGGGTTTGGTGTCCTCTCCGTGCTAACACAACGCCAGTAACGCTCTTTCTGCTGACGGAGACGCTATGCTAACGTAGCTAACGCCCAAGTCGGGAAACCTGCCCACACGACTGGCTCCCCTACGGATCTTTTCAGAAATCAAACCGGATTCCTATATATGATTTGGCGTGGATTGAGTTTAAAAATCAGGCTAGTGTTTACGATATTTTTACTCCTAGTATTCATAGCAGTAATTGCAGGGTGGCAATTCTCCTTAAAAGAACCACAGCTAGTACCAAAAGAAAGCAATTACGCGATACATACTCGACAAAATTTTAATCAATCTGATTTCTACCCAGTTGCACAAATTCCATCTGCCAAACTTTACAAACCTATTAGCGACTGGGTAGGAAGATTAATACTACCAACAAAACAGCAATTACAAGATGGTTTAGATTGGGTATGGATGGAAGTGCAATATGCACCACCCACAGCGCAAAATTTGCTAGGAAAGATTGTGCGTTTGGAGTGGAAAAAGAATGAAGATTTACTTGCTAAAGTCAAAGCTGTAACGCGAGATATAAATTTCACTTCTGAAGTGATTAAAAGTCAAAACCAAGGTAATATTCATCCTTTCCGACTAAATGGAGTTCGTCAGGTAGGTATTTTACGTTCTTTGGCTGGTGCAAATCCTCATGATGATGCAATTGTTGCTTTAGATTCAAATACAATTATTAATGCAAATGCAGAAAAATCTATTTTGCAAATTGAACGCGAACCTGTTTTGGCAACTGGTAGATTTTATGGGTTAGTAAAAATAATTAAACCGATTAAATCTAGCAATAAAAACCTTTTATCTACAAAAGATAAGCAAAGTAGCGATTATTTTTCTGTTCAGCACTATAACCCTAACTCAAATAAATTTGATGGGATTCAAGAAACTATTCGTATTCCCCAACAAGCAATAGATACACGAAACTTTGCGCCTTCAAGTTCGCAGCAAATCGAAAAATCACCTGCGGGTGAGGATGGTTGGTATATTTATGGTGCTAAAGATGCAAATGCCGTATTTACAGTAAGCGCCCTTGCACCTCGTTCTCTGTTTCAAATCCAACCCCGTCAAATCATCACTGGGAAGGAATTAGGGCTAAATTATATCCAAGAGGTAAATTGGCAAAATACTGATAAAAATAAAGGTAAATTCAATACTGCCTTGTTAAAACCTGTAGAAACATCTAGATCAAAATGGCAACAAGGCGATAAAGCTATTGTACTACACTTATTCGGTGGAATTGGCGGACGTAAAGCTGAAGCGATCGCAGTACCTTATACTATCACCGGACATTTTGCTTTTGGAATTGCAGAAGTTGTCCGTGACGAGTTTACTAACGAATTACGCTTTGAGACTAAATACCACCAAATTTATGCCCATAACCCTGATGGAATTATTGCCGGAACGCATACATGGGCTGATTATATGGGGAATTTACAGCGTGGCTGGCTAGCAACACGTCCAGTATCAGATATTCTGATTAAATTCGACCCTGTAACGCAAGATTATAATTTTGATGGGATTAAACTTTCGCCTTTAAAGCAGTTCCAGCAACAATTACAGGTAACAATGGCACGTTATCGCGTTGGCGATGGTACTGGTGGGGCAATGGTATCACCTGGTACATCATGCGTCCAAGACTCAAACCAAGCACTTTATGCCGCGATAATGGTAATTAAAAACCAAGTTGCTACAACTCCTCAAATTCAAACTTGGATACGCAAAAACCCTAATCATCCACAAACATTACGCTTTCAGCAGCTAGTTGAATTAGGTAAATCTTTAGAACAACAATTAGCACCCTTGGGAATAATCCGTGCTGATTGGCAGAGTCAAGCAGGTATACTCGCAGGTACGGGAATAGGAAAAACGACGAAACCATTTCAAGATGGTAGTGTTTGGGCTGGTTTGACAACATGGCGAACAATAATGCCAAGACAAGCACACGACGACCTCGCCACAATATTTTTCAAACATGGTGCGACTATGCAAGTATTGCGAACCAATCAAGTAGGTGGTTGGCAATCCGATATTATACCCATTGCACCAACAGTCTTTTTAGGACAATTTCAGATTCCTTTTACTAATATTTCACCATTTTCAGTTATTTTAAATCGTGTTCTAGCGTCGTTAGCACTTCCTACACAACAAGATTGGTTAGTTGTTGTTTTACTGCTGATAGTTTATAGTATTATTGCCATACCTTATGACTGGAAATTTGGATTTTTACAGATAAATATTTGGTCTGCAAATTGGATTGATAAATGCTTATTGATGTTGCGTTGTTTATTTACACCTGCGATTATTGAAGAACTCTTTTTTCGCGTTATTTTACTTCCTCATCCTACCGAAATCACCAATTGGCTAAGATGGAGTTTATGGGCAATAGTGAGTTTAGTATTGTTTATTTTATATCATCCATTGAATGCTAAACTATTTTTTAAAGCTGCAAGTCCTACATTCTTTAATCATGTTTTTCTTACTTTAACTTCATTATTGGGAATTATCTGTACTGTTGCATATACCTTAACAGGATCTTTGTGGGTGATAGTTTTAATCCACTGGGTAGTAGTAGTAGTTTGGTTAATTGTTTTTGGAGGAATCACAAAATTAGATAAAAATCAGAAAGTTTAGAGGCGATTTCCAAACTAAAAATCAAATTGTTGTAGGGTGTATTAGGCGTATATTTAGATGTCGCCTAACGCACTCCAGATGTAAAGGATATGGGTAAAAGCAAGGCTGAAAAAGGGTTGGTTGGGGGTATATCTTATCTATAATCTTGCTTTTGAATACTCCCTAAACGAGCAGCATCACGAATATTGTAGTCGGGTCGAGTAAAGCGATTTAGCTGCATTTCAAAAAAGTCTCGATTGGCTTGTAAATGCTTAATATTTTCGTCATCTAAAGGATATAAGAGTGCAGTTCGCAAGGCTTGAATTACCGCAGAAGTAACACAGTACATTGACCGTTGAAAACTAACTCCCAACTGAATCAACATATCTTCTTCACCCCGGCAATGTTGGCTGTAGTAATCAATAAGATACGGGGGCAAAAAATGCAACATGTCTTGCATTAATAATGTGGGAGGAATGCCAGCAGTACCTACTGGAAATACATCAGCGTAAAGAATACCATAGTGAAAGTCTTTTTGGTCTTCTGGGACTTGACGCGCTTGAGCATTATAAGATTTTGTCCCTCGGAAGGGTGCGGTGCGGTAGAAAACTGCTTCTACATAAGGTAATGCGGCTTCGTATAGCCACATGAAACCCTTGGATTTGGGGACAATTTCGTAGCATTCGCCACGAATATAAACATGATGGTAAATCGGACGACCTGCGATCGCAAATATACCATTAACTAAGAAGCTCATCGCCTCTGGGACGGTGCTAATCTTGCCTTCGTCATAGAGGTCGGACATTTCAAAGAATACTGGGGCCATGACTTCCCAGAATAAGCCCAGATTAGCGTAGTATGACATCTGGCGGCACTGTTCCAAAAACATATCGGGGAACAGCTTGTAAAGTCCTAGCATGACTGGGTTCCCTTGGAAGTAGGCTTTGATTGCTCGGTCAGCGTTGGCTTTGTATTCGTCTGAATCTAGGTAAGGGTCAAATTGTCCACCCATCCCTCTGTGCCACAACATCGCCCGCATACAAGCTTCAGCAAATTCCATATTAATGCGATCGTGGAATAAGTGATGCAATAACTTTGGCATTTTGAAAGTTTCACCCTTTTCAATAAATGCCAAAAGTTCTGGATGTGCAGTAGCTTCACCGCGCCAAATTCGTAAATCTGCATCATCGCCAGCATAATGATTATGCAGTTCTAAATACTCTTTGGGTAAGAAGTATTTAAAGAAAGGAACCGGGTTTAAAAATTCGTTTTCGGCAATATAAAGCAAGTCACGCCAGTAAAAATCCATCGGTACAGCATAAGCTTTATATAAACCGATGATTTGCATCAAATTTTCTGGAGTATCGGGTAACATTGCCCCACCTGCTTCTAAGCGATGAATTACTTCGGCAAATTCATGTGTGGAAGGTGGTAATTTAATGGCTGTTTTAATTGCTGTCATGGTAATGGTAAATGGGTAGAGACGCGATTTATTGCGTTTGGAGGATGGATTTGGAGACGCAATTTTTTATCGCGTCTGGGGGATAGATTTGAGACGCGATAAATCGCCGTCTCTACAAGTGTTTTGATCTATTTTCTATTTCAGCGCTACTTCAGAGATTACGGTTTTTTCTAAGGTGGGAATTGCAGCCACCATTGTTGTAGTTGTGGATTCACTCCAACGGACTAACCAAGTGGGTTGTACTCCCAAAAAGATAATAAAGGCTGCCAAAATTAAAGCTGGGATTTTCTCAGACCAAAGAACTTTGGGATAGTAGGCGAAGTTATCTAGTCTGCCAAAACAAGTGCGGTTAAGGAGGATGACAAAATAAACTGCGGTTAATCCACTAGCGACTACACACAAAATAGTCGGGATGGGAAAGATAGAGAAACTACCTTGAAAGACGATAAATTCGGCGATGAATCCTGTTAAACCAGGAATACCTGCACTAGCCATCCCACTTAAAACTAGTAAAGCGCTAATTATAGGTAAACCGCGGATGGGACTCATTAAGCCATTGAGTTTATCTAACTCACGCGTACCAACTTTGGTTTCCACAACTCCCACCAAGTGGAAGAGGATTGCCAGAATTATCCCGTGACTAAACATTTGGGCGACTGCACCAACGAGTGCTAAGGGAGTACTAGCGGCAGCACCTAGCAAGATATAGCCCATGTGACCAACGGAACTATATGCTACCATGCGCTTGATATCTTTTTGAGCGATCGCAATTACTGCCCCATAGATAGCGCTAATTGCTCCCCAAATCGCCAGAGTCGGTGCAATAATACTCCAAGCATCGGGAAACATCCCCAATCCAAATCGCAGCAATCCATAAGTTCCCAGCTTTGCCAAAACCCCACCGAGAAGCATGGCGATTGGTGCTGAAGCTTCAACATAAGCATCAGGTAGCCAAGTATGGAAGGGAACTAAGGGAATTTTAATCCCAAAACCTAAGACTATTCCTGCTAGTAAAAGGATTTGTTTTGTGGTTGACAGATTTTCTGTAGAGAATGCATCAAAAGCAAAATTGGTAGAACCACTCAGCCACACCATACCCAAGAATGTCGCCAGAATTAATGCTCCCGAAACAGCAGTATAAATCAGGAATTTAATCCCAGCATAACCCCGTTTTGCCCCTCCCCAAATAGAAATTAGTAAGTAGAAGGGGATTAATTCTAGTTCGTAGAATAGGAAGAATAGCAGCAAATTTTCAGCGAGAAAAGCACCTGCAACTCCACCACTCACTAATAAAATCATGGAGTAGAACAGCCGGGGACGTTGAGTTTCTTTACTGCTGCTGTAAATAGAAATCCAGGTGAGTAGACTATTTAACACCAACATTAATATAGAAAGCCCATCAACACCGATTTGATAGCTCAAACCAAGGGTTTCATTCCAGGGTAAATATTCTTTAAATTGCATTTCTGGATTGCTGATATCAAATTTTAGTAAGATAAACAGGTTCCACAAAAGAACTACGCCTGAGAAAACTAATGCTGTTAAACGAATCCGATGATTTGGGATACTTGTCGGTAATATTGCTATAAGAGCGGCGGCTAAAATAGGGAGCCAAATCAAAACACTTAACATTATCTTTGTCCTTTGTTATTTATTATTTTTTATTTGCCCTGTGTGAGTTAGAAATGACCAATGACTAATGACAAAGGACAAAAAAACTAATCGACCATACTTATTTTCCCAGTATCTAAATCGTAATAAGCTCCGACTATTTTCAGCTTTTCTGCCTTGATTAACTCAGATAAAACTGTAGATGATTTCAATATTTTAACTTGCCTCAAAATATTTGCTTTACAAGCGTTTTCTATCTTATCTCCTGATTCCCCTTTAGAACTTTCTACACTTGGTTTAATTGCTGCAATCAAACTTCCGATTTGACCTGGGACTTCACCACCCTTAACGGCGGCACTTACTGCACCACATCTTTCATGTCCCACTACCATGATGACTTTAGAGCCTAATAATAAGCTGCCAAATTCTAGGCTACCAATTTCTTCTGATGTAGCAATATTACCAGCTACACGGCAGACAAATAAATCTCCAAGTCCTTGGTCAAAAACAATCTCTGAAGGCACTCGTGAATCTGCACAACTTAAAATAGAAGCAAAGGGCTTTTGACCTTTGGCAACTTCAACTAAACGTGAATGAGTTTGGTGAGGATTTTTACGTTTTGTTTTGATAAATCTTTCATTCCCATCTAATAATTCTTGCAATGCCTTATCTGGCGTAATATCATCTTCTGCTGGCGCTGCTGGGGCTGTTTCGGCTGCAAGTAAATTTGAGCCAAGTCCAACTGTCAATACACCTGTACCGATGGCACCTGCACCAAACTTAAATAGACTTCTTCTGGAAAGATTAGTTTGTGGATGTTGTCTGCTCATGAAATTATCCTCACAATATTAATGTGTGCTTGTAATAAAACGTGTTCGACTACCCAACTGCGGAAATTGGAAAAATCAAATTTAAAAACTGCACTCCCCAAAATGGCCAAGCTACCCACATTCCTAAAAAGCTTACTCCTAGTAAGACGGTTAAGGCGTAGAACTGGGTTTGTCCAGAGGTACTGTATTTTAAACTTTCACCACCCAGTAGCGAAAATAAACCAACCAGATTAACGATGCCATCGATTACAAAACGGTCAATCATATCGGCAAGTTGGGAAATTTTGGCAACGCCAAAAATAATGGTTATCCGATAAAGTTTGGGGGTGTAAAAGTCGTATGCGAACAAGTCTTGTAAACCTTTCCAAGGGAGGCGAATTGGTTTAGGAATATTGCCTAAATAAACCACCCCAGTGATGCCGCAAGCGGAAATACTCGACCAAATTAAAAGTAGTACGACATCTTTATTTAAAGCTTCCCAATCGGGTAGAAGTGATAAGCTTTGCAACACTAAAGGAAGATGGAGACTAAAGGCAAGTAAGATTACCATTGGCAAAATCATCGGCCAGTGTGCTTCAGGCGATCGCTGACTCATTTGTGTGGCTTTACCGCCAAAAATTAAACCGAATTCTCTGGTTAAACTCACTGCTGTCAAAGCGTTTACAGCTATCACTACTCCTACTAACCAAGGTTGGGTTTCCCACAACCCATCTGCTAGTTTTACTAACGCCCAAAAGCTACCCAGTGGTGGAAAACCAATTAACCCCAAAGTGCCGACGATAAAGGCTATTGCGGAAATTGGCCGACGTGTCCACAACCCGCCCAATTGGGTAACATCTTGGGTAATGCTATTCCAAATAATTCCCCCGGTACTCATCACCAACAAGGCTGCGGATATAGCATTGGTAAGTACTAATAACAGCGCCGCTTCGTTTTGTTGGGTTCCTACGGCGATGAATACTAAACCCATGTATGCGCTGACAGAATAGGATTGGCAGCGTTTAAGATCGATTTGAGCGATCGCAATTAAAGAAGCACCAATCGCTGTCACTACCCCAATGGCTACCATAGCGGAAGAAACTATGGGCGACAGGCTTAACACAGGTTGCAGTTTAATCAACACCCATGCACCACTAGCAACTACTACCGAATTCCGCAAAATTGTACTGGGAACTGGGCCTTCCATTGCTTCATCCAACCACAGATGCAGTGGGAACTGAGCACATTTACCCATTGGCCCGGCAATTAAGGCTAAACCTACCAGTGCCATTGTTGTTGGATTGACGTTAGCAGTCGCCGCCCACTCAGCTAGTTCTGGATAACTCCAAGTTCCGGCTAGGGGCCATAATGCCAACACGCCCATCAGCAAGAATAAGTCTCCCACCCGTTTGGTTAAGAAAGCATCTCTTGCACCTGAAACTACCAACGGCTGGCTAAACCATAAGCCAACTAGTAGATAGGTTCCCAGTGTGAGGACTTCCAAAATTACATAGCTGAAGAACAGATTATTACACAGAACCAAGGCGCATAATCCCGCTTCAAATAATCCTAATAAGGAATAGAAGCGTCCCCAACCCCAATCCATCTCCATATAACCGATGGCATAAATTTGCGCTAGCGAATTCAAGCCAGTAATTACAACTAAAGCGCCGACGCTAATCGAAGATATTTCTAAAGCAATGGTGAGGTCTAAACCAGCTGTAGATAACCAAGGAATAAATACTTCTTGGGCTGGATGATTCCAAGTTGCTTGGAAGGCGATCGCACTATGTACAAAGGCCAAAAATGTCATCACCAAATTTATGTAACCCGCCGGTCTTGGCCCGGTTTTCCGAATGATCCCCGGCGACCAAGGTACGGCTAACAAGCCACCTATTAGGGCATAGCAAGGAACTAGCCAAACAGTCTCAAGTAGAAACTGAGCCATCAACTTACCTCTAGATTTGCATCAAAAGTTTGGGGTTTTGAATCAACTTACATTGATCCCTGTTAACCCAGCGATTGCAGATAAGACAATTTTATCTTTATTTAATCTTGTTAAAATAGCTTACCGTTATATCTGTCAAAAAGGAATTACTTTATATAAACAAATCTAAGATAAATACTCTAAATAAATCTTATACGATCAACTATTTGAGTAACGAATAATAGCTATTGTTTTTTATCTATGAATTAACTGTTGGTTTTATCAATAGTCATCATTAGTTTTTATAGCAGTTCTCAGTTGAGTGAGGTACTCAAGTTCCCCAACCCCCTAAGAGCATCTCTAAAAGTACGATTACCAAAGAAACCCCTAAAAAAAACCCGCCGTAGCGGGTTACACAACAAACTAAGAACAATGAAAACTTGATTTAGCTGGAATACCTCATTTCAGCTTCCAGTTGACGAATCAGTTGTTCGTCGCCCTTTGCTCTAGCTACTTGTAAGCGATGCTCTAGGCTTTTTTGAATATTCTCTCTGTGGACTTCTTGGGCTTTCCTCGCACTTTGTAGTCTACCTTGATTCATAGTGATTACCTTCTTAATTTTTCAGTTTATGTCTGGTATTGTTAACATAGCACACATTTTGTAGCGGTTGCTACAGATTTTTATATTTTATTGTAGTTTTGAACAAAAATATGTCTAAAAAGCAGATAAGTCAACAACTAATTCTGACTTTTCTGAGCGATTTTGGCGATCGCGATATCTATGTAGGCGTAATGAAGGGTGTCATCGCCCAAATCAACCCCAGACTGGCAGTGATAGACTTAACGCACCAAATTCCGCCGCAAAACATTGCCGCAGCCAGGTTTTGCCTGATGAATGCTTATCTCTATTTCCCAGTAGGAACAGTGCATCTGGCAGTAGTAGATCCTGGTGTGGGAAGCAAGCGACGAGCGATCGCAGTAGAATTTGCTCAAGGGTTTCTAGTCGGCCCTGATAATGGTATCTTTAGCGGGGTACTTAGTCAAAGTCCGGCGATCGCAGCCGTCGAACTTACAAATCTTAACTATTGGCGAACTCCTCAAGCAAGCAACACTTTTCACGGTAGAGATATCTTTGCACCAGTAGGAGCTAATCTTGCTAGTGGTGTCCCCTTCAAACAACTAGGACAAGAAATCGATCCAGCAAGTTTAGTCAAACTGGATATAGAAAAGTGCAAGCAAACAGGCAATGGTGTGGTGGGTTGCATTCAATATATTGACCACTTTGGCAATTTAGCGAGCAACATTCCAGCGAGTTACGTACAAGGCAAAACTTGGCACGTGCAAGCTGCTGGGTTGAATATACCAGGTTGTAAAACTTACAGTGATGTCAGCGTGGGAGAGGTAGTAGCTTTAGTTGGCAGTCACGGCTGGGTAGAAATTGCCATTAATAGCGGCAATGCTCACTCAAAGTTACAGTTAGATTGGCAAGAACCGCTTCAAATTGTGCTAACTTAAAGCGATCGCTTCCCTAAAATTGCTGCAAAAATCGCAAATCGCTAGCATACAAGCGGCGAATATCATCGATTTGGTGTAACACCATTGCAAAGCGTTCTACCCCAAAACCGGCTGCAAACCCAGTATAAATTTCTGGGTCATAACCCACAGACTTAAGTACATTCGGATCGACCATCCCGCAGCCCATCACCTCTAGCCAGCGACCATTCCACTGCAAATCCACCTCCGCCGAGGGTTCGGTAAAGGGGAAATAACTGGCGCGGAAGCGAATCGGTAAATCGCCAAATACTGCTTGTAAAAATACCTTAATTGTGCCTTTGAGGTCTGTAAAAGTTAGTCCTTGGTCAATGGCTAAAAGTTCTATTTGATGGAAAACAGCCGAGTGAGTGGCATCGACATTATCCCGCCGATAAACTCGCCCTGGAGCCACAACCCGAATCGGTGGTTCTTCTCTTTCCATATAACGAATTTGCACTGACGAGGTATGAGTGCGGAGAAGATTGCCATCTGGCAGGTAGAAGGTATCCTGCATATCACGGGCGGGGTGGTCAGGCGGAGTATTGAGAGCCTCAAAATTATAATAATCTGTTTCCATCTCTGGCCCTTGAGCCACCGTGTAGCCCATACCAACAAAGATATCCAGCGCCCGGTCGATAATGCCGTTGAGGGGATGAATGCGACCTTGGGGGCTGTAAATTCCCGGCATAGTTACATCCAGAGTTTCCGCCTCTAGTTGTACCTGAATTTGCGCGGATTCTAGGGCGGCGCGTTGCTGGTCTAGACTAGTTTGCAGAGATTCTTTGACTGTATTGGCGATCGCTCCAATTTTCGGTCGTTCCTCTGCGCTCATTTGCCCCATACTTCGCAACAGTGCCCCCAGTTCCCCTTTCTTACCCAGATAATTAACTCTGAGTTCTTCCAGACGTTCTAGGGTGTCGGCGGCTGCGATCGCTTTTTCTCCTGATTGCCGCAGTGCTAAAAGTTGAGCTTCTAAATTGCTAGTCATTAGTTATTCGTCATTGGTCATTAGTCATTAGTCTATAGTCAAAAGCCATGAACTGCTCGATAAATCAACTTACAGATAAGGGGCAAACTATCACCACAGTGGACTAGTGAGTATAAATGTTTTTTGCCACTTGTGACCTACGACATTGACAAATGACTAATAACAAATAACAAATAACTAATGACCAATAACTAATGACCAATGACCAATGACCAATGACTATGAAATTACTAATTAGCAACGACGACGGCGTTTCTGCCTTGGGGATTCGTACCCTAGCCAATTACTTGGCAGAGGCAGGTCATGATGTTAGTGTAGTTTGCCCAGATCGAGAGCGATCGGCAACAGGACATGGATTAACTCTCCACCAACCCATTCGTGCCGAAATTGTTGAGTCGATTTTTCATCCTGCTGTCAAAGCTTGGGCTTGCGATGGTACGCCTTCAGATTGCGTCAAATTGGCACTGTGGGCTTTGCTAGATACTCCCCCCGATTTGGTTCTCTCTGGCATTAATCAAGGTGCAAATTTGGGAACTGAAATCTTATATTCCGGTACTGTTTCGGCGGCAATGGAAGGTCTAATTGAAGGTATTCCCAGCGTAGCGCTGAGTCTTATTAGTCATACATCTAAAGACTTTCAACCTGCTGCTAAGTTTGCCAAAGTTCTCGTAGACCAGTTAGCCCAAAAACCACTGCCAGATTTAATGTTGCTCAACGTTAATATTCCTGCTGTGAAGTGGGAAGAAATTGCCGGTGTTACTCTTACCCGTCAAGGAGTGCGGCGTTATATTGATGTGTTTGATAAACGAGTCGATCCTCGTGGAAAAACGTACTACTGGTTAACTGGAGAGGTAACTGAGGATGTAGAACCTCCAACTGGTTTAAATCTGCCACAAAATGTACCAACAGATGTAAGCGTTGTCCGTAAAAACCACATCAGTATCACGCCGTTGCAGTACAATCTTACCTACGCAACTGGACTAGATAAATTGTCTGACTGGGAATTTAATTTTCCGGGAATTATTTGACTTATCAGGACAAAACTGGGGTTATTCAAATGCATTCGATAAAAATGTAGGCTATAACGTAGGGGCACTCTTGAAATAACTGATACACATTCACCCTAAAAGCTAAAAAATTTTATCTGAGAGTATTTCATTCACATTTACACGATCGATCAGAAACAGGGTATGCTGTTTTACCAAGAAATCCTTCCCCTACCAAAATCAGTAGGACAGCATAAACTTAAACCAAATAAAGCAGCAATCCAAAATATCGCCCGCTCAGTCCAGCAAGCAACACCTATGTCTAGGATAGAGAACCAATTTACCGTACAATTTTGGGGCGTTCGCGGCAGCATCCCCAGTCCAGGGCCACACACTGTTCGTTACGGCGGTAATACCCCTTGCATATCAATGCAAGCGGGCGATAAACGCTTAATTTTCGATGCTGGCACGGGACTACATGTTTTGGGGCAATCTTTGTTGCGCCAGATGCCGTTAGAAGCTCATATATTTTTTACCCATTCTCACTGGGATCACATGCAGGGTTTTCCCTTCTTTACCCCAGGTTTTGCGAAGGGAAATGACTTTCATATCTACGGCGCGATCGCACCTGATGGTTCTACTATAGAACAGCGCCTCAACGATCAAATGTTGCACCCGAACTTTCCCGTACCCTTGCAGATTATGCAAGCTAATTTAAATTTCTACGATATTCGACCAGGGCAACCAATCCACATCGATGACCTTACCATAGAAACAGCACCTTTAAACCATCCAGGTGAAGCCGTAGGATACCGCGTCAACTGGCGTGGTGGTGCTGCTACTTATATCACCGATACCGAACATTTTCCCGATCGACTCGATGAAAATGTGCTGTGGTTAGCTCGGAATGCGGATATTCTAATTTACGATTCCACCTACACAGACGAAGAATATCATTCTCCCAAATCCCCCAAAATTGGCTGGGGACATTCTACTTGGCAAGAAGCTGTGAAAGTGGCACAAGCTGCTAATGTCAAAACTCTGGTGATTTACCACCACGATCCCGCACACGATGATGACTTTTTAGATGGTGTAGGGAAACAAGCAGCTGCGAAATTTCCTGGAGCGATCATGGCCCGAGAAGGGTTGGTACTTCAGATTGCCACCTCAGTAGCCTTATCAGAATCTTTTCCTGTTAGTAAGTTTTCTACTTAAAGATTGCGATCGCAGGAACTGGAGATTTTAGATTAGATTGGTGATCAGAAGCTTTCAGCGCGAGAGCGTACCTGTTGGCTGCACGGTGAGACAGCGCTGCCCAGAGTTGTCACGCCAACCATAGGATAAGGGCGACAACAGGAGGAAACACTTTATAAATTCACCAACACAGCCCAGATACCCACAGAAGCCCTCTCTTGCGGCTGAACTGGGGCTAATTACCGTGGGTTAGGGTTTTGGCCGATCGCACAAGACCTCATGGGCAGTTGGTGAATGTCCTCCTCAAGGCGGTTTACCATAAGGTAGCTTCCTGCTGATAGCTAAAATAAACCTAAAATCTCAGAATCCACGTGCTAAATTTGTCTCAAAATGGGTGTTCTGTGTGGGTTGCTTCTTCAAGTGAAGGGCTGCTAACGCCGACTGCTGTTGCCCTTGGCAAGTTTGATGGTGTTCATCTTGGTCATCAAAGAGTAATTCAACCAGTCTTGCACGGTGGCGATCGCTTGTCAGTAGCCAGTACTCCGCAGTCAAAGGAAAATCAACAACTAACAAATCAAGAATATACTTACTCAACAGTTGTCACCTTTGACCCCCATCCACAGGAGTTTTTTACGGGGCAACCTCGGACTTTGTTAACGCCACTGGATGAAAAAGTCCAACAATTGCGATCGCTTGGGGTAGAGCAACTGGTACTACTACCCTTTGACAAAGAATTGTCTGCGTTAACCCCTGAAGAATTCGTCCAAAAAATTCTCGTGCAACAACTGCAATGCCAGCGAATTAGCATCGGGCAGGATTTTTGTTTTGGCGAAAAGCGTAGTGGCACTGCCAAAGATTTGCAATTAATCGCCGCCAAACACAATATCCCCGTTACCATCGTTCCCTTGCAAACTTATACAGGTGACTCGCCCACTCAAAGCAGTTGCGTCAGTACTACCCCGACTCAAGATGCCCGCATTAGCACTTCATTGATTCGTCAAACCCTTGAGCAGGGGGACATCGAAAACGCAAATCTACTACTAGGTCGTCCCTACACTCTCTTTGGTGTTGTCGTTCAAGGTCAACAATTGGGCAGAACCATTGGCTTTCCCACCGCCAACCTCCAACTACCAAAAGAAAAGTTTTTGCCCCGCCAAGGAGTTTACGCTGTCCGCATTTTTACTCTCAGTGAAACATCAGACGCTCTTTCTAGCGAGAGCTTGGGCGTAATGAACATCGGCAACCGCCCAACTGTAAATGGTACTTATTCATCTGCGGAAGTACATTTATTCGATTGGTCTGGTGATTTGTATGGCAAAAAACTGGCTGTAGAACTAGTTAAATTTTTGCGCCCCGAACAAAAATTTCCTTCTCTAGAAGCCCTCAAAACACAAATTCAACTTGACTGCGTTGTTGCGAAAGAAGTTTTGAGTGCTGAGTGGGAACAATAGATAGGGCATCGGGAATGGATTGAAAAGGCACAGGGGAAGAGGGTGAGGGGAAGAAATTCCTAATCCCCATTCCCCCTTATCCCCATTCCCCCCCAATCCCCAATCCCCACTCCCCGCGCTGCATGAGAGAAAAAATTGACGCTTTAACCCAAAATCTGGCTCTTACTATTGTTGGTAAAGCTGAGGCAATACGCTTAGTGCTAGTAGCCTTGCTAGGTGGTGGTCATGCCCTCTTAGAAGATGTCCCTGGTGTTGGTAAAACCCTGCTTGCTAAATCCTTAGCTCGTTCGCTGGATGGCAAGTTTCAACGGCTACAATGTACCCCCGATTTACTACCAACTGATATTACTGGTACTAATATCTGGAACCCAAAAAGCGGCGAATTTACTTTTCTTCCCGGGCCAGTCTTTACCAATATCCTCCTAGCTGACGAAATTAACCGCGCTACACCCCGCACTCAGTCAGCTTTGCTCGAAGTGATGGAAGAACATCAGGTAACAGTCGATGGTGTCTCTCGTCCAGTTCCCCAGCCGTTTTTTGTCATTGCCACTCAAAACCCTATTGAGTATCAAGGTACTTTTCCTTTGCCGGAAGCGCAAATGGATCGGTTCATGTTGTCGCTGAGTTTGGGCTATCCTTCGGAGGCAGAAGAACTCCTGATGCTGCAAAATCTCCAAAAGGGTGTGAAGGTTGCTGATTTACAGCCTTGTATTACCTTAGCGGAAGTACAGGAATTGCGTTACCTCTGCTCTCAAGTAAAAGTCGCAACTTCCTTGCAACAGTACATCCTCGAATTGGTGCGAGCAACACGCCAAGATGAGGAAATCGCCCTTGGTGTAAGTCCGCGTGGCACATTAGCATTACAACGGGCGGCCCAAGCGCTAGCTTTTCTATTAGGGCGTGATTATGCTATTCCCGATGATGTAAAATTTCTCGTCCCTCACGTTCTTTGCCATCGCCTGATTCCTAGAGGAGGAAGGAATGCAAGAACCGTTGTTGAGCGGTTATTGCGATCGGTTTCTATTCCTTAAGGTAATAAAGGATTTTGGTCTAATTGCTTTCTCTTGAAATACTACTAACAGAATCTGAAATCCAATGCAACCGATCTTGCTTGGATTTCAAATGTTAGGATCTCCTACAAAAGACGCAGAGCGGCTTGCCATTAATAAAACTACTTACACAAAATCCGAAACACTACCAATACTGCGTAAGTCCTATGATTAGCACAAGCGCCACTTCTAAATATCTGGGAATGTGAGGAATGTCAATTTTTATTAAGCGCAAAAACCGCGATGCCTACGGCGGGCTACGCCAACGCCAAACGCCACAGCAAAGTGCCGAACGCCAATTCAAACGCCAATTTTTCGGTTTACTTTTGGTAATTGTCACGTGGAGCCTAGCTATGGGTTGGCTTCTAGCCTTAGCAACTAATGCCCAAAGTGCTACACCCCCCGCCGAAATTGGCACAGTTGACGTAGTACCTGCACAGTATCAACTGGGGCAAGAACTATACTTAGAAAACTGCTCTACCTGCCACATTGCTTTACCACCAGCTGTTTTACCCACCCAAACTTGGAAAAATCTCCTGCAAGACTCGCAGCATTACGGCGCACAATTAAAGCCTTTAATCGATCCACCGCGCATTTTGGTGTGGAAATATCTTTTGACTTTCTCCCGCGTTCAGCTAGATGATGAAGAAACACCCTATCGCGTCAACAACTCGCGTTATTTCAAAGCTTTGCATCCAGGAGTGAAGTTACCACGTCCTGTCCAAGTTGGTAGCTGTGTCAGTTGTCATCCTAGTGCTAGTGACTACAATTTCCGCCGCCTGTCAGCAGAATGGAAGTGAGGAATTAGGAGAGACGCGAAAAATCTTTGTCTGTACAGGAATTAGGGGTCGGAAAATTTATAACTAACTCATAACTCTCTTCCCCCAGTCCTTCTCTGCCCCCAGTTGGGGGCAAAATGATACTATGAAGAAAGACTAAATAGTAAGATAAGAGTTAAAACCAATCATTTAAGAAACTAACTGACTAGTTTTTCTCCTGTTTTTGAGGTAATTCTCATTTCACACCCATCCACGACCAAGACAGTTGGGTTGGGTTAAATGTTTATAATCAATGCCGACCTTTTAATCCCCATCCCCCTTGATTCAGTTCTATAACCTGCCATGTTAAAACTTTTGTTGGGCGACCCCAACGCTCGTAAGCTTAAAAAATACCAGCCTTCTGTTACTGAAATTAACCTTTTAGAGGAAGACATTAAAGTTCTTTCTGATGAAGAGTTAAAAGGTAAAACTGTTGAATTTAAACAAAGGCTTGCCAAAGGTGAAGCCTTGGATGACCTTTTACCAGAAGCTTACGCCGTTGTTCGGGAAGCAGGACGACGAGTCTTAGGCTTACGGCACTTTGATGTCCAAATGCTTGGCGGTATCATTTTACATGTAGGGCAAATTGCCGAAATGAAAACCGGTGAGGGTAAAACCCTCGTAGCAACCTTGCCGAGTTATTTAAATGCCCTAACTGGTAAAGGTGTACACGTCATCACTGTGAACGATTACCTGGCTCGTCGGGATGCTGAATGGATGGGGCAGGTGCATCGGTTTTTGGGGCTGAGTGTGGGGCTAATCCAGTCAAGCATGACTCCCAGCGAACGCCAGAAAAACTACGATTGCGACATCACTTATGTCACCAACAGCGAAGTCGGTTTCGACTACCTGCGGGATAACATGGCGACATCTATGGCAGATGTGGTGCAACGCCCGTTCAATTATTGCGTAATTGACGAAGTAGATTCAATTTTAGTTGATGAAGCGCGGACACCTCTGATTATTTCTGGGCAGGTGGAAAGACCTACAGAAAAGTATGTGCAAGCGGCTGAAATCGCATTTACGCTCAAAAAAGACGAGCATTATGATGTAGATGAAAAAGCCCGGAACGTGCTACTGACAGATGAAGGCTTTGCTGAATCGGAAAATCTTTTGGGAGTCACAGATTTATTTGACCCCGAAGATCCTTGGGCGCACTTCGTTTTTAATGCAATTAAAGCCAAAGAACTTTTCCTTAAGGATGTAAATTACATCGTCCGCAATGGGGAAGTGGTAATTGTGGATGAATTTACCGGTCGGGTGCTACCTGGACGGCGCTGGAGTGATGGATTACACCAGGCTATTGAAGCCAAAGAACACGAAGAGATTCAGCCAGAAACTCAAACTCTAGCGACAATTACTTATCAAAATATGTTCTTGCTGTATCCAAAATTGGGTGGAATGACAGGAACAGCAAAAACGGAAGAACCAGAATTTGAAAAAATTTACAAACTAGAAGTTGCCGTAATTCCCACCAACCAAACCAGAAGACGTGAAGACTTATCTGATATGGTCTTTAAGACAGAACCAGGTAAGTGGGGTGCGATCGCAAAAGAATGTGCCGAAATGCACCAACTCGGCCGACCTGTATTAGTGGGAACCACTAGTGTGGAAAAATCCGAACTTCTCAGCCGACTGCTGAAGCAACTGGAGATTCCCCACGAATTACTCAACGCCAGACCGGAAAACGTCGAGCGGGAAGCGGAAATCGTTGCCCAAGCTGGACGCAAAGGTGCTGTTACTATTGCTACCAACATGGCTGGTAGAGGTACAGACATCATCTTGGGTGGGAACTCCGAATACATGGCACGTCTGAAGCTGCGGGAATACTTTATGCCCCGCATCGTCATGCCAGAAGATGAAGATAGCTTTGGCGTTCAAAGACCAGCCGGATTGCCTACAGGACACGGTGGTGGTCAAGGTTTTGTCCCTGGGAAAAAAGTTAAAACTTGGCGGGCTTCACCAGAAATTTTCCCCACCCAATTGACAAAAGAGACAGAAAAACTACTGAAAGATGCAGTAGAAATTGCAGTCCGTGAGTATGGCGATCGCAGTTTACCGGAATTGGAAGCTGAAGACAAGGTAGCTGTAGCCGCAGAAAAAGCTCCCATAGACGATGCGGTGATTCTCAAATTGCGGGAAGCCTACAAGCGGATTAAGCAAGAATACGAACAATTTACTACCCGCGAACATGATGAGGTCGTGGGAATCGGTGGTTTGCACGTAATTGGTACAGAACGCCATGAATCGCGGCGGATTGACAACCAGTTACGGGGACGTGCAGGAAGACAAGGCGACCCTGGAACCACGAGATTCTTCCTCAGTTTAGAGGATAACCTACTGCGGATTTTTGGTGGCGAACGTGTTGCTGGCTTAATGCAAGCCTTCAACGTAGAAGAAGATATGCCCATCGAATCTGGGATGCTCACCCGGAGTTTGGAAGGCGCACAGAAAAAAGTAGAAACCTATTACTACGACATCCGTAAGCAGGTATTTGAGTATGACGAGGTGATGAATAATCAACGTCGTGCTATTTATGCTGAACGCCGCCGGGTGTTAGAAGGTCAAGATTTGAAAGAACAGGTAATCAAGTACGCTGAAAAAACGATGGATGACATCGTTGACTACTATATCAACGTAGACTTACCCTCGGAAGAGTGGGAGTTAGAAAAGTTGGTTGAGAAAGTCAAAGAATTTGTCTATCTGCTAGCAGACTTGCAACCGAATCAATTAGAAGATATGTCAGTCAGCGAGATAAAAGCCTTCCTCCACGAACAGGTGCGAATTGCTTACGATCTCAAAGAAGCGCAGATTGACCAAGTTCAACCCGGACTGATGCGCCAAGCCGAACGCTTCTTTATTTTGCAACGCATTGATACCCTGTGGCGGGAACACCTACAACAAATGGATGCCTTGCGCGAATCGGTAGGATTGCGTGGTTACGGTCAAAAAGACCCGTTGATTGAATATAAGAGCGAGGGTTACGAACTCTTCTTGGATATGATGGTCAACATTCGCCGAGATGTGGTGTACTCGTTGTTTATGTTCCAGCCCCAGCCGCAGCAGATGATGCAGGCAGAATCAGAGATGGTATAGGTAGAGAATATCTCATGCAGAGACGCAGAGACGCAGAGGCGTTTTTGCGTCTTTGTATTTTAAGGCATCTCTCAAAAAAAGTTGCGATAAATGGCTACACAAAATTTATACTAATTAATGAAAAAGCTTTTATTTATCTGTAGCCAGAATAAACTGCGAAGCCCCACCGCCGAGGCTGTGTTTTCAGAATATGAAGAACTTGAAACTGATTCGGCAGGTTTAGATCGCTATGCTCAAGTACCATTATCAACAGAAGCTATTCAATGGGCTGATACGATCTTTGTGATGGAAAAATCCCATAAAAGCAAGCTATCAAAAAATTTTCAGCCATTTCTTAAAGATAAAAAAATTATTTGTTTAGATATACCTGATGACTATGAGTATATGGAACCAGCTTTAATTGAGTTGTTAAAACAGAAAGTTCTACCAATATTAAAAATTAAAAAATGAATATTCAAGAAGCTTTTAATTCTGCCGCCGGAGATTATGATAACTTACGTCGGATTCTAATTCCCTGTTTTGATGACTTTTACAAAACAGCCGTTGAAATCATGCCAGGCGATTGGACTGCACCGCTTAAAGTTCTAGATTTGGGTGCTGGTACTGGACTTTACTCAGGTATGGTTCAGTCAGTCTTCCCCAATGCAGAGTTTACCTTACTAGATTTAGCCCCTGAGATGCTAGAAAAAGCTAAGTTTAGATTTAGCAAAATGGGTAAATCTCCCAAAATCTTAATTGGTGACTATATTGAGACTGATTTGGGTGATTCCTACGACCTTATAATCTCGGCCTTATCGATTCACCATCTTTCTGATTTTGACAAAGAACTTCTTTATCAACGGATTTATAATGTCCTCAAACCTGGTGGAATATTTGTCAATGCTGACCAAATTCTCGGCAAAACTGCTGATTTAGAAGAACTTTATCGCCAACACTGGTTAAACTCTATCCGCGCTAACGGTATATTAGAAGAGGATCTCAAAGCTGCACAAAAACGTATGGAATACGATCGCATGGCAACTCTTGATATTCAACTTCGCTGGCTAGAAGCGGCAGGGTTTCAAAATGTGGATTGCTGGTATAAAAATTTTAGCTTTGCTGTTTTCGGTGGTTATCGACCAACTATTTAACCAGTATATTTTTGCTCAAGATTCCATGCATAATTGATTATTTACCAGAACAGTAGCTATTAATTTCGCTAACTATTGAACTTTCTTCGGTACTACTTTGTTTCAGAGATACCAAAAAGCCTTGTGCTGCTGGTATATTCTTTTTATCTATAGCGCCTGCTGCATTATTCAATTGCTTGCTAATGTTCTGATAGAGTGTGATAAAGCGTCCTTGAAAACCTTGCAACTTCTCATCCTTAATTTCGAGGGTTTTCATCTCTTGGGTAAGTGGATCTATCTTACCAGCAAGTTCAGTTAAAGCTTTAGAACCTTTGGCCGGATTGGGATTTTTACCGAATTCCTGACCTAGACTAGATGCCTGATTCGCAACTTTTATAACTTTGTTACATTGGGCAACTTTACTTTCTCCGCAACCTGCAAATAATAATGCGATCGCAGTAGTGACTGAAAGCATAAAACTTTGTTTAAATACACGTTGCATTTGTTCTATTTTCTCCAACTATGTTTCGGGAAAGTTGGACAGCAGAAATAAATGGCCAGCGAAAATGCTTTTTTCTAACTAAAAAGAATCTTGATTTCTGTTGCCCTGTTACTTTATACTTCATTTTGACTATAACGTGTATGTAATTACACTTAAGCAGTAAAAGTTAACATTCTATAGTTGGGTTGCACTTTACACTCCCAATTTTGGAACTAACTTCAATGTCGCAGCAGTACTAGTTGTAATCTTCTTTTGCTCCCACAACATTGGGTGGTATTCAATCTTGCGCCAGGAGTCAACCATATCGTTGTAGTGGTTATGGAAAGCATGTCCTGATTGTCCAGGTGTATGAATCGCGACTGAGTTATCCAAATTTCCCAAATCTACAATCATCCGCAGAGAAGGAATATCTGTCACCTCAAAGGATTTATTTGCTCTCCATCGGTTAGCATTCACTGTTTCACCGTTACCAGCCGTGGCAAATGCGCCTCGATTAAATAAAGCTTCAATCGGTGCAACCCCAGATTTACCCAAGGTGGCATTCCGAAAAGTAACAGTATGTAGTTTGCCCCAATTCCAGTTTTTCGGATCTTTGCCTTGAACCCGTTCTAGTTCATCCACGGCTTCCGTAAAGGATTGCTGCAAAATTTCGTCGCGGTTCTCAACTTTTGGGGTGTTGCGATTATCCCACCAAGAACTATTGGGCTGTTTTACCAGACTTGCTACCACAGCATACCAGCGATCGCCCCCATTGGGAAAATATCTCTCAGGCAACTGATCGTGAAAGGTATCTGCTAGCAAGTGTTTCCAGAATACTTCAAACAAGGCAGCAGCAGGTAATGTCATTCCCAATTGCAAATTCCAATCTCGGAGAAGTTTTTGGGCTGCTTGCAAGTGCGGAGTCTCAACAGCGATCGATTGCAGTAGCGGTACTAATATTTGGGCATTGAGATTGCGATCGTCACCCTGTATTTGCTGCACATCTTCTACAGAAATCGGTTCCGTTTGTTGGGAAATCATCTCAACGATGCGCTTCGCCCGATAGCCATAAACCCAGTCTGCGGTAATTAAGTAAGGATATTTACGCATAACTAAATTATTGGCAGTAGCAATATAACCTTGAGATGGATTGAAACTTTTGGGTAACTTCTCAAAGTCAATATAGCCTTGCCATTCATAAGCATCTGTCCAACCAGGAACGGGATAACGCCCATTTCCCTTAGTTCGGATAGGGAATTTACCAGGCATTTGGTAGCCAATATTGCCATCAATGTCGGCGTAGACCAAATTTTGAGCCGGGACATCATAATTTCTCGCAGCAGTGCGGAATTCCTGCCAGTTTTGGGCGCGATTTATCTGGGGAATGGCATCTGCTAGTTTGGAAGGTTCTAGGGCTGTCCAGCGCAAGGCTACGGCGTAGTTTTGGGGTATTTCTAACAGCTGACTTGGTTGGAACTCCTTCAGATTGGGCGAAACATCAGAGAGAATCGGCCCGTGGCGGGTATAGCGCACCGTTTGGACAATTGGCTGACTTCCGGCAACTTGAATCGTCTCTTGCACGAGTTTCATATCAACCCATTTGCCATTTACCTCATACTGATTGGGATTATTGGGATTGATTTTCTCGATGTATAAATCCATTACATCAGATAGTACATTAGTTACACCCCAGGCAATGCGATCGCTATGACCGATAATGACCCCAATCATTCCGGCAAAGGAAAAACCAGTAACGTTGTATGGACATTCTGCACTCTTGGATATGCAGTGCAAGCCAACCTCATACCAAATAGAGGGTATTTGCACACCTAAGTGGGGGTCATTTGCCAAAATTGGCTTACCTGTATCTGTACGTTCACCGGATATTACCCAGTTATTGGAACCAATACCTATTCCCGTGGGGCCGATAAGTTGTTCCAAAGCCATCATCGGCTTGGTAATTGCCTCCATTACCTCCTCAATATCAAAGGCGGTGAATGACGGATTATCATAATTTTCATCCTCTCCTGTTTTCCCTTTCTGGAACTCAGGTAAAATCGCTGGCAAATCTTGAGGATAGGGTGGATAAAGTTCCTCAACTTGAGCGGGAGTAAGGGTTTTGAGCAGGATGGCACGTTCAACTTCACTCTGGAAATTTGTACCCAAATCGTAAGCCATCACTTTCCCCCAAGTCAGGGAATGCAATATTTGCCAAGGTTCTGGCTTATATCCAGGATTGAGGAATTTTAGCACAGCGTATTCTAGACTGAGAGCGCTACCTTGATGCTCCCTCAGATAAGCATTGACACCATCTGAGTATGCTTCTAGATATGCTTTCATCTCTGCATTAATTTCCTGAATTTCTTGCTGTGCTACCCTGGCCCAACCCATTGTCCGCAGATATCTGTCAGTGTCAACCTGAGAGGAACCAAACATTTCTGAGAGTCGGCCAGAACCGATATGTCGCCAAAAATCCATTTGCCAAAAACGGTCTTGGGCGTGGATATAACCTTGCGCCATAAATAAATCGTGAGAGTTAGCAGCATAAATATGGGGAATTCCCCAGTTATCGCGCTGGACGGTTACTTCAGCTTTGAGTTTAGGTAGTTGAATTGTGCCACTCTCTTGCGGAAAGGATTGGCGAACAGTGGATGTGGCGAATCCCGCTAACAATAGCCCCAGCACTAACAGCACAATCAAAGTTCTTGCGATAATCTGAGGAAACCAACGTTTCCTGAAGCTTTTTATTTGGGCTGGCTGTGGCATTGTTCAGTAAAATCACGTGATGTTACAAAGTTGATATTACAGTAGAGCGAGCAATATTGATTTAATGCCTGTTCTACCACCTTTACAATCAAGAAAGCGACGAACGACTAGCTGAACAGCGAAGATTGCGCTGAACTGTTCAAACCTGACACAGGCATTCACTTACACAGCTAAAATGATTCCAAGGGAACTCTTCAGCAAAACCACAATGCTGAGAATTAGCTTAAAAATATCTTATTGGTGCGATCGCAGGAGGCAAAAAATGGGCTTGGCTGGATTAAGAATTGTGTTGGTAGAACCAGCTGGGCCGATAAATATCGGGGCGATCGCCAGGGTAATGAAAAATTTCGGGCTATATCATTTAGTATTAGTGAACCCCCAATGCGATCCGCTATCGACGGAAGCTTTGATGATGGCTGTTCATGCTCAGGAAATTATCGAATCTGCGGAATTAGTGGCGACCTTACCAGAAGCATTGCATGGATGTGTACGGGCGATCGCTACCACCGGTCGCGTTCGTAGTTTAGAAACACCCTTAGAAAATCCCCGCACCGCACTACCTTGGTTACTGGAGGAACCAGAAAAACCCGCAGCCCTGATTTTTGGCAGGGAAGACCGGGGATTAAGCAATGAAGAATTAAATTATGCCCAGAGGTTTGTTGGTATTCCCACAAGTCCAGATTATGTAGCCCTAAATTTGGCCACCGCCGTAGCAATCTGTTGTTATGAATTGTCACAATGCGCCCCGCAATCTGACATTCAGACCTTACCCCAAACTGAACTCGCACCCTTAGATGTTGTGGAAGGATACTACCAGCAATTAGAATCACTATTACTGAAAATTGGTTATGTATATCCCCATACGGCAGCTAGTCGCATGGGAAAATTTCGCCAACTATATAATCGCGCTCACCTGAAAACTGGGGAAGTAGCAATGCTGCGAGGAATTTTACAGCAGGTAGAATGGGCCCTGAAAAACCAAAGGGATGGTGAAAACTTGTAATTATTCGTTTAATATATACGCAATCATCCCCCCAAAATATTTAATATGGCTTAAACTAAACACAAAAATGCTACTTAGTGGCAAAGTGGAATTTGAGTATTAATATTGCTTAAAGATTAAGTTTTGGGTCAGGAGTCTGCAAGAAAACAGTCAAGTCGGTCACAAGGAGTAACTGTGTCAGAGTCAAGTGACGAACTAACAGCTTTCTCGCGGCGACAACCCTTAAATCGCCGCCAACGTCCACAAAAAGTTCAAAAAGTGGCACAAAAGAAAGTTAAAGCTAACAGCCAGCAACAAGCTACCAATGGACGAGAAGCAGCGCTAGCACGCCCAAAAAATCGCATCAGTCCTCCCCCAACGCCTGGTGCTACACGCAGGGTAAAATCGGGGTTAGTCATGCCAACAGCAGTCAAATCAATACCTACCGTGAAAGGGAAAATTCCTCCTTTCCGACCAGGTGCTGTGATGGTTAAAGCTGTGCGGATGGAAAAGCCAAAAACAGGTAGGCGCTCATCGCGGAAGACGCGGTTAAAGCCAATGGCGAAAACTATATTGTATGTTGTGCGGTTATTGATTGTGGGTGTTGGGATGGGTGCAATTGTGGGCACTGTGTTATCAGTATTAGACCCAGCGAATCGCATCAGCACCACTTCTGCGCCCCAATCTAATAGTAATGTGCGATCGCAGCCGCAACCAGCCCAAACTCCCCCAACCGCAGTTTCCAGCCTATACCTATCCCAGGAAATTACCTCTTTGAAAAATGCCGTGCAAAATTTGGCCACCACCAACCCAAATCTTACACCTGGCGTTTTCTTGGTAGATTTGGATACTGGTAATTATGTAGATGTCAATGGCTCTACCAGTTTTCCAGCGGCTAGCACGATTAAAGTGCCGATTCTGATTGCCTTTTTCCAGGATGTGGACGCAGGGAAAATTCGCCTGGATGAAATGCTGACCATGCAACAGGAGTCAATTGCTGGCGGTTCGGGAAATCTGCAATACAAACCAGCTGGAACCCAGTACGCCGCTCTAGAAGTAGTCACTAAAATGATTACAATCAGCGACAACACAGCGACAAATATGCTGATTGCCAAACTGGGAGGGATAGAGGCATTAAACCAGCGTTTCCGCAGTTGGGGATTGACAACCACAACAATTCGTAATCAACTCCCAGATTTGCAAGGGACAAACACCACTAGTCCCAAGGAACTAGGGAATTTGATGGCGATTGTGAGTCAGGGAAATTTAGTCAGTGTGCCATCACGCGATCTCATGCTCGATATCTTGCGTCGCACCGAGAAAAATACTCTGTTACCATCAGGTTTGGGAACAGGCGCGAGAGCATACCACAAAACGGGTGATATTGGCACAATGTTGGCAGACACAGGTTTAATTGTTGTTCCAACAGGCAAGCGCTACATAGCCTCTGTCATGGTACAACGCCCCGAAAACGATCCTCGCGCTGAAAAATTGATTAGCTCAATTTCCCGTGTTGCCTACGAAGAATTTAGCCAGAATGCTGCCGTATCTAATAGTCCGACAAGCATTATACCCGCAAATGGTTATCAGCCCCAGGTTGCGAATCCTGCCTTACCCAACGGTACAACAGGCACAGTGCCCATGAACATTTATCAGCCTCCTGTTGTCAGTCCTCCACCCAACGGCATAGGAAGTACTGTACCTACAAACGGTTATCAATCTCCAGTTATGAATCCCCAGTATTATCCACCAAGATAATTCATAATTAAAAACGACAGTTTGATTTTAATTTGGCTTGAAATCCCTATGCCATAAATGCGATCGCTAGATTGCGAAAAACAAAGCTAAACTTTTTGATATCGCATTCCTGGCAATTGCGAAATTAAACCCATAAGTTCCAACTGTAACAAAGCACTGGAAACTGAACCAGCGGCCATGCCGGTTTGTTGAACAATAAAATCGAAAGGTAAAGCTTCACTTGTGAGTACCTCCGGTACGCCTATGGCGAAAGAATTCATTACTGTTTGCAATTCTGGTGATAAAGGTGGCAAACTTAACTGTTCTGGCAAAGGGGAAGTCTCAATTCCATCAATTTGTGGTATTGCTCCCAGCATTGTTAACAGTTCATCTAGTTCCTTAAGAATGAAAGAAGCTCCCTGACTAAGTAACTTTAAGCACCCTTGGGATGGATAATCGTCCAGTCTCCCAGGTAATGCATATACATCTCTGCCAAATTCATTGGCGTAGGTAGCAGTAATTAAGGCACCAGATTTAATTGGTGCTTCCATTACCAGGATAGCACGGCTTAAACCTGCAATAATCCGGTTCCGTCGGGGGAAGTGCGTGCGATCGGGTGGGGTTTTGGTGGGGTACTCACTCACGACTAACCCAGCCGTCAAAATTTGCTTGTACAAATCCCGATTTTTATGTGGATAGATGACATCTACACCAGTTCCTAAAACTGCGATCGTGCGTCCACCTGCTTTCATGGCGGCGATGTGGCTTTCTGTGTCAATTCCCTCTGCCATCCCAGAAACAACTGTAAAGCCATTTTTAGCCAAAGCTGTACTAATTTGGCGAGTCCAACGAATACCATATTCTGAGGGTTGGCGAGTGCCGACAATTCCAACCATCGGTTTTTGTCCGAGATTTTCTTGGAGTTCGACTTCACCACGATAGTATAAAATCGGTGGAGGACTGGGAGTTTCCAGCAGTAAGCGAGGATAATCTGCATCTGCTGGTGTCCAGAAATTGGGGTTTTCCTGCTGGTGCTTGGTGAAAAGTTGTTCTGGGTGCAAACGCGATCGCTGTTGTACTACTTTTTCTAGTGTCTGAAAACCTAAACCTTCCACCTCTCCTAACTGTACCTTGGTAGCGTTCCAAGCTGTTGCCAGCGTGCCAAAATGCTGTTGCAGCCGTCGCAGCAATACCGGGCCAATTCCCGAAATTTGCGTCCAAGCTAGCCAATATGCGCCTTCTTCTACCACCATTCCATCCTCACTCCTACTGGATTGAGTATTCCCAAATTAACGTTGGCTGTTGATGTAGAGGGTGAGCAAAGGAGCAATGTATAATTCCTATAGGCATACTTACACACTGAAGTAGATAAAGGCTGCGCGGATCGCAATGAACCACACAGCGAGGGTGGCGAATAGGTAGAGGTAGAAGCGAAGCATGATGAGATTGAATGTACAATGAACGATGCTATGCAATGCTCGAAATATAACAAAAACCCATGCGGTATTTACATAGATTGTATCCACCTGCTTCGTGATGAAGAGGTATAGCACAAGCACATAGAAAAGTACCGGAATCTCGAATAGATTCTTTAGATTATCTGATGGATTGGATACGCTAGATGGCCATATATGCACCAGTGCGACAGGTGCAGCCAGGTCTTGTGGGCGGATCTTTTGACTTGTAATGAATCCGATCCGGCGGATGTACATATACACCCAGACGAGGAGTGTCAAAAAAACTGTTGCGAAGAAGGGGCCAAACACTGCATCTTGTATCATTTCTACCTCTTAAACTTGCTCGTTTTGCTGATGCTAATATTAGGCCGAGTACTTTAATGCTTCTAGACCTCGATCGGGTACACTTCAGACCACTTAACCTATGACAAGTTCTTTGGAGCTTCTCTTTGAAGCCATCAACCAAGCCCATAGCGAACGTGATATGCGATCGCAAATTGTGCCAAAAATTGGTGAGTATTTTGCAGCAAAACGATGGGGAATTTTTTTCTTCGCTCAACTCCCCTTTGGATATCCAAATCTTCAGAAAATCCTGAAAATTGCCCTCTCAATCGAACATAATCCTGTAGCGCGTTATTTAGTGGAGCGTCATGCTCCTGTCCACGAAGCATTAGTAACATCACCTAAAGCTTGGAAATTAATCTGCCCCCGTCCTGATCATTGGCATGTGATGGCGGGGCCTATTATCAATCGCGGTCAATTAGTGGGTGTAGTAGGCTGTACGCGAGAAAAGTCAATGCCTCCCTTTGATACCGAAAACTTAGTCGATTTAAGTGCCATCTGTTTGCACTTATCTGTTTGGGCGGCGACAGTGCATTCACGAAGTGTTTCCGTTGGCGAACCCTGTCTAACGGGTATAGAAAAGTCGCAGCATCCCCTCTCTAAAAACAATCGCTTAACGCCTCGTGAATTACAGATTGCAGAGTTGGTTGCTTTGGGGCGAACTAATGCAAAAATTGGGACTGAACTTTGGATTACTGAAAATTCTGTGAAGCAAGCCTTAAAGCGAATGTTCCGTAAGCTTGAGGTTTCATCGCGTGCAGAAATGGTTGCACAACTTTCAATTACAAGACATGATTCACCAGAAAGAAACTTAGTTTCGTTGCGGGGAGACAAAATACTTTAAAGATCAATTTCCAATTCCTCTTGACTTTTGACTCTTGACTCTTGACTATTAATTATTGACTATCTTTTTATCTATGCTTCTGTGATGAAATATTTCTATCGTCTTTTAATAAGCCTATCTGGGTGCTTAATATTTTTGCTGCTACATAGTTGTTTTGATTTGTTGCCTAGTTTAGCAGCCGAAAAAGTTACTGTCAGGTACGGATTGTTTGAGCAATCGATCCCAGTAGCAGATATACGCAACTATGGCGAGACACAAAAGGTTTCTGGCGATCTAAAATCTTTTTTAGGTTACTTCAGCGCTAAAGATAAACAGAAGTTTCAAGATGCTCTTCAGGTGAAAATGTCCCTTGATATTGCGGCTTTAGATAAGCTGATCAACACAGGAATGGGCAAGCAAATTTTATCTTTTGTTTCCCAAGCGACTGTCTTTCCGACACGTTCTGCGATCGCCGGTAGCAATCGAGGCAGTATCCAAGCGCTACGATCTGCTATTATCTTAGGAGCCAAATCACCAGAAGGTTTAGGAATAACCAGCTTTCTAGAAGCTTATCCTAGTAATCAACTAGTCTTTGACGTATCAAAAATTTCTCAGCTAGTCAGCATGGCCAATTTATCTTCTGGTTCTGCTACTGCACCGCCGAAAGACGACGTAAGTTCTTCACCGTTAGGGCAAATTGCACTGCAATATCAGATACTTGCTGCTCAAGATAAACAGTTCTCAGGTTGCTTATTTGGCGATTCTGTTTCGGCTGAACTTGGCAATACTCTTGGGAATGGTACTTTTAATTTTGGGTTAAATGGTCTGAGTACAATCTCATTACTGGAGCAACTTAAAAGTTTAGCTCCTACCAAGGTGAAATGTGAAAAAGCCATTATTGCCATCGGTGGAAACGATGCTTGGTATGGAATTAGTGATGAGTTGTTTAGCAAAAACCTCCAAGAGGCGATCGCACTTGTCAGAACAATGGGAAATAAACAGATTTTTCTGATTCCAGCTTTTTATTCAACAGTTGCAGCCAGCTTAGATCCAACTTTAGCAGCCCCACTTCCTAGAGTCGAACAAATTAATGTTCTGATTAATCAAGTTGCTGAGGCAGAAAAAGTGCCAGTTGAAGCAGCAGGACTAGCACCCTTGTATGAAAATAATGTTCTTAAAGAAAATTTGACAACTGATGGCGACCATCTGAATGCAGAGGGGCTAAAAATTTATCGACAAGCATTATTACAAATTCTGCAAAAGTAATATAGCGGTTCTCAGTTGAGTGAGGTACAAGAACCCCACCCCCAACCCCCTCCCCGCAAGCGAGGAGGGGACTATGATGTACCTCATGTGATTA
>NZ_JBALBW010000103.1:0-22942 GCF_036919895.1 Nostoc sp.
AATTCACCGTCTTCCTCATCTCAAAAAATGGTTTGTGGAAATTTTTGCTAAATCGGCATAGCTATTGGATCATTTTTTCTGTGGAGTTCTCTTACCCTAATTCCAAAAACTACGGTTTTCAAGGTAGGCGCGGTTTAACCTATTGATTTACATCTATTATCCCACAATCAGTGATGGCCTTGCCAAAACCTGGCATTGCTGAATCATGGGATGATTTCGTCCAACTTGGAACGAATTTTCAATGGTTTCAACCAGAAACTCACCCCATGATTCAGCAACGCCCAAAACCTATCTTTTAGATTCAATATCTAAGAGTAAATCGATCGCCCAGGATCTTGTGAGAGAGTGCGTTAGCGTAGTTTACCGTAGGTAGGTGTAGGTATGTTTGTTTGTTCTTAATTGCGACGGAAATTTCTCTTACGTTGTTTGTGCCTTGCAACTTCTTTGCGCTTGTGTTTTTCCAAAGGCGTTTCAAAGTGACGATGCTTTCTCATGTCTGGAAAAATACCTGCTTTGGAAACTTCCCTCTTAAATCGACGCAAGGCTGACTCAATCCCTTCATTTTCGCCCACAAATACTTGGGTCATTTCATCTCCTACTTAATTGGTACTGGGCAATTTCAAGCTATCCAGTAGACCGGAGCGAAAAAAGGGCAGATAATGATTCTGCCCTTAAGACGTTAGAACTTAATTTTTTATCTTAAAGCTTAAGACTAGTAACGTCCTCGGTTGTATCCACCACCGCCGCCACCGCGACGATCGCCACCACCACCACCAAAGGAGCCACTTCTATCTTCCTTCGGTTTAGCTTTGTTCACTTTGAGATCGCGTCCCATCCACTCAGCACCATCGAGAGCTTCAATGGCAGCTGTTTCTTCAGCTTCTGTACCCATCTCTACGAACGCAAAGCCGCGTGGACGACCTGTTTCACGGTCAGTAGGTAACTGAACGCGTTTTACGGAACCATGTTCTGCAAAAACTGTGGTGAGGTCTTCTTGTGTGACCTCGTAGGATAGATTACCTACATAAATTGACATGCGTTATCTCCAAAATCATAGGTGTGTAGAGATTTAGATTTCGGAGACAAGCTTGTTAAGACCAAAAGGGAAAAGCCTGTCAATACTAAAAACAAACGCTGTAACCGAATTTTATTCTCACCTAATTACCTTAGCACATCATTCAGTTCTTACCCATTGTAAAAAAGGAAGTACTAAGAGTCAGCGATCGCTATTAGGCTTCTCAAACATCCTCTAAGTCTTAGATTCATGAGTGAACTCCGACATTGGGTAGCAGAAATTGCCCAAATAACTGCAAAATAAATGCAGTTCGTCATTGTAACTACCTGAAAATGCCGACTATACTTGCTGACGCACAAAATTTACTTTCTGACCTGATCGCCCGCTACAGTGAGCGGGTAGATTATCTGATGATCCGCCTTGAAGAAGCAGAGGGGACTGATATCTTGTTGCGTGGCGACAAGGTAGAAACCCTCAGTGAAGGTATTTCCATTGGTGGTCATATTCGCGCTTGTTATAAAGGTGGATGGGGGTTGAGCTGCTTTAACCAACTAGGAACAATTCAGGATCGAATAGAAGAAGCGATCGCTGCGGCGCGGATGGTTGGTGATGAAGAAACTTTACTTGCACCCATTGACCCGATGCAAGCAATATGCATTCTACCTCTAAAAGGAAGCGATCCCAGAAAAATCGCACTCTCAAAGAAAAAAGAGTTATGCGATCACTATACTGAATTGCTCAAAAGCGTTGATGACCGCATTACCACGACCTCAGTGCGTTACGGTGACAGTGCCCAAAAAGTGATCATCGCTACCTCAGAAGGTACTTTGATAGAGCAATCTTGGGTGGATATGGAAATGCGCTTTGCTGCCACCGCCAGAAATGGCGAAACTGTACAAACTGGACGGGAAACTACTGGCTCTCGCAAAGCTTACGAAGATTTAACTGATTTGGATGAACAAGTAAAAGGTGCGGCTCAAAGAGCGATCGCAGCTTTATCCCTGCCATCGGTCAAAGGTAATACTTATACCGTAGTCATCGATCCAATTCTCACGGGTTTGTTTGTCCACGAAGCTTTTGGACATCTTTCTGAAGCTGATATGGCTTATGAAAACCCCGATTTGCTAGAAGTGATGACCATCGGACGGAAATTTGGCCCAGAAGAACTCCAAATTTTTGATGGTGCGGCCCCAGAGGGACATCGCGGCAGCTATTTCTACGACGATGAAGGCACGCCTGCTACAACTACTCAACTAATTAAAGATGGAGTTTTAGTTGGACGTTTACATTCTCGTGAAACTGCTGGCAAATTAGAGGAAGCGCCTACTGGTAACGCTAGATGTCTGAATTATCACTTTAATCCTATTGTACGGATGACAAATACCTGGATTGAACGGGGTAAAACCCCAGTCAAAGACTTATTCACTGATATCAAAGAAGGAGTTTATGCCCGTAATTGGTTAGGTGGAATGACGAATGGGGAAATGTTTACCTTTAGTGCTGGGGAAGCCTGGATGATTAGGAACGGCAAAATTGCTGAACCTGTGCGGGATGTAACGCTTTCAGGAAATGTATTCCAAACTTTAGCGGATATTGAGGCAATTGGTGATGATTTTTACTGGGATGAATCTGGGGGTTGTGGTAAAGGAGGGCAAAATGGTTTGTCAGTAGGTTGTGGTGGCCCTAGTCTCCGAATTCAAGATGTAGTGGTTGGTGGAGAAACGTGAACTACGCGTACCATAACTTTTACTCCGAGTTAACTCAAGTTTAAATTGATGCAGGTTCGTAGTAAGGACTAAAGTGCTTACTACAAACTCTCAAAGCTAGTTTGATAGACTAATATTTTCACCAGAAAATGCCTTAATTGAAATAAATTTACCAGCCAGAAAGCCACGTTACGTAAGTAGATTTTAATATCTTCATAAGGCACGTGGCTCTTTTTTTTTGCTCACCAATATCAACTAAACCACACATCGAACAGCCCATATCCTGACGATCGCGTGTTGTCAAGATGCCGCCACCGTGTTGCAGAAAAGCATTAACTCCGGCAATATCTTTTTTGCTTAAACCGTTATCTACCTCCAAGCCAAATAGCCAAAGTTCATCAAAGTCTGATTTTTCGAGAATACTGAGAACTAGATCGCTACCAACTGCATCTGAATTATAGCGATCGCAATGCTTAAATTTTTTCATCCCTAAACATCCCTCCCAAGGATGAAAGTAACTCACAACTCTAGGTAGTAGCGCTAGAAGTCGAAGATGGCTAATCTAGATAAAAGTGATTTAGTATTCACTCTAATTTAATTCACCGTATCAATCCTCACGTAGCGCGTGCTGGGGATTTACTGCCTGTATGGATAATCTTGATAGTCTTGATAGTCTCAATTAAATGTTCCTTAGCAAGCAGAGCGACAGATTATGAAAGCAGATCAATTTCTGAAAAACTATGCCGCAGGTGTTAGAGACTTTACTGGTGTCAATTTGAGCGAGGCAAACTTAAGGGAAGCTAATCTCAGTGACGTAATTTTAGATAGAGCAATTTTAGATGGAGCTAATCTAAGTCACGCTAATTTAGCCCACGCCAGTTTGATTGAGGCTGACTTAAATGGAGCAGATTTGAGCAATGCTAACCTCAGTGGTAGTAACTTAAGCGGAGCTATCTTGGATGGAGCTATCTTGGATGGAGCAGCAATGGAAGGAGCTAATTTGAGTCAAGCTGATTTGACAGTTGCTAAGTTGATCGAAACTAATTTGACTGAAGCAGATTTGCAGAAAGCAAATTTAATTGCGGCGAATCTAGATGGAGCCGATTTGAGTGGTGCAGACTTAACTGTAGCAGACTTATCCCAGGCAAATCTTACCCAAGCAGATTTACACCAGACAAATTTGAGTGGAGCAAATTTAGAGGGAGCCAATATAGAAGGAACCATCCTAGATAAGAATGTTTAAATTCTAATTTCATTCCCATCTGGAGTATGGGAATGCATTCTATCTAAGCTGCTGACTCAATCTATCAACCTGATTTTATCCATTAAGGAAAGCTGCTTTACATTTAGAACTTCCTCTAAAGTCAATTCTCTTCGTATACTTGACTTCTTATCGTAGGTGTTTAACTGAAGACATACAGACACAGAGTAGTGTATGTCTTAGATGTCACTTATTTAGAAATAATCTCATTAATATAACGGTTATCGTATCTTGCGGGTTCGCCTTTGGCGTTCTCGCAGAGTAGTCACTATGTATGGATACAAGTGCCATTGCTATCCCACAGTGGTCTAGATTTCATGCAGTTGAGAACCGCTATAGGCAATCATCCTCAAAACTTGGAACTTTAAACTGGGAAAACCGAACGCTGAGATGAAAACTCAGAGTGTTGGACGAGAGTCTATAACTTGTGTGTACAGATAGATTATCCGCTTGCAATCAAAAGCAACGTGGATACATTTTCTATAGACAGGGATACTACTTTGAAAAAGTTTGCTACAAGTAGTGTTATTTAGGATTGTCATAATTAAAACAATTGACTCTCAACTATCAATGGTGAACTCTACCCTCGTCGTCACACTTTATATCAACCCTATGACAGGGAATGATACCAACACTGGTTCACGGTTGAGTCCGTTTAAAAGCCTCACCCGTGCCTTAAAAGTAACCAAAATCCCCCCGCCGCTAATTTATCTGGAGTCGGGTACTTACAGCGCCGCTAGTGGTGAGGTGTTTCCACTAGTCATCGCTGGAGGGACAACGGTGGTTGGTAACGAAGCCAATAAAGGTGCAGGGATTGTAATTTCTGGGAGTGGGGAGTATAAAAGTGCTAGCTTTGGTATACAAAATATCACGCTGCTCTTACTAGATAATTCCAGTCTTCTAGGTGTAACTGTCACCAATCCTTCAACCAAAGGTACTGGTATCTGGATTGAATCAGCTGCACCTGCTTTAGCTAACAATACTTTGAGGGACTGTGGACGGGAAGGTGTGTTTACTACTGGTAACGCCAAACCTGCAATTTTAGATAATATATTTGTGCAAAATACTGCTAGCGGGTTAGTGATGGCAGGTCATAGCCAAGGAGAAGTATTGCGGAATGTATTTCAAAGGAACCCTTTAGGCATAGCAATTAGTGACTTTGCCACCCCGACGATCGCAAATAACAAATTATCAGAAAATCGCACCGCGATCGCACTTTCTCGCAACGCCCAACCAGTACTGCGTCAAAATCTCATTACTCACAATACCCAAGGTGGTCTATTAGTCAATGGCAATGCAATTCCTGACTTAGGTAATACCCAAGAGCCTGCTAATAATATTTTTCGTGATAATAGTGAATTTGATTTATATAATGCTACTACACAAAAGCTGATTTCCGTAGGTAATCAGTTGAATCATCCTCTAATCAAGGGCTTATTTGAATTGATCCCAGCCAATGAAGTAGCAGTTAACACCAGTTTGTCTGACGCTCCGACTGAATCACCATCTCAAAACCTCCCCGCACCTGTTCAACTAGATGAACATTGGGCAGAACCATTTATTCAGGCACTAGTAAGCATGGATTTAACTCATCGTTTTGCTGATGGTAGCTACCAGCCAGATAAACCCATGACTCGCGCCCAGTATGCATCTCTGGTAGCGATCGCCTTTAACCCATTTCCCAAAATCTCAGCACCTGATTTTACAGATGTACCAAAGGATTTTTGGGCTTATAGCGCTATCCAAATCGCGGCTAGTGGTGGCTTTGTTGGCGGATTTAGCGATCGCACTTTTCGCCCCGATCGACATGTCCAACGACTACAGGTAATTGTCTCCCTAGTAAACGGATTGGGACTACCACTGGCTGATAGCGATGTTTTAGAAGTATATAGCGATCGTCATACCGTTCCCGACTACGCCCGAAAAGCCGTAGCCACTGCCACACAACAAAAAATCATCGTTAATTACCCAGATCCCAATCTACTTGCACCTTCACATTTGGCAACACGTGCCGAAGTTGCAGCAATGGTTTATCAGGCATTAGTTGCCATTGGGCGAGCATCTGCGATTAAATCAGTCTATGTAGGGTTGCATTCCAGAACTTGACAAGTAGAATAGGAAACACTGCTTATCGGCTTGGTACTCTTGGAAAAAAAAACCATGTAGTTAAAAGCACGCTACGCTAATATGCGATGGGTGAAAAATCTTAGACCTATTGCCTAAAGCTAATATCCCCATGTTAACAACACTTCCAGATACTTCTGCCAACTTGGCGATCGCTTTATTAATTAACTATAGTTTTGACCTCAGTGGGTATAGTGCCAATGAGCTAGTTGAGCGTTGGCAAACGCAATACCCACTGAATTGGCTACACCTGGCAGTGATTGAGGCACTATATCAAGGTCGTTATAAAGCGGTTTCCGTGCAGCAAATTTTAGTATTTTGGCAGCGCCGGGATCAGGCTACATATCATTTCAACATGGAATTTGAACGGATGATTTGTAGCAAATTTCCTCAAAGCTTAACCTCATTTGCTGCACCACCCCTACCGCTACCCAAAAAAAACCCGATTGTAGAGAAAGTCACGAGTCCTCAATTACCACCTGCGAAGATTCGTAACGGCTATCAATACAGCAATACTGCAACTCTACAACTGAAAAGTTCTGAACAAAAGACATCTTTGAGTGAAGAACACGAGAAGCAGGAAGATAGAGACAATAAAACCGTCTTGAAGTCCCCCCTAACTGGGAAGTTTACCTCTTCGGCAACCCTTCAGCGATCGCCTGCTGTCAGCCAAAGGCAAACTTCACAAGAAATTCCATTGCCTTCTCCATCACCAAATCATCATCAGCGACAGCCAAAACTGCTCCCACCTGCTGCTATTCATGCCCCTATCGGGCAATTTACTCCAGAAAAAAGCGATTGCTCTGAGTCTTTTACATCAAAACTCAAGGCGATGTCTGGGGAACAAAATCCGCCAGATATGGGGGGTGAGGTAGTGAAGGAGAAGAATCAATAACAAATGACAAATAACTTTTTACTCTGCAACTAACTGTCTAAAGCGCTCATCATCAGCAATATCATCAAAATCTAGGTCAGTTGCCGCGTCTTCTTTATACCTGGAATTAAGTTCAATTGCTTGTTTGAGAGTTACCAGAGATAGTTCAACTTGTCTTTGCAGTGCGTAACAGGCTGCTTTGTTGTAATAGGCACTGGCGTAATCGGGCTTAATTTCTAAGGCTTTGTTAAAACTAGCGATCGCTTCATCATCGCGTCCCAATCTTACCAAAGTATAACCGCGTTTATCCCAGATTTTGGGAGAATTTGGTTGGAATTCCAGCGCTTTGTCAAAAGATACTATTGCCTCTTCATACTGTTCCAAAGCCACTAGAGAAAGACCGCAATTCAACCAAGCAACAGCATCATCAGGCTTAATTTGTGTAGCTTTATCAAATGAAGCAAAGGCTTGTTGATGCTGTTGTAAGTTTCCAAAAGCAACGCCGCGATCGCACCAAGCTTGATGATTCTCTGGTTGGAGTTTAATCGCTTGGTCATAAGACGCGATCGCATCTTTGTAGCGTTTTAACCTTCCGAGAGTTAAGCCTCGTTTTAACCAAACCACAGGTTCATCAGCTTGGATTTTAACCGCTTGGTTGTAAGCTGCGATCGCATCTTCATAGCGTTTTTGCGAAAACAACGCATCTCCCTGTTGTACATACTCATCAGCAGTAAATTCTGGTTGTTGTGGCTGTTCCTGCATTTCTTCTTCAACTTCCGAATTCACCGCCTCTAGGTCAGGTGTAATTTCAGTTAGTTCTTGAAGGATAAGATCCTTTCTTTCTTGGGCATCCAATTGTAAATCCGAGAGTTGAGATACAAACTCAGTTTCTAATCTTTCTAACTTCTCCAAAATGAGAATCTTTTGTTGTTGAGCATTCCATTGCAATTCTGAGAATTGTAAACTAAACTCAGAACCAGATTTTTCTAAGTTTTCAATGATTAGCTCTTTCCGCTTTTGAGCATCTATTTGTAATTCAGATAGTTCTTCGGCAAATTCTGACTGCAATGCTGCAAAAATATCAAATATTTTATTTTTCTGTTCATGAGCATCTGCCTGTAATTCAGATAATTGAGATTTAAATTGATTATTTATTTCTCCTAAACCCTCAAGATTAATATCTTTTTGTTTTTGAGCATTTACCTGTATTTTTGATAATTCCTCGACAAATTCTAACTGCAATTTTGTCAGATTTTCAATAACTATATCTTTTTCATTTTGAGCATCAGACTGCCATCCAGAAAGTTGAGAAGTGAACTCAGACTTTGATACTTCTAAATCAGCAACGGCTAGTTCTTGCTGCTGTTGTACACCTAACTTTAACTTAGACAAGTCTTGTGTCAAACCAGATGCTAAATTTCCTAGATTTTCCAGTGCTATATCTCTTTGTTGTTGAGCTTCTAACTCTAACTTAGATAGCCCAGAAGCAAATTTTGATTCTAAGATTTCTATGTTTTCTTGAGATTTTTTTAGTTGAGTTTCTAATCTACTTAATATCTGTGCTTTAGCTAAATCGAATTCCGATGTCAGGGTAGATAAATTTTCTTGTTCGGTTTTAATTTTTTGTTGTAAGCTAACCGTTTCCTGTTCTAATTCATAATTTATTTTTCTAGCTTCTTGAATAATATTTTCCGACTCTTGCTTAACAGTAGCTAGCTGATTTTGTAATTTTTCCATTCCCTGTAATTGTTGCATTGCTCTCTCAACAATTTCCCGGATTACCACCCGTCGGAGAAGCCAAAATAAAGCAATGATTGCGACTGGAAATAGACTTAATATTACTAGCCAGATATCGATTAAGATAGTTGTACGGCTAAAAGCGTTCTTAAAATCAGATTGCACTTGCTGTTGAATTCGCTTTTCTGCTCGTAGTCGCGTTAGTTCTTCCCGTTCCTGATTTGATAAGACCGGAGTAGGAGTTAGTGCTGGGGAAGGTGATGGTGCAGATTGTCCGCTGGCAATTCCAACGGATAACAGTAAGGGTAAAAAGACAATAGTGTTTTTTGCAATTAAAGCGAAAATAGCTTGATTTTTGCTCTTCATAACAACCATCTCAGTCTGTTGGTCAGTTTTTGAAGCGGCGTGCCTCTCTCCAATCTATAACAGAATTAAGTGGTTAAATGTTGTAGAGGCAATGGGATCTATACTCAGCAGGTCTTTATATTCGCATCAGTCGCAGTAATGCCAGCACTAGAGAATCCCGTTTCAGAGCGTTTGGAAAAAGCGGTTTGTCTAGTCATTGTTCATTTCTCAAACAGCAGCCTGCAATCTTAGGCTGCTGTTTAAAAAATTCAAACTAGCTGTGTGCATTGACCAATAACTAACGATCGCTAACTACTCACTCCCCATCAAGGGGAGTTATTTGATATCACTTATCTAGCTAAATTGAACAACATAGTTATCCGTCGCTTGTGTTTCTCCTCCAAAATCAATGCTGGGGGATGGGCAGAAAATGCTTAGACTGATGTCACAATTAATGGAGAATCAGTTAAGCAAGTTGAAACAGGAATGTCATCAAGTCTCCTTTACCCAAGCTGATGCGATCGCCCGGTCGCAATCGATGACGATTCCCCGGTAAAAGTGGCAAGTTATTAATGTAAGTACCATTAGAACTTCCCACATCTTCTACATAGTGAGCGTCTCCCTCAACGCGAATATCTGCATGAATCCGCGAGACAACTTCTGAATTGGGAAATCCTGAAACGTCTATGTCTGGAGGAATCCGGTCATTAGGCTTGCCGATATGAATCACAGAGAGATTTTGTGGCAATTCAATTAGGCGATCGGTTTGAACGTGGATTAACCGCGCCATAACCTGCTGCAATTGCGTTCTGGCTACAGTTGCAGTTGGTACTGGTGCTGCTGGCGGGGGTACTTCAGCTTCAGAGACTGGCGGTGGTTCCAACGGTGGTGGAGTAGGAATACTTTGTCCAGAGACTACAGGTTGAGCTTCAACGGTTAGCATTGGTTCTGGGGGGCTACTTTCTGCAATAACTCCCTGTGCGGGAGCCACTGGAGGAACTGCCATCTCTGTTGGTGGTAAAGATGAACTGGAGGGATGGGAGTTAGTAGAACCGCTCATTCCCAAAGCATCTGGTTGTAAAAGTTCTAATAGTGGATCGGGTGGAACTAATGGCGGTACTTCCATCTGAACATCGGGAGTAACTGTTGTAGCTACCGGACTATGAACGTGTGGAACTCCTGCGGAGTGAAGGTTATAGCCACACTGACCGCAGAATGCAGCATCTGCCTGCACATTTGCTCCACAACTGGGACAGTTAGTAGTCGCAGGTAACGGTGTATAACAAGCTTCACATTGGACAGCGCCATCAGGGTTGGGATGATTGCAATTAGGGCAGACGATCATCGATATTTAGCCTTTGTTCAAGATCATCATAAAATTAGGTAGGACTGGCAAGCAGAGAGCGGGCCTAGCTTTAGATTTTAGCAATTACTGCTGATGGAACGATGAATTTTGGACGTTCTTACGTGGAGGGTAGGGGAGCAGAGGGGCAGGGGAGCAGAGGAGCAGTGGAGTAGGGAAGCAGGGGGCAGGGGAGCAGAGGAGAGAGAAGTTGTAGTAAATCTTTCCCCAATGCCCAATTCCCAATTCCCAATGCCCAATTCCCAATCCCCAATGCCCAATCGTTTAACGTTGGAGTTCTAAACCTGCTGCTGCATCCAGCAGCCACCACAGTTCGCCTTGGGGCCGAATTAAGCGGGATGGGTAAGTAAAGTCATCAGCTACAGGTGCAAAGACTTGCGCCAAAGCTGGTCTTTTATTAGCACCAGCAACCAGAAAAATCACACTGCGAGCAGAGTTGATGAAGGGGTATGTAAAACTTATCCGGGGATTTCCGTCTTTGTTACCCACTGTAATTAGGCGATCGCGTACTTTAAGAGCCTCTGTGTGGGGAAACAAAGATGCAGTATGTGCATCATCACCCATTCCTAGTAATACTACATCCAACGCGGGAAACTCGACCCCAGAAGAATTGAAAAATTCTTTGAGATGTTGTTCATATTTAGCAGCCGCCAGTTCTGGATTAGCTTCTAAAGTTGGTACGGGATGAATATTAGCTGCTGGAATGTCAACACGATCTAGCCATGCACGACGCGTCATCAGCTCATTGCTATCGGGGTGATCTGGTGGTACGTAACGCTCATCCCCCCAGAATATATGAATTTTATCCCAAGGCAGTTTTTGAGTAGCGATTGCTTCGTATAAAGGTTTCGGTGTACTGCCGCCAGATAAGGCGATGGTAAACCGCCCTCGCTGCTCAATAGCAATTTCTAACTTGGACAAAATTAATTCTAGCGTTCGTGCAACCAGCGCTGGCTGATCCGGTAGAACTTCAACGGTTTTGTTCATGGCTTCATCATCATATTGCTGGCTTCCAGCAATACCATACCGAACTTATTACAATCTCCCTTTTTAACTTTTGAAACATTTAACATCGTGGATTAAGTAGGCTGGAAAAATGTAGATGCTCATTATCACCTTCAACACTAAGCTGTCAGTAGTCAGTCATACTAACCACTAACCACTATCGTGCATTATTTTTATTTACATCCAGTTACTTGATACTTTGTTGATTAATGCCACAAAGGATACATTTATTAATTCTTATTAAAAATTAATAAAACTAATTAATTACAAACAATGTTTCCCAATTAGCGATCGCTTCGCGTTGGGCGATTAACAATTCCTGAATTCCTTTTTGGGCCACATCTAGCAGTTGATCCAACTGGATGCGGCTAAAGCTACCTTCTTCGGCTGTTCCTTGGACTTCAATGATTCCCAAATGTTGATTCATTACTACATTAAAATCTACTGTTGCAGCCACATCTTCGATATAGTTTAGATCCAAAAATGGCTCACCCTCCAGTAATCCTACGGAAACTGCTGCTACCTGTCCACACAGAGGCGATCGCTCTAACACGCCTTCTTGCAGCAATTTAGAAATTGCATGAGCCAACGCCACAAAGGAGCCTGTAATAGCTGTTGTTCGAGTTCCGGCATCTGCTTGTAACACATCAGCATCCACAGTCAGCGTGCGTTCTCCCAGTGCCTCAAAATCCACTGCTGCGCGTAAGCTGCGGCCAATTAAGCGTTGAATTTCTTGCGTCCGTCCAGATAATTTCAATAGTTCCCTTTCTTGGCGTTTCTGAGTAGCGGATGGTATCATTCGGTACTCAGCAGTTAGCCAGCCTTTACCAGTTCCTTCGAGAAACTTCGGGACTCCCTTATTAACGCTAACAGTACAAAGTACCTGAGTATCACCGCATCTTGCGAGAACAGAACCGGGGGCAAAGCGGGTGAAATTGGGGTAAAAGCTGATCGGACGTAGTTCGTAGGGAATCCGACCATCTGGACGCTGCCAAGCCATTGGAGTTGCCTCAAGATTTTTATCTAGAATACTGCCTTAAGATTACCTTAGTGTTGTAAATGAGTATTGGGAAGAATTCTTCCTAATTACTAACTTCCCCAATCGCACTTTTCTAAGGAACTGAAAGTAGAGTCAAAATATTTTGCTGCACCATATCTGGTGACTGGTCGCCGTTGATGGTCAATAGGCGGCGACGACGGTCGTAATATTCTAGGATGGGGATGGTGCGATCGTAGAATAATTCTACACGGCGCTGCACGATTTCTGGTTGGTCATCTGGTAGCGATCGCCCCAAAGATCGACTAACCATGACTGCTTCTGGAACTTGGAGATAAATTGCCCAATCTAGCTTTTGCCCTAAATTATCCAATAAAAAATCTAATTCTTCAGCTTGGAAGGCAGTACGAGGATAGCCTTCCAAGACCCAATCGCAGTTAATATCTGGTTGTCTGAGGCGAACCCCGATCAATTCAACGATCGCTTCGTCTGGAACTAACTCCCCTTTTTGTATATAGGGCTGTGTGTGATAGCCTAGTTCACTCAGACTAGCGTAAACCGAAAGAGAAGTCCGGGGATCGGTTTCCGAGCATCGAAATTCCGGTAGGGGCTGATAGCCAGATATTGCTTCCCGTAAAATCTCACCTGTAGAAATCAGAGGAATATCAAAGTATCTGCCAAGCCTTTGGGCTTGAGTGCTTTTCCCCGATCCTGAACCTCCCAGAATCACCAATCTCACAACAATTTACCCCTCTTGCTGTCAAATTCACTACTTGCTAAGTCTGTTTTGCCCAAACAACCGATAAATCTAACATTTAGGGATTTTTAGACGTTTTACCCAGCTTTTTTAAATAATTTGATCTGTAACTATTATGTTTTAATTTTTACGACCGCCTATAGAGAAAGGACGTAAATTTCAATCAAATAACTCTTGACTTCCACACAAACGTAGTGTTTGACTAAGAATGCAATTTGCAAGATCCACCACACTGGTGAAAAACAGATTGATTATACAGGCAGATTTGTAATAAATCCTGCCAGCAAAAATATTTAATTTATTGTATCTTTTTGAACTTTAACCTATGGTTGCCCAGCTAGAAACTTCAAGTATCAATTCAACCCTTGCCCTACCATATCCAGTTGAAGGGCTAGTGCAAGTTTTCACTAGCTCCAATCGCAACTTTTTTACGACCGTTATGGCTCAATCACTGAGAATAGCGGGACAAGGAACGCCAGTATTAATCGTACAGTTTCTTAAAGGGGGTATTCGTCAAGGACACGATAGACCCATACAATTAGGGCAAAATTTAGATTGGATTCGCTGTGATTTGCCTCGTTGTATTGATACACCACATCTAGATGATACGGAAAATCAAGCTTTACAAAAACTGTGGCAATATACACAACAAGTAGTGTGTCAGAGTAAGTATTCTCTCGTGGTCTTGGATGAGTTAAGTTTAGCGATTAACTTTGGTTTAATTCCTGAAATCGAAGTTTTAGCGTTTCTAGCAAAACGCCCTCCTCACGTTGATATCATTCTCACAGGGCCAGAGATGCCTAAATCTCTCTTGGATGTGGCAGATCAAATTACAGAAATCCGTCGGAGTTATCGACCCTAAATAAAATACTCAGTTCGTGCTAATATATCGAGTCTATTTGAATTAACGTTAGCAGCGAATTTGTGATTAAGAACGATATCTGGATTACTGAAATGGCTCAAAAGGGTTTGATTTCGCCCTTTGAACCGAGCCTAATCCGAAAAGTGCAAAAAGACGAGTCTGTAGCAGTTCAACCTGTAATTAGCTATGGCTTGTCTTCTTATGGGTACGATATACGCCTTTCCTCGGCTGAGTTCCGCATTTTTCGCCATATTCCCGGAACCGTAGTTGATCCCAAAAACTTTAATCCCCAGAATTTAGAGCCAACAGTACTGCATACTGATGCCAATGGCAATTACTTTATTTTACCTGCTCATTCTTATGGACTTGGGGTTGCCCTAGAAAAGCTGGAGGTTCCTGAGAATATTACTGTAATTTGTATAGGTAAATCGACTTACGCTAGATGTGGAATAATAGCCAATCTAACACCTGCTGAGGCTGCATGGCGAGGTCATTTAACTTTAGAATTTTCCAACTCTTCCAGCGCAGACTGTCGCATTTACGCTAACGAAGGCGTGGTGCAATTACTATTTTTAGAAGGTGAACCCTGTGCTATTAGTTATGAAGCTCGTCAGGGCAAATATCAGGATCAGCAAGAAATTGTGACTTTGGCTCGGATTTAAACATCGCAACAATGGGAACTATACAATCACTGCCCTAAATCGGGATTATTTCTAGTAGTTCTTTTTTGGTTTCAATAGTAGTTGTATAGGTTTAATAAACATAATCTGCTGATAAAAATACTACTACCTTAAACCCACTCTGCTTTTCGATAGCGAAGGGTTCAGATGTAATATAACCTTGCTGCGCTAAGTTTTTGTCAGCCAGAAAAGGAGACAGGAGAAAAATTGTAAGGGCGTTTCTAATCATCAGTAATAACCGGACTTCGCTTTCAGAATAGGCCAATAGGTGATGTTAATAGAAGTAGAGATATAAATAGGCTTACCTTTGAAATCAACAAGGGTTTTAGTTGCTGTGTTGGGATGGGCGATGAAACACTAGGAATCTATCCTGGAAAATTTCTACAACTGTAATTTTGGGAATATCTTGTGCTATGGCGTTCACGGCATTAATACCATAACCCCTAAAGAAATCTACCGCACCCCCATCAACAATTGAGTACCACTGGAAACCTGGAGCCAACTATTTTGATGCTGACATCTAAATCGTGGTCTGTATAAATAAGCTAGAACACATCTAACTTGCATATTCAAATTTGCTCAATATCTTGTGGGGTAGGCAACATGAGCGCCCTGATTATGCAATTTAAATGCCGATTAGCTTACCAGTGCCTATCACCTGGTAAAATCCACCATGTTTTGCTTGTGCTATCCAGTTTATATCAAAGGTAACTTTATCCAACCGAGAATTGTTAGTTGACGGTTGTTTGCTGTTAGTACAAGTGGCAAAAACGCTGCTATCAATGCAGATAAAACCGTATTGAATAAAATTGTGGCGACTAAGGCGATGAATTGCTGGTGATGAGGGTGATAACGGATTTATAAGACAGTATAATATCTCTCCTATCTGCCGTCGTAGCTGAATCTAAATGTACATTCTAGAATCAACTTTTGATTCACTAGCGAATAGGGCTGAATTTCGAGAGCGCGTTGAAAAGCTCGGATAGCTTCACCATACTCTCCTAGTGCTGCGTAACACAAGCCCATGCCGTGAAGTGCCCCAAAATGTATTGGATTTATCTGCACAACCATCTGACAATCTGCTAGAGATTTCTGATAATCACCAATACTGTAATAGAGAAAAGCCCGACGATTCCAGGCTTCAGCGAAATCTGGCTGTTCTTTGATTAATGCTGTCAGCGCTGTTTCGGCTTCAGCAATTTCACCTGCATCCAGTAACTTCTGACTGCGATCGATTATTTCCAGCCCATAGATTCCCTTTTGCTGAAACCAGATGCGCCAGATTTTTCTGGTTGCTTTGTCCCGGACTGTAGCATCGGGGTTTTTCAACTCTTCAAGTAAGGAATTGATAGATAAAGAATCCATAAATTTGAGATCAGTGAATATACCTTTGTATTAACTTTCTCACAAAAAATATCTATTCAATCATTTTTAAAGTCATCTTTAAATTTGCGGTGATTAATTGCTATTTATGAATTTTCTGTGTTGTTGATTCTATTCAGCAATACGACTAATACCACACTCGACATTTAGAGTCATAAAAATAAAAACTGACTATAGGTAGTTAAAAGCTGCCTAGTGACTAATAGCTGATAAAAAAATAATGATTATGCCAGTTTGGGATTGATCGGGAATTAGCAAGCGCTTTAGCATTGCAGAAGCACGATTGCACTGCAATCTGCATTGGCAGGTATTTTGCTGCTAGTTGTCGCTGATTCCAAGCCGTAGCCAGCTAGATCGGTTCATGATGAATGCAACGATTCGGATGCGTTTTGCCCAGAGATATACACCTGCTGCTTACTCGCTGTACCGACAAGTATCAACGTTTTTCGTGAGAGACATTTTGATGTGCTGCTGTATACTGCCCAACTTTATGAATACTTGGATAATATAGTTATATTATTCCTGGGTTGGGAGATAAAGGCGATCGCTTGTTCAGCACAAAATAAGCTGATTGATGCAGTCATTAACTGAATACTACAAGAATCACCGATTTACAACTTTTACCCACGTCAAAATTAAGAATGCTTTCAAATAAAGTCATAAATAAAACATCATATCTAACTCCTAAAACTATGTACAATATTAATAATTGTCCCCGGTTACTTTATAAACATCCACTATAGTTTTAAATACTTCAATTCATATTGTAAATGCTAATGATCCAAGCTAGTATTGGGCAATTAGAAACAGAGATATCACAGTATATCGTCAAATTATATAACAAGAGAATAGGTAAGTCTCCGAGCCAAATCATTTGTCATTTTTTAGAAACTGAAATTGTAATTTCCCTAGAAAACTCTGTTACCCAAGCTGAATACACTCTACTAAAAGAAAGTTATGCTACTTTAGCTGAACAAGTGCGCTTGTATTTAGAAACAATTATTAAACCATAATTGAAAAATTTGCTTGAGGCAATTATTGGTCAACCTATCCTTGAACTCATGACCAACACCAATTTAGCAACTGGTCGGACTGGGATTATTGTGGTTTACAATCAATTACCTGATGTTCCTAATCCCGAATCTCTTACCAAGATAAATTTAAAGAATTTAGCTGACTGATGTGACGACTGATTACCATTTCTAATTGATTAAAATCATAGGGTTTAGTAATGCAATCATCAAATCCTGTGAGCATACTGAATTCATCATCCTGTACCACTGTTAGAGGTGTTAATGCAATGATTGGGATAGTAGCAGTTTTTGTATCGTGTTTGAGATCGTCAATGACTTGGTTCGCACCCAAATTAGATAGCATTATATCTAGAAGAATTACATCTGGTTGATGAGTTTGTGCCAATATCACAGCCCTCACTCCTTGTTTGGTACAAATGCATGAAAAATTTAATATTCCTAGATGAGAATTAAGTAACTCTAAATCATGTAGACTCTGTTCTACAATCAAAATTAAAGGCTGTCCATTCATCAGCAGTGATTCCTGTCCAAGAAAGGCTAGGCATAAAGACTCAGCCCATCAGGAAAACCAAAAGGTCTTTTTTCTGGCAAGTGCTTAAGTAAATATACGAGGATCTATTCAGGAGATTAACTAAAGCATCAAATGAATAGGCTGGTGTATAATCAATTTGGTTATCCATCTACGCTGAATTTAAAGAAAAATACAACACCTTAATATCAAGCAAATAGTAGCATAGAGGATGCGTATACTTGCAAATATCGACAAAATGATTTGTATATCGCGCAGCGCGTCTGTAAACCCATATCCTTAATTACCTCAATTACCTCCTGCTTTATCTTGTAACTGACGTGCAAATGCGATCGCCTCTGTTGGGGTTGAAACTTTCCCCTCAGCTTGTGCTACGGCTATTTCTGTCAAAAGTTGGCCGATGATTGGTGAAGCTGGAATATCTAATGTTATAATCAACTCCTTCCCGCTCACTAGTTGAGGGGGATGAGCGACCAGATCATCAGGGTTCAGGTAGCGGTTGATCAAAGGTATCCAGACAGGGCAGTTCCTTGCTCTAGTTTCCAAACTTGTAGCGACTGCTGTGTGTAGTGGCTTGTCACCAGACATCGCCTCTACCAAATTATCAACTGCCATAGCCAGCAATACCGCAGTGGGAAACACAATATCTGCGTCACGGAATAAAAAGTATTGTTCTCGCAAGGACATATCAACTACTTGAAACTGCGGTAACAATTTTAGAGCAGTAGTTACACCGCGGATTTCGGCACGACTATAAGTTAGTTGCTGTAGCTCTATTTCTGCTAACTCTGGATTTGGATTGACTAGACTTGCAAGTTTGGCAATACCTAACCAAGTAGTTTTGACACGATCTCGGACATAAGCTTGTAGTTGTGCGCCTAATTGTTGCCAATTTTCTGTGAGTAAGGCGGCTGCATTGTCAACTGCTGCTAGTTTGATTAAGCTTTCACGAGTAGCATTTTTGAAGAAAGGGGCAAGTAAACCATCTTCCCAAGCACTTGTAATCCAAGGAGTACCCTGAGAATTTGCCAGTAGATAGCCAATTTCTACGCGAAATCGTTCGGCTGCAACTTTGCTCAGATGTGATGCCAAAGAACAAATTGCGGTTCGGGTAGCTGGCTCAATAGTAAAACCTAGTTGGGCGGCTTGGCGATAACCTCGCATTAACCGCAAAGGGTCATCTTCTAAGTTTGCGGGTGATATCATTCGCAAAATGCCCTGCTGTAAGTCTACATAACCTTGTAGAGGATCGATGATTTCTTGTGTATGGGGATTATAGGCGATCGCATTTACTGTAAAATCCCGTCTGTGCAAATCAACTTCTACACTATCTCCTTCTTGTTGGGCAAAGTCAGCAGTGGCGTGGGGAAAAACCACACGGGCAATTTGTCGTTCTGCATCAAGTAACACAAAACCAGCTTTATAATGACGAGCGATCGCTCTTGCTACCTTTACCGCCTGAGATGGTATAACAAAATCTAGATCCAGATATTCACGAGTTCTACCAAGGAGCGCATCTCGGACAGCGCCACCTACCATGTAAGCTGGTTGTGGTAGGAATTCCAAGCTGAAAGGCCAATTTTCGGGAGCAAGGGTAGAAGGAATTGATTCGTGCATTGTAATAAAAATCAACCCAGCAACTCATGAATAACGGTTGGGCTTAAGTTAGATTAACAATAAAGGCCCCTGGAGTTGGTTCTATTATGTGTATTTGTGTGAACTGCCACTATGTAGACAGCTGTGTTACCTATCATGCCGTAGAAGGGCAGCACCAACAGCCTCACTTGACTGAAACACCAGATTTCGATCCGAATGAACCTTCTATCAATGTCAATATTCGGACTGAACATGATGTGATTGAGATGGAATGGGATGTTGTTGGTTGTCTCAGTTTTAAACGGGAAACTGGTAAGTGGTCGAAATTGCGTCCTGGTGAATTAGTGCCGACTTGATAGAAAATGATTGGTATATCTTAAGGGTGACTACTGCACTAAACAGCAGTAGTCGTAGATATTTTTGTAAGTAACTATAAGGACAACTTTACCCGTATTTCTCCAGGTGAGAAATGCGGGTAAAAAGGTTTGCACTCTCGTTTACTTTCTTATGCCTAACCTAAAACTGGCGAGCATTAGCTATTCATGAGTTAATCTTTGCTTAATCTTTGCTTAAAAATAGCTTAATTACTAGGCATAAATAATAATAAAGTAAAAAAAATACAATATCTATTCAGTAAATATTTCCCCTACTAGGAATACGAAGTATGCTCAAGAGAAATCTCGTTCTGTTCTTGTTAGCGTCATTTTTTGCTGCCCCTGCCGCCAAAGCAGAGGTTAAGCTGATCGCAATTGGGAGCTTAAGTGGTAACATTAGAGACCTCTCCAGCCAAACGTCCGCTCCCCTTGAAAACGGTGTTTGGGGAAATCTCCTTGGTGGTATTGGATCGGGACTAGCTTATGCTGGCTGTAACACCTTTATTGCTATCCCAGACCGAGGCCCAAATGCCCTGTCATACAACAGCGCTGTCAGTGACACAGCATCCTATATCAACCGCTTCCAAACTCTCAAAGTGAAACTTTCACCAAGCAATCTTGGTTCTGCGTTGCCTTTCACACTTACTCCTTACTTAGTTGATACGACTCTGCTATTTAGCAATGAGCCTCTTTACTACGGAAATGGTGCGGGATTAGGGTTAGGCAGTGGTGTCCCAGCCTTGAATACCAAGAATAAAAACTATTTCACTGGACGCTCAGACAACTTCAACCCCACCCCCACCCCCCCCCAAATCTCGACATATCCCAACAATGCCCGTTTCGATCCTGAAGGGGTGCGTGTATCCAATAATGGAAAGGATATATTTATCTCGGATGAATATGGCCCTTATCTATATCAATTTAACCGCAATACAGGTAAGCGAATTAGGGTCTTTAACCTACCTAGCAAGTTTGCAGTCAGCAAATCAAGTCCCGTTGGTGATACAGAGATTAGTGACAACACCTCTGGTAGGGTTGCGAACAAAGGCATAGAAGGGCTTGCAATTACTCCCAACGGTAAGACCCTGATTGGTATTTTGCAAAGTCCACTGCTCCAAGACGGTGGTACTAATGGTGCTTATACCAGAATCGTCAAAATTGACATAGAAACAGGTTTTACTAAGGAATATGCCTATCAGCTAGATAATATAGGCACCTCGGCTAAACCGAAATACCCCACCGTCAGCGAGATTCTAGCCATCAACGATCGCGAATTCCTAGTAGACGAACGAGATGGTAAGGGATTGGGCGACGGCTCTCAGGCTGCTTTCAAGAAGATATACCATATCGATCTGACAAATGCTCAAGAAGTAAGCAATATCACTGGGGAAAGCAATCTGGCTGGCAAGGCAGTTAGCAAGACCCTGTTCCTTGATGTAGTAGCTACGCTTACTCAAAATGGGATCAAAGCAGAAGACATACCTGCCAAGCTTGAAGGTTTGGCTTTCGGAGCGGATGTGGTTATCAACCATGTGGTAAAACATACGCTTTTCATCAGCAATGATAACGACTTCATTGGTACCATAAAGTCGGACACTTACCATCCAACAGGTATCGATAATCCCAACAAGTTATTCGTCTTCGCAATTGACACTACTGATATTCCCGGCTTCGTACCCCAGAAGATCAAAGGGGATGATGAATATCGTACCCCAAAAGATCGAGGGAGAAGATAAATATCCGGCGTTCTTGAAAAGAGAACATAGCTTGATTAGGCTTTCCTCATTCCTATGCTCTGCATAGGAAATCAAGCTTTTTTATCCTTGTGTACAGCACCATAGTGACCCTTGTAGGTAAGGTGTTTGGGGTTAGGCCTTTTTCTTGTAATCTACTTAAGAGTACTCCAAGTAAAAAAATGCCCAATTGTCATTGCGTTCGCGTAGCGTCTCGTAGAGAGCGAAGCGAACGCAATGACGGGTTTTGGATCATTTATTTTTTGGAACATCCTAACTGAAAATCGCTGTAATCATTAGCTCGTACTTATGTCAATAGCACAGAAAAAAATTGAGTCTATTCAATTAATAAACGCTATGTTGTTATATGCTTGAATAAATAAATCTCGTTAACTCTAGAAAAAGAGATATTTTAAGTAACTTTGACAACAGAACTAAAACACCTTGCAAATAAATACGCCTTGGCACTACACACCACCACCCCCGAATTGGGTTTGGCAATTAGTAATTTTGGTGGTGAAACTCGCTCTCAGATTTGGAATTTAGGGCGTGATTTATCTAGCTTAGTGCATCAATATTTAATTGACTTTATCAAACCCCAAACTTGGGCAGATTTGTCATTTATCGCAGTTGCAAAAGGGCCTGGCGGCTTTACAGGAACTCGCATTGGCGTTGTTACTGCTCGGACTTTAGGGCAACAGTTAGATATTCCTGTATTTGCGATTTCAACTTTGGCTGCGGTAGCTTGGTCAGAGGTAGGCAAAAGTCAAAATCCAAAAACTATTGCTGTAGAAATGCCAGCCCAACGAGGTCAAATTTTTGCTGCTATTTATCAGTTTGAAGCAGATACTTCTAAACTAAGAGCGTGTTTGCCAGATAGAGTGTTTACACCAGAAGCATGGCAGGAAACTTTAGCGAATTGGAATACTAATTATCAGCTAATTCAGGCCCAATCTGGGTTAGCAGCGACGGTGACGAGCATTTTAGAACTAGCTAATCTCGATTGGCAAGAGGGCAAATGTCCCAATTGGTCAGAGGCTTTGCCATACTATGGGCAACATCCAGTAGAAGTTTAACTGATATATGTCACACAGTGCATAAATCCAAAATCAAAACAGCCACAGCCAAACTGGGAGAGTAACCAACAATACTATAGTCCCAGCAGCTAAGGCAGTAACTGCCAGATCGCGATCGAGATTGAATGTCTCAGCAATTACCAGTGTGCCGAAAGCTGGAGGCATGGCTATTTGTAGCACGATTATCTTTACTATGGGGCTAGTTAATCCAAACAGTGGTATGATGCTACCCAATATCAAGGGAACTAGTAACATTTTGATTCCCAAGCTCATCCCTACTTGTGGTAAGCTACGCCAAGATTTAAGCAGCGCTAGTCGCATTCCAATTAACACTAGAGATAAAGCTACACCACTCCAAGCAAATTTCTCTAGCCAGAATTCCATTACTGTAGGTATTTTGACATCCTCCTCAGCCTGAAGGCGTGAGGATTCCAATCTAATCAAACAGACTTAACTGTATGAATTCCTGGCGGGTTGACGCTTCACAGGAT
>NZ_JBALBW010000104.1:0-3174 GCF_036919895.1 Nostoc sp.
ACCAAATGCTCCCCTGCTCCCCCGCTTCCCTGCTCCCCTGCTCCCCTGCTCCCCTGCTCCCCCGCTCCCCCGCTCCCCTGCTCCCCTGCTCCCCTGCTTCCTCGAAAGGGATGAGGGATGAATTTTGACTCAGTTAAATCGGGTCGGTTCAGATAGCCACGAGCCAAACCGACACCACCTATATGTAGTTCCCCCGAAACGCCAATGGGTACGGGTTGGAGATAACGGTCTAGGATATATATTTGGATATTGGCAAAGGGATGTCCAATGGGTACTAGCTCGTCAACGGGCTGATTGACCCCAGGGTTTTCATAATAGCAACTGTCAATGGTGGCTTCACTAACTCCATAGGAATTAATTAAGCGAGTTTCTAAACCACATAAATGCTGAAATTCTTGATATTCTTTAACATACCAGCTATCGGAACCAACCACCAACAACCGCATAAAGTGGAGATTCTGCTTGGTTTTTTTGAGATATTCAATTAAGTTCCGCAACACCGCAGGAACAAACTCGGCACAATCAACCGCTTGCTCACGCATTAGCCCATATAGCTTTTCTGGAACCAATAGCGACTCTTGCGGACAGAGAACTAACTTGCCACCAGAACAAAGCGATCGCACCAGATCCCCAGAAAACACATCAAAAGAGAAATTAGCCATTTGTAAATGACTACTGGTTCTTGTTCGCAACTGATAGGTTTGTTCCCAAGCGAAATAGGCGTTAACTAGACTGCGATGAGCGATCGCCACTCCTTTGGGTGTTCCTGTAGATCCTGATGTATAAATAGCATAGGCTAAATTTTCCGGTGTCACCTCACTAATCGGATTCTCCCCACTGTTACCAGAGATCGCCCCCCAGTCTGCATCCAAGCAGATTAGATGGGCGTTGTGTTTGGGCATCTGTGCCACCAACTTCTTTTGAGTCAATAACACCGATATCTGCGAATCTAATAACATGAACTCCAATCGCTCTAGGGGTAATTGCGGATCTAACGGCACATAAGCCCCACCCGCTTTGAGAACTCCTAATAATGCCACCACCATCTCACAGGATCGCTCGACACAGATACCTACAAGTACTTCTGGTTTTACTCCCAGTCCTTGCAGGTAGTGTGCTAGTTGATTGGCTCGGACGTTTAATTCCTGGTAGGTCATCGGCTGCGTAGCAAACACTACAGCCACCGCGTCAGGAGTCTGTTCTACTTGAGTTTCAAATAACTGATGAATACACTTATTTTGAGGATACTCTACGTGAGTATTGTTATACTCAACCAGCAAACGATGTTGCTCAGTTGCCCTCAGTAGAGGCAAATTTGAAATTTGCTGCCCAGGATCGTCTACAATCCCCTCCAATAAGGTTTGGAAATTGCCTGCCATCTGGCTAATTGTGGTTGCATCAAATAAGTCAGTATTGTATCTGAAGGTGCCAAGAAGTGATTCTGTCGTCTCCACCATGTTTAAGACTAAATCATTCTGACCTTCTTCCTGGGGGATTTCAAATGGCTCTAGCGCTAAACCTCCCCAATCTGCGATCGCTTTGGCTTTGTTTGACATCGATAAACCGATGACTTCAGTAATCTGCTGCAACTGTAATAGATTAAATGAAACTTGAAAAAGTCCTAATTGGCTGTAATCACGTTTGTGTTGTAATCTCTCAACCAATAAAGGAGAGGGATAATCTTGATGCGCTAGTGCAGCTAATACCGTGGAGCGCACTTGACTGAGAAATGCAGAAAAGCTGGGATTGCCAGCAATATTGACTCGCAAGGCCAGCATATTCACAAAAAAGCCCACAATTGAGTCAAATTCCGACCGACTCCTGTTATTCACTGGAGATCCCACCAGAATATCTTCTTCACCTGTGTAGCGGTGAAGCAAAACTACAAAAGCTGCCAGGAGAGTCATGTAAAGGGTTGCTCCCTGAGCTTTCGCCATTTCCCTGAGCTTAGAGGTGAGTTCTACGGTCAAATTGAAGGTATAAGAAGCTCCCTGATTGTTGGGAATTGGCGATCGCGATCGCTGACTTGGTAGTTTTAGCACTGGCAACTCACCAGCTAACTGCTGTTCCCAGTAGCGCCAAAGTTCCTCTCCCACAGGAGTTGCCAGCATTTGGTGTTGCCATTGCACAAAGTCTTGATATTGCCAGTTGACGGGAGGTAGAGAAATCTCTTGACCAAGATTTTCTGCCTGGTACAGCAGGCGTAACTCATCTAAAAGTATCCCAAATGAGAAGCCATCAACAGCAATATGGTGTATTGTCAGTAAAAACACATAGTCTTGTGGGGAGCGAGTAAACAGATTTACCCGCAACACAGATCCTTGTTCTAAATCGAAGGGTAGCCGATAGGCGGCGATCGCTCTTTTAGTTAACTCATCCCAGTTCCAAGTTGCCGCGTTGATTTCCTCGAAGCAAACTTCTTGGTATTCATGCACCTTTTGCCAGGGTTCAGCCTTTCCTTGACCAAATGTAGTCCGCAGTGTGGGATGGCGAAGGATCAACTTCTGGCAAGCGCGTTGTAAAGCGGGGACATTTAAGCCAGAGCGGATGCGGACTGTAAAGGCCAGATGGTATGCTGGACTCTCTGGTGCCAGTTGGTACAAAAACCACAAACCTTGCTGACCGTAGGAAAGGGGATAAGATTTGGAGGAGCGTAGTAACTGGAGAATTTCTGTCTTATATTGCCTAATTTGATGTAGCAGTGTGGGAGTTAATACGTCTTTAGCACCGCGATAACGCAGTTTTTCTCCATCAATTGACAATTGGATATTTTTCTGATTTAGTTCTTGAAGCAATTCCCCTAAATTCATATTTCACCTTCCAACCAATCATCATCATTTCCATCCATCACGGTGGCTATTTGTTCATCCTGGCTTGGTATTTGGGATTGACTAACTGATGCTGTAAAACTACCTTGAGCATTGATCAAAGAAGGACTCAATTCTATTGCCAAACTAGCAATACTGGCATCTTCCATGAATTTGATTGCAGACACATCTATTTCTAAGTCAGTTCTGAAGCGATTCCTCAATTTCATTGCTATCAAGGAATCAATTCCCATATAATTCAGAGGCTGCTGTATACAGCACTTTGTGTAACGGTTTGGTACAGTAGTTGAGAAGATAAAAGTAAAAAATCAGATGAAACCCTACTCAGTAGACCTGCGGGAGAAAA
>NZ_JBALBW010000105.1:0-52539 GCF_036919895.1 Nostoc sp.
TGGAGAGTTCGAACTCCGTTCATCCACCTCGGAATCTCAAATCTCTCAATCCCCAGTCCCCAATCCCCAATTCCCAGTCCCCAATCCCCAATCCCCAGTCCCCAGTCCCCAATCCCCAATCCCCAAAATCGGCATCCTTTTTTACCGCGCTCATTATTTAGCGGGAAACACCAAAGTAATTGATGCTTTATGCGAAGCTTTGGTGCAGAAAAATTTACAACCAGTGCCAGTATTTGTTTCTTCATTGCGTGAACCAGATGTGCAAGTTGAGTTGAGTGAATTTTTTCAACCCAAAGAAGCGGATTCAATCGCTGTGCTGCTAAATACCACCAGTTTTTCTCTAGCACGATTGGAAAGCGAAACACCCCAAGTTGAACTATGGGAAAAATTAGATGTACCTGTGTTGCAGGTAATCCTCAGTGGCGGATCGATTGAGCAGTGGGAGTCACAATTTCAAGGGCTTTCTCCCCGCGATATTGGGATGAATGTGGCGCTACCAGAAGTAGATGGGCGAATTATTACTCGTGCTGTGTCTTTTAAAGCATTGCAAACTCGTAATCCCCATTTAGAAACAGATGTGGTAATTTATGAACCAGTCAGCGATCGCATCGAGTTCGTTGCTAAACTAGCAGCAAATTGGGCGCGTCTACGTTCTAAACCACCCCAAGAACGGCGAATAGCCCTGATTCTGGCAAACTATCCCAACCGCAATGGCCGCCTCGCCAATGGTGTGGGACTCGACACCCCAGCTAGTTGTGTCGAAATCCTGCAAGCTTTACATCAGGCTGGGTATGAAGTAGAAAATCCACCTGCTCAAGGAGACGAGTTGATTCAAAGGCTGACAGATGGTGTAACCAACGATTCGGAAGGTAGAGAATGGCTTCCGGTACTGCAAAGTGTTTCTTGGGAAGAATATCAAGAATATTTCGCTTCATTACCGCCAGCAGTTCAGCAAGGTATTAGTGAAAGGTGGGGACTGGGGACTGGGGACTGGGGACTAGGGACTGGGGAAAAGAAAAACGGGGGAGACAACAGGAATACTCAATACCCAATCCCCGTTCCCGGAATTCAACTCGGCAACATCTTCGTGGGAATTCAGCCAGCAAGAGGTTATGATAATGACCCCAGTTTGAATTATCATGCGCCGGATTTAGAACCAACCCATGATTATTTAGCTTTCTACTACTGGGTGAGAGAATGTTTTGGTGCTGATGCTGTAGTTCATGTAGGGAAACACGGAAATTTAGAATGGCTACCGGGTAAAAGTGTGGCTTTATCGAGTAATTGTTATCCAGAAGTAGCTTTCGGCGCACTTCCCCACCTGTACCCGTTCATTGTCAACGATCCTGGTGAAGGTTCCCAAGCCAAACGTCGCGCTCAAGCGGTGATTATAGATCACCTCACGCCGCCAATGACTCGCGCGGAACTCTATGGTTCTTTGCAACAGTTAGAAAATTTAATTGATGAGTATTATGAAGCCGACAGTTTAGATCCTTCACGTTTGCCAGTGATTCGCGATCGCATCCACGAACTGGTAATCAAAGAAAATCTTCATCTAGATTTAGGAATCCAAAATGAAACAGAAATTTTTAAGTCTGAATCTCTAGTTTTGAATTCCATCGGTGGTTATCTTTGTGAATTGAAAGAAGCCCAAATCCGCGATGGCTTGCACATTTTTGGGCAATGTCCCCAAGGAAGACAGCTGCGAGATTTAATAGTAGCGATCGCTCGCATCCCCAATCGCCATTCTCCAGGTATTACCCGTGCGATCGCTCAAGATTGGGGTTTAGATTTCGATCCCCTCACAGCAGATTTGTCAATGACTAGCGGTGAATACTCAATAGTCAATGGCACACAATGCCGTACCCTCGGCGATATCGTCGAAGTCTTAGAAGAACACGCCGCCCTTTTAGTAGAACAACTCATAAATCAGAATTCTGAATTCAGGAATCAGGAATCTTGTAGAGACGCGATTCATCGCGTCTCTACATGGATACGCGATCGCCTCCTTCCTGCCTTACAAAAAACCCACGAAGAAATCACCCATTTATTACACGGACTCGATGGCGGATATGTCCCCAGCGCTCCATCTGGCGCACCCACACGCGGCCGCCCAGAAGTTCTACCAACAGGGAGAAACTTTTATTCTGTCGATATTCGCGCCATTCCCACAGAGACAGCTTGGGATATCGGCAGAAAAGCCGCTGAAACTCTCGTAGAATATTACACTCAAGAACATGGTGAATATCCCAAAACACTAGGTTTATCATTGTGGGGAACAGCCACCATGAGAACCGGCGGTGATGATATAGCCGAAGCCTTGGCTTTACTCGGAGTTCAACCTGTATGGGATGGTGCAGCGCGGCGAGTAGTAGATTTTGAAATTTTGCCCTTAGCGATTTTGGGACGGCCTCGTGTAGATGTTACCTTGCGAATTTCGGGATTCTTCCGAGATGCTTTTCCCAACTTAATTGACTTATTCGATCAAGCGGTATCAGCAGTAGCAGATTTAGATGAACCGCCAGAACAAAATCCTCTAGCGGATGCAGTTCGCCAAGAGACTGAATTGTGGACAAGCCAAGGATTAACTGTAGAAGAAGCCGTGGTGCGATCGCGCTATCGCATTTTTGGTTCTCGTCCAGGTGCTTACGGCGCCGGACTCCAAGGTTTAATCGAATCGCAAAACTGGACAGATGACGAAGATTTAGCCCGCGCCTACATTAACTGGAGTTCTTACGCCTACTCATCAGGAAGTGGAGCAGGGGGAGCAGGGGAGGATAAAATCCCCAATCCCCAATCCCCAATCCCCAGTCCCCAATCCCCAATCCCCAATACCGAAGCCTTTAAACAACGTTTATCTCAAATGCAAGTTGTCCTGCACAATCAAGATAACCGCGAACACGATCTACTCGATTCTGATGATTATTACCAATTTCAGGGTGGCTTAACAGCGGCGGTGCGTTCTCTACAGGGAAAAAATCCCCAAACTTATTTTGGAGATAATTCTATACCCGCTAAACCACGCGTTCGCCAACTTAAAGAAGAAATTGCACGAGTGTATCGTTCTCGCGTAGTTAATCCCAAGTGGATTGCAGGAGTCATGCGCCACGGATACAAAGGTGCTTTTGAAATGGCAGCGACGGTAGATTTTTTATTCGCCTACGATGCAACAGCTAAATGTGTCGAAGATTATATGTATCAAGGCATAGTAGAAGCTTACTTGCTCGATCCAGCTGTTGCTGAATTTATTCAGCAAAAAAACCCTTATGCACTGCGTGATATTGCCGAAAAATTATTAGAAGCACATAAGCGCAATTTGTGGGAGGATGTAAATATAGAAACATTAGAAGCTTTGAGGAACCTAGTACATCAAGCTGAAGCAGTTATCGAAGAAAAATCAATGGTGTAGGAAACAAATATGGAAAATCTTGCGTATTTGCACCTAGCTTTCGCCTACGAAGACAGCACACCCAGTGAATTGGTATCCCTCAGTTCTTTGTTTAACAAAGCAGCTGCACCAGACTGGAAACGGCTTTCTGGTAGGGCTTGGAAGTATATGATGCCCCTTGCTCTCTCTTTATCTATTCTTGGCGCTGTCAGCAGCGTCATGGCACTAGAAAAAGGCGATCAAGGCCCTTCTGTCAGAAATCTACAACAAAAGTTGAGAACAGCAGGTTTTTACCAAGCTTCTGTTACCCAAGTATATGACGTATCCACACAAGAAGCTGTGCGGCGCTTCCAAAAGTCCGCTGGTTTACCAGTAGACGGCATTGTGGGAGCAAGCACCCTGCAAAAATTAGAAAGTTGGCAAGCCAAAAAGTCCACAACTGTGGCTACACAAGCTAAAGAAACCACTGCTGTAAGCGCACAAGCCAAAAAGCCCAGCACTACTAGTTCAGTCACCAGCAAACGCCGCAATCCCAACTACCTGGCTAAGGGGGATGAAGGTGAAAATGTCAGAGCTTTGCAAGAACGGTTAAGAGTCGCAGGCTTTTATTACGGAAACGCCACAGGCATATTTGGCCCGATTACTGAAGAATCTGTCAAGCGCTTCCAAGATTCTTACAAATTAAGCGTTGATGGAATTGCAGGCCCAGCAACATTAGGTAAATTGCCGGGAGTTGGCATCGGTGATGGAGAAGAGGCTCCCAAAAAGGTAGTCAATCGAGACAAACTTCGTGTAGGCGATCGCGGTGAGCCAGTTAGAATTGTTCAAGAACAATTGATCCAGGCAGGATATTTAGAGGGAGAGCCAAATGGCTACTACGGCCCCTATACTGCCGATGCTGTAAAGAGATTTCAGTCAGCTAATTTCTTAACCGCAAGTGGTGTTGCTGGCCCAACTACGCGAGCTAAGTTATACAGCTCAGTTAATACTGCTAGCAAAAGCGAATTTAATACCTTAGAAATTCAAACCCGACTACGGGAGCGGGGTTTTTATAAAGGCAAGCTGAACGGTGTGATGGCAGATGACACCAAAAAGGCGATTAAACAAGCTCAAGAATTCTACGGAATCAGCCTCAAGGATCTTAAGAGCGGACGCTTTTAGCATCCGCTTTGGTGTTGTTAGTATCAGTCCCCAACTCGTTGCTAGCCTCTAGTAACAGCAAATTACGCACTGCTCAAAATTCCACTTATTTGGTTAATTTGAGTAGTTTCGTCTTTTATCTACCCAAGTGCTAAAGCGGCATCAGCGCCCGTTGGCACTTGGGACATACTGCATGGATGGTCATTTGACAATCAAGCAGGTGGAAACCTTCTTTTTGAGCAGTTTTCGACCCAATTTTTAAAATTGAGTCATTTTTAAACTCAATAGTTGAGTTGCATCTAACACAAATTAAGTGATGGTGATGATGGGGATAGGGCTGGTTGATCTCATAATGCTTATGTCCCTCGCCCAATTCTAATTCCCGTAAAAGTCCCATCCTGGCCATCAACTTCAAAGTCCGATAAATAGTTGACAAACTGATCCCTTTCCCTTCACCATCAGTTTCTAACCGATGATAAAGATCCTCCGCACTCAGATGCTCACCTTGCGGAAGTTCTTGAAAAATGTGTAAAATCGTTTCGCGCTGGGGAGTTAATCGCCAGCCTCGTTCGTTCAGTTCTGCCTTGAGTGAAGTAGTTGTGTAGACAGTCATACTAATATTTCTCAACAAAGCTCGTTAATTGAGAATATAACAAATCTTGGGAGCAATTTGCAACAATCATTGCCTATTGAGAATTCTTACTAAATATTTAAAAACAATTCATCAAATCTCGATCAAAATTCAAGTAATAAGCTGTAGTGTATTTAATTTGCATACAGCGAATAGTTAGGATACTTGTAACGATTGCATCCCTTGACTTTAAATTTTGCGCGAGTTAATTTTGAATTGTTTAGTTGCTTCCCACCTTCAAGATATCTGAGCAAAGCTTTGGGGAAACTCTCATGCAATTAAATGCAAATAATTTGCTACAAGCCTCTAAAAGGCTTTTAACCTGGGATAAACTCAGTCTTTTGTCCCTAGTCATTTGTCAAGTGTAGTTTTCTAATGACAAATGACTAATGACAAATGACTCTTAAACATTGACTAACTTAGAGACTCCAAATAGTCGCGGATGAGATTGCGACGCTTGGGTTGACGTAGCTTTTGCAAAGCCTTGGATTCAATTTGTCGGACTCGTTCGCGCGATAAGTCGAGAGCGCGACCAATTTCTGCTAAAGAGTAAGGATGACCATCAGCCAAACCAAACCGCATCAGAATTACATCGCGTTCTCGGCTAGTCAAATCTGATAGAAGATGATGCAAGTCTCTTTGTAAAGATTCTCGCATTAACATTTCTTCTGGGGTTACACAGTCAGTTTCGAGTAATTCGCCTAACTCAGTGTCTTTATCCTTGCCGACTTTGGTTTCCAAAGAAACGGAGCGAGGAACCCGTAACAAAACTTCTCTGACTTGGGTCGGTGTCATCTCTAACTCAGTTGCTAAATCCTCTAGAGTCGGAGTGCGACCTTTTTCTTGAGCAATTTTGCGTTGGGCCTTTTTGATTTTGTTTAACTTTTCGGTAATATGGACAGGGAGGCGAATGGTGCGACTAGAAGTTGCGATCGCTCTTGTAATTCCCTGACGAATCCACCAGTAAGCATAAGTACTGAAGCGATAACCCTTAGTGGGGTCAAATTTTTCGACAGCCCGCTCCAAACCTAGTGTGCCTTCTTGGACTAAATCCAACAATTCCAAACCACGATTTTGATACTTCTTAGCAACAGACACAACTAGGCGAAGATTAGCCTTAATCATGTGTTCTTTTGCTTGCAGTCCTTGGGTCTGAACTTGCTCCAACTCTTCTACAGTCAACTTGGCAATTTCTGCCCAGCGACGTTTGCCATCTGCCAAAGTCGGTCTGAGATCGGATAATATTATGTCAGCAGTAGCAGCCCACCTTTCTAAAGAAGGGCGATGTCCTAATTCTGAGGTTAGACGTTCTTGAACTTCAACTAATCTCAGATAAGGTGTAATCACCTCATCTCCAAGCTTTGCGGCGTTAGCAAGTACTATCCGCATCCGCAAGTAACGTTGGACTTTTTGAGCTTCTGAAACCTCTTCATCTCGCCCCAACAAGCGAACCCGACCAATCTCTTGAAGATATAGACGTACTAGGTCTGTACTCCGGCGGTTATTGCTAGCAGCAAAGTTAGCATTGTCAACAGAAGCTATCTCTAGCTCATGTAAATCATCTACCGATAACTCGCTTTCATCAACCGTGAGATCGGAGTCCAAAGCCTGGCGGGACTTTTTGGTGTTGTAGGGGGCATCTGCATAAAAAGATGTTGCTGGCATAAGATCGTCTCAATGGCTCCAGGTAACAATAGATTTCGGTCAGCTTAGATTACGGTCAGCTATTCAACTGTTGCTATTGTTCCCGTGATTAACGATGAACTAACATAGTTGAAGATTCCATTGCAATTTTTTTAGAAATTAACTGCAATGGTTTTATTCGATACAGGATTACTGAACTTAATCGGCTGCTAAATTTTTGATTTAACCAATAGCTATGCAAATTGGCAGCTAGGCTTTCAATATTTCAACTACTTAGTTAACATTTCAACCTTGACGGTTTTTGATAGTGACTTTTGTAACACAGTATAAACATCCTTTAGTGAATGTCATCTTTATATTTGGCATAGTCACATTTACATGGCTACAAAACTAATATCCTGACGATTTAGCAATTTTTTCTCAGGATTATTCAGGTATAAGTAGAACTAATAGATATCGGAGAAGTGATTAGTGTTGACTGCAAAAATCCCATCTACACGGAGATAGAAAAGGTGGGGAAGTTATTAAATACTCTCTGCTTGTCCCCTTTTCGTGTTAACCTCTCAATTTCAATAATGGTTTGTAAAAGTTTGTAGTAAGCACTACCCTACGGGAACGCTGCGCGAAAAGTGCTTGAAATTGAGCGATTTATCGCTCACTACAAACCTTGGAAAATTAATTTGGTGGACTATTAGTCGTTGTACTCTGGTTTTATATCTCGCAGCATCAGTTCATCAAGTGCTTGTTGAGGTGTGACTTCACCCTGAAGTAACCGATAAACTTGCTCAGTAATTGGAACAGGGATGTTTTGTTGCTTGGCTCGTTGCATCAAAACTCGGCAAGTGTTCACTCCTTCAGCAGTTCCTTGTAAATTTGCAAGAGTTTCTTGAAGTGTCTTACCACCAGCTAGCTGGTAGCCGACTTGATAGTTGCGACTTAAGGGACTATTGCAGGTTGCTAACAAGTCTCCTAGACCCGATAATCCATAAAATGTTTCCGTCTTTGCACCCCAGTCGTTACCGATGCGAACCATTTCTGTGAGTCCACGAGTGACTAAAGCAGCTTTGGCATTGGTTCCTAGATGTAAACCATCGCATACACCAGCTGCGATCGCAATCACATTTTTCAGTGTTCCTCCCAGTTCCACCCCCAAGGGATCGGGATTGGTATATACCCGGAAGCGATGAGAAGAAAATACTAACTGCACTGCTTCCGCAGCCGTGGGGATATTACTGGCTACCACTGTTGCTGCTGGTAAATCTAGTTGAATTTCTTTAGATAAATTAGGCCCAGACAAAACAACTACTGCATGGTCAGGAAATACTGTTTGCCAAATTTGTGACGGCATACAGATGGTTTGAGGATCTAAGCCTTTCGTCGCTGTCACAAAAATTGCCTCTGGAGAAAGGGGGAAAGACTGGACTTGGGAAGCAACATCTCTGACACCAATCATTGAGATCGCAGACAGGATTATTTGAGCATCTTCTAACACTGCTTGGAGAGTTTGCGAACCTTGACGCGACCACACGCGCACCTGATGACCATTTGCTGTGGCGAGATTTGCTAGAGATGCACCCCAAGCACCTGCACCCAGAATTGCTACAGATTTTGAATTAGTCATTAATCAAGTCTCTCCCCAATCACCCCATCCTTTTAGCAATCTAAAATCTAAAATTGGCTGCGTGGATAACGTTCCATTAATTCCCTGACTTGCTCTGCATGATATGAGCTTCTTGTCAATGGTGAAGAAACAACTTGTAAAAATCCGATTTCTTCGCCGAATGCTTTCCAAGCAGCAAATTGTTCTGGATTGATAAATTCATTTACTTGTAAATGTTTTTGACTGGGTTGGAGATATTGCCCAATTGTCAAAATATCGCAATCAACAGTTCGCAAATCTTGCATAACTTGGCGGATTTCGGCATCAGTTTCACCAAGTCCAACCATGATCCCAGATTTGGTGTATGTGCTAGGAGAAAGTTGGCGAGTTCGCTGTAATAATTCTAATGTGCGATCGTAGTTTCCTTGGGGACGTACCCGGCGGTACAAGCGTGGGACAGTTTCGGTATTGTGGTTTAATACCTCTGGCGCAGCTTGTATAATAGACTCTAGAGCATTCCAATTACCGCACAAGTCAGGAATTAGTACCTCAATTGTGGTGTTAGGTGAAACAGAGCGAACCGCATCAATACACGCCATAAACTGAGATGCACCACCATCAAACAAGTCATCTCGGTTTACAGAAGTGATGACTACATGATTAAGGTTCATGCGGCGAACAGCTTGGGCCAGTCGTGGAGGTTCTGTCGGGTCTAGTGGTTTGGGTTTTTTCTCAAAATCAATATCACAGTAGGGACAAGCGCGTGTACAAGCCGGGCCCATAATCAAAAACGTGGCAGTACCGGCATTGAAGCATTCGCCAATATTCGGACAGGATGCTTCCTCACAAACTGTATTGAGGGATAAATCCCGCAAAATGTCTTTAACGTTACCGATGCGTTCACGCCCAGGTGCTTTTACCCGCAACCAGTCTGGTTTTACAGTCACAATCAGCTTTTACCACTAGAGTTATACAAATTCAATCGTAGCAAGCAAAGCCTTTGATGAAGCGATCGTATTATATTCACGATTCGTGAGCTTAAAGTTTGGTAAGAACAAATTGGGCAATAGACAGTAATCCTCAGACAACTCAATCTATTGAAAAAAATTTAAGCAAGAAAGAGACGTGCTTAAATTTACGTCTCCAGGTGATGGAAAAAGAATTTATGCCAGTGGTTAAGCTACATCTGTCACCAGCAACCCGTTAACAGCAATGATGAATAGCTGTGCTAAAGGTTGACGAAATGCCACGATTAACCCCAGAAAGGCATTGGATTCTTAGCCTGGGGAACTTTTGGAATATGTACCCAATGATGACGATGACAAGGTAGTTTCTAGCGTTGAAGTGGCGTGATTTCAGGATGTTGGGAGTTTTAGAACGATCGCCTGAATTAACAATTAGCGATCGCATCCTCCTGTTACCTAAAACCGTCGCTGGGCGCTCGCCTGGATCTGCCATCAAGCTATCTTTGGCTTATACTGGACTTTCATCACCAGCTATACCGTGTAAATACAGGTTCATTCCACAGAGGCGGACTACCCCATCAGCGACATCAAATCCTCTGAAGGTTTGATTTTTCGGGAATTGCTTTTGAGCTTTATCTAGTTTGTAATTTTGTCAAACTTGGCTTGCGTCCAATCTTGATTGCTTCTAGCCATAAAAACTCATGCAGATGCTCACATACACACCTACAGGATAAATTGTACAACTTTTTTATGTATTGTATAACTTTTTTATTTGTTATACGACTTTATTATTCCTCTACAACATTAGCTTACCTCTATTAATAGACTATTCCACCGTTACAGACTTGGCCAAATTCCTTGGTTGATCGACATCCAAACCGCGACGGGCGGCAATGTGATAAGCCAATAATTGCAGGGGAACTACTGTGAGAATTGGAGAAAGTAACTCTTCTACATGAGAAACGGGAAGAAGATCGTTAAAGATTTCCGCAGCTTCGCCATCGTTGACGGGAGTCACGCCAATTAACCGAGAATCTCTGGCTTTGGCTTCTTGAGCATTAGAAATAACTTTTTCGTAAACACTACCAGGAATTGCGATCGCAACTACTGGTACTTTCGCATCTAAAAGTGCGATCGGGCCATGCTTCATCTCTCCAGCCGGATACCCTTCGGCGTGAATGTAGCTGATTTCTTTTAATTTCAACGCCCCTTCTAAAGCAATGGGAAAGTTAATTCCTCTTCCTATAAAAATGAAATCTTTGGTTTCAGCAAATTCATGGGCTAGCTGTTCAGTTAAACGTTCTTGAGTTTCCAATGTTGTCTCAATTTCTTTGGGAATCTGCCGTAACCCGTTAATAATTTTATCTAATGTGTCTTTTGAAACTGTCTGACGACGAGCCGCTAAATCTAATGCCAATGCATAAAATGCCATTAATTGAGCAGTAAAAGTTTTTGTCGCCGCCACCCCAATTTCAATTCCCGCTAAGGTACTGATTATATGCGGTATCATATCACCAAGGCTGCTTTCGGGGCGATTAGTAATACCCAGTAGTCGCGCTTGATATTTAGGTTCTCTCCCTTGGCGACGTTCTTTTTCCATTGTCAAAGCTGCTAGGGTATCGGCAGTTTCGCCTGATTGGGTAACACCGATAATCAACGTGTTAGCCGTCACGGGTGATGGTGCATAGCGATACTCAGAAGCATAATGTACCTGAGTTGAAATTCCGGCTAATTGTTCAAGTAAATATTTTCCGATTAATGCTGCGTGCCAACTCGTACCACAGGCGACAATATGAATTTGTTCTAAATCAGTGTAGAAATCCGCAGGTAAACCAAGGTTGATTGGCGATTTGGTAGATTCGGCTGGATTAAAGTAAGCGTCTAAACTAGCTCTGACTACTCCTGGTTGCTCGTGGATTTCTTTGAGCATGAAGTGTTTGAATCCCTGCTTTTCTACCATTGCAGGATTGAAGTTGAGCAGCCGGGGTTGTTTTTTCAACCTGTCGCCAGCAAAATTGTAAATCTCAACACCCAAAGGTGTGAGGCGAGCAATTTCGCCATTTTCTAAAGGTAGCACTGCACGGGTGTAGGCAACGATCGCTGGTGTGTCAGATGCACAAAAGAATTCCCCTTGTCCAAAACCAATTACCAAGGGCGCTTGTTGGCGAACAACAATCAATTCATCGGGGTAGTCAGCAGAAATAACTGCGATCGCAAATGCCCCGCGCAAGTGGTTAACGGCTTGGCGAATTGCTTCTAAAAAGGGAGATGAGGAAGATGAGGGGGGAATATTCTTTAAAAATTCGGCTATAAGATGGGGAATTACTTCAGTATCAGTTTCAGAAACAAACTGGTGTCCTTTTCCTTTAAGTTCTTCGCGTAAGTCGCGGTAATTTTCGATAATGCCATTTTGCACCACAGCCACTCGCTTCGCCGTATCCAAATGGGGATGGGCGTTGTACTCTTCTGGTTTACCATGAGTTGCCCAGCGAGTGTGACCAATACCAATCTGGGCGGGAGTTTCTATTTGTTCTAGTTTAGAGCGCAAGTTATGGAGTTTACCCTTTGCCCGCACACAATTAACCTCACCTTCCCAAACAGTGGCGATTCCAGCAGAATCGTAGCCTCTGTACTCTAGTTTTTCCAGCCCAGCCAATAAAATGTCTGTGGCCGCTTGAGTGCCTATATATCCAACGATTCCGCACATTCTTCACACCGCTTTTTTTCAGGATGATTAAATCCAGTATAGTATTTAGCACAAACTTGACGTTTTGCAAATAAAAAAAGGGAGTAATATTACTCCCTAACCACTAGGTATTGTTATGGATTTTTACAGTGGATTACCCGTCAGCTTTTTACCTGACGGTACAAATACGGCTTTTAGGATTTGGATACCCAGAGATTCTTATCCCCAATCTAAAATTAAGATTTCGCAAAGTGGGTAGTATCCACTCTACGACGCTAAAGGTGCTTGCTATTGACACACTTCCAAGTCTTAAGTTCCGAGTTCCGAGTTCTGAGTGAAGAATCAAGAAATTAGTTTTTTTGATTTACTTCTTTTTGTCTCAGCACTCAGCACCCAGAACTCGGCACTAGCTTTTTAGTAAGCCAGACCCATACTGCGAGTTGTTTCAGCGCCCAGGTAAACCCGGATGCTCAAAAAGTCAGTGGGACAAGCGGTTTCGCAGCGCTTACAGCCAACGCAGTCTTCTGTACGGGGTGAAGAGGCAATTTGAGCAGCTTTACAGCCATCCCAAGGAACCATCTCAAGTACATCAGTAGGGCAAGCGCGGACGCATTGGGTGCAGCCAATGCAGGTATCGTAGATTTTGACAGAATGAGACATTGAAAAAACCGCTCCTTTCGAGTGTTCTTCTCTGCGAAAGAATCATAATCAACGCATAGTTTACCGCAGTCGTTGATAGGCCGTAATCAAAAGGCTACATAACTTCAAACAATGTAATGAGCACCCTTGGTAAGTTGTTTTTCCGAGATTGCCCCTATTGCCCTATTTATTGGCAACATCAGACGAGTGGATTTTACCTACCCTCTACCATAATCGGGTTTAATCGTAAAGACAAATGAAATAAAAGTAAACCTACAAGACTAAGTGCAGAAAATATCTATGGTATTTATTGATTAGCAACTATAGTAATCCTAAATTTTAGTTATGAGAAAATACTATATTTATGGAGTTTGTTGAAATCAAAAATTTGACGATAAATCAATTAATGCTTTGACGTTGATACCTCTGCTGCAAGTCAATAAGCGGCAGCCCCCTCATCAGGCATTCCCAGTCAGAGACTGGGAACGAGAGAAACGAGAGAATCTATAAAAGCTGTATATTTAACTTTTTAAATCTGTCAAAATCATCATTGTTACTTTTACATATCAGAGGATTTCAGAAATCGCAAATTCATCATTTACCACAGCAGTTTCTGTTGAAATATTTGGCTCACGAACCATCACTTGCAGTTGTTCTTCAGAATTTTTGGTATCAGCCAATTGTTCTTTTGTATACTCATTTTCTCGGATTTGTCTAGCAATACTTTCTAGCAGCCAAAGTTGTTCTTCCACAGACAAGGCACGGACGGAGCGTTCAATTTCTAGTAAATTCAGTGATATCATTTTGCTTCTGATTCCAAGCGGGACGGATTTTTCAAAGATATTATTCTAAGTCAGTGTATCTGGTTAACCTAGAGCATCGCAAATTCCCCATTATTTTCCCCAAGCATATCTTTTCACAAATCAAATGAGATTGCTATAAATAACTAGAAGCCAATTTTATGACTTTTTAATTAAGTATTACTGCTGAAGCAAAATGTACGTTAAACTGACTACATGAATTACGAAACAGCTCGGAAACTCCTCATAGATCAGACAATTACAACCGAGGAAAACCCAGATGCGCTGTTAACGCGTATGACACAGGGAAAACCGCCGGTACCCGGTCAGATCACCTCAATTTTGTTGGCATTGAAAGTGGTGTTTGAAGCCCTTAAAGATGCCAAGACCCTAGACCGAGAACTGGCTTTGGCCCTTTATCAGTTAAGCATTAAGGCACAACAGCTATTTGCCGCAGGGCGTAAAGCTGGCATAGATTGGCCGCCACTACTAAAGGAAGATTTGCTCCGAATTTCTTTAGCATCTGAAAGTATCTTTTCAGGTATATGGCAAACCCTAGCTCCTATAAGCTTGGGGAAACTATAGAAAACGATTTCAGTAATTTTTGAACGAGAAGGGATAAGGGGCAAAGGAAAATGAGGGAGTGAGGGAGAATAATTAATACCCAATGCCCAATATCCATTAACGAACTTGTAATTCATTTTCTAACTTGTCTAGGTCAGTTTTGAGCAAAACTGTCATTTGACCGGTAAAAGCTTTGCCAGTCTTGGGTTGGGCAATTTCCACCCAATATACATAGCGATCGCCTACTCGTAATTCTCCCTTTAAAGCTTCCCGGATGGGAGTTTTGGCAAGACGTGCCGAGTTAATTACCTTTTGGTTGGGATACTGGTAAACTACCTGGGCGCGATCGTAGTCTTGATAAATCTCCAAGCCATAAATCACCCGCAAGGATTCCTGGAGACGCGCAAATGACATGCCGTTAATGGCATCATACATGGAAATGCGCTCACTGCGAATTGTGCCACGGTCTTTGGAAAATTCCACCCTACCAGGGGGCAATACCGACGCTTGAAAAGTGAATCGTTGAGCAGCAGTATCAGTCTTTTGCACAAATAATTTCTCCCCACTCCTGGGGCGCAGTGTCGGATGTGCTTTAATCCAAGTGCCTACTTCCTCTGTACTTTGCCCTGGTAAAGCATTCGCGTGGGAATTACCCAGTATTCCGATGCACAGCCAGGGAACAAGAGAAACAGGCAAAATTAAAAAATTAAGCAGAGATTTCTTGAGCATTTTTCTATTCACAACTTTCATGAAGACTTCCCTATTAGGGAATAACCATAGTCTTCCCGTTTTTCAGCAAGATTATTTCAATAGGTCGCAGCGATCGCCCAGCGAAGCCGAATTTTCTCCCTTGGCGTTAACAAGTCATAGAGCATCATGAGCATTGAGCGTCGGAGTCACTATCATCATCGTGTTATGAAGTTGGTGGGAGGAACACCGCTTACTAAAGAAAGTGTGGTTTTATCCACAAGAAGATAAAACCTCGAAGGGTATGTATAAAATTTTGTCTTTTAATGTTTGAGATATTGATTTTTTGGGAACTATACATAAAGCAATTAATGAACATGGCAGGGTTCATGGATTCTTTCTTGACCAGATTTTCTACATTGTTTGGCTAGACCCAGATCATCTGTTGTAACCCGGAAAAAATTAAGGAATTATCGCTACTTTAATTACCTGTTGTACCAGGACAGATTTTTAAGCGGACATGATGTAAAACCGTGTCCTATTTGGGGTAATAAGACACGGTTTCATAAAAGTATTTAGTTATAATATTACAAAAATCAAAGTAAGATTTGATTTATACCAAATTAATCCATTTACTGAGATTTGTTTTCTGGTTGATTAACTTTCTCTGTTGTAGGAGAGATGTGGCGATCGTAGCTTGTCTTTTCTTGAGTCAGAGCGATCGCACTGAAGAAAATGGCACTTCCCACAGCTAAGGCTACCATCGGGCGTTTGAGCAAAACAAAATCTCTGAGAATCCTAGCTAAAGGTCGGCTTTGACGACGTAGCGACGAAGCAATCATCAATTGTCTCCAAGTAAATGGATCGCGGACATAATGACCGCTTTGACAAACTACTAGCCGTTCCTGACAATAGGGGCAACAAAATAAGCCCATGCGCGTTTTAACTGGTTTGGGTGTAGCATTTCTTTGGCAAATTGGGCAAGTAACATAATGATTATCAAAGGTGTGTATATTCATTTACCTCGTCCGCCTAGTCCATTTACTCGCTCTATAACAATAGCTATATTGAATTCCGATCGATACTTAGCAGATTTTCAAGTATGGTATGACACCAACCATAAATCATACATACATTGTATTACTACCAAGGGTGGCTCAATGGTCGCAACACGAGTATAGCTAGATTTAGGCAAGGATGACTCCTAGTTAATTTTTGCGAGTGCGTTCACCCAGCCCACAAAAACTTTGTTGTCTCTAGAAGGAATAGTGTTCCCCACTAGCCGCAACGATATCTAAACTAAGGCATCGCTGACCCTCAAATAATAATTGTCTCGCATTTAACCATTCTCCCCACAAAAATTTTGCACAATGACATTTTTGGCTAAAACTTTGTAAATCAAGCAAATAAAGTCTACTTGTCTGGTTGCTAAATAATGGCTCACAATGATAAGTAACAGATAAAAATTTAAATTTTTTCTTACATTTACCCCGCCTCTCAATGACTCTCTTGCCTCCCACTCAACTGAGGAAGGTAACGGAACAACCTGCCTTTCCTACACCTTCCGCTCGTTTAGCTCAACTTATTAATCGTTTTCAACCATCGCCAGAAACCGTTGTCCTGTTTTTAGCCATGCTCATTGGCGGTGGTGCTGGTATGGGTGTAGTCACCTTTCACTATTTAATCCAGTTGATTCACCAGCTGATGCTGGAAAATTTAATGGGCCAAATCGGTGCCTGGGGTGCTTGGACTTTAGCCTGCGTTCCCACCCTTGGCGGGTTAATCGTTGGCTTGATGCGCTGGCGCACTCAAGACTTTGGCCCTGGACTTTCATCTCTCATCGCCGCCTCTCAGGGAACAGAGATTAAGCGACCACTACGACCAGTTACAAAAATGCTGGCCGCATCTGTTTCTTTGGGGAGCGGTGCTTCTTTGGGCCCAGAGGGGCCGAGTGTAGAAATTGGCGCAAATTTTGGGATGTTGTTCTCTGTGATCCTCAATGTATCTCAAGAACGACAACGTTTATTGTTGGGTGCTGGCGCGGCGGCTGGACTGGCGGCGGGATTTAATGCTCCGATCGCCGGAGTATTTTTTGCTCTAGAGGTGGTGATGGGAGCAACATCTTTCGCTACTTCTGCTGTGAGTGTGGTGCTGCTAGCGGCGGTGGTAGCAGCATTAATTGCCCAAATTGGTTTGGGGGCACAACCTGCTTTTGATTTACCTGCTTACCAAGTCCGTAGTCCTTTGGAATTACCCCTTTACCTTGGCTTAGGTTTAGGGGCCAGCCTAGTTTCTCTGGCTTATACTCAATCCATTCGGGTAGCAAAAGCCTGCTTTGCTGGGAAGGTTCCAGGTTTTGCCTTTTTGGGACGAATTCCTCAGCCGATTCATCCAATTATTGGCGGTGTGATAATTGGCACAGTTGCTTTGCACTTCCCGCAAATTCTGGGCGTGGGTTATGAAACTGTAGAAGCAATGCTTCAGGATGTGGAGTTTCCACTCTACCTGTTGGTGGTGCTGTTGGTGGTGAAGCTACTGATGACTGCAATTAGTGCGGGTAGTGGTTTCATCGGCGGTTTGTTTGCACCAGCCATGTTTTTAGGTGCTTCTTTTGGTTCAGCTTACGCCAAAATTTTGGCTGTGATATTCCCCGCTATTTGCGATCAAATGGCAGCTCCTCCAGCTTATGCAATGGTAGGAATGGCAGCAGTGTTAGCTGCTAGTGTCAGAGCGCCGTTAACGGCTATTTTAATGCTGTTTGAATTAACCCGCGACTATCGCATTGTTTTACCGTTAATGGCAGCTGTGGGTTTGAGTGTTTGGCTAGTGGAAAGGATTAAACCAACTTTTAACTCTAACTCTAATCTACAACAGATTGGTCTTTCGGAATTGAAAGATGAAAAAGCGGAAATTGTGCAGCAAATTTTGGTAGAAGATGCCATGCATCCTTCTCCAAAAAAGTTACCTGCAACCCTTGGAGTTTTAGATGCAGCTGTGGAAATGATCCGCGATCGCACCCGGAGTGCTTTAGTAATTGATGCAGCCGAGCAATTAGTTGGTATACTTTCTCTGGAAGATATTAACTGTGCCCTTGCTTTTTGGCAAACGTACCCAAATTCGCTAACTGAAATTCCAGATAATTTATCCAGTCAGACCCTGATAGACATTTGTACGACTGAAATCCTCTATGCATGGCAGGATGAACTATTATCTGAAGCTTTAGACCGCATGAGTCTTCGAGGTTTGCATCAATTACCAGTAGTAGCACGAGACAAACCCGATCGCATTTTGGGTTTACTAGAAAAAGAGCAAATTGCCTTGACCTGCAATTTAGCAGTTACACGCAAGGCACTTCGTCACTATTTACCAGGCTTACCTACCACAGATATAATCATTAGTCATTAGTCATTAGTCATTAGTCATTGGTCATTAGTCATTAGTCATTAGTCATTAGTCATTAGTTTTCACAAAGGACAAAGGACAATTGACTAATGACCATGTATTTAAGCTGTGGCTTCTATGGTTTCATCACCTTCCCGATCTTCTGGGTCTACCTGTCTCAGACGAATGTGCTTTTTGCCTAAAGTGATGATAAACTCATCTCCTGGTTTCAGGTTCATCTGTTTTGTATAAGCTGAACCTATAAGTAAGTTATTATTCGATTGCACACTAATTCTATAGCTAGCACTACGTCCACCGCGCCCATTAGCGCTGGGTGTACTGTCCAACTGAATGCCTTCAGCATCAATTAAGGCATTTAAGAACTTCATCATATTGACGCGCTCTATACCGTTTTTGGTAATGGTATAGTAGCCGCACTTCTTGGCTTTGTCTTCTTTGCTCTCGCTCTCTAGCTCTTTGACTTTTTTGAGCAGTTCTTCACCGAGTAGGGGTTCAATTTTTTTCAGTTTAGGCATCAACTTAGGTCGAAAATGAATGTTTGAAGTGTTGGAATCGATTTTATTTTAGCTGAGGTTGAGCTAATAGGAACATACTCCTTTAGTTTTTATCTCAACCTTGCCAAGTATATTACACTCAGATGCACAATTGTTATGCCATTAACAATATTGTCTTGACAATCTATTTCAGAGAATGCTGGCAATGCTGATTAACTATATATATAGTTTGTAAATCACTGCTAGACTATAGAAGTTTTAAGTTTTCTAAACTAACCCTCAAAAGGTTATTTATTTGCTGAGGATGATAACTGAGTTACAGAATGATAAGTAAAACTGATCCTTAGTTATTGGTCGTTGGTTATTGGTTATTTACAAAGGACAAATGACAAAGGATAAACAACAAAGCTTGCCAAAATGAAACTAACTACCAGAGGACACTATAGTGTAAAGGCGTTGCTAGATTTGAGTTTACAGCCAAAATATGGGCCTGTATCTGTGAGAGCGATCGCTAAACGTCAAGATATCCCAGCTCCTTACCTCGAAAAATTACTAATAGAAATGCGTCGTGCATCAATAGTTAAATCAACTCGTGGTAGCATTGGCGGATACCAATTGGCAAGAGAACCTGCACAAATATCTATAGGACAAATTTTAGAAGCAGTTGGCGAGACTAGCCATTTACCTCATCACACCCCAGCACCTACACAAGCTGAAGATTGGGTAACATTTAGCCTTTGGCAGAGACTCAACCAAAAGCTCAAAGAAGCTTTGTACAGTATTACTCTGGCAGACCTTTATTATGATGCTCGCAGTTGGCAAGCTTCTCTTGGAGAAGAAGCTAGTTTTGTGGTTTAGTCAAGAGTCAACAGTCTAACTAAATATTGACCCTTCACTATTAGCCCTTGACTCGTGACTTATGACCAATAGTATCTATATCTTAATAATTGCTGCATTTTTAGATTACTTAATTGGCGATCCTTGGGATTGGCCTCATCCAGTGCAAGTTATGGGGTGGGTAATTTCTCACCTGACCAAATTTTCTTTCCAATTGTGTAAAAGTTCTCTTGCACAACGTCTAGCTGGAATTTTACTAAGTATTATCCTAATAATTGGTAGCGGTCTTATTGGTTTTTTGATTATTCAAAGTGCCAGACGGATTCATCCGTTGTTGGGAATTGCAATAGATGGCATTCTTTTGGCTAGTTGTTTTGCTGGTAGAAGTTTACGAGCAGCAGCAGAGGCTGTTTTACAACCTTTAACAGCAGGAGATTTAGAGAAGGCTCGGAAGATTTTAAGTAATTACGTTGGTCGAGATACCCAAAACCTCTCACAAGCAGAAGTTTTACGAGCCGTTTTAGAAACGGTTGCAGAAAATGCCACCGATGGAGTGATGGCTCCACTTTTTTTTGCAATTTTTGGTGTCTTTGTGCCAATTGTGGGGTCAACTCCCTTAGCTTTAGCATACAAAGCTAGCAGTACCCTAGATTCGATGGTGGGCTACCGAGAAGCTCCCTATACTTATTTGGGATGGTTCTGTGCGCGGTTGGAAGATTGTTTAACTTGGCTACCTTGTCGGTTAACCGTCGTGACTCTGGCGCTGTTATCGGGTAAACCGAAAGATGTTTGGCGAATTTGTCGTCGGGATGCAATTAACGATCCTAGTCCCAATTCTGGCTGGAGTGAGTGCGTCTATGCGGCTTTTTTGGGTGTGCAGATGGGTGGTACAAATTGGTATCGTGGGGTAGCTAAGTACAAACCACTGCTAGGAGATGCTATTTATCCCATTACTGCAACTTCTATTCAAAATGCTTTACAGTTGACTCGATATTGTTTTTTGCTATGGTTAGGCATAGCGATCGCAATATTCTTAATACTCGCAAACAATTAATGATAAATGTAAAGTTAGCAATTAAGAATCGCGTCTCCCACCTTTTGTACAGACGCGATTCTTAATTGCGTCTCTCCTAACTCCTTACTCCTCACTTATCATTCGCTATGTCTGCCAAAGTAGTTGAAATTCTCTCATCTGAAGAAATCCGTCGCACCTTGACTCGTCTTGCTTCTCAAATTGTCGAAAGAACGCGTGATTTGTCTCAATTGGTGCTTCTCGGTATTTATACTAGGGGTGCATTACTCGCCGAATTGTTGGCGCGTCAGATTGAGACGTTGGAAGGTGTAGCTGTGTCAGTTGGCGCTTTAGACATTACATTTTATCGAGATGACCTTGACAAAATTGGATTGCGGACTCCAACAAAAAGCGAAATTCCTTTTGATCTGACAGGGAAAACCGTTGTACTCGTGGATGATGTGATTTTCAAAGGACGGACAATTCGCGCTGCTTTGAACGCTGTCAACGACTACGGTAGACCAGAAGTGATTCGTTTAGCTGTATTAGTAGACAGGGGTCATCGAGAATTACCAATCCACCCAGATTTTACTGGCAAAAAGTTGCCTACTGCTAAAGAAGAGATTGTCAAAGTTTACTTACAAAATTCCGATGGACGAGATGCAGTAGAGTTGATTGGAGATTAAGAGACGCGATTAATCGCGTCTTTTTGATGAGAGAATTATTGCAGTAGCGATCGCCATCTAAAAAAGATCGCAGAAGAACAGGGTATAGCGGTTCTCAGTTGAGTGAGGTACAAGAACCCCACCCCCTCCCCCCTCCCCGCCAGCGAGGAGGGGGCTATGACGTACCTTCATGTGATTAGGAAAAGCTATAAATGCCTTTCCTCTAATACTTAATAAGCAGACTCACAGAAAATTATGAATGTGAGACTCAAATATCGGATTATGTATTCCTAACTAATTACCGATATCTTCATTCCAAAGTTCCGGGTTAGTTTCAATAAACTCACTCATCATTTGTTCGCATTCATCAAGATTAAGATCGATTACTTCCACACCGTGAGATACCATAAATTCTTTAGCACCAGGAAAAGTTTTAGATTCTCCAACGATGACTTTTTTAATGCCAAATTGTACCACTGCCCCAGCGCACAGGTAACACGGCATTAAGGTTGAATAGAGTATAGTACCTCTGTAGCTGCCAACTCTTCCAGCATTCCGAAGACAATCGATTTCGGCGTGAGTCACAGGATCGCCGTCTTGCACACGTTTATTGTGTCCTCTGCCGAGAACTTTCCCATCCTTGACGAGAACCGAACCAATGGGAATTCCACCTTCTTGTCTGCCTTGTTTTGCTTCTTGAATTGCAGTTTCCATAAACTTATCCATATTAATTATCCTTTTATGTCAAAACAACTTGTATTAATGGATCACGATGGTGGTGTAGATGATTATCTAGCAACTATGCTGCTGTTGACGATGGATAATATTGAACTCCTCGGTGTTGTTGTCACACCAGCAGATTGTTATGTCCAACCAGCTGTTAGCGCCACACGTAAAATTATAGATTTGATGGGATTTTCTCATATCTCGGTTGCAGAAAGTACTGTACGGGGTATCAATCCATTTCCTACTCTCTATCGCCGTGATTCGTTTATTGTTGACCATCTTCCCATTCTCAATCAAAGCGAAACCATAACTACGCCTCTGGTTGAAAAAACAGGTCAAGATTTCACGATCGAGGTGTTACGTAACGCATCAAGCCCGGTAACATTGATGGTAACTGGGCCGTTGACCACTGTAGCAGCAGCTTTAGACAAAGCACCGGATATTGAAGCCAAGATTCACAAAATTGTTTGGATGGGAGGTGCTTTGAATGTCCCCGGCAATGTGGAAAAAAGTTTAGAACCTGGACAAGATGGTTCCGCCGAATGGAATGTTTATTGGGACGCGGTTTCGGCGGCGCGGGTGTGGAAAACGAAAATTGAAATTATTATGTGTCCTTTGGATTTAACTAACAATGTTCCAGTCACATCAGAGTTAGTGCAAAAAATGGGGCGACAACGCGACTATCCCATCTCTGATTTAGCCGGACAATGTTATGCACTAGTTATCCCCCAAGATTATTATTTTTGGGATGTGTTGGCAACGGCTTATCTAGGACACCCAGAATTCTATCAATTACGCGAATGGGAAACAGAAATTGTCACCACTGGAGTGAGTCAGGGGCGTACTAAAGTAGTTCCTGGTGGTCGGAAAATTTATGCAATGGATCGGGTTGATAAAGACGCTTTTTATGCTTATATCTTGCAGCAATGGGCACGTTAAAATAATTCGTAATTCGTAATTAAGTAATGCAACTGGGATTTAAACCCCGCCACAAAACAAGACGTTGTTAGTTGTGGGGGACTTAAACCCCCAGAATTTGTTAGATTTATTAATTAGTCAATATTATAATCTGCATTATCTAGGCGATCGCAGTCATATCTGCCTTTAATCTCTTGATTGAAAAAGCTGCCAACTGAGTCAGAGGCGTGTAAATCTTCCCAAGTATCCTCGTCTACGCCTAAGTATTGATAAACACATCCACTTTGAAACTCAACTTGCAAAATTTGTTCGTTGCGATCGTAGCCCACAGCGATCGCCATTGATGAGCTAACTGGTAACATAGCAATTGGTTCTTCATAAGGTAGTGCAGTCGTTTCAGCAATGGCCTCGTTCAGTTCTTGCAATCCTTCATAAGCTTGTATCGGTGCCGGAATTTCCAAAAACTCTAGTTCGTCACCTCGATCGAGCAACAACTGCAAATATCCATCAGAGTGAGCGATCGCTACTAAACTGCTCAAGTCTACCTTAGATAGCTTCATTAATTTTGCTCTCCTGTTGGCGTAATCGGGAGTGTTAAAGTTTTATGCAACACTTAAGTGCCTTAATAGTACAAATATACTATTAAGGCACTTTGATGTCAAGTTTTTTTGCCAAGAGAGAATTTTAAGTAGTCGGACACAATTAAATTCATTGGTGGAGATAGGGAACAGTTTAGATGCTATTCAAGCCTTGTTTAGCGCTATATTAGCAACATCACGAAGTTTCGTTGAAGGGTACGATCTATTCAAAACTATCAAAAAATCTACAGTGTCGAAAAGAGTAAGCGTTTCGTTGCCAGACTTAACTCATGAAAAATTACAAAGATGGGCAGATATTGAGGGCACAAGCCTTGCCGATTTAGCAGCTTATTTGCTACGCCGTGACGTAGAACAAGCTGAAAAAGAAGGTAAGCTTAACTACCCTAATGAGAAAAAATAGTGTGTAAAAGCGTTTCCCTTACCTTAATTTCAAAATTCACGGGAGAAATATATGACTCAAGCCCTACAAAGAAAACTAATTACATTCAGTGAATTTGTTGCCAGATACCCAGACAACAGAGGTAAACGTTATGAACTACATGATGGAGTAGTGGTCGAGATGTCGCAACCTACTGGAGATCATGAAGAGATTACAGGATTTTTAGCTACAAAACTTCCAGTCGAATATGACCGGCTTAAACTTCCCTACTTCATTCCAAAAACTGCACTAGTCAAACCACCTGAAAATGAATCGGGTTATTCACCAGATATATTAATTATCAATCGCTCCAATCTGGTAAATGAACCTTTCTGGAAAAAGGAATCCACGGTCACTCTAGGCGCATCAATTCCTTTAGTTATTGAAGTAGTTAGTACTAATTGGCGCACCGACTATTACACTAAACGCGGTATGTATGAAGAAATTGGTATTCAGGAGTATTGGATTGTAGATTACTTAGCTCTGGCCGGTAAATCATTCATTGGTAATACTAAGCAACCAACAATATCGATCTACTCACTGGTAGAAAGCGAATACCAAATTAGCCAGTTCCGTGGGAGCGATCGCATTCTCTCACCCACTTTCCCAGAATTTAATTTCACCGCACAACAGATTTTTAATGCCGGGAATATTTAAACGATGTTTTTTTTATTTCCAAAAATGCCTCAAATCCTTATTCAGAAAGCCTTCATAACTTAATAGTGCAACCAAAACTCTTGTAGAGACATAAAATTTTACGTCTCTACATCAACGATTCATGGCTGTATCAAAAACGCATCAGAATCTACTTAGATACAACAGCAGAGTTTATTTGATCAAAATGGGATCTTTCTGTTTGCAAATAACGATAAAGACGATTCAGAGCGTTGATATGAGCATAAGCTGCGGCTACCACAATATCAGTATCAGATGCTTGTCCAGAGAATATCCGCTCTTGATGTTTCAAGCGAACTGTGACAGTTCCCAGTGCATCAATTCCGCCAGTCACAGATTGGACGGAAAACTCAATTAGTTGATTGGGAATCTGCACCAATTGATTGATTGCCTGATACACCGCATCCACTGGGCCAGTGCCGACACTCGCATCCGTGAGGATTTTGCCATCGGGGGTAACAATTGTAATAGTTGCAGTTGGACAAGTGCAATCACCGCAGATTACCTGGACGTGTTCGATTTGGAAGCCACTTTCCACTTGAATCTGCGTTTCATCTCGAGCGATCGCTTCTAAGTCCCAATCTGAGATTTCTTTTTTCTTATCAGCGACTTCTTTGAACCGATTGAAAGCTTTATTCAAATCCGCCTCGTTCAATTCAAAACCTAATTCCTTGAGCCTTGTACGGAAAGCATTTCTTCCTGAGTGCTTGCCCAAAACAATGCGATTTTCTGGCAAACCGATCGCAGCAGCTTCCATAATTTCATAAGTCTCACGGTGTTTGATAATCCCATCTTGGTGAATTCCAGACTCATGGGCGAAAGCGTTTGCTCCCACGATCGCTTTATTGGGCTGAATCAGCATTCCGGTTAATTGGGAAACCAAGGATGAGGTTTTGTAAATTTCCTGAGTCTTAATATTAGTCAAGGGTGTATCAGCATCAACTGAACGACCAAAATAAGGGTTGAAAAATGGTTTGCGAACTTGCAACGCCATCACAATCTCTTCCAATGCAGCATTCCCGGCTCGTTCCCCAATGCCATTAATAGTACACTCCACCTGACGTACACCATATTCAATTGCTGCTAAAGCGTTAGCTGTCGCCAAACCCAAATCATTTTGAGTGTGGATGGAAAGAATCACGCCATCGATATTAGGAACATTTTCCCGAATTCCCTGAATCAGAGTGCCGATTTCCTTGGGTGTGCAGTAACCAACAGTATCAGGAATATTAATTGTCGTTGCACCTGCTGCGATCGCACTTGACAAAACTTCATAAAGAAACTCTGGTTCAGTGCGGCTAGCATCCATTGGTGAAAATTCTACATCGTCTACAAAGGATTTGGCATAAGCAATCATTTCTGATGCGATCGCTAATACTTCGCTGCGAGACTTTTTCAACTGATATTTTAGGTGAATATCAGAGGTAGAAATCATCGTGTGGATTCTCGGACGAGCCGCGCCTTTCAAAGCTTCGGCGGCGGCATGAATATCTTGGCGAATGGCTCTAGCTAAACTACAAATGATTGGCCCACCGGGTATCCCAACTTGTTCCGCAATGCTTTTAACAGCTTGAAAATCTCCCGGACTAGCAACGGCAAAACCGGCTTCAATCACATCGACACCAAGAAGAGCTAGTTGATGAGCGATCGCTAATTTCTCTTCTACATTGAGGGTTGCGCCTGGTGACTGTTCGCCATCGCGTAGCGTGGTGTCGAAGATGATAACTTGGTCTGGTTGAGATGCGATGCTCATAACTGTCTCCCGTAGTATTGAAGGGATGTTTAAAAAACTTACTTTGGATATTGTATACAATCTTTTGGATTTTGTATACAATATTCAATATGAACTTAAATGACTTAGCAGCTAATGTGCTGCAACAACAACGCAGTACGCCAGATTTAATTGCCGATGCTTTGCGGGAAGCGATTCTGCGGGGCATTTTTCAGGAAGGACAATCTCTGAGACAGGATGAAATTGCCACTCAGTTTGGCGTTAGTCGCATTCCCGTGCGCGAAGCCCTGAAGCAGTTAGAAGCAGAAGGATTGGTGACACTGCATCTAAATCGTGGGGCGATTGTATCGGTGTTGACAGCACAAGAGGCGCAAGAGATTTGTGAAATTCGCAGCGCTTTGGAAGTGAAAGCGATGCAATTGGCGATACCCAAGTTCAGGGAAACAGATATAGATAAAGCTGCTATGATTCTGGAAGCGACAGATAAAGCAACCGATGCAGGTGTGTTGGCAAAACTCAACTGGGAATTCCATGCGACGCTGTACGCCACTGCTGAACGTCCCCGGTTGTTGGGGATGATTAAAACTTTACACGTTAATTGCGATCGCTATGTTCGCGTACAATTGGTAGAGATGGATTACCAAGAGCGATCGCAAAAAGAACACTATCAACTCTTAGATGCTTGTCAAAAGCAGGATAGAAAAGCTGCTATCAGGTTACTAAAACGACACATTGACACCGCAGGAGAACAGCTAATTGCATACTTGCAGCAAATTGCTCAGAAACGCTGATTATTAAACGATCTACCAGAACAGACTAAACAGGAAATCTCTACTATCCTATCAGATAAATAGGTAGGATTGTCCATGAAAAAATTGATTAAGCATATTAAAAGATTGCTTCAACGTATCTTTAAAAGTTTTGCATCTACTTCTCAGCAGACATCGCCCTTAATAAATTCTCGTCCGCTAGACACTTCTATTTCTATTCCTATTCCTAGCGTTTCTCCCCGATGGGAGTCTGGTTTAGTGCTTGTGTGTTCGCAATGTGCAAATGAGCAGTCAAATAGTTTTCATCCAGCTAACAAAAGCTCAACGGCTTCCGAAGACTTAGAGAATTGGTTGAAATCTCGTTTAAAAGTTGAGGGATTATGGGGTGAATTTCGGGTGGTTAGCACCAGTTGTTTAGGGGTTTGTCCAAAATCCGGGATTACTGTCGTTATTGTAAGTAATGGAAGTGGCGGTAATAGTCCATGCTTAATTGTAAATCCTCAGAGCAATAGCGAACTTCTTTATTCATATATAAAACAGAATAAAAAGTAAAAAGTAGAGAGTACTTTTTACTTTTTACTTATATACTGTGAAAGATTAATGATTGAAGCCAGACATTTTTGGTCTTACAAAGGTAGCAGATGGATTACTGCTTCGGGCATTAGCATTTGAAGAATCAACCGTCGGTGAACTGAGATTCAAGAAATCGATGAGTTTGAGAGTCCGTTTACGAATTTTCCAGCGTCCATTTTTGTTTACAACTTCATCTTCATAAGTACCATTAGCAACATCAATGCTAGTTTCCGAACGTTTGTGAGTCGCATGGAGATAAGAAGTCATCACTGCTTTATTATTCTCAATTGAAATGTTTATCGTACCCATCAAGTGTTGGGTAGCTGTATAACCATTTCCTTGGAATACTGAATAGACAAAATCTGCCCAAGCATCTGTACCATAACTTGTTTGAGTTGTCCCATCAGGAAAAATGGCAGTGAGAACTGCATCTTGAGTAAAACAATCCCGATAAATATTTTTTCCTTCTAGGAGATTTCCTCTACCAATGGCATCAGTTCCCAGCGAGTAACAAGATGTTAATTTTTGAATTTCTAATTCTGCGTTAGGTTGAGTTGCACTTGCTAGTTCAAACCTACCTCCAATAAACAGCACAAGAATAACTGCAAGCACAATCAATGTAATTTGATTCAACAAAAACGAGATAGCCTTTGGAACTATTCGCCCACCTTCTCTTCTTTTTTCCACAGTAGAACCACCTTAATTTTTACTAATTCTGCATCTTTTAACTTGCTGCAAACTCAATTTACATCTGATATTTTAGCTGATAAAGACCTGACTAAAATTCTTGCATATTTAGTTAGATTTGACTTTTATATCATCTGGTAAATTATAAACAAGCTACAAGATTTGATGCATATAATCAGTCATCATAATAACAGAAAATACATAAAGTTCTAAGCGTGAATCGTGAGCGAATATGTGTTGATTTGATTAAATAATCAAGTTACTACTTACATAGTTTTATTAATAAAAAAATAACTTGTGTTTAAGCAAATTTTAAAGAATAAATGTAATTACTATAGCAATTATGGATCATTCGTGATAAACAAAATACCCGAATTGTTTGGTAATTCGGGTATCTACGGTTATAGCTTTGCTAATGTGTCTGTACTATGAAAGATTATTATCCCAAAATGGGAATAGAAATTATAAATTCTGTTCCTTGTCCCAAGACTGATTCACAAATCAAACTTCCACCATGATTTTCTACTATAATTTGGCGACTAATAGATAATCCTAATCCTGTACCTTTCCCTACGCATTTGGTAGTAAATAGATTTTCAAAGATACAGGCTTTAACTTCTTCTGGCATTCCTTTAGCATTATCTTGAATCTTAATTGCCAGATTATTATCTTTCTCTACCTTAGTTAAGATGGTAATAATATTAGGATAATTATCTTGAACTTCCATAAAACTCCGACCAGTATTTGCTTCTTCTAAGGCATCAATTGCATTTGCAATAATATTCATAAAAACTTGATTCAATTGTCCTAAATAGCATTTCGCCAATGGAATACTTCCATAATCTTTAATAATTGTAATTGCCGGACGATTATGGTCAGCTTTCAGACGATGCTGTAAAATTAACAAAGTACTATCAATGCCTTCATGAATATTAGCTAATACTTTAGAAGTCGTATCGGCGCGTGAAAAAGTACGGAGAGAAGTACTAATGTTACGAATACGCTGCGTTCCTGCTGTCATACCATCAATCATTTTTGGTAAATCTTTTAGCAGGAAATCTATATCTATTTCTTCAGCTTTTTCTTCAATTTCAGTACCAGGATTTGGAAACTTATCTCGGTACAGTTGTAGATAGTCTATTAAATCCTTAACAGTATCTTTTGCTTGAGCGATACTACCTGAAATAAAGCCGACTGGATTATTAATTTCGTGTGCTACACCTGCAACTAAATTACCCAGGGAAGACATTTTTTCGCTTTGGATAAGTTGTATTTGTGCCTCTTGTAAATCTTTTATTGACTGTTCTAATTCTCTAGATTTATCTTGTTCTCTTGTGTACAATCGGGCATTTTGGATAGCAATAGCCATTTGAGAAACTAAGACTTTTAATACCTCTACTTTTTCTGGCAGAAAAGTTCCTGATGACAATTTGTTTTCTAAATAAATAATCCCTGTAATTTGTGATTGGTAAATTATGGGTAAGCAAAAAATTGATTTTGTTTGAGATTCCTGAATATAAATATCAAGGTTGAACGGTTCTGCAATTATTGCATCATTTAATACAAGATATTGTTGAGTACGAAAAACGTAATTAATCACAGAGAGGGGTAAATCCTGAGAAGCTTCAACAGGAATAGAGCGTAAAACTGTCACTACATCATCAGCAGCATTTCCAGAAGCTTCGATATATAGTTGATTATCTTTGAGTAGGAGTAGCACTGCTTTTTGGGCGGCAGCATTTTCTAGTAAAATTTTGATGAGCTTGCTCAACAAAATTTCTAAAACAATTTCGTTGGTAATCGCTTGCGAAAACTTGATGAATGCATTAAAGTCTAAAAAATCGCTTAAACTACTATTAGTAGTTGTAGTAGTGGTAAAGTGAATTGTATCTATTTTAGAAGTAGTAGTTTCTATAGCAGTAGTTTGTCCTACTAGAAAAGCATACTTTGATTCTAAGTATTTAACTTTAGCGATCGCACCCCAACGAATATAGGCATAATAGGCTTTAGTTATATAAGTTTGATGAATTAACTCTTTACCTAAAGATTGATAAAATTTTCCTGCTAACTCATAAGCTAAAGCTTCTTCTTGGAGAAAACCATTCTCTTGAGATTTGGCAATAGAGTTCTCATAGTAGTCCATTGCTTCCAGCTTTTGACCTAAAACCCGATACCGTTCTGCCTCTACGAGATAAAATCTATGTAAGTGATTCGTGGGAGCATGAGTAGCCCAGAGTTCCATTTTTTGCTGATTAGCTTGGATTTTTTCAAGAATAGCTTGCTTCTCAGACTCTTTAGCAGTATGATATATAGCCAAGTGTGCTAAAGAATCGTAAAAATAGAACATTGGAACAACAAATAACCCTGTTACACCACCTAAAGATTTTTCTGCGATCGCAGCATGTTCTACAGCTTTAAAATACTCCCCAAATATGTAAGAGAGCATTAGTTTATTTACAAATAGATGATTAATTGTGTAAAGGTCATTTACTTGCTGATGAATTGGCAGCATACTTTGCTCGTCGTAGGCTTCTCCAATTAAACAATCTACATTTTCAAAATCTCCTTTCAAATTCAAAACTGTTTGTAAATATACTAAATTCCAAGTTAAAGCTACTTGCTGATTAATTTTCTTCAGCGATTCACAGTAAGCTATAAGTTCTTTTTCTAAAACCCAAAGTTCTTTACCCAACCAAAATGAGTGATAGGGATAAATATAACCACAATAGCCAGCATATTCTAAATCTCCGGTTTCCAGACCACTAGCATATCCAGACATTGATGATGTTAATGTCTCCCTAACATGCTCTTTCCAGTGCATAACATGAGCGCTAACAACCGTTAGAATCTTAGCCTTGAGTTCTTCAGCATTAAATTCCGACACCAAACTAGAAGCTAATTTACCAAATTCATAGCCTGAATTAATTTCTCCTTGAACTCCACAAAGAAGTAAACCATAAAGACTATAACCATAGCCAGATACAGCCGTATTGCCATATTTTAAGGACAAATTGACCATTTTACAAACAATAATTGGCATCATTGCAGGAGCAGTTTGAAAAGCCGCAGGAAGAACTGCCATTAAGATTTTCATGGCTGCAATCTTGTTAGGAGCGGACATTAATGGTAAGTTAATTAAATCTGCAATAGCTTTCCCTTTCAAAGAAACAGCAATTTCATCCATTCCTTGCTGAATATCAGTTGATGTCGGTTCATCTGGAAAACTTATTCCTAGCAATTTGAGAATTGATACTGCTATCTGAATGGCTTCCAGTTGTTTGCTTTGAATGACAGAAGCGATAATCTGTACTTCATAGACTTTCACTTTATCTAGAAGGATTTTGGCTTCTTGCTGCACCACCTCAGCCCATTGCTGCATCTGCTCAAAATTACCACCCAAATAGGCAGCTTCTGCGGCTCCTTCATATAAACTTATGGTTAAAGTATATTCAGTTGTCCAAGTATCTACATTTAAAATTTCTATCCCATTTGTGAAATATTTAAGCGCAGCTTCATAAGCTGTAGAAGCTTTAGCTTTTCGCCCTGCAATTAAATTTAGTCGCGCCAATTCAGTTTTTTCAGATTGCTCTATTAGATTAACAATACCCACATTTAACTGATTGACAATATCAAAAATATTAGCTTCTATTTCCTCCTTTGGGATATTTTGTAGAAGCAATTGCCCAATTTTCAGGTGAGTAGATTTCTTTAGCTCTTCTGGAATCAGCGAATATGCTGCTTGTTGTACTCTGTCATGTAAAAACTTGTAACCAACCCGTGAAGTGTCGAAATTTAAATTAGCCGCTTCTTCTTGATTAAAAACTAAAGGAATACGGTAAGCTTCACTTAAAGGTAGAATCAATCCCGCTTGCAAAGCCGAGTGTAAATCATTGGCTGTCAAATAAGCCGATTTTTCATTGACTATAGATAAAACATCAAGACTAAATCTGTCACCCACACAAGCTGCTAATTTTAAAACATTTTGGGTAAATTTTGGTAGTTTCTCAACTCTACTGGCAACTAACTCAACTACATTTTTATCGGTAATTCCAATTGCTTGAATATCCTCAATACTCCACTGCCATTGAGCATTAATGAAGTCAAATCTTAAAAGCTTTTCTTGATAAAGTGCTTGAATTAATTGTGTGATAAAAAATGGATTTCCACCTGTCTTGTTAGAAATTAATTCAGCTAATTGGATAGTTTTATTTTTAAACCTGCTGAATTCTACATCATGGTTAACCTTTGTCTCTTGCAAAGTCTCTGCAACTAACTGAATCACATTGTCTAAACTTAAAGGTTGCAACACAATATTGTTAATAACTGTGCCAGCATTCTTAATTTCTTCTATCTTTTGGATTAAAGGATGTGCTGCATTAACTTCATTATCTCTATATGCGCCAATAAATAATAGATGTTTGCTGTCAGTGTCAGTTATAAGTAGTTGAATTAAATTTAATGTTGCTGAATCTGCCCATTGTAAATCATCTAAAAAGATAACTAAAGGGTGTTCTCTTTGGGTAAAAACTTGGATAAATTCTTTAAAAACTCGATTGAAGCGATTTTGTGATTCTGTTGCACCAATTTGGGCAACTTCTGGCTGTATACCAATAATTAATTCTACTTCTGGAATTACGTCAGTAATAACTTTTCCATTTGTTCCTAAAGCTGATAGAACTTTTTCACGCCATATTTCTATTTTTTCATTGTTCTCTGTCAGTAAATACCGCATTAAATAAGCAAAAGCTTGAATTAGGGAAGCATAAGGAATATTTCGCTTTAGTTGGTCAAATTTACCAGAAATAAAGTAACCTTGTCTGTGAGTAATGGGTTTATTAACTTCATTGACTAAAACTGATTTGCCAATACCTGAATAACCAGAGACTAGCATCATCTCACTAGCCTCAGATGTTACTCGTTCAAAAGCCGCTAGTAGTTCATTAACTTGGTTTTCACGACCATATAATTTTTGAGGTATTAATAACTGGCTTAATATATCTAAACGACCTGGAAGAAAATCAGTAATTGTACCCTTAGTTTTTAACTGGTTAAGACATAATTCTAAGTCTGCTAATAATCCTGTAGCGCTTTGATATCTGTCTTCTGCATTTTTTGCCATCAGCTTCAGCACAATTTCTGAGATGGCATTAGGAATTGTTGGATTTAATAACTGTGGGTTGATCGGTTGAATAGCAATGTGACTATAAACTAGTTCTAAGGGGTCTTGACTAAAAAATGGTGTTTTCTCGGTGAGCATTTCATATAAAGTTACACCAAGAGAATAAAAGTCAGTTCGATAATCGAGAATACGATTCATTCTCCCCGTTTGTTCGGGAGACATGTAAGCAAGTGTGCCTTCAACGCAGTTTGGATTATTAAATTGGGGATTTTCCTTATTGAGGCGGGAGGCTATACCAAAGTCAGTGAGTTTAACAATACCTGTCTGGGAGTTAACAATAATGTTACTAGGTTTGATATCTTTATGAATAATCTGGTGTTTATGCAAATAATCGAGAGCTTTAGTCAGTTGAATAGCAATATTTAAATCGTTAATTAAGTCAAGTTTTTCTGTCTGAATAATTTGGGCTAAGGATTGACCATCAAAGTCTTCTAACAACAGCCCCACACGGTTATCAAAGGTTTCTAGACTAATGGCTTTAACTATGTTGGGATGGTCTAAACCTTGCTGAATTTGATACTCATTTTTAAGGCGGGTAAAGGCTTCGAGGGTAGGATATTCATTTTTAAGCAACTTGAGGATAACTCGCTGTTGCGTCTTTGGCATTTGTGTTTGATAAATAATTGTTTGGATTCCTTCGTGGAGAGTCGAGTTGATTTGATATCCAGTCGGATTTGGCATTGATTTTTGCCTACAAAGTTACAAAAAAGTTACAAAATTAGCATCACCCCCGTCCTATCGTGAAAGGGGTTCTAATTTAATTATTCCCAGTGGGAGAAAATTATTAACATTGTGATTCCGTATCCAAGGGTTGTAAATTGAAAAGCGATTATTCCCTTGCAACGGAAAACCTATTGTAACTTTTACGCCAACCGCAGATAAGGACATTTTTGTAAGAACCCCGATGCTTTATTGTGGGCATCGATGTTATGAGTATGTGCTGGCGTAGGTCGAATAATGCCATTAAACAGGTCATTCAACCCGTAGGGAGTGAAAAATTGCCATTGGCCTTGTGTATCTAGTCGAACTCCGACAGCAGTAGCAGTGTGCAACCACTCTGCAACAGCATCTTCTGTATTAGTGTAGTGTCTGCTACCAAGTCGCCAACGAGCAAAACTGGCTTGATTTTTGACATCAAACTCGTCATAAGGAAATTGTTTTGTGAGAATCGCCTTTGCTGCTATTTCCTGAGAACGATTTCCCTCTATATCAAAGAATGCAATATCAAAATCTTTAATAACTAACCCACAGTCATTGCCAAAAATCGAAGACCAAACTGTGTTTCGGACTGCACCACCGGCTAACCACCAGTTAGGTAGATTTAGTTGAGCGATCGCAGGTAATACTGTATTAATAGGTGTATCAGCTAAAATCATCTGTAGACGAGTGTTACTATTCATATCAAATCCCTGGGATTGTCAACTAGAAGGTGAAAATATTATCATTCACATCTCATTAAGTTTACGGTCTTGATAGACCTCCTGTGACACTTATTAGGTTAAGCCATAGTATAAATAGCACAGGGTTACACAGAAGGTTAAATTGTGAATTGAGAATTGAGAATTTTTATTTATGGATGATTTATTTGCGCGACTAGAACGCACACTCAATCCTGAACTACCTTCTCTAACAGAATCGCAACAACAACTCCTGCAAGAACTCAGTATTGATGAAAATCAACCCGGGACAATTTTGTGTGACTTTCAAACTATGATAGATTTGTTACAACCAAATGGAGTGGAGGTTAGTAGTGTTAATAACCTTCTACCACTGAAAGTATTATCAGAATTCAATTCTCAGTTAAGCCACCCCATTGAAACTAAACTCAAACGCCCCGTACAGAAATCATACCCCTACATTAATGGACTATATTTGTTATTACGCAGTTCTGGGATAGCCCAAATTAGATCCCAAGGGAAGAAGCAGGTTTTAGTTTTAAATGCAGCAACTTTGCAATCATGGTCAAACCTCAATCCAACAGAACGCTATTTCAATTTATTAGAAGCCTGGTTGATTTGGGGAAATAACGAAATTTTGGGCGAACATCAAGATTCATTTGGGAATTTATTTAGATGTATTCAACTTTGGCCCCGCGTACCAGAGAAAGGTTTAAAATTCTCTAAATATGAGCATCAACATGATATTAGTTATTACCCTGGTCTGCATAACGTTGCCCTGTTAGAGTTATTTGGATTATTATCTATTCAACATGGTAAAGCAACAGAAGGCAAAGGATGGCGCATTACTAGTTTACAGCGCTTACCCTTTGGGGATGCTCTGTTGCAATTACTATTTCCACTAGGTATCCGAGGAGAATTACAGGATGAAGTCAATGTAACTTTTGGAAAGTTGCAGTCACATTTTCAACCATTTTTTCCAGAATGGGAGCATAATTTATTTGTTCCAAAACAAGGCTTCACGGATGGTATTTATATTTTTAAAGTGTCTCTTCATCAGGTTTGGAGACGCATTGCTATACCAGCCAAAAAACCATTAAGCTGGTTAGCAGAGACGATTCTTGATGCTTTTGACTTTGACTATGACCATCTATATGAGTTTAGTTATAAAGACCGTTTTGGTCGCATAATTAAAATAGGTCATCCCTACATGGAAATCCCCCCATTTGCTGACCAAGTGCAAATTGGTGATTTGTCTATAGAACCGGGTACTAAAATGACCTATCTTTATGATTTTGGTGACAACTGGAAGTTTGATGTGCAGTTAGAAGTAATTAATCCACCTGATAATAAAATCAAAAAACCAAAGATTTTAGAAGTTCATGGAAATGCACCTCAACAGTATTGGAGTGAGGATGATGAATCGAATGAAGATGAAGAATGAGGGAGTCTAGGTGGATGAAGGTGATGATGGGAATTGCTAATGAGAAAACAAATACCGACAAGAAAAATAATTTTAGGAATCAAATCGGATTACGATATCAATCCTCAAGCATCTCTAAAAATTGCGCCTCGCTTAACTGCGTAATTCCCAAAGAGAGCGCTTTTTCTAATTTAGAACCGGCATCTTCTCCTACTACTAAATAATCTGTTTTTTTACTCACTGAATCAGTCACTTTTCCACCAAATTTTTGAATCAAAGCCTTTGCTTCATCTCGCTTTAAGGTTGGCAATGTCCCTGTGACGACAAACGTCTTACCTGCAAACTTTTGATTACCATCACCAACTGTTTTTGTTTCCTCTGTGGCAGCTAATTGCAATCCTTCTGCTTGCAGACGTTCTATCAAAGTTTGGTTGGCATCAATCCGAAACCACTGGTACACAGATTGAGCAATTTCAGCACCGATACCATAAATTCCTTCAATATCTGATTGCTTTGCTGTCGCTAACTGGTCTACGGTAAAATATTTCTGAGTCAACAATTGGGCATTCACACTACCAACGTGACGGATACCTAAACCATACAATACCCTTGACCAAGGTTGATTTTTTGATTGAGCGATCGCATCCACTAATTTCTCTGCTGACTTTTCACCCATCCTTTCTAATGCACACAATCTCTCTGCTGTCAACTCATATAAATCAGCAACGGAATGCACCAAAGCTTTATCAACAAGTTGATGCACCAGCTTTTCACCTAAACCTTTAACATCCAAGGCATCACGACTTACCCAATGTTCAATGGAACCTTTGAGAATCGCCGCACAGGAAGCATTGACGCACCGAGTCACCGCCTCACCTGATTCTCTCACCACTGCTTGATTGCACACTGGGCAATGGGTGGGCATAACGAAGGGTTCAGTGTCAGCAGGACGGAGTTCTTTTAATACCCTCACCACTTCTGGAATGATTTCTCCAGCTTTGCGGACAATAACAGTATCACCAATGCGGATATCTAATTGAGCAATGCGATCGCTATTATGTAAAGTCGCGCGAGAAACTGTTGTTCCCGCCAGTTGTACAGGGCGCATCTCGGCTAACGGCGTTAACGCCCCCGTTCGTCCGACATTTACAGCAATATTTTCCACACGGGTGGGAGCTTCTTCGGCGGGGTACTTTAACGCAACTGCCCAGCGAGGAAATTTCTGGGTAAACCCTAGCTGTTCTTGGAGTTTAAAAGAATTCAGCTTTACTACCACCCCATCAGTCATGTAGGGTAAATTCAGGCGTTCCGTATCCCAATATTCATAATATTTTGCCACTTCTGCGATCGCGGCACACAGTTTGTGGTTGGGGTTCACTTGAAAACCCATCTTTTCTAACAACTCTAATGCTTCCCATTGGGTATTGGCAATACTGGTGTCATCTCTACCAGGAATATGCAGGGTATAGCCAAAGAAAGCCAACCGCCGTTTGGCGACAATGCGCGAGTCTAGTTGTCTGAGTGTACCTGCTGCGGCATTTCGGGGATTAGCAAATAATTGCTCACCGGCTTTTTGCCTTTCTTCATTAATTTGTTTAAATACTTCCAAAGGCAAAAACGCCTCGCCTCGCACTTCCACCCTTTCGAGAATTTCTAACCCTTCAAAATTCAAACGCAAGGGAATTGAGCGAATTGTCCGCACATTTTGGGTAATATCTTCACCCATCACCCCATCACCCCTAGTTGTTCCCCTCACTAGAATGCCATCTTGGTAGGTAAGAGCCAAAGCAGAACCATCAATTTTCAGTTCAGTGACATATTCCACCGAATCTATTTTCGGTACTTGTCGCCGCCAACGCTGATCCCAGCCTTGCAACTCATCAATATTGAATGCATTCTCCAGACTGTACAGGGGGATATTATGCCGCACCGAGGTAAACTGCGTTGCTGGTCTTTCACCCACGCGCTGAGTCGGACTATCGGGTGCTGTCAACTCTGGATATTGAATTTCCAGTTGTTGCAATTCTCGATATAACTGGTCATAGACTGCATCCTCCATCATTGGAGCATCTAGAACGTAATAAGCATAGCTAGCTTGTTGCAATAACTGGCGCAATTCTTTTGTGCGCTTTACTTCCGGCTTAATCTGTGTCATTAGAATGATTACAAAATATCTAGCTAATAGAATTTAAAGATAATGAAGCCTTTTGTTTGGATAGCCGCGACTAACCCGTGATTAATCTTTATTATATTCTACCCAAATTGGATGTCTTGGTAGGCGATCGCCACAACAAGGGCAAGGAAGTACAGGATATCTTTCAGCAGCTTTCATTAGAGTAAACCGATCCTGATTTATCCCATCTCCACAATATAGAGTCGTATCCATAGGATTAGCTGTTTTTCCTCGCCAATTGCAAAAATTACAGCTTAAAGTTTCTAACTGGACTCTTTGAAAGCTTGATTCTATTTATATAAAAATATATGGCATCCATCTCTTTAAAGTTGATATTTTTCCCAGCCATAAGTGAATTTCATGATATTTTTCAGTTAACTCAAGCGCTGGCCAAAGCAAATCTAAAACAGCTAGTGGCATATCATCAATAAAGGGGTTGAATCGCAAAGTTTCCCATTCTTCTTGGCTGGGAAATAATATCTTTTGACCGTCAAGATAAATGTGTTTTATACTAGGCTTATTTGAGTTTATGGTCTTTTAAGCTAATGAGCATTTAAGTTGCATAAAAGCAGGGCTGAAGCCCTTACTACGAGCGAATCATTCTGGAAAAATGAATGACGATTAGCTTATTGTGCCTTTCATTCACTATTGTCAGTATAAAATCAGCTAAAACTACATAGTAAAATTACGGCAAAGCTATACAAATAAAAGTTCGGTATTCTGAATTCAGGAATTACCTGTAAATCTGAGGTATCCAGAATTGTCAGCATTGCTAGCTGGGTGTTGCATAAAAAAATAAATGTAAACCTAGTTAGTCAGTGAAGCCCAAATTTACAGTTTTATTTTACTAATATGTTCATCCACTCTTTAACATTTACTGCCTCTAGTGCAGTGTTACTTTCAACTTTAGTCAGTTCCGCTTTTGCGGCTCCCATTAACCTTGCCAATAGTATCAGCAATACCGAGACAAACACAAAGGTAATTGCTCAAAATATCGCCCAGTTACAGAGAATCCCTGATGTCAGAAGACAAGCAGTAGCTAACGGACAAAACCGATATGCTGCTATTTGGGTTAAGTCTGGTGGTTCAGCTTGGGAAGCGCGACATGGATTGACCTCAGCCCAATATCAAGCAACTTTTGACAAACTGGTTGGTGAAGGATATCGGTTGGTTGATGTCAGTGGTTATGATGTTAACGGACAAGGGCGATATGCTGCTATTTGGGTGAAGTCTGGCGGCCCAGCTTGGGAGGCGCGACATGGATTGACTTCAGCCCAATATCAAGCGACTTTTGACAAACTAGTTGGCGAAGGATATCGATTAGTTCACGTTAGTGGTTACAGCGTGAATGGACAAGACCGCTATGCCGCTATTTGGGAGAAGTCTGACGGCCCAGCTTGGCAAGCACGACACGGATTGACCTCAGCCCAGTATCAAGCGACTTTTGACAAACTAGTTGGCGAAGGATATCGGTTGGTTGATGTTAGTGGTTATGATGTCAATGGACAAGACCGATATGCTGCTATTTGGGTGAAGTCTGGCGGCCCAGCTTGGCAAGCACGACATGGATTGACCTCAGCCCAGTATCAAGCGACGTTTGACAAACTGGTTGGTGAAGGATATCGATTAGTTGACGTAAGTGGTTATAATGTCAACGGACAAAACCGATACGCCGCTATTTGGGAAAAGTCTGGTGGTTCAGCTTGGGAGGCGCGACATGGATTGACCTCAGCCCAGTATCAAGCGACTTTTGACAAACTGGTTGGTGAAGGATATCGATTAGTTGATGTCAGTGGCTATTAGTACAACATCTCCAATTATCATTGCCCACCGAGGCGCGAGTGGCTACCGTCCAGAACATACTTTAGCTGCTTATGAATTAGCCGTCGCACTGGGTGCTGATTATATTGAATACATAAGCCTCACCTTTTTCTTCAAAATCATGGGCAATATTTTTGGTCATTTATTTCGCATTAGTACTTTTGGCGAGTCTCACGGCGGCGGTGTGGGGGTTGTAATTGATGGTTGTCCTCCACAACTGGAAATTTCGGCAGAAGAAATTCAAGTAGAACTAGATAGAAGGCGGCCAGGACAAAGTAAAATTACAACTCCTCGCAAAGAAGCTGATACCTGTGAGATTTTATCAGGGGTATTTGAAGGCAAAACGCTGGGAACGCCTATAACAATTTTGGTACGTAATCAAGATACTCGTCCTCAAGATTACGACGAGATGGCACAGAAGTATCGACCTTCTCACGCCGATGCAACTTATGATGCAAAGTATGGCATTCGCAATTGGCAAGGTGGGGGTAGGTCGTCAGCACGTGAGACAATCGGGAGAGTCGCATCTGGTGCGATCGCTAAAAAAATTCTCCGTCAAATCGCCAATGTCGAAATTATTGCTTACGTTAAGCGCATCAAAGACTTGGAAGGTGTAGTCGATCCTAATACTGTCACCTTAGAGCAAGTAGAAAGTAATATTGTTCGCTGTCCTGATGCTGAATGCGGCGATCGCATGATTGAATTAATTGAGCAAATCGGTAGACAAGGCGATTCGATCGGCGGTGTGGTAGAATGTGTGGCGAGAAATGTGCCGAAAGGTTTGGGCGAACCAGTATTTGATAAATTAGAAGCTGATATCGCTAAGGGTGTGATGTCTCTCCCTGCTAGCAAAGGCTTTGAAATTGGTTCCGGTTTTGCGGGAACGCTACTAACGGGAATTGAGCATAACGACGAATTTTATATCGATCAAAATGGAGAAATCCGTACAGTAACAAACCGTTCTGGCGGTATTCAAGGCGGGATTTCCAACGGGGAAAATATCATTTTGCGAGTTGCATTTAAGCCGACAGCAACAATTAGAAAAGAGCAGAAGACTGTAACTCGTGAGGGTGAAGAAACTCTATTAGCAGCGAAAGGACGACACGACCCTTGTGTATTACCACGTGCAGTTCCAATGGTTGAAGCAATGGTAGCGTTGGTGCTGTGTGACCATTTGTTACGGCATCATGGTCAGTGCAAAGTCTTGTAGGCTATATATTAAATTAGGAGAGACGCGATTCATCGCGTCTGTACAAGAGTTGGAAATACGAGGGAATAATTAATCCCCAATCCCCTAATTCCAATCCTGTTCGTCTTTTTTACCGCGACTTTTGTAAATACCGCCCAAATCGTGAATTTTGCGAGTTTTCTCAAAAAGCTCAATTTCGGTTAAACCCCACTGCTGTAAGACTTTATCTAGGTCTTTTTGGATATCCCTCGCCCCTGGAAAGCCTTGATAACGCATTCGCAGCCTGGCTAATTCTGCTAAGTTATAGTCTGTCGCCTCTTGAGCGAGTAAGATATCAATAAGGGGGCGATCGCGATTATAAAGAGGGTGCTGTTGGTCTTTACCAACCGTTGGTTCAGTCATCGTCAGTCCTGAGTGTTGTTAGCGGATAATTAGGGTTTAGACTGTTCTGAGTCCTGAGTTCTAAGTTTAGCCGAGAGCAGAGGAGCAGAAAAGGCAAAAAATCATCTTCTCCACGGGAAAACTAATTGTAAAATTGAGAACTCCTTACTTACTCCTAACCTCTAACTCCCAACTCTTAAATTCTCTTAGACGGCTAGTACACCTGATGTCTTACGGCTCTCACCACTGCCACTTAACTTTAAATAAAGTTACATTAGTCGTTAAGAAAATACAAAAAACTTTAGATGAGGGTGAATTTTATATCACCCAAAGTCCAAGCAGCGAGGGAGCAAGAACCCATTATGTTTGAACACTTCACTTCCGAAGCCATTAGAGTAATTATGTTAGCTCAGGAGGAAGCACGTCGCCTGGGACATAATTTCGTAGGAACTGAGCAAATTCTCCTGGGTTTGATGGGAGAAGGAACTGGGGTTGCTGCTAAAGTGCTGGCCGAATTAGGCGTTACCCTCAAAGACGCACGTCGTGAGGTAGAAAAAATTATTGGTAGAGGTTCTGGCTTTGTACCGCCAGAAATTCCTTTTACCCCCAAGGTGAAAAGCCTATTTGAGCAATCTTTTAAAGAAGCTCATAGTCTGGGACAGAATTACATCAACACTGAACACTTACTCTTGGGCTTAACTGAGGCTGGTGAAGGTGTAGCCGCCAAAGTCCTGCAAAATCTAGGAGTTGACTTCAAGAGTGTTCGCAGTGCCATAGTTCGCCGTTTGGGTGAAAATGCACCAGCTTTTGCTGGTAGTGGTAGTCAAAAGCGCACCCAACCGCTAACGATGGAAGAATATGGCAGAAATTTGACCAAATTAGCGCAAGAAGGCAGACTAGACCCCGTAGTTGGTCGTGAGAAGGAAATTGAGCGAGCGATTCAAATTCTCGGTCGCCGCACAAAGAATAATCCCGTGTTGATTGGTGAACCAGGAGTTGGTAAAACTGCGATCGCAGAAGGTCTAGCTCAACGTATTATCAATCAAGATGTTCCCGAAACCTTACAGGGCAAGCAAGTTATCAGCCTCGATATGGGGTCATTGGTAGCTGGAACTCGCTTCCGTGGCGATTTTGAAGAGCGCATCAAAAAAGTTGTGGAAGAAGTTCGCACTGTCGGTAATATCATTCTGGTAATTGACGAAATTCACACCTTGGTTGGCGCTGGTGGTACAGAAGGTGGTTTGGATGCAGCAAACATCCTCAAGCCTGCCCTAGCACGGGGTGAACTCCAGTGTATCGGTGCAACTACCCTGGATGAGTATCGGAAGCACATCGAGCGCGATGCTGCCCTAGAGCGTCGTTTCCAACCAATTATGGTTGGTGAACCCTCGGTAGAAGAAACCGTACAAATTCTTTACGGCTTGCGTGGTGCTTATGAACAGCACCACAAAGTCACAATTTTGGATTCAGCACTTGTCGCAGCCGCAGAATTATCAGACCGCTATATTAGCGATCGCTTCTTGCCCGACAAGGCAATAGACTTAATTGATGAAGCTGGTTCTCGCGTCCGTCTGCGGAACTCCCAAAGTTCTCCCAATAAAGAACTGAAGCGTGAACTCGCTGGCGTTACCAAAGAAAAGGAAGCAGCAGTCAGAGTCCAAGATTTTGACAAAGCTGTAACCCTCCGCGACCAAGAGTTAAAACTCGCAGAACAACTGCAAGCAACGTTTACACTAAACGAGCAACCTGTCAACTCCACTGTAGTTGACGAAGAAGACATTGCCCAAATCGTCGCCTCTTGGACTGGCGTACCAGTTAACAAGCTGACTGAATCTGAGTCAGAATTGCTTCTACATCTAGAAGACACTCTGCATCAACGGCTCATCGGTCAAGAGCAAGCAGTCTCGGCTGTATCTCGCGGTATCCGTCGCGCCCGTGTCGGCTTGAAAAATCCCAATCGTCCCATTGCTAGCTTTATCTTCTCTGGCCCTACCGGAGTCGGTAAAACAGAATTGGCGAAGGCATTAGCTTCTTACTTCTTCGGTGCGGAAGACTCGATGATTCGGCTAGATATGTCCGAATACATGGAAAGCCACACCGTCTCCAAGCTAATTGGTTCGCCTCCTGGTTATGTCGGATACGACGAAGGCGGACAACTTACAGAAGCAGTGCGGCGGAAACCTTACACAGTGTTGCTATTCGACGAAATCGAAAAAGCGCACCCCGATGTATTCAATATGCTGCTGCAAATCTTGGATGACGGTCATCTTACCGATGCCAAAGGTCGGAAAGTGGACTTCAAGAACACGCTGATCATTTTGACATCTAACATCGGTTCCAAGGTGATTGAAAAAGGTGGTAGTGGTTTAGGCTTTGACTTCGACACTCAAGCCGACGCTAGTTATAACCGCATCCGCACCTTGGTAAATGAGGAATTGAAAGCTTACTTCCGTCCTGAGTTCTTGAACCGTCTCGATGAAATTATCGTCTTCACCCAGCTTTCTAGGGATGAAGTGAAGCAAATTGCTGAGATTATGCTTCGTGAAGTTTCTAAACGCTTGACAGAAAAGGGAATTATTCTTGAAGTTAGCGATCGCTTCAAAGAACTTGTAGTCCAAGAAGGCTATAATCCCAGCTACGGCGCTAGGCCATTACGTCGGGCAATTATGCGCCTCTTAGAAGATTCTCTTGCTGAAGCAATGCTGTCTGGGCAAATTGCAGATGGAGACACAGCGTTTATCGATGTTGATGATGACTCTAAAGTGAGAGTACAAAAATCAGAAAAACGAGAATTGCTCTTGGCAAATGTTAGCTAATTTTATACCCGATCGCTTTTTGTTGTAATATTTGAGTAATACTCTAGCCTCTCATCTAAGTAGAGGCACTGGCAGGGGCATCTCCGACAAACATAAAGTGAAATGGTATTATTTCTCACCCCCAGTAAAAATGCTGGGGGCTTTTTTTATGCAATTTTATTTTTAGTGGGCAATACCCACCTACCCACAGGTGTTTATAATGAATTTAGGATATAGCAGCAAGCAGCAATATGATTGAAAATCAGGACTTCCAAATAGTTAAAGATAGTGTCAAGACTGATGACAAAGGACGATTAACCTTGGGCACTGTTGCCAAAGCAAAAAGCTACCGAGTCCTCATCAATGAGGCAGGACAAATTTTGCTAGATCCAGTTGTAAATATTCCAGAAAGAGAACTTTGGATATGGCAAAATTCTATAGCTCGTAGCTCATTAAAAGTTGGTATAAAACAGGCAAGTTCTGGTGAACTTCACGACTTAGGTTCATTTGCACAGTATGCGGATCTAGAAATTGATGAATAGAGTGTCTCTACGACACAAATATGTCATCAGGACACTAACCCTGGACACCGATTTCAAAATATAATCTTTATCATAAGGGCTAATCTACCACACTCAGCAATAGTGAATTTTAAGATCGTATTTTCAACGGAGGCTAGTACAGCACTAGCTAAACTACAACAAACAGACTATAAAAAGTACCAAAAAGTTTTAAAAACGCTGGGTTTAATGGAAACAAACCTAAGACACCCTAGTTTGAATACTCATAAATATGAATCTTTATCAGGGCCTAATGGAGAAGAAATTTTTGAAGCCTATGTAGAAAACAAAACACCTGCTGCTTTTCGAGTTTTTTGGTACTACGGATTTGAGCAAGGAGTTATAACCATCCTAACTATTACATCTCATCCTTAATTACACCATTGCAACTTAGTGTTAGCGGTAGATATGGCATCTTATTTTTACAAATAACTTATTTCTATACTGATTCCTCTGGTAACAATTCTGATGGCACTTCACTTTCAACTACATTCTCAGAATCACCAGATTTAGAAAAACCATCTGCTGCATCTTTGATAAAACCAGCTACAGGTACCGCGATTAGCAAACCTAAGACTCCAGCGACATTGGTTCCTATAAGTAAAGCGATTAAAACCCATATTGGTCTAAGTCCAGTAAATCTGCCTAAAAGCCGTGGTGCGATCGCCTGATCGATTAACTGGTCAATGACAACAGCTACCGCCAAAACCTTTACTGCTAGCCAAAAGTTATGTGTGGCTATTATAAAAGTGATTACAACAAGACTGACAACATCACCAAAGGGAATTAAGCTCAAAAGCCCAACTCCCAAGCCAAAGAGTAAAGCAAACTGGACTTGAAAACCTAAAAACATTAATGTTATTGAAACTCCCATCAGCAAAGCCAATGTTACCTGCCCAATCAAATAATTTTGGAAGTTTTGCTGAATAGACTGGCTTACCTGTTGAGTAAATTTCCCTGGTAACTTCTTAAATATTCCCTCCCAAATTCTTGGCCCGTCTAACAAGAGGTAAAAAGTCAGCACTACTATGATTAATGCATCAGAAACACTATCAATCGTATCTCTAATAATGCTTAAAAGTTTATCCGTAACGAACTCTAATTCATTAGGTAATCGATCGGTTATTTGTGCTAATAACTGACTTAAATTCACATTTAATTTGTGCCTAAAAAACGAATCATTTAAAACTTGAAGTTTTTCTTCACTAGAATCAATCCATTGGGGAAAGACTTTAACCATTTCATTAAATTGCTCTAATACAATGGGTACTAAAGTGATACCCAGAGCAACGATAATTATCAATGCTGATATAAAAACTAATGATACTGCATAGCCACGTTTCACTCCTCGCTTTTGAAGAATGGCAACGGGATAGTTTAAAACGAATGCAAACAAGGTAGCTAAGACAAGAATTGCGACGACAGGTTGAAAATTTTTAACAAGCAAAAATGCTAGCCAACCATTGAGAAAGACTAGAGGAAATAGCAGTGTAAAAATTAACCATTTAAGTAGTTGATTGAGTGAAAAGTTCATAATTAATTTAACAGCTAAAATTATTTTATTTACTAGATTTAACCTGGGAATTAAATATACTAAACTCAATCACAAGCGAATGAGAAAACTATTTCCAATTATTAACTTTCAGCAAAAGCTAAAAATTGCTCCTCATTTATTCGCCCTGCTTGATACAGAGTATTAGTAATTTCCGAAATAGTTAAAACCGCATGACTGCAATAACCATTTTGCTGTAATCTATCTTTCACACCTTGTTCATGATCGATAAGTACCACAATATCATTAACATTTAATCCTGCTGATTCTAACTTTCCTGCGCCTTCCATAACACTTTTACCACTGATGAGAATATCGTCAACTACCACAACTGTTTCACCAGGATGAAAGTGACCCTCAATAACTCTTCGCGTTCCGTGGGCCTTTACCTCTTTACGGGGGAAAATCATTGGACAATGAAGCCGCAAAGCTAAACCAGTCGCGGTAGGTAAAGAACCATAGGGAATACCTGCTAACCTATCAAAATTGAGATTCTTCAAAATATCCTCATAAGCAGTGAGAACTTGATTAAAAAGTTGAGGATTAGAAATAATTTTGCGTAAGTCGATGTAATAAGGGAATATCGCTCCTGATGCTTGGACAAAGCTGCCAAACATAATACAGTCAATGTCATAAAGTTGTAAAATCAAATCTTGGTAGGGGTGCTGATTTAGGAAACAAACATCAGGAAACCACACAGAACATGTAGAATTTTCGTGAATAATTTCAGTTTTTAGTTGATTAATTTCAGCGCGTAGAGACTTGACTTCCTCAGATAATTGTGTATTTGCCAACATATCTTGAGGAACAGGAATTAGCAAACCATCACCGTTAGTATTCAAGCCCGCTTCTAAAATTTGCTTTAGGTTTAACCCCTCTGCCCAGATGCTACGTGCCATAATAATTCGTTCAGGTGCGATCGCTCGGATAAGTGCCAAAACTTCAGGATTTGTAGTTCCCACTTCCAAACCCAATTGTTCTGGAGTTCCCCAGGTTTTTGATTCTTTTACCACCTGTAAATAAAGGGGTGAATCGTTTGTAGGATATTTCTGTAAAGCTTCTGCACCTGGATTAGAAGTACAGCATAAGATAAATACCGCTTTTTCAGGATAGACCAAAAAAGGTGCCACATGATCTTGTCCTGTATAGGGACTAAGAGTGATTGCATCTAAATGCCATTGTGTAAACACAGTTTTCGCAAAAATGGTACTAGTATTTAAGTCACTATGTTTAGCATCTAAAATAACCGGGATGTGCGCTGGAATAGCTGCTAAAGTTTTGTACAGCAATTCTAAACCGGGAATACCTAACGCTTCGTAAAAGCCAAGTGTCGGTTTATAAGCACAAACGTAATCAGAGGTTTCCGCAATAATGAATTGTAACCACTTCTCCAAACCAGCGATGAGTTCTTCAGATTCATAACGCACAGGCATCATCTCTGGATTTGGATCGAGTCCTACAAATAGTAAGCTTTGATTTTGTAAGATATTACGATTCAATTTATCAAAAAAGTTCATTTTTTTGTTTAAAAAAGATTATTTATGAAAACATTGATTCTGTTAATTCGGTTCCACCGGCTTTTTGCCCTAATTGATAGTGAATCACTGCAAATAAGATAACCATTGGCACTGAGGCAAAGTGAACAATTCGCAATGCTTGCCAATCGCCAAAGCAATCCACAATCCAGGGAAATTGAGCAGGTTTATACATTCCTATTCCTGTAAATAACGCCAGCAGCAAGATCGGAATAATTGCTGTATACGCAATCCGATGCCAAGCATAAATTAGGCGTTTGGGATTGTGACTTTTTTGTAATGCTTTGAAGTCATTTTCCCCTACAAACCGATGTCGCCAGCGTCGGGTAAATAAAACGTAAATTCCATACCATAAAAGATTTAGCGAAAATAGCCACATTGCTGCAAAATGCCAGTGTCTACCCCCTGCAAGCCAACCTCCTAAAGTAAATATCGGAGGAATGTGCAAACCTGCACGTCCGCCAAAAACAGGGTTGGCGTTGTAAATTTGTAGCCCACTGGTGAGCATGATAAATAGACTAATGATGTTACACCAGTGGAAAATTCTGGCTGCGATCGCTTGAGTTGGAGGCTTTCGAGTTTGGGAGGGGGTCAAATTCATAGATTTTGACTGATAAAATTTGCTGTTTATCTGTCTTGGGTAAGTGGCTAGGCAAGTTTACGGGTGGGTATTACTCACCTTTACTTTTTCATCCCATGATTCAGTATTTTGACATTGATGGTCTACATCTGCTGTTTTAACTGTCAGTTTAGGTAGGCTGAAGCGTTTTTCATGGGTTCAACCATTGCAGGAGTATACGGCGATCGTTAGGGACTTCCAAGAAATAAATTACTCAAATAAACGAACCACAGAGACACAGAGAACACAGAGAAAAGAGTTTTTTCACCAGTTTCTGGGTATTTTTTTATTTGGAAGTCCCTTGGTGCAATGCCTACGTGGTGATTGTCGTAGAAAGTGTATTGATGGCTTGTGCTGTAATTTAGGCGTTCAGAAGACAAAACCAAATTTACCGACCTGTATTGTGAATGTGGCGATCGCCTGACTTCCAAAAATTAACGCCTCTTACCCAAGGCTAATTACTTAGAGGATGTTCTAAAAGTCCTCTGATCGGTAGCAAAACGTTTTAGATCCCCCTAAATTCCCCTTAAAAAGCAGGGCTGTTTCATTCCCTAAAGAGCGCTAAATATCAATGGTTCTAGCGATTTTAAATTGATTATTTTGTTACCAGCGTGCCAAGAAAATGAACAATCTTACTGTTGTTCAAGTGCTTAAAAGTTTATCTTCTCGCCACCCTCACTTACAATTTTCTCGCTAACCATCTTGACAAATCCTGTTTGAAATGGGATGAATCAGCCCTGCTTGCTCGTCGCACCACCAATTCTGTTAAAATCACCTCTGCGATTGGCGGAAAAATTGATCGTTTCATCAGAAGAACTAGCTTTAACAGACGAGGCTTCAATTAGTTCTGTGAGCGAATTAATTTGTAGGTGGTGGGACATTTCTTTCGCTTTTCATTTGACCACCTATCATACGGCAGTGCCATCCTCCAAAAGTATCTAGGAAACAGATGCCTGTACTATCAGAGAAATAATCTACATCGCAGTTTTTGCCAACTTTATCTGGCCAGTTAAAGCAACTGTAGCTAGTATAACTACCTCGGATATCGTACACAGGTTTGTCAGGGTCCATTCCTAACTGAGTTCCCCCATTTCTGTTGTTGAAAGGAAGATCGTTTTGGGTGAATCGACGGGAAACTGGAGCAACTTCAATATTGATATCCCTGACAAGCCACATATAGCTACCTCTTTCACCTTGAATTCCCCCTAACCCTTCATAATCACATATAAAATACATCTTTGCCTGTTCAACGCTGGGAGCACCTGTTTTTGGTTTTGTTCGTGATGGACAAGTTGCAGGTCTGCGTGTTGTTCCATAATCGTTAGTTTGAGCAACGAGTAAGTTAGGCGTTAATAGTGCGAGCAATGTACCGCCTATTATGCTGAAAGTAAATGTTGGTTTCATGCTAATTATTCTGCGTTTTTGATTGTTACGAAACAGTCTACTTGTGCATCACTGGAACCGCGACCCATCTGATAACAGGAAAGAAAACTTAAGTTTCTTGATAATCATACTCAATCTGGGGTTTTTTATACAAACCCCCGAAAAGCGCAGGGCTGATTTATTCCCTAAAGAGCGCTGCGTGGGTTGGGGGGATCAACAAGTGCCTAAAATTACAGCCAACCACTTTTAAAACATCCTCTTAGAAGCTGGCGTGTTGTCTAATAGCGGCATAGTGTCTTGCTGTTGTGTTCATCTCAATGACCAACTCTGTGCCTTCACCTAGCTGAGAATTACACTTAAGTTTACCTTGATGTTTTTCAACGATAATTTCTCGACTAATTGATAGTCCCAATCCCTGACCTTTACCTACTGGCTTGGTGGTAAAAAATGGTTCAAATATCTGTCTTTGAATCTGTGGAAGTATGCCTTTACCATTGTCAGAAATGTGAATGATCACTTTGTGTTTTTTTTCTTTCTGTTTGTCATTTACCCAAGGTTCATTACTATTTACTAATGACAAATGACTTTTCACAATTTCTGTATGAATAAAAATTTTGGGAGTAAAGGAATAATCATGTTTCATCCTTTCTTCTAAAGCATCAATGGCATTAGTTAAGATGTTCATGAATACCTGATTTAAATCACCAGGATAGCACTCAATTAATGGCAATTCTCCAAAGTTTTTAATTACTTCAATCCCGGCTCGATCGGGCTTTTCTTTCAGACGATGTTGCAAAATCCTGAGAACACTATCAAGTCCTTCATGCAGGTCAACCTTTTTCATTTGACCTTCGTCAGAGGTAGAAAAATTCCGCAAAGCGAAAACAATTTCTTTAACGCGCTCAGATCCGGCTCGCATTGACCACAGCAATTTCAAAAAGTCTGTCTTTACGAAACCAAGGTCGAGGCGTTGCAGATGTAAGGCTATGACTGATGTCGGTGTGGGATAGTAATGTTGGTAAAGTTCAATGATTCTGATTAAATCTTCAGCGTATTGACTGGCAGGATGGAGATTGCCATAGATAAAGCTAACGGGGTTGTTAATTTCGTTAGCCATATCCGCCACCAGTTGACCGAGGTTAGCCATTTTCTGGTTCTGCAATAACTGCCTTTGGGTATATTTGAGTTCTTCGAGGGTAGTTTCTAGCTGCTGTGATTTTTCCCTAACTTGGTCTTCAGTAGATTGGCGTTGGACAATTTCTCTTTGGAGTTGTTCAAATAGTTGGTATTGTTGAGTAGCGTAGGCGCAGCCCGTCGTAGACATCGCTTTATCGTGACTAATATCCTTATGCGTCCCCGCCATTCGCAATGGTTTACCGGATTCATCCCACTGAAATACTTTGCCACAAGTCAAAATCCATTTCCATTCACCGGATTTAGTCAACATTCGCAATTCGACTTCAAACACAGGCGTGAATCCTTGGAGATAATCGTGCAACACCTGGTGAATTCTCGGTAAATCTTGTGGATGTACAAGTTGCTCAAAGGATTTATGCTCATGAGCGATTTCGTCTACTCCATACCCCAGAATGCCCTTCCACTGGGGATCGTAATAAGTCTTATTGGTTATGAGATTCCAATCCCACAACCCCAAGCCACTGGCTATTAATGCCATTTGTAAGGCGGCTTGTGAGCATTGACAAGGATCTAAATTTTCTGGAGATAAGTCTTTTGATTGTGGGAAACTCTCGGAATCTTGCACTAAAAATGAAGCTTCCGGTTCATGGGTAGCGGGTTTTTCGATATGCATAGCTGCTGGTACGGTGAGGAAGATATCCTGTAGCTCTCTCTCTACGCTGTCTTAGCACCCTGACAATTTTATGGATAAATCGTCTACTTGGTTAATTGGGCTGTAACTTCGGTCAGAGATATATCAGCCCATATCATCAAATTGGATGGAATTTAGAAAAAGGTAAACAGATGAATGTAACCTCTGTTGCGATCGCTGCGGCCATTTTTTATAAAAAATAGCTACATTGTGTGCATCTACATTCTAAGATATGTCTAAAAAAGTAGTTAGAATCACATATAGCCTTTCCTAATCACATGAGTTACATCATAGTCCCCTCATCGCTTGCGGGGAGGGGGTTGGGGGTGGGGTTCTTGTACTTCACTTGACTGAGAACCGCCAGCAATTCTCATTTTGAAAAAAAATCAGAGAAAATTCTTTATTTAAATAGAGAACTTGTGTCGAAGCATAATTTTTTGACAAATAATTAT
>NZ_JBALBW010000106.1:0-1569 GCF_036919895.1 Nostoc sp.
CGACCGACCTAGGTTAGACCAACTTACATTCTATATAGCTGTATGCTTTTCGAGTTGTAAGGGGTGTAGGTCTCCCTAAAAAGGAGGTGATCCAGCCACACCTTCCGGTACGGCTACCTTGTTACGACTTCACCCCAGTCACCAGTCCTGCCTTAGGCATCCTCCTCCCCGAAGGGTTGGAGTAATGACTTCGGGCACTACCAGCTTCCATGGTGTGACGGGCGGTGTGTACAAGGCCCGGGAACGAATTCACTGCAGTATGCTGACCTGCAATTACTAGCGATTCCTCCTTCACGCAGGCGAGTTGCAGCCTGCGATCTGAACTGAGCCCCGGTTTCCGGGATTTGCTTGCATTCGCATGCTTGCTGCCCTCTGTCCGGAGCATTGTAGTACGTGTGTAGCCCAAGGCGTAAGGGGCATGCTGACTTGACGTCATCCCCACCTTCCTCCGGTTTGTCACCGGCAGTCTCTCTAGAGTGCCCAACTTAATGCTGGCAACTAAAAACGAGGGTTGCGCTCGTTGCGGGACTTAACCCAACATCTCACGACACGAGCTGACGACAGCCATGCACCACCTGTGTTCGCGCTCCCGAAGGCACTCTCAACTTTCATCAAGATTCGCGACATGTCAAGCCTTGGTAAGGTTCTTCGCGTTGCATCGAATTAAACCACATACTCCACCGCTTGTGCGGGCCCCCGTCAATTCCTTTGAGTTTCACCGTTGCCGGCGTACTCCCCAGGCGGGATACTTAACGCGTTAGCTACGGCACGGCTCGGGTCGATACAAGCCACGCCTAGTATCCATCGTTTACGGCTAGGACTACTGGGGTATCTAATCCCATTCGCTCCCCTAGCTTTCGTCCCTCAGTGTCAGTTACGGCCTAGCAGAGCGCCTTCGCCACCGGTGTTCTTCCTGATCTCTACGCATTTCACCGCTACACCAGGAATTCCCTCTGCCCCGAACGTACTCTAGCTATGTAGTTTCCACTGCTCTTATGAGGTTGAGCCTCACTCTTTAACAGCAGACTTACATTGCCACCTGCGGACGCTTTACGCCCAATCATTCCGGATAACGCTTGCATCCTCCGTATTACCGCGGCTGCTGGCACGGAGTTAGCCGATGCTTATTCCTCAGGTACCGTCATTGTGTTCTTCCCTGAGAAAAGAGGTTTACGACCCAAGAGCCTTCCTCCCTCACGCGGTATTGCTCCGTCAGGCTTTCGCCCATTGCGGAAAATTCCCCACTGCTGCCTCCCGTAGGAGTCTGGGCCGTGTCTCAGTCCCAGTGTGGCTGATCGTCCTCTCAGACCAGCTACTGATCGTCGCCTTGGGAGTCCATTACACTTCCAACTAGCTAATCAGACGCGAGCTCATCTCTAGGCAGTTAACCTTTCACCTCTCGGCACATCCGGTATTAGCCACCGTTTCCAGTGGTTGTCCCAGACCTAGAGCCAGATTCTCACGCGTTACTCACCCGTCCGCCACTGTGCCCGAAAGCACCGTTCGACTTGCATGTGTTAAGCATACCGCCAGCGTTCATCCTGAGCCAGGATCAAACTCTCCGTTTTG
>NZ_JBALBW010000107.1:0-49074 GCF_036919895.1 Nostoc sp.
AGGGCAACTACAGTACAGAACGTATTAAATTTGACTCTAGTATCTCTGGTTAAGTTTTCGTTACATACTTGTAAATTTTCCCGCCCACCTACTTATTCTTGAACAATCTGTTCTTCTTCCCTTGGACTTGTCCTACTAGCTAGAATCACCCTACCCCTACTTATTGAGCCGATACCTAAAGATGATTGGAATTTAGTTTATAGTAAATGGCAAGAAGCAATAAATTTGATGAGAACTGTACCAGATAATAGCGAAAATTATGTGATGGCTCAGAAAAAAATTGCTGAATATAGTAAGAATTTAAGTTATGCAAAACAGCAAGCTACAAAAAAAGAAATTATCAAAGAAGAAAAGGTATTAATATTAATTCCTCCTGTAAGAAGAGAAACATGTCGAGAGAAAGAAATAATAGAGTCTTTATTTAAAGATGTTCAAAAACATCCTCAGATGATTAATGAGCCGATACCTAAATATGCCCCAGGTGCTTGGGGTTCGCCATTTCCTTTATTGCATACAGCAGTTGGATTTGGTTGTAAAGTATACGTCGAATTACTAATTTCCATGAACGCACATGTTAACAATGTGAGTTATGAGGGCTTAAGACCACTTGATTTTGCATATAAAAAAGATATGGCTGCACTTCTCATTGCAAAAGGCGCAAATATTAATGCAACAAACGATAAAGGTTTAACTGCACTACACTATAAAGCGCAAACTAATACTAAAGAAGGTAAGGCACGTATTTATTTAAAAGATATTTTAGAAACATCTGAATTTTTGATATCTAAGGGTGCAAATATAAATGCTAAAGATCGTAATGGCAAAACTCCTCTTGCTTATGCAAAATCAATCAATTTTCAAGAAATGATTAGGCTACTGAAAAGCTATGGAGGACAAGAATAGGTATTATGATATCAAGCCACCCTTAAAAAAGCTTCTGGAACAATCTTGGTAAACTTCTAATCTGCCAGCACTTAATCCGAAGATTCGCCATTGCGTCGTCCGAGTTCAAAAATGCCACAACTAATACACGCAAGTATACCTAAGCTGATTCCCCAACTAGTACCTAAACTGAGTTCTACACCCCAGTTACATAAAGTGCCAAATACCAAAAAAGGCACAATGCTAAATAGTGAAGCGTAGAAAGCGTTTTGGGATTCTCTGGCTTTACGAGTCTTTTCAAATTCTGTTTGGCTGGTATAAAGCGATCGCCCCGCAAAGTTAAACCAACGGTTGAGTTGTTCGATTACCCATTCATTAACTGAGGAAAAACCTAGATATAGCGCCAATGACCACAAACTCGCTCCGGCGATCGCGATCGTGTTTAACTCAAAGCGGAAAGGTAAAATTTCAGTCAGCATTGCTTATGAGAGTCCTGCAAAGGGTTAACTTTAGCTGTCAGTAGATGCTAAACAAACCTCTTGTGCAATTTTAAGCATAAAGGTTAACAATATTTCAACTATAGGATTACTATTTTATTTTTGAACAAAATTAGTTATTGTAGGGGAGCGAGTGCCTTGCGGTGAATCCAACGCTGTAGGCGGGTTTCCCAACGTAGGCGACTGGTGAACCGAAGGGATGTTCCCTCCGTTGTCGCAACTCGCGTTGTGTTAGAACGGAGTTCGTAACGCACCAAACCCTCGATAATAGTGCGTTACGCTGCCGCTAAGACATCCCACTAGTGCGGCATGTCCCCTATTCACCTGCGTCAATACAAAGGAAAATAACCAATTAATACAACGACTTAATCCACTGCCATTCTTGTGTCAAACCCTCTCTTAGAGAGACTTTTGGCTGATATCCAAGAATTTTTTGGGCTTTAGATACATCAGCAGCAGTGTGGCGAGCATCTCCCATTGCTTTTTCTATGTGGTTTCTTTTAATTGGTTTCCCAACGATTTCTTCAATCGTATCTAAAACTTCTGCTAAAACCACCCTGCTACCACCACCGATATTCAAGATTTCTCCCACTGCTTCGGGTGCGCTAGCGGCAGCTAAATTGGCGGCGATGACATCACCAACAAACGTAAACTCCCGCGTTTGCTGTCCATCGCCGTAAATAGGAATCGCCTCATCGTGCAAAATCGATTTAAAGAATTTATGGAATGCCATATCTGGGCGCTGTTTAGGCCCGTAAACTGTGAAATATCGCAATGATACAGATGGCACACCAAAGTTTTTATGATATAGTCTGCACAAAGTTTCAGCTGCTAGCTTAGTAATACCGTAAGGAGAAACAGGTTGAGGACAAATTCCCTCATGAGTGGGTAATGTTTCTGCATCACCATATACACTTGACGAAGAAGCAAACACTAATCTTTTCAGGTGTTTAGCATCTTTAGCTGCTTCTAGCAAAACTTGTGTAGCGTTAATATTTCTTTCTGTGTAACCACGAAAAGCTTTACCCCAACTCGCTCTGACACCTGCTTGTGCTGCTTGATGGTAAACTACATCAACATCTTTTAAGAGTTCCTGCCAATCTAAAAGTTGCATATCTGCTTCGATTAATCTAAAGCCAGGTGAAGAATGTAAATGTGCAATATTTTTATGCTTTAACATCGGATCGTAATAATCATTGAATTCATCAATCCCGATCACTTCTTCTCCTTGTTTTAGCAATATGTCTACAAGATGAGAACCAATAAAACCAGCAGATCCAGTAACGATAATTTTAGCCATGTTGCCTATTTTTTGATACTTTCATAAATTTCTATATTCACAGGTTAGTACTTGTAATCAACGATCGTCATCACTTCAGCTTAATTTTTAATCAATTATTGTACTGTTTTAAACATCAGCATTACTTAAATAAATATACTTAATATTTAAGTAATGCCAGTATATTTATTTAGTTGTTGCTGTTAATAAATCTACTAGTTGACAAAATTGAATCTTAAGAATAAAAGCAGCTTAAATTCTAGCAACAGGATGGACTTAAAACCGATATAGATAATTCTTTCTTCCCCCATCCTGCCTCTTCTAGTGATGAGGGGGCTTGCACAAGTGCGATAATTGGTGAAAAAATTGATCCGCGAGAGCCGAATAGGGAATTCTCGTTTCGCAAGGGACGCACGAGGAAATTCAGTGAAAGTTTTAGTCGTAGGTAATGGAGGGCGCGAACACGCTCTGGCATGGAAACTGTTGCAATCTAAGCAAATCGAGCAAGTTGTCTGTGTACCAGGGAATGGAGGTACAGCAAGTATAGAACGTTGCCAGAACTTGACTCTAGCAGTAGATGATTTTGAGGGCATGAGCCAATATGCTCTGGAAAATGGTATCACTCTGGTGATAGTTGGGCCAGAAGTACCTTTGGCAAAGGGAATCACCGATTACCTCCAAGACAAAGGATTGATGGTATTTGGGCCAGTCAGAGCGGGAGCGCAAATTGAAGCGAGTAAAGCTTGGGCAAAAACTCTGATGCAAGAAGCAGGAATTCCGACGGCACAGGCTGCGGTATTTACGGAGGCAACAGCAGCAAAGTCTTATGTAAGAGCTAAGGGAGCGCCAATTGTCATTAAAGCTGATGGCTTGGCGGCTGGTAAGGGTGTAACGGTGGCTGAAACAGTTGCACAGGCAGAAAGTGCCGTGGATGCAATTTTTCAGGGGCAATTTGGTAGTGCTGGTGAATTTGTTGTTATTGAAGAATGTTTAATTGGGCAAGAGGTATCAGTTTTAGCGTTAACTGATGGGTTAACAATTCGACCCTTGCTGCCCGCTCAAGACCATAAGCGGATTGGTGATGGCGATACGGGTGAAAATACTGGCGGCATGGGAGCATACAGCCCAGCACCCATCGCTACGCCAGAGTTGATGGCACGGATTCAAACAGAAGTCTTAGAAAGAGCGATCGCAACCTTACGAGCAAAAGGCATTGACTACCGAGGTGTACTGTATGCTGGGTTAATGATTGCACCCAATGGCGACTTGAAGGTTTTGGAATTTAACTGTCGCTTTGGCGATCCAGAAACCCAGGTGATTTTGCCACTGTTAGAAACACCCCTAGAAGAATTGATTCTAGCCTGTGTGCAGCAACGATTAAGTGAATTGCCGCCCATTGCTTGGAAAGGGGGAGCATCTGCCACTATCGTTGCAGCTTCAGGTGGTTATCCAGGAGTTTATGAGAAAGGTCAGGTGATTACTGGCATTGACGACGCAGAGGCAACAGGAGCAACTGTATTTCATGCAGGTACAAAGTTGAACCAGCAACAAGAAATAGTGACAGATGGGGGTCGAGTATTAAATATAACTGGAATCGGAGAAAATTTTGAGCAAGCGATCGCCCAAGCCTACGCTGCAATCAAATATATTCAGTTTGAGGGGATATATTACCGGAGAGATATTGGGCATAGAGTGGTAAGTGTTAAGCAGGGGGAGGAAACTCTATAAGCGATCGCCTAACGGCAGTACACAGATTTTGCAGTAGCATCATAGCAGTTGTTGCTCCTGCACTTTTCCATATCTCTCTCCCCTCCAACATATTTGTCGAATTAACTGTTAATTTTTAAGTTGTTGGGCTTTATAACAAAGACTACTAACAACTTTATTTAAGATGCTAAGTCTGTTCAAAACAATTCGAGATGCGATCGCTAGTTGGTGGTCGGAGTTCACACTCCAGACTAAACTACTGGCTGTGGCCACATTGGTGGTTTCTTTGGTGATGAGTGGTTTGACCTTCTGGGCTGTGAATACAATTCAGCAGGACGCGCGGATGAATGACACGCGCTTCGGTCGTGATTTGGGGCTGCTACTTGCTGCCAATGTTGCTCCCCTCATAGCTGACAATAATTTGACTGAGGTTTCCCAATTTTCTCAACGCTTCTATAGCAGCACCTCTAGTGTGCGTTACATGCTCTACGCTGATGAAACTGGGGAAATCTTTTTTGGCATACCTTTTTGGGATGCAGAGGTAGAAAACTCTCTTACCATTAAACGGCGAATCCAACTACCAGAAGATTACCCTGGTGATGGGGAAAAGCCAATGGTGCGGCAACACATGACCCCAGATGGTGTTGTTACCGATGTATTTATTCCCCTGATCGTTAATCAAAAATACTTAGGTGTATTAGCGATCGGAATCAATCCCAATCAGACTGCGATCATTTCCACCAATTTTACCCGCGATGTCACCATTGCGGTTTTTATCACCATTTGGGTAATGGTGATTTTGGCAGGAGTGATTAACGCCTTGACCATTACTAAGCCAATAAAAGAACTGCTAGTGGGGGTGAAGGAAATTGCTACCGGGAATTTCAAGCAGCGCATTGCTTTACCTTTAGGAGGCGAACTAGGGGAATTAATTTTAAGCTTTAATGAGATGGCAGAGCGATTAGAGCGCTATGAAGAACAGAATATTGAGGAACTAACCGCAGAAAAAGCCAAGCTAGAAACCCTAGTTTCGACGATCGCAGATGGTGCTGTGTTAATTGACAACAACATGCAGGTGATATTAGTCAACCCCACAGCGCGGCGAATTTTTGGCTGGGAAACTACTGATGTGGTAGGCTGCAATCTGTTGCATCATTTACCGACAGATGTACAAATGGAAATCACTGGCCCTTTGTACGAAATGGCAGCAGGGGAATGCGAAAGTGCCGAATTCCGAATTTTTATTAACCAACCCATCCCACGGACAATCCGCATTCTCTTAACTACAGTACTCAATGTGCAAAGGGAAAGCATCAAAGGCATTGCGATTACTGTCCAAGATATAACCCGTGAGGTGGAATTAAACGATGCAAAAAGCCAATTTATCAGTAATGTTTCTCACGAACTGAGAACGCCATTATTTAACATCAAAACTTATATTGAAACCCTGCATGACTACGGTGAAGACTTAGCTTTACAAGAACGGCAAGAGTTTCTGCAAACAGTAAACCATGAAACCGATCGCCTAACTCGCCTAGTTAACGATGTTTTAGATTTGTCAAAACTCGAATCTGGTCGTCAGTACAACTTTGATGGGGTAGATTTAGCCCAAGCGATCGAGCAAACATTGCGTACTTACCAACTTAATGCTAAGGATAAAGGTGTTGAACTCCTTCAGGAAGTTGCTGCTAATTTACCTTTGGTAATGGGTAATTACGATTTGTTAGTACAAGTGTTTGGCAATCTGATTGGTAATGCTCTTAAATTCACCAAAGCTGGTGGTAAAGTGGCAATCCGCGCCTACCAACTAGATTTTAAGCCCAATCACACCCAATCTTCCCCAGTGCGGATTGAAATTTCCGATACTGGAATAGGCATCGCTACAGAAGACCAGCACTCAATTTTTGAACGTTTCTTTCGCGTAGAAAACCGAGTTCACACCCTGGAAGGTACGGGTTTAGGTTTATCGATTGTCAGAAATATCATTGATAGACATCGTAGTAAAGTTCATCTGGTAAGTGAAGTTGGCATTGGGACAACTTTTTGGTTCGACTTAGCCGCCTTTGAAGAAAAAGCGCCACCGATACAAGTTGGAGCTATTGCAGAAGCATCCAAAATCACCACAGGTTGAAGAATGGGGTATGGGGTATTAGTTATTCTTTCTTCCTCATCTCCCCACTCTTACAAAAAACAAATCAAGGTCTTAATATCACGAACAAAAAACAGACTAATAATAAACCTAATAGCAACAGCAAAGCCTGATTGCGTTTTACCCAACTTTGCACGGTTACGGCAAAACTGTTAGTGTAACGCTGCTGTTGCAACTCTAACTTTGTCTCTTCAATATTTTGGTAGAGAGTACAGTCTTTGGCATAGGGACGCTGAGGAAAATTGCAAGTATCATCAGCCTGATAAGTGCAGGTGTCGCACAGATACCCGTCCCCAGTGGCGCGGTGCAATGGAATACCGGGATGACCGTAAGCTTTGAGTGTCGTCCGGCAATAGGGACAACTTACAGCTTGATTATCAACGAGTTGATGGCAATGGGGACAAGATACAGTAGCCAAAACCTTTAGTTGCAAATAGGTAAACACTTCGATTCTAGCCATTTACAGGGCTAATGGGGAAATACATAGGTAGCCTGTTAATTATGAGGATGGCTAGGTAACAGAATTCAGCAAAATTACTAGTTTCATGATGATTATTTATATTTTCTAAGTCATTTTTATCACTCAAAATAATTAATGGTATGTCATAATCTAGCAAATATGAGTTTTTGTCCCAAGTCCAATAATTATTTAGAGGTAGAAAAATATTGCCTTTTAATCCTGAGCTATGCCGTAACGAAAGCGAAGTTGAAAGCAAACTCATAGTGCAATATTTGCTACCGCAGCTAGGTTATACTCCTGACACCTGGCATCAAGAAGTTGCCATTGGTAGCATCCGCTTAGATTTCTTAGCATTTGCCGCACAGGTGATTCCCTTTGTCTTAGATGCCAACTCACCCCTGAGTGTCGTCATGGAGGCAAAGCATCCCAAACAAAACTTAAATAATCATGTCCCCCGACTCAGGCATTATTTAACCAGTTTGCATGTCAGATATGGATTGCTGACTAATGGGAAAGAGATTCGAATTTATCAAAAATTACAGAGCGATATTCAGTTAATATTTCAATGCTCTGGGAAGGAGGTTGAGACGAAACTAGAAAATATTAAAAATTTAATTGGTAGAGAGAGTCTGAAAGAAGAACTGTTGGTAGATAAACCAGAAGTTCAAATAGAAAATAATTCCAATTTTGAAATAAAGAGGAAACATTCAATGAAAACGATTGCGATCTACCACAATAAAGGTGGCGTTGGTAAAACTACCGTTGCAGTAAACCTGGCGGCAGCATTACGTAAAAAAGATAAAAGAGTACTTTTGATTGATATAGATTCTCAGGCAAATACTACTTTTGCTACAGGATTAATCAAATTTCAATTTGATGAAGATGACGATTTACGTGAGCAGAATATATCACATCTATTAGAGTCAGGAGATTTTTATTTTGTTCCAGAAATTATGCGACAGTCTCATTTTTTTAATAATCCAGAGATAGATGTTGTTCCCTCACATATTAACCTTATTGATAAGCAAGATAAACTAAATCAAATAGCAGTTAGCCGAAGTAGGCTTATTTCTAAACTCAAAATCGTAGAAAATGATTATGATATTGTAATTATTGATACTCCTCCCTCAAGAGATTATTATGCCGAAGTTGCCCTAATTGCTTCTGATTATTTGATTATTCCTTCAGATTTAAAACCATTTGCAAACCAAGGTTTACCAACAGTCAAAAATTTTCTGAAACAGATTAATGAATATAGAGTACTTATTGGGAAGCAACCTATAAACATAATAGGGGTTCTAGCTTCTAAAATTTCTACTAACGCTAAATTTTTGCAGTACACTTTTCCAAGACAAAGAAGTGTTATATCTGAGCGCTATGAATTACCTTTGATGGAAGCAGTTATTTATGATAGAACCTCTCTGTCAGAATGTATGAATAATTCTATAATGGTAGGAGATTTAGAATACCCAGATCCAAAATCAGTTGTCAAATATGCAGAATCAAAAACTAATGCTCAACAATCTGCTATGGAATTTGAGATATTAGCCAAAGAAGTTTTAGAAGAAATAGGAGTTCATTAATAATGAAATTTTATACTGTTGATGTAAAAAATATTACTTGTGATGTGCCTCTATCCAATTTTTCAAATGATGCTTTAAATAGTCTCGCTGATATGATTATAGAAAGCGGGGGAATTATCAGACCATTAATTTTGAAAACTACAGGTTTAGAGACTTATGCAGTAGTTGATGGATACTTTGAATATTATGCTGCTGTTAGAGCAAGAGAAAAAAACCCTCGTCAATGCGAAATGGTCAACGCTTTTGTAATTTCTCCTAAGAATGAGGATGAAATATTTAAGCAAGTATCTGCATTTAGGGAATTTGGTTCTGATAATAAACCAGAAATTACCGAGCGAATTCAAACAAATCATTCAGAATCAATTACAAAAAACAATGATTTTAGTTTGTTGGAAAAACAAATTAATGAGTTAAGGTCAGAATTAGCACAAGAAAGACAAGAAAGACAGAAACTATACGATACTCTCAAGTTGATTGAAAGTCAGATACCCAAACAGATTACACCATTAGATACATTTAATAGTCTAAGTTTACTAGAACTTACTTTCAGATTAAGAACTGCTGGGTTTACTGATAAAAAAGCTGTACAAGTTGCTGAAAGTGTAGAAAAAGAACGCAAAAAGAAAAAGTTTGAATCTTTGAAAGATGTATTAACAAGAGTGAAAATTGTTAATGGCAAAAAACAGATTAAAGGCATCAGTGGCGATAAAATGGTAGATATTGTTGATAGCTGGTCACGTATCTTGTTTATTTAAAACTTAGTTACATTAGAGCTACAAGAATAATTCGGGGCTAATATGGATAGTCTGGAATCTAAAATTGTTGAAATATTAAAACGTGGTACTCCCATAAGAGCAGTAAAAATTGCTGAGATGCTGGGAGTTGAAAGACGGGAAGTCAACCATTACTTATATTCTTCATTGAAGAATATAGTTGTCCAAGACAGTGACTATAAATGGTCATTGAAGACAAATGAAGTAGGTAATAATCAGCGTATACCAACTCAACCACGAATACCTCAAAACCAAGCATCAAAGCCTGTAACGCAAAATAACGTCTACAGTTTTACCAAAAAGGAAATTCAACAAGATACTACGATTAAACCACCAATTCTGCCAAATCAATTCTCACAACCTGTAAAGCAAACGAATCCCTATGAAGTTGTCAGGAGAGAACTTGCTCAAGTATCTTCCGAGGAAAAAGTAGAAATTCTAGAAAATGCTTTTAGACAAGATAGATATGCAGAGTTAGAAGATGAGCAGATAAATGCTCTCCAATCAATTTTAGAAGAGGCTAGGCGGGAGGTAAATATAGCTAATAGGGCTTATACACAAGGAAAACTAAGCTTTTGGAAGACTAACTCTTTAGCGATCGCAGTCGTATCTATAGCTTTAACTCTTGGTACGTTCTTCATGATTAGTCAACTGAGATCCAACTCAACTTACCAACCTACCCCAACTATTCCACAAAATAGATAGATTTGCCAATTTATTTGCGGTTTCGCGTTAGCTTTTACACATAAGCTAAAACTCAGTTGTAGAATATGTCAATGCCTAACCTCGCACCTGTCGCAGTGCATTAAACGCCTTACCTCGTAACCCAACTGGTAACAGAGATAATCCTAAAGCAGTCCAAGCTTTAGGAGTTGAAAAAGACTGTCCCGCTAAAACTAGCTCTCTGCCTTTTTGCGTTTCACCCTTTTCAATTAAACGCAAACCTAATAATAATTGCGTTTCAGTTAGGCGATTTTTCCTAATTGCCTCTATTTGTTTATAATCAAACTTATAACTTTCTAAATAGCGCATTTTATCAAATAAATAAGGAATTGCTCGATTAATACCTTGCTGTTCTGCGTGAGTGCGATATTCCATCAATAATTCTGGTAAATAATAACCCGTTTTTCCAGCCAAAGCCAGACGCACAAATAAATCATTATCCTCACAATTTTGCAGATTTGGCTGCATATATCCTAATTCTTGCAAGGTTTTACGGCGAAATAATGTCGCTCCAACTTGAAAGCTTTGCTGAATAAATACGACTTCCAATAAATTATTTACAACACCTGCGGGTAAATTCTTCCTACCCCAGCGCTGAGAATTTTCTTGAGTTTTGGCCTCATCCCGGACATTGTTAATATCAATTATCCAATGGTCTGTACCAACAAAATCAATGCTAGAGTCTTGAGTAATAATCGCTGCTGTACTTGCCAGAAAATCGGGTGTTAGCCGATCGTCATCATCAAATTTAATAAAATATTCACCGCTAGCAGCATCAAAGCCAGAGCGCATATTATTACTTTTACCAATATTTTGCTGATGACGGATATATTTAATCCGATTGTCTGTGTATTGTGACATCAATTCAGGTGTGCGATCGCTAGAACCGTCATCACAAACAATTAACTCAAAGTCTTGCTCAGACTGATTTACTACACTGTCAATGGCGTAAGGAAGAAGATGAACACGATTAAAGGTAGGAACGCAAACAGTAATTTTAGGCATATAATTATATACTAAATAAATATAAAAAATAGACAGATTATATCAATTGCTAATTTAAAGCATCGTCAATTAAGCTATATTTAGCGGATAGCTCTTTGAATTTTATTTATTGTTTTGTTGAAAAGTTTATTAGTCTTTGCAATTATACTAGGTGGTTTTAACTCTTTTGGTCTTTGTTCTGGCTGTTTGAGAAAGCGATAATGTAAAAACTCATTTGCATAACAGATATTAACATCTTGTCCTTGACATAACTGGGCAAAATCATGAGAAGAATAGCTCATATAATGGATGCGATGAATGGGTTTTAAGCCATCTTGATTGTAAAGAACATTATTAATATTGACGAAAGGATCTGCATTGGCACAGTTGCCTGTTCTATCTTCACCATTGGGACTAAGTGTAAAGTTAAAAAGTGGGCGATCGCAGCGCAAAGTCATATAACTAAACAAAAAAGAATCATCCCACCATCCATATCCATTAATCCATTCAACTTCCCTATCGGTAATTAATCGCTCTTTTATTAGTTCAATCTCTTTAACAGTAAATAACCCTCGTTTAGATCCAAAAAAGCTAGAACAATGCATATTAGAACGTATATCTGCTTCTGTATACAGCCCAGTTTGTTCTATAACTGAGATATTTAATGCTGCAACAGGTCTATCCTTAAGGTGTTCCCAATCATCAAAAACAAAATCAGATGTTTCTAGCTTGTCAATTACATTATTTAGTGGCTTCATTGCCAAGCTATCAGCGTCATAAAATACAAATTTATCAAAAATACCCTCAAAAGCAACAAATCTTCTTTGTAAATGACTTTTGTACCAACTAGAGCGTGATAATTTTGTCTCTTTTTCCCTGGGGTGAGCCGCCCAGACCTGATGAGCAAATTCTTCCCAGCGTTGAATTACATCCCAATTATCAAATAGGATTACATTCTTTCGAGCATTAACTTCTTGCCTAATTAGGTCTAGTTGATCGTTGTATGGAATAATACAAATAGGGATATCTGCGCTAACATTCACCTCAATGCTGTTTATTAAAGCTACTAATTGGTCAAACACCACATCATTAGCAAGGGTGTAAATACCGAAAGAATCCATTTTGATAAACCCTTTTTATCTCTAGTTACTGAGCAACGCAGACAATATTATCGTTATTTCCTGAGCTATTATTCCCAAATAATGAATAATATACACATCTTTACGCTTTGTGCTGAGAGATCGAGGAGAAAGTGATTTTGGTTAGTGTAGTCAGGATAGCATCCTACAATTAATATACGTATACAAACTATTCATAATCGTGCTGTCAAAGGCGGAGGCTAAACATTGGGACAATTGCAAGCACAACCTCTGGTTTTGTCAGACTCTCAAAAAAATTGGGTTTTACTCGGTGTCGGACTTGGGGTGTTCATGTCTACCCTTGATGTGGGCATTATCAATGTTGGACTTGTTCTAATGCACTGGTATTATTGCGATCGCTGCCGTAAGTTTCACAATTTTTTTGGTAGTTGAAGCGATCGTAGAACAGCCGCTACTAGAGCTACACCTGTTTCGCAATCTTCAGTTGAGCATGGGTTTGCTAAGTGGCTGTCTGGGGATTAGCACCTTTGATGCTCAAATTACTGAGCTTGGCTATGTGTCGCGCTATTTTATTTACGGCATTGGACTAGGTTTATTCCAATCGCCCAACAACAGCACCGTCATGGGAGCAGTACCAAGGGAACGGCTAGGGATCGCTTTGGCTTCAATTGGAGCAACAGTAGTATTGGCTGCTAGGCGTGGCGAGTGGCGATCGCCTCCAGGCATTAGCAGAACGCATCGAAGCTAGCGGTGGAAAGGCATTGGCTATTGTCACCGATGTGACTGACGAAAACTAGGTAAATAACTTGGTGGCCAAGGCAAATGCAGAATTGGGAAGGGTTGATATCCTTGTGAATAATGCAGGAATTGCCTTACTTGGAACCATTGAAGCTGGAAATAGCTCAGACTGGCGGCGATCGTTTGACCTCAATGTACTAGGACTGTTATATGCTACTCATGCTGTTTTACCTTTATTCTTTTCCCTGATATCTGGTAAAAGTACCCTAATATTTATTTGTAGTAAAGCTTTCACGCTTGTAATATAGAGCATTTAGGGCAAGTCGCTTTGCTCCAATAAAAAAAGTCATTCGATGATTAATTCCTGCAATTCTTTTCGTAAAGACAAAGGCTCATAACCCAATGCAAAAGCTTTAGAACTATCTAAAGAAACATCTGCTGGTCTAGCTGCTGACATTTTCACATCTTGTTGTCGGCAGGTTTTGAGTTTGGTAGCAGGGAGTTGAAATATTTCAACTAATATCTTTCCAAAATCATAACGTGAAATCCGCTCTTTACCACCTAAGTGAATGATGCCGTTAACTTTTTCTAATGCTAACAAAAGTCCTTTAGCGGCAGTTTTTCCACTGACTGGGGTACGAAATTCATCTATAAATAAATTGAGTTCTTTTTCTGCTTTTAAAGTTTGAATAAATGGCTGAATAAAGCTTTTTGCTGTAGGTGTAGCTGCACCAAACATCAACGGCATTCGACAGACTGCTGTCATCGGATATTTTTCTAGCATACCTGCTTCTGCGATCGCTTTTTGCTCACCGTAAAGGTTGACAGGACACACAGAATCTGTTTCTCGATAGGGAGCATTTAAGCCATCAAAAACCAAGTCAGTAGAGGTAAAAGCACAAGGAATAGAGTTATCCGCGCAAAGTCTGGCAATATTGCAGGATGCTGTGACGTTAATTGCGTGCGATTCTTCAGGGTGGGTTTGACAAAAATTTGGTTGCGAATGTGCGGCTGTATGAATCACTGCTGTTGGTTTGACATCACTAAATATGCGCTGCAATTCCCGAAAATCTGTTAAGTTCACTTTTAGCATTTCGATACCAGGAATTTCTAAAGGATGGGATAAATAAGTGCCATAAATCTCCCATTCTTGTTTTGCAAGTTGGCAAAGATGCCATCCTAAAAAACCACTGGCTCCGGTGATTAACAATTTTTTCATGTCTAATCGTAAACCGCTCAAGAAAAAATCCTTGTTACAGCAAGCTCATATTTTACACTGAGTGGTGGTGACAAAATACTATTGCAGTAATTCCTGAAACTGCTTTTCACTACGCACTTTGCTAAAGTCTGGATCGGTTTTGGCTAATTTCTTGTATTTATCAGGAACCAGCTTGATGGCTTTGTCTAGATTCTCAATTGCTAATTCCAGATTGCTTTGTAAAGCATAAGAGCAAGCTTTGTTGTAATATGCTTGGTGTAAATCTGGCTTGATGGCGATCGCTCTATTATAAGATGCAATAGCGTCTTGGTAGCGGTGCAGCTTTGTCAGAGCAATGCCTCGGTTAATTAAAGCTTCATATTTGTCGGGTTTGATAGCGATCGCTTTGTCGTAAGATACAACAGCATCTTTGTAGCGTTGCAACGATGTCAAAGCTATGCCACGATTATACCAAGCTTCATATTTGTCGGGTTTGATGGCGATCGCTGTGTCGTAAGATACCAGAGCATCTTTGTAACGTTGCAACGATGTCAAGCCTATGCCACGGTTAATCCAAGCTTCAGGACTCTCAGCTTTGATGGCGATCGCTTTGTCATAAGCTTTTATTGCATCATCATAACGTTGTCCATCTAATAAATTATTACCTTGATGAAAAAAATCTTCTGCTTTTTGGGTAGTCTTCGCTTCTATGAAAAGCTGGGTTACATTACTTTCTTGGACAACTTGTGTAGTCTTTTCTATTGATGAGTTTGCCCCACCACTACAACCAAAAGCAAAGAAAGCTATCAAACCAGATGCAACGAAGCAGCGCTGAAAAACCATGCTGTACCTACAAAAATTATGAGACGATGTTAAAATTCGTTCGTTTTTTGAGTATTATCAAAATACACTAATTTTTACCCATTAATTCACTTATATTTTTAGAAACAGCTTGCTTAATAATGCATATATGCTTATTTCAATCAAGCGGATATTACATTATCATATTAAATACACATAAAGCAATTACTTAGAACTTATTTCACTAAAGAAACATTATTTTTGTTGCTGTATATGTTGTAATAGTAAGTATTTGGGAATATTTCTTTTAGCTAGCGAGGTTGCGATCGCACTAGTTTTTTGCCAAACAATGATGTTAATTGCTTTATTCTATCAATCAATTATCTAAGCTAATCGTCATTCAAATTACGTCTTTGCATCTTTCTAGCAATTTTAACTATGCAACTTCAGAACGCATCACGCATTATATTAACAAATTCTGGGGGGGGTAAATCTCCCGCTTCTAACAATGTCTTATTTTGTGGCGATGGTGATTTGTATATTTATTTAATCATTGCTCGTAGCAGATAAAATAAAGCAATCTCATATCTATGAAGAGAACATTTTAGATAATGCCTCCATGTCTTTTTCATCCCAAACTATATTTTAATTACAAAGACATGAAGGCAAAAAATAGATAATGAATGATATGCTCTATCTTTCCAACACCTAACTAATGCCAAATACCGACTCGACAGTTGACTTAATCGAATCTCGCGCATCCTTCAAAGTTTGGCTAATGGGATGCTTTGCTTGCAAAAATACACGCGCACAATTGCGTCCTGGCATTCCCGAAATCGAACCACCTGGATGAGTCCCTGCACCAGTCAAAAATAGATTATCAATAGGCGTTTTGTAGTTCGCTATTTCTGGTAAGGGACGGAAAAATATCATCTGATCTAAAGTCATATCAATATGATAATAATTTCCTTTGTACGCACCTAATCTTTCTCCTAATTCTGCTGGGCTTTCTACACGACGGGCGATAGTTGCATTCTTGACATTCGGTGCATAGTCTGCTAACTTATCAATCACCCTATCTGCAACTTTGTTTTTCAATTCATCTGTCCAACCAGTACCTTTTAAACCAGTGCCTTCTGCACCGGCAATTTGATAAGGGGCAAAGAATTCAATCCATACGGTGTGCTTACCTGCTGGTGCTAATGTAGCGTCTAAATAACTAGGCATTACCACATACATTGATGGGTCAGCATCAGGAATTTCTCCCAAGGTGCATTTACTATGAGCCTGTTCTACATGAGCCACAGAATCAGCAATTAAGATAGAACCAACGAGATATTCGTCTTTGTGGGCGTGGTATGGAAAACGCAGTGGTTCGTCTAAAGCTAAGTCTATCTTGAGGATGGTTTCGTTATTGTTAACAATGCGGCGTTCTAACCTTTCCCATAAATCTGGATCGGCTCCATCAACATCGCTTTTATCAGTCATTTGTAAGAACAACCGCTTGGCATCAATATTAGAAATAACTCCGTATTTGGCACGATATTCTGTACCACCAGCAACCCGCACACCAACAGCTTTTCCATCATCAATTAAAACTTTTTCAACATGCTGATCTGTGAGAATAACGCCACCTTTACTTGTGACTAGATTCACTAAAGCTTGCACAAGTGCGCCAGTACCGCCGCGAGGTCTGGCCATTCCAGGATTATGACGCATTGCCATCATAATTGCACCAATGGCAAGGGTTTTTTGTGATGGTGGCGCACCAAGTTCTGATGCTAATCTGGCTAGTGGTGCTTTCAGAAATTCCTCATCAAACCACTCATTAAGTAAATCTTCAGCACTGGTTAACATGGTGCGAATGAAGTCCAGCGTTTTATTGGGAGAACCAATAACCGAAAATAAATCTTTCAGTTTGGTGATGTCGTAGTTACCAACGATGTCTATAATTGATTTTGGTGGTGCATTAAACATAGGAATCATTGCACCTAGCGATCGCTGCCAAAAGTCTACAAATTCAGCGTATTTTTTGGCATCACGTTCGCTGTAACGGGCAATTTCTGCACAAGTCTTTTCTACTGACTTATGTCCTAAGAAATACTTACCATCAGGATGAGGACAGAAAACAACCGGGTCGCACTCCAGATAATGCAAGCCGTATTTTTCTAGTTCTAATTCTTCAACAACTGGCCCCAAGTGAATAAATTCATGGTCAATAGCACATAAGTTAAATTTAAACCCAGGAGCTTCTTGGGGTAAACATTCTTCAGTTGTTGCTGCACCACCTGGAACAGAACGCTTTTCCAATAACAGGACACTATAACCAGCTTTCAGCAAATAAGCTGCACAGACTAGCCCATTGTGCCCAGCACCGATCAGCACAACATCATACTCTTGCATAGTTATCATTTTGAAATTAAGTAGCTTTCAAAAGCTTATAAAATTTTTTAAGCGTTTACATCACTCCCTAGTTACAAAAATTATCTTTAACTAGTGTCAATACTACTAAGGAGATAGTTCAGTTATTGATGACGGTATTTGCTTCACTTGAGTTTGTACTAGGAGTATTAAACTACCAATTTCTACTTTTATATCTTTAATGCTGAACGCCATATCTTCCCATTTTAAATATGGTAAGTTCATTAATTCTTTAGCTTTCTGCATGAAAGCTGTAGCTAATTCTATTGAAATCCCCTCTCCCTCAGTGCAGTTAAAACTTTCTAGCATCGCAGATTGTGAATCAGTGCGTGGGCGAAGGAGTGCAGTGTAAGCTAAAGGGCGAGTATTTCCCATTTCCTTTAACAGCACTCTTCCCCTACATTCTATTTTGCCGTCACCAGGTAAAAATATTTGAATTTCTTGTGCTTCAAAACTCACAATTTCACCATCTACATCCAAATCAAAATTTTGCATCTGGCTGAGAACAAAGTCTGATGCCAAGGCGCGATTAATATCTACTTCTGTAAGTATAATTCTGGCTGTGGCATTTACTGGCTCATTGAGTTCTATTTGACCAAAAAGAGCGCTTAAAGGATTAATGTTAATAGTATCTGTTTGCAGTTTTATTTCCTGTATGCGAATGTCTTCTTTGATCGCTAATCCAAAGCCAGCAACCGAAACCCCATCTGCCTGTCCCTGAACTATTTTCAAAAGATCGGTTTGTATATCTATTTCTATTTTTTCGGCTCCATCTAGCTTTTCGGATATTCTCCTTTCAGCTTCCTGGGATAGAAATTCTTCTTCCAAACGATGCTCATTAGGCATGAATTACTACTCTCATAAATGTCCTCTTAATATTTACTGTAAAGGCAAGATACTAAGGAGCGAATCTATATTTTGGTATATGTAATTTGGAGAATTAAGGTAATTTTTCATTTATGAGTAAAACTACTTTCATTAGTCAAAGAACTTATTAATTAATTACAAATAAACTTGAAAATGTATCTAAATATATAGGTAGAGGTAAAGATTTGCTGAAAACAAGCATGACTTCCAGAAAAAGGTATCTTCAGTATTTTCGAGAAAACCATGAAAAAAGAAGCTTTTAAGTCTCAGTATATTTGCAAAAATCAAAGCTGATTCTTATAGCTATTATGGTTCAAATATAGGTGCAGCTTCAATTTCTTCTGTTAGAGGAAACTCATTAACAAGATTAGCGATCGCCATAATTCTCTCAAAATTTGCCACCACCCCATCCCGATCCTCATCTCTTAGCTGCAAATCCACTAACAACGCCATAAGCTCAACATACTCAACCACATCAAACTCTTTTCTCATCTCTCCTCCTCTGCGGACTCTGCGCCTCTGCGGTTCGTTAGTTATTCTAAACTTATAACCTCTTGCCACACCTCAAATAAACAATGCGATTAATTTTATACAGTAAACCAGGCTGTCATTTATGCGAAGGCTTGCAAGAAAAGCTAGAAAAAATCCAAAATCTTAGTTTCGAGTTGGAAATTAGGGATATTACGACTCGTGAAGATTGGTTTGCTGCGTATGAGTATGAGGTGCCGGTACTTTATTTATCGAACCACAGAGGCGCAGAGGAGGACACTTGCGTGCGGGGGTTCCCCCCCGTTGAGCAAAGTGTCCGTGGCGCAGAGGAAGAAATTATAGAAGCACCATTGCCGCGTCCTTCTCCTCGTGCTAGCGTGCAGCAGTTGGAGCAAATGTTGCGTAAGTATTTAGCCAATTACGAAAAAAATAATGCAGAATAAGCGCAAGATCAAGAATGTGACGAGGTTCACAACATGAAATTGCGGGAATTACTAACGGCGGTAGACAGTCTTGAGCAATTGCCTAGCCATCCGACTTTAGAGGATGTGGAAGTTAGGGGTTTGAAGACGAATTCTCATGCTTGTCGTGTGGGAGATTTGTTTATTGGGATGCCAGGAACGCGAGTTGATGGTGGGGAATTTTGGCAAAGTGCGATCGCATCGGGGGCTGTAGCTGCGATCGTCTCTCCTGAAGCTGCACAAAAAAATCCTCCCACAGATCAGGCTGTAGTCATCAGTGCAAGTAACATAACTCAAGCTTGTGCCCAAATAGCCAGTGCTTTTTACGGCTATCCGGGGCGAAAACTCAAGCTGGTAGGTGTAACTGGTACAAATGGCAAAACTACAACTACCCATTTAATTGAATTTTTGCTGATCAAAGCTAATTTAGCTACAGCTTTGATGGGAACTCTCTACACCCGTTGGGCAGGTTTTGAGCAAACTGCTGCCCACACTACGCCCTTCGCCGTGGAACTGCAACAGCAGCTAGCAGAGGCTGTAAAAGCTGGTAGTGAGTTTGGGGTGATGGAAGTAAGTTCTCACGCTTTAGCCCAAGGGAGAGTGCTGGGTTGTGAATTTGAGGTGGCGGTATTTAGTAATCTTACCCAAGACCATCTCGACTATCACAGCGATATGGAAGATTACTTTGCCGCCAAAGCGTTGTTATTTAGCCCTGATTATCTCAAGGGACGGGCAATAATTAATGCTGATGATTCCTACGGTAAACGGTTAATTGCCTCGTTAGATTCCTCACAGGTTTGGAGTTACAGTGTCAACGACAACAGCGCTGATTTATGGATGAGCGATTTAAGTTATGAGCCGAATGGTGTCAGTGGTACATTACATACACCAAAAGGTGACGTAGCTTTTCGATCGCCTCTAGTCGGACAATATAATTTAGAAAATCTTCTAGCAGCCGTAGGAGCAGTTTTACATTTAGGGCTAGATTTGGAGTTGGTGGCATCTGCGATCCCTGATTTTCCTGGAGTTCCAGGACGGATGGAACGGGTACAAATTAGTAATGAGCAAGATATTAGCGTGATTGTGGATTATGCTCATACACCCGATAGTTTGGAAAATTTACTGAAGGCTGCACGCCCGTTTATACCTGGAAAAGTGATTTGCGTATTTGGTTGCGGAGGCGATCGCGATCGCACTAAGCGCCCAAAAATGGGTAAAATTGCTGCTGAGTTAGCTGATGTGGCAGTAGTGACATCAGATAATCCCCGGACTGAAGATCCAGAACGAATTTTAGAAGACGTTTTGGCAGGAATTCCCCCCACAATAAAACCAATGGTAATTTGCGATCGGGCTACTGCAATTCGTACTGCTATTTTACAAGCACAACCAGGTGATGGAGTCTTGCTTGCTGGCAAGGGTCACGAAGACTACCAAATTCTTGGTACTGAAAAAATCCATTTTGATGACCGAGAACATGCACGCGAGGCTTTACAAGAAAGACTGAACATACAACGTTAATTTGGGCATTGGGAATTGGGCATTCCTAACTTTCCCCATTCCCATTTTTCATAGTTAATGTTTCTTTCCGTGGGGATTTTGGAAAAAATGCACACATAAAGGTGAAAATCGAAGACAGAATTATTTCTTGCTTCATCCTTTTTATGCTTGACTCATGAATGTTTCTTTGGCTAAGGATCTGTCTGTTTATCAACTGGTTATGGGAGTGCAAGTGCCTCCAAAACCATTGTCCCTCAGTCCTGCTACTCTGCTATCACTGGTGAGAGCGCAAATTGACTTACTAATTGAGCAGCAAATTGCAGCCACTTTATGGGTGAAGCTACCACCAGAAAAAATTTGGCAATCAGAATTAGCACGTTATCAATCCTCAGTGGGTGCGTCTAGTCTCATCTATACTTGCCAGATTGAAGAGAGCGGAAAAGGGAGAGTAGGGGAAGATGAAGGAGGAGGGGAAGAAAATACTCGCTCATCTCCCTCGTCTTCTTCATCTCCTCATCATGTCACCGTTCACCTGCCACCAGATAGCCAACTGCGACGGGAAAACTTTCTTATGGTTTTATCGCCCCAGTTTTCCAGTTTAATTTTGGCTCATCGACCACTTAAAAAACGCAAAAATCAGATATCGACAAAGGTAAATACTAATAAAAATCAGCCATTGCTGATTATCACAACTGTTGAGGGGAGAGTAATTCAGCAAGTATTAGATGGTATCCAAAAAGCAATTGCACCAGAATCATCCCCAATTGTACCTGCTGATTTTATTTGTCCAACTGTGCCTCAAGCCGCACTGATGACTCAACTATTTGCCAAACAACTCCTACGACAGGATGAAATTAATCGTCAAATCATCACAGCTCGCACTACCAAGTTGCAGCAGCTAAATCAAGAACTGCACGATAAGGATCAACTCCAAGATGAATATCTGAAGAATCTATGTCAAGAACTGCGTACACCTCTGACGCACATGAAGACAGCACTTTCGTTATTGAATTCTCCTAATCTCAAGCCCCCGCAGCGACAACGTTATTTACAGATGTTAAATACCCAGTGCGATCAGCAAAATTCCCTAATTACTGGTTTATTGGAACTGTTGCAACTAGAACGTAATTTAGAGGGGACGGCTTTAGAGTCGGTGCGACTCTCAGATATTGTACCGGGAGTAGTCAGTACCTACCAACCTCTAGCCCAAGAAAAAGGGATTATGCTAGCCTACACCGTACCCACTGAACTCCCATCTATTTGGTGTGTGAGTGGTGGGCTGAGGCAGATTGTAATTAATCTACTGCACAACAGCATTAAGTTTACTCCTAATGGGGGTGAAGTATGGGTGCGTGCTCGTCTTCAAGGCGATTATGTCCAATTAGAATTTCGCGATCCGGGTATCGGGATTGCCGAAAGTGAGATTCCTAAAATCTTTGACCGATTTTATCGGGTGCGTGCAGCAGCAACTGAAGATTATGGTGGTGCTGGTTTGGGGTTAACAATAGTACAGCAATTGCTGCTGCGCTGTGGCGGATCTATTTCTGTGAAAAGTAAATTATATGAAGGTTCCACATTTACAGTCCAACTGGCGACTGTTAACAATACCCCAAGAGCGATCGCAATAGAAAAGGACTGATAAGTTTTGATTATCGCCTGAGTAACTTTGTGGTGTTATACAACTTTACCTTTTTTAAGGTTAATCAAAAAAAGCATCACAAATTTAGGCATAATCTATAGGATTACTATTTGATTTTTGAACGAAATTAGGTATTGTAGAGTGTGTTAGAACGGAGTTCGTAACGCACTGTTATCAAGGGTTTGATGCCGTACTCTCCGTGATAACACATCCTACGGATATTTTCAGAAATCAAACTGGATTCCTATATGTTGCTCATAAAGTTAATAAAAGGAATTAAAGTTTTAATAACCAGCTAATTATCTCTCTTGTGAACAATTAGTTTTTAATTCCTTCTTTTCCCCAGCTTACCAATAATTATTAGCTAGAAGTTTTTGGGATGACGGCGGTAATTTGGCGGAGCATCATGACTTGCCAATAAGGTATGGGAGTAAGCAATACAGTCCCTGTTCCCTCAAAAGTATTGACAAGAAACTCTCCAGAAGTCATCGAGCCTAAAAGAGATTTGGTAGCTTTTTCAACGCGATATCTTACAGTACTTGTGCGAGCGATCGCAAAATTTCCATCGACAACTAATCGGTCATTTTGTAAATTTATTACTTCTACAGGGCCTTGTGCTACCATTACCACTTTACCCCTGCCTTTGACTTTTGTTTGAAACAAGCCCTCGCCACCAATTAAGCCTGATAAAAACTTGTTTCGTTCAATTCCTACTTCCACAGCGCCATCACTAGCCCAATAAGCGCCACTATCTAAAATCCATTCACTACCGTCTAATTCTATAATGTGATATCCCGCTAAAGACGGCTCTAAATATAATTCACCCGTACCTGTATATGTAGGACGGAAAATGTTTTCTCCTGTCGCTAAGGATTTTAAAAATCCGCCTGCTGAAGGGGGTTTAGATTGCATCTGAATGTTGCCGCGTATATAGTACATAGCACCAGATTCAGTCTTTACTGTTTCGTTTTGCAAAGTTACCTTGACTAAACGTAAGCTTTCTCGTTCGATTACTTCAAAATTTGCCATAATTTTCCTGTTGATTTTTGCCCAAATGTATACTTAGCTTTTAGCCAGAATTTATATCCATTTTTGGCATCTATTTTTAAAGATGGCAAGTTATATTATGTCTGCTCGATTGTTTATTAAACCCGAAGAACCCCACCCCGCCAAAGCTATGCTTTGTCTCCAGGGGATTAAGGGGTGATGGGTAATTTAGCGGACATGACATTAGAGGTTTTAATTACTGTTTAATTTCATGTGAGTTCGATGGATTATATTTTATCCGCATAAAAGACTTCTCCTTGCTTTGAAATTTAGTTCAAAGCAAGGAGAAGTCTTTTTAACTCACGTTAGTTTAGGTGAATATTTATAATTTAAAAAAATAGTTGATGAATCTTCACTCCTAGATTTTTGCTCCTGATTTATGTTGATTGCTAACTTCTAAGGGAAGGAAAATCGTCAAGACTTCCCCATAGTGTGGACGCTGGCGCACAATCAATTTTCCACCGATCGCCTGAAACAAATGCTTCGTTGCGGCGATATTCAAACTAATCGTACCCGTTTCTGGTTGGAACATCAGCAATTGACCAAGGGCTTTGCGAATTGGTGGGGTTGCAGGTGTAGCGGCTTTACTCGAATCTTTGCACCCAAATTGGGGCGATAACTGTAACTTAAGTTGATCTCCAGCCGGGATAACTTGTACTTGAATATGGCTACCAGAAGGTAAGCTGCGAGTGAAATTCTCTATCAAACCAGTGAGTACCTGATCTAACATCATGGGATTACTGACCACAGTTGGTAGTTGCTGGGGTAAAACAACATTTAAAGTTAAGTTCCGCCGATGTGCTGCTTGTTCCCATCGGGGAATGCTTTGCTGCAACACTTGATCTAAAGACATCGGTGTGAGTTGAGTTTTTGACGATTTTGTAGAGGCTGTAGTTTCTAGTTCTGCTGCCTTAAATAGCAACTCCATGCGGTCTATTTGCTCAGTACACTCATGATCGATAACTTTTAAGCGATCGACCACGCTACGATCTAAGTCTTGCCGCTTCAGCAACAGACGGGTCATCGTGCGAATCGTTGTTAAAGGTGTGCGGACTTCGTGAGCGAAAGCTTGGAGCAATTCTACATCAGGATTTTGGGATTGGGCATTGGACATTGAACATGGGTTATTCTCTTTGTCTTCTTTGTCCCTAGTTCCTATTCCCCACTCCCTAGTCTCTTCTGCTTCTGTTAATTCCTGAAGCAACAACTGACTAAACTGATTCATGATGCGGTAGTCTGGTGCTACCGGGGAATACTGTTCTACTAATGCATCTAGATGGGCAAAAAATTCTGGATTAGCCAGCATTACCCTGGTTCCTAGCGATCGCCAAGCTTGCTGTACTACTTCTGGCTCAAAAGAAAATGAAAATGTTTTTTTACCGTTTTTGTGGGTTGCTAAAACCAGTACTAATCTAAATTTATCAGTAAAAACTAAGCAAAACTGCTCTGCACCGAGAGGATCGGCAGGTAATAAGGGAAGTACTGATTCATGAGGAGCGACCTCTTCATTTTCTTCATTTATAGATGCGTTGGCATAGTCCAACGCAGGCATCTTATCTGGCATCTGAAATGGCATCAGTGCCAAAGGATTAAATGGTTTTGCCGTAAAAGTTACTGTTTGTAAGCTTTGAGTCAGTTTTAGCTGACTAAATAAGGGTGCGGGTGCAGCTAAAACTAATCCTTGGGTTGTGTCAACTGAAGTACCTGCTAAAGTATTTAATAGCAAGTGTTCTGTCGCAGCGAGGCTGACACGCCACTGCCGCTCTGCTTTACCAGGCGAACATTCAGCCACACTTGATTGATTTTCAGTTAAGATTTCGTTTAGACTTGGCAATATCCATTCGTACACAGGTTTTCACCCCCTAATTCAAGAGCGACTAACAGCGTCTTAAGGTAGACATTTCACTACTACCTACGAGGTTATAGCCATTTGTGTACTATTGAAAGTGGTAGAACCGAACAATTCGGGAGCAATTTCCCCTATATGGCGATGTCTACGACGGGCTACGCCTACGCACTTATTTTTCAAAAACCCTTATATTTACCCTGTTACCTGATCGTGGCGATCGCAGATTGATAATTGTGCTGATTTGCCGGCTCGAATTGGGATTGCGATCGCAAACTCTGCACCCTGTCCTGGTGATGAAATACATTCTAAAGATCCACCATGCTTTTCAGCAATTATTTGGTAGCTGATCGATAATCCCATACCAGTCCCCTTACCAACTGCTTTCGTAGTGAAAAAAGGGTCAAATAAGCGCGACTGGATTTCTTTTGGAATTCCCGATCCATTATCAACAATCCGAATCACGGCAAATTCATTTACCTGTTGAGAAGAAATGCGAATCAAGGGATTTGGACAAAGTTCTTTTTGGAAAGCCTCTTCTAAAGCATCGATTGCATTTGTCAAGAGGTTCATAAATACCTGATTCATTTGCCCTGCAAAACACTGGATTTTAGGCATTTCACCATATTCTTTAACCACTTGAATTTGAGGGCGATTATTTTGTGCTTTGAGCCGATGTTGCAAAATTAGCAGAGTACTTTCGATTCCTTCATGCAGATCTGCTGTTTTAAACTCAGCTTCATCCAAACGAGAGAAGATTCGGAGACTGAGAACGATTTCCCGGATGCGTTTAGCCCCCATTTTCATTGAGGTTAACATCTTAGGCAAATCTTCTATTAGGTACTCAATATCGGTCAGTTGGTTAGCATTTTGAATTTCTGGCTCTGGATAGGGGTAGTATTTTTGATAAAGCTTAATTAACAGCAACATCTGTTGAGTGTAATCATCAGCGTATTCGAGGTTGCCGTAGATAAAGTTAACCGGATTGTTGATTTCATGGGCAACTCCCGCCACTAGTTGACCTAGACTGGACATTTTTTCAGATTGAATTAATTGGATTTGGGTTTTTTGTAGGTCTTTCAGAGCTTGCTGAAGTTCTGCTTCTGCCTGCTGGCGCTCGGTAATTTCATCTCGTAATTGTTCGTTAGCATTGACTAACTTATTTCTAGAATGTTGCAAATCGTCTGCCATTTTATTGAACGAGGTTGCTAACTCGCCAACTTCGTCCTGAGAGTGAATACTAACTCTGGTATCCAACTTTCCTTCAGCCAGATATAGCAAAGCTTGCTGGAGTTGTTTAATCGGTTTTGAGATACTTATAGAGATCAAATAGCCTGCTAATAATGCCAGAATGCCACAAGCCAAACTGATGACCGATGTCACAACAATATTTTTTTCGGCTGTTGCTAGTGCTACTTTATAAAGCGGTGTATATTCCAGAATGACTGCACCAAGTGTTTCACCCTTGCTAGTCTTAAAAGCAACAGCAATCAATTGAATCCCCTGTGGGTACTCAGGACTAGCCTCAATATATGTTCTTGGTATACCATCTTGAATAGTTTTACCAACTTCATTATTGCGATCCTCATCTAATCGCGTACCGATATCTTCTGCAACTACATCTGCCAGAATGATTTTATTGCGATCTACAATCTCCAGATCGCGTTGACGTTGCTTGTGTAGCGATTGAACATGCTCTTGTAAGTGGGCTAGCATCTCCTGGCGCGATCGCATTTCGTGGGATTCAAGCTCATGACTCACGAAATATCCCAGTAGTCCAGCAACTTCTTCAGCCTCTTGTTGAGCAAGGTACTTAGCTATCTTCAATTGTTGATGGGCACTAATTGCACCAACGATTACTGAGAGAGTAGCCATTCCTAAAATACCCGCAATTAATTTTTGACTAATTTTCATTCCTTGCTCGAAACCTCAAGTGCTGGCTACTGTGCTGATTTAGTTTTGGGGAGTTTGCCCTGATTTTAAAATTCCCACATGTGTGCCTAAAAGCTACAAAGTCAACAGCTATTAGCCAAATTTTTAACTGGAAGTCTCTAATTTGGGTCTATCTTGGCGATCCCTTCTTTGCGAGAGACAACGCGATCGCATTTTTTGAGTAGATTAAAAATAGACTATCTCAAAGGCAATTTATGACTTCTTTTGAAACTTCAGCTGAAGATTTGGTACTAGTTGCTGGTGCTACTGGTGGAGTGGGGCAACTGGTAGTAGGCAAACTCCTAGAAAAGGGTTGGAAAGTTCGTGTTCTAACACGCAATGCCGCAAAAGCCGAAGAAATGTTTAACAAAAGAGTGGAAATTGCTATTGGTGACATCCGTCAGCCAGCTACACTCACAGCCGCAACGCAAAATGTCACCCACATCATCAGTTGTGCTGGAACCACCGCCTTTCCCTCTGCGCGATGGGAGTTTGACCAAACCCCAAACTTGCTTGAATGGGGAATCACTTTCCTTAACCCTAAATCTAGCCAAGCAAAAGCAAAGAATAGTCCGGCTAAAGTTGATGCCCAAGGTGTCAGCAACCTAGTTACAGCAGCACCCAGAAATTTGAAGCGATTCGTTTTCGTCTCTTCCTGTGGAATTCTCCGTAAAAATCAGTTTCCTTTTAGTATTCTTAATGCTTTTGGTGTCTTAGATGCCAAACAAAAGGGTGAGGAGTCCATTATTAATTCAGGATTACCCTACACCATCATCCGCCCAGGACGCTTGATTGACGGGCCATATACATCATACGACCTCAACACACTGCTAAAGGCAAAAACAGGGGGTAAATACGGTGTTGTCGTAGGCACTGGGGATACACTTTCAGGTGATGCCAGCCGGATTGATGTAGCAAACGCTTGTGTGGAATGCCTTTTTCAGCCAAGTACTTCCAGGAAAATTTTTGAACTAGTCAACCAGGGACAAAGACCACCTGTGATTGATTGGAAAACTCTTTTCTCTCGACTTAAGTAACTGCTAAGTGCTGAGTGATATTTTATCCAATCCCCAATTCCCAATCCCTAATTCCCAATACTTTACCTCTAAAGACGGCAAACACCACTCTGATGTTACGGTTCACCCTAATTACTGAAAGTATTAATTCTCATACATTAGACAGAGTGAAGGCAAATTGATCCATGAACCAACTAAAAACACAATTTAGTTAGTTTAACCGTCCCAAGCAAGGTTCGGGAAACCACCCTTCATGGACTGGCTACCACTAAACTTCAGTATATATATCAGCATAGTCTGGAGTTTTAACCCCAGGAAAGCCAAATCAAAGGTATTCATGCTGAATTGGCTGATTTATTGACCTGTTGGTTCAAAATTTAGTCCTTTTTATTCTCATTCATTCATTTGTAGTTATACGGAGCCAGCACCTAAAATGGCAAAAGTAGTTGGAATTGACTTAGGAACAACAAACTCCTGCGTGGCAGTGATGGAAGGTGGTAAACCTACAGTAATTGCTAATGCTGAAGGTTTTCGGACAACGCCATCAGTAGTAGCATTTGCGAAAAATGGCGACAACTTGGTTGGCCAAATCGCTAAACGCCAAGCGGTGATGAACCCCGAAAATACGTTTTACTCAGTCAAACGCTTTATCGGTCGCCGCTACGATGAAGTAAGTAACGAAGCAACTGAAGTTTCTTACAAAGTTCTCAGCAGCAACGGCAATGTAAAATTAGATTGTCCGATAGCTGGTAAACCGTTTGCTCCTGAAGAAATTTCTGCAAAGGTTCTTCGCAAACTAGTTGAAGATGCCAGCAAATACTTGGGTGAAACTGTCACCCAAGCTGTAATCACCGTTCCCGCATACTTTAACGACTCCCAACGGCAAGCGACAAAAGATGCTGGTAAAATCGCCGGAATTGAAGTTCTGCGAATTATCAACGAGCCAACTGCTGCTTCTCTAGCTTATGGGTTTGACAAGAAGAGTAACGAAACCATCCTCGTATTTGACCTTGGTGGTGGTACCTTCGACGTATCTGTGCTGGAAGTAGGAGATGGAGTTTTTGAAGTACTAGCAACATCTGGGGATACACACCTTGGTGGTGACGACTTTGATAAAAAAATAGTTGACTTCTTAGCTGAAAAGTTCAAGAAAGCCGAAGGCATTGAACTACGCAAAGATAAACAAGCTTTACAACGTCTGACTGAAGCCGCAGAAAAAGCCAAAATTGAGCTTTCTAGCGTTACTCAAGCAGAAATTAACCTGCCATTTATCACCGCTACCCAGGATGGCCCCAAGCACCTGGATACAACCCTGACTCGCGCCACATTTGAAGAACTTTGTTCTGACTTAATCGACCGTTGCCGTATCCCTGTAGAAAACGCTCTCCGGGATGCCAAGTTAAGCAAAAGCGATATTGATGAAGTGGTGTTAGTTGGTGGCTCTACCCGGATTCCCGCAGTCCACCAGATTGTGAAGCAGGTATTGGGTAAAGACCCTAATCAAAGTGTTAACCCTGATGAAGTTGTCGCAATTGGTGCAGCTATTCAAGCAGGTGTATTGAATAATGAAGTTACTGGCATCTTACTGTTAGATGTATCACCGCTTTCTTTGGGTGTTGAAACATTGGGCGGCGTGATGACCAAAATTATCCCCCGCAACACAACAATCCCCACCAAGAAATCGGAAGTCTTCTCCACCGCAGTGGATGGTCAAACCAACGTAGAAATTCACGTCCTTCAAGGTGAACGCGAATTTTCTAACGATAACAAGAGTTTGGGAACCTTCCGCCTAGATGGTATTCCTCCTGCACCACGTGGCGTTCCTCAAATTGAAGTAGTATTTGATATTGACGCTAACGGTATCCTTAACGTCACCGCTAAGGACAAAGGTACTGGTAAAGAACAGTCCATCAGCATAACTGGTGCTTCCACCCTGGATAAAACTGATGTTGACCGGATGGTAAGAGAAGCTGAACAAAACGCTTCATCTGACAAAGACAAACGTGAGAAGATTGAACGCAAGAACCAAGCCGACTCTTTAGCATACCAAGCTGAAAAGCAGTTACAAGAATTGGGCGATAAAGTTCCCGATGCTGACAAGACCAAAGTCGAAGGTTTAGTGAAAGAACTGCGGGAAGCAGTTGCTAAAGAAGACGATGAGCAAATCAAAAAGCTCACTCCAGAATTGCAACAAGCTCTATTCGCCGTTGGTAGCAACATCTATCAACAAGCTGGTGCCGGTGCTGCACCAGGGGCTGAACCTCAAGATGGCGGTTCCACCTCTAGTTCTGGTAGCGGCGACGATGTGATTGACGCTGATTTTACAGAGAGCAAATAATTACCCTACTTATTTCGGGAAGATTATTTTGTCCCGTATTATAGCGTTTACTAATCATACAAGGTACATCATAGTGCCCTCCTCGCTTGCGGGGAGGGGGTTGGGGGTGGGGTTCTTGTACCTCACTCAACTGAGAACCGCTATATATTACCCATCCAGGTAAATGTCTGGGTGGGAATTTTTTTGGCAAAGGTATTGGTTAAGGCTAAAAATTAATATCCATGTAGGTTGAATTGAGCAAAAAGGGCGATCGCTCCACCTCTGAACACGAACCGTCGAGCAAAAAGAGCGATCGCAGCAAAATACCTAACTTTTTATATTTGATTTTAAAATTGTTGTGTCATCCTATGTAACTTGATGGCTATAGCTTTCCACATTGTCCAGCTTCCATCCAATGTACAAATATGCCAGAAACTAAATCAACACCTCATACACATACAAATACATCAACCAAAGCTGATACATTATCTGCATCTGCGATCGCCTCTTCTACCTCTCAAGAAATCTACGATGTTGTAGTGGTTGGCGCTGGGCCTATTGGGTTAGCAACTGCCATTGGCTTACGTAAACGTGGAATTGAAAATGTCCTTGTCATCGATCAAACTCGCGCCTTTCGTCAAATTGGGCAAACATTGGATCTTCTCCCCAATGGATTACAAGCTCTCAAATATTTAGATCCTAACGCTTACGAAGAAGTCAAACAAACCGGACTTGGTTTATTGAATTCCCAGCAGTCTAATGACCAGAACGCTGTCGAACCTCGTGAAGAGAATCAACCTCCAAAAAATTCACCCAAATGGATTTACAAAAACTTAAAAGGACAAATAATTAACTCAATTTCGCTTAGTTTTGATGACTGGTTTAAAGATTATGGCGAGGGACGAGTATCAATTTCTTGGTACAATTTGCAGACAACCCTCAGACAGCTACTTCCAGAAAACCGAGTTAAAGCTAATCACCGTTGCATTAATGTTGTAAATGAGCCGGAAAAAGGTTGTATCCGCATAGATTGTGTAGGTAATACCCAAATAGAAACCAACCCATACGCCTATTGGACAGATGGGCATAAACAGAACGATCCACAGCCCCCAAACTCAGATATTGCTCCTCAAGAATTAGCAACAAAATCCATTAGAGCCAAACTAATTGTTGCAGCAGACGGGATTAATTCTACAGTTCGTAGGCTGCTTTACACAGATACTCAATTTGATGATTTTGCCCGACCTGAATACTCTGGTTTTGCAGCTATATTGTGTAGGGAAATAGCTGAAGTACCAAAGGAACTATGGACAAAACTAAAAGAAGATTTCTTTCAAAACTCACCACTTGTAACAATTACTAATGATGAAATATCTGGAAATTCTGTTTGTATAAATAACATCAGGATAATTTTATATTACAGACCAACTGGTGAGGCAGGGTACATAATACATCTTGCTTTGCCTTTAGAATCGTTGCAAGGAAAATCTGAAAGTTCTTTAATTGACTTAGCTTTGCATGAGTTGGAAAAAGCAGGATTTCCTGATCCGCTCAAGCAATTAGTGCGTCTGTCTCCTCCTGCCAAAATGCAGCAGCGTCCATACTATATTCATCACGCTAGCATTTCAGATTCTTTACAAGTTTCTAACCCAACTGACCTCAATCCTGAAGCTAATCCTGCTACAATTCCACCAGCCTGGAGTGTAGGGCGAATCGTCTTAGTTGGCGATGCCGCACATGGAATGCCTCCCTTCATGGCTCAAGGAGCTAATCAAGGATTGGAAGATGCGTTAATAGTTACAACACTCATCGCTAAAATTGCTGAAGAGAATAACTGGGATAATCTGCAAGCTATAGCCAAAGCCTTCGAGAAATACGAACATCTTCGTCGCCCATTAATGGCATACGTCCAAGAGGCAACATTACAGCGATCGCCCCATTCATCAGACAAAAAGTGGCAGGAGTTCAGTCAACAGGTGTATCGCCGCAATTTCAACCAAATAATAGAAGCGTTGTAGTTAAGGGACTTCTAAGAAATAAATTACCTAAATAAACGAACCACAGAGGCACAGAGAACACAGAGGAATGAGGAGAAGAGAGTTTTTTTCGTCAGTTTTTTGGGTATTTTTTTATTTGGAAGTCCCTAACTGTCTGTGAAAAATTTTGATTACAATGCAGATGTCCACTAGGCGGCGTGCTGTCTATCCACGTAAATCCAGAAGATAATCGATGAGTAATCAACTACAAGACTACAATCCTAGCGGCGTAGGTGAAATAAATGGCAACCTCTTAGGTTTGCCCTGCGATTATGAATCTGCAAACCTAATTGTATTTGGTGTGCCGTGGGAAGTCACTGTTTCTTATGGTGCAGGAACTGCTAACGGCCCCCAGCGAGTTCTCGATGCTTCGACTCAACTAGATTTGTTCGATTTCGATAACCCTAATGGTTGGAAGCAGGGAATTTTCATGGTAGAAATTCCCCAAGATATCTTAGAGAAGAATACATACTACCGCGCCTTGGCAGCAAAAATTATTGAACGATTAGCCCAAGGTAAAGAACTCTCAGATCCACCAGATTTAACACCTGTCCTCACAGAAATTAATCAGGCTGGACAACAGGTAAATCAATGGCTGTTTGACAATTGCCAAGAAGCAATTAACAAGGGTAAGCAAGTTGCAGTTATTGGAGGAGATCACAGTTCGCCGTTAGGTTATTTCCAAGCATTAGCGGCTAACTACGCCAACTATGGCATTTTGCACATTGATGCCCACGCAGATTTACGCGATGCTTATGAGGGATTTGAGTTTTCCCATGCATCGATTATGTTTAATGCGATGAAAATACCGCAAATTTCCAAGCTAGTGCAAGTGGGTTTGCGTGATATTAGTCATGATGAAGTGCAAATGATAGACCAATCTAGCGATCGCATTATTGCATACTACGACCCAGCTATTAAACAAAAGCTTTACTCTGGAACAACTTGGCTTGATTTATGCCGAGAAATTATCAGTCATTTACCTGAGTTTGTTTACATTAGCTTTGATGTCGATGGTTTAGATCCAAAACTTTGCCCAAGTACAGGTACTCCTGTTCCAGGTGGGCTGGAATTAGAGCAAACATTTTTTCTGTTCCGGGAATTAGTCAAGAGTGGTAGAAAAATTATTGGCTTTGATATTTGTGAAGTTGGTGATGCCGAGTGGGATGGTAATGTTGGAGCGCGGGTAGTTTACAAGCTGGCAAATTTGATGGATTTATCTCAGCCAAAAATATAAACGATACAATTTTGGCAGAGTGGCAATAATACAGAATTCAAGAGGATGACAACAGCAATTCCTTGATCTCTCACCCTCGAATAATTCCTAAAACTACCAGAAACCAAGCCTGCTAATGAATTTAGGGACTTCCAGAAAATAAACTATCCAATTTATTCAGATTATATTTTTCTTACTCCCCCTGCTCCCTACCCCCAGCAAGAACTGCGGCCTTCATGATAATTCCTTAAACGGACATGATATAACGAGGCGACATCTTCGATTTACAGGTCTATCAAACGGATGATATCATGTCCGCTAAATTACCCATAAGAAAAGAACCCCACTCCGACAAAGCTATCCTTTGGCGGGGTGGGGTTCTTCGGGTCTAATAAGCAATCAAGCGGACATGATAAGCTAATCGTCATTCATTTTTCCAGAATGATTCGCTCGTAGTAAGGGCTTCAGCCCTGCTTTTATGCAACTTAAATGCTCATTAGCTTATGAGTTAATTTTAATGAAGAGAGATTTTTGCATATTGGGCTGATACCATTTCACGACTCTACACCCGCCCCAAAGTAGCTTGCAAGGGAAAATCATTGCTAGGCGACTTATCGTAGGTGACAGTAAACCATTAGCCAGTCAAGTTTTCTCGCACTTCCCAATCTTTGTTGTTAAACTAATACTGAGTATTTTTTTAACTTTATATTAAAAAATAATTACTTAACCAAGGATAGATGCGAAAATCTATGAAAATATAGTGTAATTAAATTGCTAATTCTTTACTTGCTTCCTTTTGCCTGCATTATCTTTTGCTCACATGATTTTGATGCTACCTTTACATTATTCCTTAATTATTAAGTGTGGGATAATACACAATATACTTCTTCCTTACATAATCCGTAGACTGTCATTAGTATTAAAGTAACAACTTTATCCAAATTACCCGGTCTAACACTTTTGAGTAAAAAATCATAGGGTAGAATAACTGAATATTGCTCAGATATTTTTAAAATTCAAAGCAGGATTTTTTAATGATCAGCTTAAGTAATTCGGAAAACGGCACAGTTAGCAGCACCGCAGCCACTAAAAGGCTGGCAAGGGCGATGATGGTTTCTGGTGGCGAGTTCTCGCTGATATTAGCTTGTTGTAACTGTGTTGAAAGGCAGGAGCAAGTGCTGAATCTGTTAACAGAATTTTCATCAGCAGATATCCACGAAATCCTGCTCTCACCTGCGTCTGACACATTATATACAGCAATTACAACTGCAATTGGTGCTACTCAACCCGAAGCTTTGATGGTACGGGGTTTAGAATCTGTAGTGGAAATTAACCAACTAATCATCAGTACTAACATCATGCGAGATGAGTTTCGGAAACAGTTTCAGTTTCCGTTGGTGTTGTGGGTAAATGATGAAATTCTACGTAAGCTAGTCTGGCTGGCACCAGATTTCAAAGACTGGGCAGCTAGTACCATTAGATTTGATGTACCTCACAATCAGTTAGTTGAAGCCGAACAACAAGCCATCAGTGCCTAATATTGCCTGAGCTTACTTGCAAAATCTTGTACCCGCTAGGTTGATCCGAGCAAAACCTTAGCTTTAAAATTACTTTTATTGAACCTCTGCTTACCCAGGTGAGGCAAACAGCCTTGCCAGATTTCCTCGCAAGCTATTTTTTAAAACAGGGGTATGTATTCCCTTCTCTAAAAAAATTCTCATTTTATGAAGCCTGAGCTTCTAAGTTATTACTCTATTGCCATAAAACTATAGGGAGTTTTGATTGAGTGCATTTTCATCGATAATTTATATAAGGAACAAACAATCAGTACATCAGCGTCTGTCTTTATATGTGTTTCAGAAGACATCCACTAAATTAATTCCAACTGCTGAAGTTCTGTAATTATGTATTTTATTGTCTATTAGTGTCTGGATATTATTTTTGATCTCTATAACTCTTGATTAACACCGCTATATTACTATGAAGCTCATGCTGAAAGACTACTTTAACACTAACCAAGCGCGAATTTTCACTGCTTTGATTTTGACTGGAATTTTGTCTGTTACTAGCGGTTTAACACTTATCAAAGATGCTAAAGGCGCTTCTGTAAACTTATCGCTAGAAACAAGTAATCAAGTTCTCAAAAACAATATTAAATCAAACCGCTTGCCACGTCCAGTATCTAACGCGGTACTACAAGATTTAGCCCGCAGACAGGGAATTTCAGCCAGAGAACTGCAAATTATTGATTATAATCAACAGACTTGGCGCAATGGTTGTTTGGAATTGCCTAAAGCTGATGAATTCTGTACCCAAGCGTTAATTCCTGGTTGGCTGATTGTGGTATCTAATGGCGAACAAAAGTGGATTTATCATACCAATCAGACAGGTTCCACAGTCAGGCTGAATCAAAAGGCTAGCGAAGGTACACTGTCCCCTGTGCAAATTCCAGCCAGCGAGTTACCACCACCATTAGATAGAGATGTAGTATTTCGGCAAATTTCTAGTGGTGGCTTTGCTGGTAGAACTTACGAGACTGTTTTACTCAAAGATGGGCGATTAATTCGCGTGCGGATTGGTGATGCAAATGATTCTGAACGTAGTGTTCGCCGCGTTTCTGTACAACAGGTGCAACAATTTCAGAGATTTTTAGAACGTTCTAAATTTAGTAAATTCCAAAATCTGAGTTACCCAGCCCCCAGTGGTGCTGCTGACTATATCACCTTTACTCTTACCAGCCCAGAAGGTACGGTTCAGTACAACGATATTTCTAAAGATAACCTGCCAAAGAATTTACAGACAGTAGTCAAAGTCTGGAATCATCTCGCAACCAGTGCCAAATAATAAAAATAATTCTGAATTAAGTTGATGGGATTAGATGGCGATTGTTTTAGCGCTTACAATCGAAGCGATCGCTATCTATGCCAGTTGTTCATAATTTGATAATGTCTGTAGCAAATGATGAAAAGATTTCTCAAGTGGAGTGTTGAGTTTGCTTCTTGGTGGAATATTGGCCAAAGCAGAAAGTCTGGGTTGTTTGCCGCTATAGTTACCTTGAGTGTGGTAGCTACGGTGATGCTATCATTCCCCTTGAACGCTCAAATTAATCTGCCGCGAACTGCATCTGAGTTAAGGGGGGTGTGGTTAACAAATATTGATAGTGATGTGTTATTCGAGCGCGATCGCCTCAAGGGATCTTTGCAACGCCTTGACGAACTCAATTTTAACACCGTATATCCGGCGGTTTGGAATTGGGGCTATACATTGTATCCTAGCAAAGTTGCTCAAAAAGTTATCGGGCGATCGCTCGATCCCACACCTGGATTACAAGGACGAGATATCCTCAAAGAAATTGTCGATGTGGGACATCAAAAAGGGTTAACAGTGATTCCCTGGTTTGAATTTGGCTTTATGGCACCAGCCGATTCTCTATTAGCTAAAAATCGTCCCCAATGGCTCACTAGCCGCAGCGATGGAACTCGGATTGTCAAAGATGGGAATGATAATCGCGTTTGGCTAAATCCCTTTCGCCCTGAAGTCCAAGAATTTATTCAAGATTTAATCATTGAAATTGTCAGAAACTACAATATTGACGGCATTCAATTTGATGACCATTTTGGCTTACCATCAGAATTAGGATACGATGCCTATACAGTAGCACTTTACAAAAAAGAACACCGTGGTAAAGCTCCCTCGAAAAACTTTAAAGATCCAGAATGGGTAAGTTGGAGAGCTAACAAAATCACCGAGTTTATGAAACGGGTATTTACAACCATCAAAGCTACTAAAAAAAATTGCCTAGTTTCCGTTGCTCCTAATCCCCAACGTTTTTCTTATGATTTCTTTTTAGCAGACTGGCAGAAGTGGGAACGGCTAGGAATTGTTGAAGATTTAGTTTTGCAGATATATCGAGATGACTTGAATGTTTTTATCACCGAATTAGAGTATCCAGAAGTGAAAGCGGCAAAAAGACATATTCCAGTGAGTGTAGGTATTTTGGCTGGCTTGAAAAATAAATCCGTACCGATACAGCAGATTCAGACACAAGTGCAAAAAGTACGCGATCGCAATTTTGCTGGAGTCTCTTTCTTTTTCTATGAATCTCTCTGGAATATGGGCAAAGAAAAGCCACAAGAGCGTCAGAATAGTTTCCAGAGAATTTTCCCCACACCTGTAGCTTATCCGAATTTGCTAGCTGGTTGGAAACCGCCCAGTTGACTTTCTGAACAGTTTCAAGTGTACGTTGCATTCAACTTGCTAAGGACGCAAACGATAAACTTGACAAGATTTTAGCAGAAATAAAGAACGAAAAAAATTAACTGCTGAAATTATGGGATTGACTTTGCCTCCGCAACTATACCATTTAGCGATCGCTCAACTGAGAGCATCCCCTTTTGGCGATCGCCAAAAGGGGACAATGACCCTTAATCTTGGTTGAGTCGTCATCCCAAGAAATCTTACCAGTGGTGGACTTTTAAAACATCCTCCTAAGAGCGTTATAGAATGGGAATAAACCTTATATACATTAGCTAATTAAGCAAAATTGACCATGACCACTTCTAAACGCCACTACCACATCACTACTTTCGGTTGTCAGATGAATAAAGCTGACTCAGAGCGCATGGCTGGCGTTTTAGAAGATATGGGCTTTGAATGGTCTGAAGACCCGAATAATGCAGATTTGATTCTCTACAATACCTGCACAATTCGAGATAATGCCGAGCAAAAGGTATATTCCTATCTTGGCAGACAGGCGAAGCGTAAGCATGAACAACCTAATTTAACACTGATTGTTGCTGGTTGTGTTGCCCAGCAAGAAGGCGAAGCGCTGTTGCGACGAGTTCCAGAATTAGACTTGGTAATGGGGCCACAACATGCCAACCGCCTTAAAGATTTGCTGGAATCGGTGTTTGAAGGCAATCAAGTTGTAGCAACCGAGTCGGTTCACATTATTGAAGATATTACACAGCCGCGACGGGATAGTAAGGTAACAGCTTGGGTAAATGTAATTTATGGCTGTAACGAACGCTGCACCTACTGCGTGGTTCCCAATGTGCGAGGAGTCGAACAATCTCGTATACCGTCAGCCATCCGCGATGAAATGTCAGAATTAGGACGGCAAGGTTACAAGGAAATTACTCTACTCGGTCAAAATATTGATGCTTACGGCCGAGATTTGCCAGGAACAACGCCAGAAGGTCGGCATCTGCACAACTTCACAGATTTACTTTATTACGTCCATGATGTGCCAGGGATTGAAAGGTTAAGATTTGCTACTAGCCATCCCCGTTATTTTACAGAGAGATTGATTAAGGCTTGTGCTGAGTTGCCCAAAGTTTGCAAACACTTCCACATTCCCTTTCAATCTGGGGATAATGAACTTTTAAAGGCGATGGCGCGGGGTTATACCCATGAAAAATATCGCCGCATCATCGATACCATTCGGCGGTATATGCCAGATGCCTCAATTAGTGCTGATGCGATTGTTGGTTTTCCTGGGGAGACAGAGGCACAGTTTGAAAATACCCTGAAACTGGTGGAAGATATTGGCTTTGATATGCTGAATACAGCAGCATATTCGCCGCGTCCAGGGACACCTGCCGCTTTGTGGAACAATCAACTAAGTGAAGAAATTAAAAGCGATCGCCTCCAACGGCTCAATCATTTAGGAAACTTGAAAGTAGCCGAGCGATCGCAACGTTACTTTGGACGCATCGAATCCGTTTTAGTAGAAGACCAAAACCCCAAAGATCAAACCCAGGTGATGGGACGTACTGATGGTAATCGTTTGACATTCTTTAATGGCGACATCAAAGAATTGAAAGGGCAGTTAGTAAAAGTAAAAATTACCGAAGTTCGCCCTTTTAGCTTGACAGGTGAACCAGTTGAAGTCAAACAACCCTTGTCTGTCTAATGAAAATGTTTTGGGCGACTTCTAGTCGCTTTACAAACTTATAGTGATTCTCGTTTGGATGCAACACATTAGGGACACACGCTCATTGGTGTCAACTTAAGCTCAAATGCTTATTTCACAGGCATTTTACCCCACCCCTCAATCCCCTCCCCTTACTAAGGGGAGGAGAGGTTTTGCGTCAGCAAAGCTGGGTTGGGGTGACGCGGATCGCGATCAGAGGTGAGTGAACTCAAGATCGTTTCTTCACAAGGGTTTCACGTTTGATACTAATGAGCATCGCTGTACCCCTACGAATGCTCTGTATTTTATGCAATTGAGAACCACTATAGTTTCGTAATTTCTCTATTTCGTAATTTCTTTATCAGGCTTTGCACCGTGGATTCTGGTTGCTGACGTGGCACCGGCTTTTGTTGTCCAAAGCCCTCAAATAATTCATCCAGTTTAACCGTGAAACCCAAATATGCTCCACCTGCGGAACGTGTCCCAGAAAAATCCCGGTCATCAACTTTCCCAAACACATATCCAGCCGAAAGGCGCAAATTAGGAGTGAGATAATAGCCTGTTTCTACCACAAAACCTGTCTCACTGTAGTTAGATTGACCAATCCAACGAGCCTCACCAACTAAATCCCAGCTATATCCCAAACGATAGGTAGCTCGTAATTGTCCCAGATTAACCGTACTTGTACCAATTAAATCGTTAGCCAAATAAGAAGTACTGTTACGCAAAGCATACTTACCATAGAATTCCCATTGCCAGTTAGGAGCGTAAATAGCTTCTAATGCAAAGGTATGGTCTTGGGAACCTGTACCACTTCCTAACAGGATAGTGTCAGGAATAATCGCCGGATTTTGGCGATATTCATAACGCAACAAAGCATTAAATTTATCGCTATTGGGGTCGCGGTAAGCTAAACCCAACTTCAGGTTAGCGGTATCTCCCAATCCTGACAGCTTTTGATTGGAAGAGTTTGCCTGTTGATAGCGTACCAAAGCTGTGAGAGCCGGAGAAATTTTCCCTGCGGCACCTGCGGTAATTACTGTATTGCTACCACCAGAAGAAGTGCGATGTTCGTAACGAGCGCTGGCTTGAAACTGGGGATTATCAGAGTATTCTAGCCCAACACTGTAACTATCTCCACCTTCAAATCCGATCGCAGATGCTGATTGACCAAAGGCATAGGGTTGGGCATATTGTTGACCCGCCGCAGTTCGTCCAAAGAAGTTGCCAAATATGTGTTCGTAAGCTAAATTCAGCCGCAATCCCGAAGCAATAGTCCAGCGGTTATTTAAACCTATTGCTCCTTGGGTAGTTAGTTCATTAGCACCACCTAAAATTGAGTAACGACCAGTCAAAGTAGTATCGGTTCCGAGTTTGTGTTCGCCATTGACACTTAAGCTGGTGATGGAATTACCCGAAAATTGACCGCCAGTGTAAAACTGTTGAGCCAGACTGACACTGACACCAGGAATTAATGCCCAATTCAACCCTAAGATGGTGCGGTCTGGGTAAACTGTATCTTTTTGGGAAGATAAACTGAGTTCATTTTGAGCTTGGAAAGTCAGGTTCTTAGCGATGGGAACTGTGAAACGCGATCGCAATTGATCGGAATTACTACTTAAGGCGTTGTCAGAAATTCGGTCTTCCCGACGACGATGAATCCAATCCACATCCAAAGTGGCACTACCCAAGCGTTGTTGAATCCCAGCCGAAATCGTCGTCAGAGAATTATCAACTTGGCTCCCAGGTATAGCCTCAGAACGGGGTGCAAACAGTTCTTCAAAGGTGTCTAGGGGTTGGGGAGCAATCCCAAAATTGTCTTCGTGGTCATATTGCGCCCTGACATTGGTACTTGAGGTGAGTCTAGCTGTAACCTGCGCCCCATAACGGGTTTGTCCTGGAACAAAGCTAATAGTGGCATTGTTGACAAAACCTGTATCAGCAAAGCGATAATAGGCTCGACCTTGAATCCCATTGGCAATTTCTCCCTCAGCTTCCAATCGGTACGCATCACCACTGACTTTTCCCACAACATCAGAATCATTCATGGAATGGGCATATTCTGCGATTAACTTGCCTTTTTCACCCAAAGCGATCAGCGCATCTGCACCGTAGAGTTGAAAATCACGCACCCCATGATTTTCTTGGAGGTAAGTTGCTCCTATCCAACTTTCTTGATTGAGTTTCCGGGAAAGGTTATATTGCAAACGACCAGCAAAGATATTGCTATCAGAGTTTTGGTCGTCGTATTGATAAGTAACAACAATCCGGCGTACCAATACTTGTCCAGTTTGATCGATATCTGTACGAAGAATCGGTTCGCGGAATAATAAAGTACCGCGATCGTAATCGATTTCGTAGTCTGGGCCTCGGTTAAGCTGTTTGCGTTCTAATACAGTTCCAGGACGATTTAGTTCTTCTAACTCGATAAAGACATTCTCACTACCTGCTTGTAATATTCTGCGAGAGAGGAAGTAATAACCACTAGTACCATCGGGAGCAATGGTATCCCGTTGAAATCCCTCTAAGTTGTTGCCATAAAAGCCGGAAATTTGTAAGTTTCCTAAGTTGTAGTTAGCTTTAAAGCCGTGGAGTTGACGGGTGATAGAAGTAAATTGCTGCGATCGCCTTGCAAACTCTTCTGTGTTGTAGTCACCCCACATAGCATAATCAGGATCGGAGCCGGGGATACCATTTGAACGCTCAAAACGCAAAAATACACTGTCAATAGAAGGAGCGACCACATCAACTTTCGAGCTATCGCCATAGACAGGATAGTTTTGCTCGCTGGATTGGTAAGTTCTAAATAGGCGATTATCGCAGTTGCAATCTTCATTCAGATTACGAGAACTGTTATATGCACCTGTAAACAACCATTCCCCGATCGCACCAGTGGCAAATATCGCTGAATGAAAATCTAATTGTGTGCCGTTATCTTTGTTAGGAGGGAGGAAATCACGAAAACTGCCATAATAATCTGTCCCTCTCGCGCCCAAACGTAAATCTATTACCCCTGTTACCAAACTGGGACGCAGTGCAGTTTCAAATTGCAATTGGGTAAAGGCTTCCAAATCATTAGCGATCGCCCGAATTGTCACAGTTTGCGCTTTTAATTGCGATCGCAAAATCGCAGTAAATTGCCCCCCTTTTGCCGCCACTTGAAATCCGGGTTCATCGGGTTTGAAGTCTTTCCCAACCAACTCCCCAGCAGTAGGTATCAAGGTGATAACAGCATCACGATTAGAGCGATTGCCATTTGCATCAATGAGTTGACCCTTGATGGTGGCTGTAGAACGTCCATCCGCCGGGATACGGGACTCAACTGTTTCTAAGGTTAGTCGCTGTGCCGCTCCTCGGACTGCAACTTGCACTGTTACAGGGGGTTCTGTTCCTCCAACTGCTTGTGCAGAGATAGTGTTATTACCTTCCTTTAAGGAGACACCATACCATGTCTGCGTTACCAAGTTAGTATTGGCCTCAGTTTCCGTCCGTCCCACTAAGGAAGGATCTACCAACACACCATTTACCCGCAATTCCACTTGACTACCAGCAGGGAATTGCAAAATTACTGTGGTAGCTTGTACATCTACAACACTGTTAGCCGTCGGAGTCAGGATTTTGATTGCTCCAGAAATGGAGGGAGGGGGAATTTCCTCTTTGGCTTCAACTATTCCGGCTATTTTGCGTAAACCTCTGGGTAAAGTAACAGAAGTTGCTGGTTGAAATGGTTGTATTTCCGTTGGAGAAGTTTGCAACTGTCTCTCACTGTTTTGGCCTTCGTCCTTTTTATCTCCTCTGGGTAAAGTAATAGAAGTTGCTGGTTGAAATGGTTGTATTTCCGTTTCAAGAGGTAGAAACTGCTGCTCGGAACTTCCCAACAGATCGGGAGAATTTGAATTTATGCTTTTTTCAGCAACTCTATTCTGCTCTATACCCTTGTCTGCTTGCGAAGGGAAAAAGAGGTTTTCACTAGCTGATTCTGCTTTGACTATGGCAGGATACAAAACAAGACTGAGAGCTATTACTGGCATTACCCCCATCATCTTCAGATTAAATCTAGTTTCACAGTGCAGTCTGGGTTTCATTTCTTGACTGGCTCCTGGAATGTGGGGGTAACTGCGAAGTTCATGCGTACCAAACCACCAGGTTCTAAATGCACCAAGCGAGATTGGCTATTGCGTTCGCGGAATTTTTCGTTGTGAGCTAGGGCGTAACCGGGTACACTGCTGAGGTCTAGTACACCTGTGTGGTATCCAGGTAAGGCATTAGCTAAGGAGAACAAACCATTAGGATCTGTAGTGATGCGGTTTCCGTCCTCTAGAAAAATCACTGCATTGGGGATTCCCATCTCACCCCGTTGTTGTTCGCCATCAAAGTTTTTATCAACAAACACGCGACCGATAATCGTGCCACAATCAGAGACGATTCCTGAACGAATTTTCAACTGATGGGTTGCAGGGCCATCCTTGGTGCTAAAACGGTTATCAGCCCGTTGACCATTGACGATCGCACTATTACGACCATTACCGCGCAGAGAATCGGCTGTTAGTTGAGCAGCATAGGCAATATTCAAGACTTTATCAGTGGGAATCGTTACGTCTGTCCTGAAAATCACCGTGTTCCCATTGCGTTCTGAGGTGAGAGTAACTGCTTGACCATCCAACTCTCCCCGCACAGATTTAGGTAAAAATTGGAATCCTAAAGGTAGGCTGTCGGTGATAAATATATTATTCAAACCAGCATCAGCGAGATTTTTTACCGACAGACGGTAGATTACCGTATCTCCAGGTTCAGCAGCAGCGCGATCGCCTGTTTTGATAATCTGCAACTGATTGGCTTGGCACAAATTTGTGCTGAATTCAAAGGCTAATAAATTTAGTCCCACAACTTCTGCATTAGGAACTAAAACAACTGTTTGCTCTACCCTGGTTTCACCTGTGGTACTTATTGGTTGACCATCCAGAGAAGTAGCAACATATCGCACGACCTCATTACCTTGTGTGCCAGTACTACCAATGATTTCAATCTTGATTCGCCGTTGTTTGTAGATAGAATTTGGTGGTGGATTAACTACAAAAATGTAAATTCTACCTGGATCGATTTGACCCTTATTCGGATCGAGTAGGAAATTGTAGACACCCGCAGGGTTATTCGTAACGAAATAAGGGTTACTATTCTCGGTATTTGGCGATTTCCCACCAGGAACGTTGTTATTAGGAATATCGGGTAACTCTGTTCGAGTCAAAGAAACCAAGCTGCCCAATTCTGTACCCGTTGGGTCGCTAGAATTAGGTTCGTATACCCCAACTGAAAAACCTGTATAGTCAGATAAAATAGTGCCGGCGCAACCTAAAATCCGCCCTAATGGATCGAATAATCGGCTAGGAGTAACATTAAGCTGACTAGAACTTCCTTGATATTGATAATTAGTAACAGAGTCTGTATAAGTATAAGTAGCTTGATTTATTAATGGCAAAGATGCAGCTAGATTGTTAGTCTGCTGGGCGTTCGCTGGTATAGGTGTAATAGTATGCAAAAAACTTCCCAGAAGAACAGTAGCTGTTAACCGTCGCCACCAGCTACTGCAAGAAGTAATTTGTTTTTGGTTTTGAAGACGGCTCACAGAACACATCTCCTCTGAAATGTCAAGCCTGTTGTTAATAAAAGCACTTATTTATTTCTGGAAATCCAGAATTTTTAAATGGTGTAAATCTCGTTTCGGAAGCAGCAGCAATTCCCTTAGCGTTCGCAGAAAATCTTCTCCAATCCCCAACCCAATTAGCGCACTTGGGTTTGATAAGTCGCTGATACCGTTGTCTTAGCTGCAAGTAACGGAATCTGCAAACGGATATGGGTGTAAGCAATGGCTGGTGCTGGTTTGGTTTCCACTTTGCCCCCAGGAAGAGTAACTTTCACAGTGGGATTTTCAACAAAGCTGCGCCCACCATCAATGCTGTAAATGACTTTGGCATTATTGGGGACATTTGCAGATTTCAGCACGTAGACCATTCCTTTGGGAATAGGTTGATTAAGAGTTAAATTCTTCACTGAGCGATCGCTCTTATTTTCGCCACTCAAGGTATATCGCAACACATCCCCCGGACGTACCACGGCTTGACCTTTCAAAGGTTCCCATTTCTGGCTTTGCTTACCCTGCTGATCTTGGGCTACCACTTGCTTTTCTACTTCTAAACGCAGTTGTATTTGCCCTTGAGTTTTGATATTCTGAGCAACAGCACTATCTGAGTGCCATCCATTTGCGATTCCTGGAATTTGACCGATAAATGGAACTGTAGCAATGAGAGCAAACGCTCCTAAACCTGCAAGAGAAACACGCTTCATACAAATAACCTCAAAAAACTTTCAGAATGCTGATTGTTGACTTATCTTTCCCTGCTTTTGCCAAGAAATAGTCACTCTCCTATTTGCTTGCTGTTTAAGGGTTGGGGAGTGAGGTAAACTAATTGCAGCGATCGCTCATTCCCCATTCCCAACGAATTAGTTCACCTTGCGTTGGAAGGTAAATGTTCTTTGAATACCCGGTGCGATCGCGCCAGTTACACTATCTACATACTTGGTAATATCTGCGTTTACTGTAGTTCCGGTTTGGTCGATGCCAGAAGTATTAGCTGGATTACCACTGAAGAACTGGATAGTTGCAGTTCCAGAATCCTTAGCTGAACCAACAATGTTGCTAGTATCAATTTGACCACTGGTATCGTTGTCTAATGCCCAGTTGTTGGGGCTTTGCGTACCATCTTCAATAATCACCACTTTGTTAGCATTCAAAATCACGTTACCGGTTCCAGATTGAGGATCGGAAATATTTGTGTACTGAATTTGATACTCAATAATATTCCCCGGTGCAGGTTTCTTCGGATCGATACTGAATGTACCGTCATTCCCCTGAACTACAGGCCCAGTTCCTTGTAAGACTCGTGACTTTTTCAGCAGTTTCAAGAAACCAGTGTAAACGCGATCGATAGTAATGTTGGATGAATCAAAGATATTATCGTTGCCACTATCTTTGATTCCATCAGCGTTGGTATCCGTTGTGTAGTTGTCAATAGAAGCAGTAATGGGTACTGGGAAGCCTCTGTTAATATCAGTAGATAACTGCGTGCCTGGAGGTAAATCAACTTCCACACCGTAGTTGATACTTGCACCAGGAGCAACGTTGGGGATTGTAATTGCTGTACCAGGTGTTGTAAACACTCCATTATTGTACGTATAGACAGCAGACTGACTATTATAGGTAATAGTTACCTTCGTACCATTTGGCAAATCTCCTATAGTTGCTGGTGGCGTTGGTTCTATCTTCAATAAGCCTGCATCAGTACCACTATTCTTAATTGTGTTGGTGAAACCAACTGATTGAGGATCGAGTGTACTACCAGGTGCTGTACCAGCAGGAACGAGAGAAGATTTGTTCGTGAAGTCATCGTTAGTCAGACCCGATGGCCCAGTGGCATCCGGGGCATTCAGCGGCCCGTTGAGTAATGCTGAGGCAACAGGTGCTTGCACTGTGAAGACGTTTGCCTCACCACCAGTACCAGTACCACTGTTGTTATTACCCGTGTCAGTTCCAGTTTCTGGAGATGTTGGAGTATTAATATAGCCATCATCAACACTAGCAGGTGGTAAAGCATCGGGAACACCATCATTATTGGTATCAGTACCCGCAGGAGGTGTCATATTGCCTGGGGAACCGTCGTAGTTGCTGGGATTTTGGTCGCCAGAGTCATCGTATACTGGGAAATTGTTGGTAGGTGTTTGACCAAATAATTGAGCGATATTAGCGACGGTTAAGGGTGAAGTTGCAGTTGATTTAACAGCTAGCTGAATTGAGAAGCCATTTACCGTTGTACCAGGAGCGATGGAAGTAATAGTCGCTGGATTATTGATAAAACCAACGCGGGTAACTGAGGCCAGAGAGGCTGGTGCAGTCGTAGTCCAAGTAGCTGTATTAGCATTAGTTGTAACTGGACTAATGGTATAAACAGTTTGCCAACCAGGAGGTGGAGTTGGTGCTACTGCCAAATCTGTACCCGCAGGAATCGCATCGGAAACTAAAATATAGTTGCCAGCAGCACCATTAACATTGATGCTTGTACCCGTCAAAGCTGCTGGCGTAATTCCCTGCCCTGTGGGATCGTTAGACTCAACTCGCAAACTCAAATCATAAGTCAGCTTGTCATCTGTAATCGCAGTTGTGCCAGCATTGTTATAGCCACTGCGAACCTTAAGAATGGTAGCTAGAGCATAAGTCTTCAGCGTTAAACCAACCTTAATTTGCTCGGTGGCGCTAGCTTCTCGTGTACCATTAACTGGCACGCCAGTTACCTCACCAGTAATACTACCATCGGGGTTATCTACGGTGAACACGTCACCACCATCAGGACTCCGCAGTTGGTTTTGAGCATCACCAGGGGTATTACCAAGGGTAACGGTGATTATGTCGTTGGTTTGAGCGCCATTCTGGACAGTAACCGGTACACGCACCAATACAGTACCACCAACTGGAACCGAGGGTGTGTCTACGCCGCCTTGCGGGATGTTTGTCCACGTTTGACCGCCGTCGGTGCTATATTGCAGGCTATTAGCTGTACCACCATTTGGTAATGTGCCAGAAACTGTACCCGGCCCGGTTGTTGTCGCTTGGTTAGGAATGTGGAATTTGCTGGGGTCGTTACCTACGTTGGTCAGGGTATAGGTGTAGATTAGTAAGTCGCCAACCTGAACTGTTGTATTAGTAGGGCTAGTAGTGGCATCTGTTACACCAGATGCTGTAACGGTAATACCAGCAACCTCTGCTACAGTGACAACTACAGTGTTAGACGTGGCATTAATTGTTGTCCCTGGACTGTTAGGATCTTCGTAGGTTGCTGTCGCGGTGTTACTGATAGATGTACCCGCAGTAGTTCCGTCAGCTAATACAGGTGTAACAAATTGGAAAAAGCTACCAGTCAATAATGCTGTTGCTACTAGAGATTGGTAGATCTGACGCTGCTTGTTGATAGATTTATTTCGATTTACCATAAAAGTTGTTTATTTCTTTGCTTTTAATTTTGGGTTTTGAGACAGTAAAAAGTTCGACAATTCTTTAAAGAATTAGCGACTACATTTCCCCCACAAATTAAGTTTTCGGGGAGCGCATATTTGACCTGTTCAATTATTGACACTCCTTAAAAACTACATTGAAGCAATAAGCAGAAATAATTTGCCTACTTGTTTTACGCTTAATGTTTGAGGATCAATGCTATAGCGTTTCCTAATCAAAAGAGGTACATCACAGCCCCCTCCTCGCTTGCGGGGAGGGGGTTGGGGGTGGGGTTCTTGTATCTCACCAGACCGGGAAACGCTATAATAGGGACTTCTAAATAAAAAAATACCCAAAAACTGGTTAAAAAACTCTCTTCTCCTCATTTCTCTGTGTTGCGCCAGGTGCTACAAACTCCTCCACCCCCGCAACGCACTGGCTTCTCTGTGCGGCAGTCGCTCA
>NZ_JBALBW010000108.1:0-19073 GCF_036919895.1 Nostoc sp.
TATCTCCTTTCTCTAAAAAAATAGTTATTTTGTACTACATTTTGATTTTCAAAATGGGGTTAATACTCTATTTATTTCAAAATGAGAATTGCTGTAAAAAAAGGATCGAAGACGTGCGATCGCATCTTGTCTGGAATACCGACTCCGTTATCGGCAATGATAATCTGTACCTGGTTTCTTTCTACCTTGAGCGTACTAATTGAAATCCGATTTGGGTTGGTAGTAATCTCTTGAAAACTGCGGTTCCGATTGTTCTCTTCCAAAGCATCGATCGCATTCACTATCAAATTCATAAATACCTGATTAATTTCTCTGGCGTAGCATTCTATCAACGGAAGATCACCATATTGCTTCACGATTTCAATCGCTGGACGTTCTGTCTGTGCTTTGAATCGATGCTGCAAAATCATTAAGGTATTATCAATACCTTCATGGAGATTCACAGCCTTGTATTCTGATTCATCCAAGCGCGAAAAATTACGTAACAATAAAACAATTTGCCGAATCCGCTCAGAACCAACTTTCATCGATTTCAGAATGTTATGTAAATCCTCCTTCAAGAAGTTAAATTCTACAGTTTCTAGTTCTAATTGCAGAGATTCAGGTGGATGAGGATAGTGAGATTGATAGCCGCTTAATACTTGCAATAGCTCTTGTGTGTATTGATGAATGTGATTCAGGTTTCCATGAATAAAATTAATCGGGTTGTTAATTTCGTGGGCAATTCCTGCTACTAGTTGTCCCAAAGCCGACATTTTTTCACTTTGCACCATCTGGATTTGGGTGCGATGTAATTCTTTTAAGGTCGTTTGCAGTTGGTCATTTTTTTGATTTAATGCTTGGGTACGTTCTCGCACCTTATCTTCTAGTTCGGTGTACAATCGAGCATTCTCTAAGGAGATTGCCGCTTGGGACATTAATAGATGCAAAATTTCTAGGCGATCGCGCGTAAATGCTCCCACCGTCAGGTTATTTTCTAGGTATAAAATGCCAATCAACTTGCCTTGGTTGAGAATTGGCGCACAGAGAACACTCTTAGGCGAGTGGTGCAGCATATAAGGATCAGCCGCTAGGGTTGGATCGACCACTGCATTCTCAATTACAGCCAAGGTGAGGGTATTTTTAACCCGATTGATTAGAGTAATAGGAACTGTTTGACCATCGTCAAAAGGCAGCGATCGCAAGATAATGCTAGGCTGTTCCAATTGAGAGAATGCCTCAATTACCCAGCGTAGGCGTAGCCCGTCGTAGACATCGCCTGAAGGCATTAGCAACGCACATTTATCAGCACCCGCACTTTCAAGTATGACCTGAAGTAGAGTCGAGAGTAATTTCTCCAACTCAATTTCACTCGACAGTGATTGAGAAGCTTTGAGAATAGTTGCCAGATCAAGGGCTTCTGAGAGGCTAGTGTTACCGACACTGGAACTCTGAATCGTGTGAGAAAAGATCGGAATCATCGTTTCTGTCAGTTTTAAAGATGATTGCTGTTTCTGCAAAATTGTGGTGAGGAGTTGGGGATAGCGGGTTTCTAGATCAACAACTTTGGCTTTTGCTCCCCACAGGGAGTAACAATAATAGGCTTCTTCCATGTAACCTGCGGCAATTTTTTCTTTGCCCCAATAGAGATAGAATTTGGCAGCAAGTTCGTTGGCTAAAGCTTCATCGTTGAGATATTGATTTTCTTTGGCGAGGGCGATGGCGCGATCGTAGAAAGCGATCGCCTCTAGATATTTCTTCAGTATCCGATATTGCTCTGCTTCTACCAGTAAAAACTTATGTTGGTGATTGCTTGGGGCGTGAAATGCCCACTTCTTCAGTTTTTTCTGATTCCCTTTAACCTGCTTGAGGAGTTGCTGACGTTCTGAAGATGAGACTTGGGGATAAACAGCCAACAGCGCCAGGGATTCATAAAAGTAATGCAGGACGGTGAAAATTGTTGATAAACCGCCGTCAAGATAAAGTTTTGCTACCTTCGCTGTTTCAACGGCTTGTGCATACTCCTCAAACAAGTAATGTAAGTATTGTTGATGAACATAGCTCATGAACAACCCTAAGTTATCTTTGCTGGCTTGTTGCCCAAGAATCATCTCGGCGGCTTGATAACTTTCCCCCGATAAGATGCTGGGATTCTTGATATTACCCAGAAGATTTAAGACAAGTTGATGAATAAGTTGCAGGTAAATTAAGCCCTTTTTCTGGTTCAACGGGGCGATCGCTACCATCAGCGATCGGATTATTGGTTCCATATCGCTTAAGTGTTTTCCTGTCCAATACTGGCTGTAAGAATACATAAACGCTGCCCAAGTCGCATATTCTAAATCTCCTGTTTCCAGCCCTGTTTGGTAAGCCTCTAACAGAGGTGGAAGGGTATTTTTCATAGGTTCGCGCCAATGCCTGATTCCGGTACAGTTTATGAAGAGAGTTTGTGCCTTTGAATCAGTAGCATTAAAACGCTCTAATACTTGCAGAGTTAATTGTCCAAACTGATAACCCGCTTCGATATCCATCACCACCGCACAAAGAATCAGTCCATACCAAGCGTAGGCAACGGCTGAGAGGGCGGTATTACCGTAGCGAACCGATAAATTAATTCGCTCAAATACAAATAACGGCATCAACTGGGGGGCAGAGAAAAAAGTCGCAGATGTCGCACTCGATAGAATTCGCATGGCTGCTAGTGCTTGGGGATTGCTCATCTTGGGCAAATCGATTAACTGCGCTGTTTTTTTAGTCCCCAATATCAGCTTAGTTTTGGCTAATCCCAGCAAGACATCAATTTTAGTCGGTTGTTTAGGAAGCTGAATTCCCAACTGCTTTAGCACATCTAGGGCAGTAGAAATAGCATTTGGCATCTGATTTTGAGCAATTTCAGCCAATATTTTAGTTTCGTAGGCAGTAACTTTATCGAGTAAGTTTCTCGCATTTTGCAAAATTGAGGCAATTAGTCGATCTGTTTGCTCAAATTGGCTGGATATATAAGTGACTCCAGCGCCTAAATCATACAGTGCCAAGGTCAAGGGATAGTTATCTTGCCAATGTCCATCTGGCAGCCGGTCAATGCCCTTGCTAACAAACATGAAGGCGGCATCAAAGGCGGCGGCGGCTTTGGCAGCTTTACCCGCTTGCAAGTTGAGGGTGGCAAATTCATAGCGGGCTTGAGACAGGGTAATTAACTCGGCGGCTAAGTTAAAATGACCCACAATATCAAAAATTCTTTCTTGACGCTGGGTTTCACTACTGTTGCGAACTAGCAATGTACCGATTTCTAGATGGGTAATTTGTTGCTCAGAGTGGGGAATCAGGGAATAGGCGGCTTGTTGGATGCGATCGTGGAGGAACTTATAATTGAGCGTTTCAGTTTGTGTGTTTTGGGTTGTATCCAATTCGCCCACATAGAACTTATAAATTTCACTTTGGGGGAGGATTAGTCCTTCCTGCACAGCTTTCCAGAGGGCGACGGCGGCATCCGATTCAGATTGTTGGGAGACGATCGCCAAAGTCTTCAAATCAAATTGTGCGCCAATACAAGCAGCTAATTTGAGAATATCTTGGGTATAATTCGGCAGTTTTTGTAACTGTGATGCCATAAATTCCACGACATCATCAGTGACTGCTAAAGCTCTGACTTTAGCAATATCGCACTGCCAATGCCCCAAGTTGAGATCGAACTGAATCAATCCATCTTGATCCAATGCTTTGAGGAACTGGGTGGCAAAAAAGGGATTACCTTTTGTTTTCAAGGAAATCAGTTCTGTCAAGGCTTGAGCGCTCAAAATATGGCAGTTGAGCGTGTCAGCCACTAGCTTGTTTAAGCTACCCTGACTGAGGGGATGCAAAGTAATGGTATTTATAGTGGCGTTGGCTTTAGCTAAAGCATCCAATGTCAACATTAAGGGATGCGCCGATGAAACTTCATTATCTCGGTAAGCCCCAATGGTTAATAAATAGCCACTTTCAGACTCATTCATCAAAAGCTGCATCAAATTGAGTGAAGCAGAATCAGCCCACTGTAAATCATCCAAAAACATCACCAATGGATGTTCTTTCGTTGTGAAGACTTGAATGAACTTTTGGAACAGTAAATTAAATCTATTTTGTGCTGCTGTTCCTGATAATTCTGTTGCTGGTGGTTGCTTACCAATGATGCGTTCTAATTCGGGAATGACTTCAATGATTACCTGCCCATTGTCCCCTAGAGCCTGAAGAATCTGAGTTTTCCAGATGTGTAATTCGGTATCGCTTTCACTAAGCAACTGCCCCATTAGATCGCGGAAGGCTTGCACAAAAGCACTTAAGGGAATATTGCGATTAAATTGGTCATATTTCCCTTTAATAAAATAACCGCGTTGCCGCACAATGGGTTTATGTACTTCGTTGACAACCGCAGTTTTCCCAATCCCCGAAAAACCAGCTACCAGCATCATTTCTGTTGCACCAAGACTGACTCTCTCAAATGCTTGGAGTAGGATTTCTACTTCGGCTACTCTTCCATAAAGTTTATCAGGGATAATAAAGCGATCGCACACATCCCTTTGTGCAATCTCAAAGCCCTCAATTTCACCAGAAACTTGTAACTGAGTTAAACAATTTTCTAAATCAAACTTCAATCCCAAGGCACTCTGATATCTATCTTCAGCATTTTTCGCCATCAATTTCATCACGATATCTGACAACACCTGCGGTATCTCGTCTCTGATAACTAAAGGAGGCATTTTAGCAATATGAGAATGTACCAACTCCATTGGATCGTTTGATTGAAATGGTAATTCTCCAGTTAGTAATTCGTAGAATGTCACACCCAAAGAATAGAAATCTGTGCGGTAGTCAATCCCCCGATTCATTCTCCCTGTTTGTTCTGGAGAAATATAAGCAAGTGTCCCTTCTAATACATTGGGATTGATTAAGGTTTGGGTTTCCCGTGGTAGTAAAGATGCAATACTGAAGTCAATTAATTTAACTTGTTTGGTTTCGGGATTAATTAAAATATTGCTGGGTTTGATGTCTTTATAAATAATTCGCTCGCGATACAATATATCTAAGGCGTTGCAAAGTGCGATCGCTATCTCTAAAAACTCTTGTAGAGACGCAATATATTGCATCTGGTCAGCAGCAAAATAATCTTTGAGGGAAATCCCGCCAAAATCTTCCATCACCAGCGCATAGCCATTTTGATATGGTTCCAGGCTATAGGTTTGGATGATTAGAGGTGAGTTGAGATTTTTAGCAATGGTATATTGATTGCGAAACTGTACCAATTCGCTGAAATTCGGATAAGGATTCTTCAACAGTTTAATAACTACAGGTTTTTGGTCAGCTTCTCGATACCCTCGATAAACGAAAGTTCGAGAACCATTGTATAATTCTTCACTAACGTGATATCCGGGAATAGGAACCAAAGTACTAACCATGCTGCTAAATCCTAACGATTTCCAGGTTTAGTATTCCCAGGTGGGTAAGAGCAATTTATATCTACAACTTCTTTGCGTTTACTCAGGGTCTGGCATCGCGTATGCTAAATTCAGTTTGATTTACATTATCTTCTGTGGACAAAAACCGCGAACCGTTCATTAGTCTGGCACTGTACCATGCTTTCAAGTGGTCAGTCGTCAGCCCCATGCTTCACGCTTACTTTCGGGGCCATATTTATGGTGCGGAAAATGTCCCCCAATCAGGGCCTTTGTTGATAGTGAGTAATCACGCTAGTTACTTTGACCCGCCAATTGTCTCCAACTGTGTACGTCGTCCAGTGGCGTACATGGCCAAAGAAGAGTTATTTAATATCCCCGTTTTGGCGCAAGCGATTAAATTGTATGGTGCTTACCCAGTCAGTCGAGGGAATAGCGATCGCAATGCCATCCGTTCCGCTTTAGAATATCTCAATACAGGTTGGGCTGTCGGTGTTTTTTTAGAAGGTACTCGCACCCCAGATGGTCGAATTACAGACCCAAAAAGAGGCGCACTGCTGCTAGCCGCGAAAGCAAAAGCCCCAATATTACCAGTAAGTGTCTGGGGTACTGAGAAAATTTTACAACAAGGATCGTCCCTACCTCATGCAGTTCCCATAACTGTGAGAATTGGTAACTTGATTGATGCTCCCAGTTCCACCAATAAAGAAGAATTGGAAGGATTGACACAAAAGTGTGCCACGGTAATTAACGAAATGCATGATTTAGGAAGATGAGTTAGACACGCTCAGATCCAGCAGCTTACAAGTAAGTAAGGTATAAAATACAGCATTAAGAACCACGTATAAATAGTTTCTAGCTGCTACTTCCTGCTTCCAAACCAGTAACTTTGTACTTCATACAAAAGAAAACGCTGTATATGCTTTAGGGAGGTAGCGATCGCCTTTTAGTATCTGTATGTTTAAGGTCAACCCGCTCTAGCAATAAAGTCAGACTTTCTGCTTAAATGCAAATGCTAGGCAAATATACCGTCATATTTCACCTTAAAGAGCATTATGAGCGGCTTTGAAGTCAAGAATTTTTGGGAGCGATTAAACAATCTGGCATTAGTCCGCTTTTTGCTTTTAGTTGCTTCTGGCTGGGCAATTGTACAGCTTTTAGCTTACTTTGAAGCGGTCATTGTGATTTTTACATTTGCGGCAATTTTAGCTTTTTTACTCAGCTATCCTGTACAAGGGCTGCGGCGTTTTTTGCCCCACAATGTAGCAGTTGGTGTCGTATTCCTGCTCAGTATTGTGATTATAGGCGGTTTGATAATTACTGTGAGTTTAACAGTTTTATCTCAAGGACAACAATTAATTGATACTATCACTGCCTTTTTAAATTCTTTATTACCTTTATTAAAAGGACTAGAGGCATTTCTAAGTGGGCATAATTTACAGATAGATTTAAGTTTTATTGAAGAACAATTGCGGAATCAAGCCGTATCAACTCTTGTGACTAGCTTGGCTATTTTGCAAGGGTTTATGACTAATTTTGTCACCTTTGTATTGATTGCAGTTGTGGCTTTCTTCATGCTATTAGATGGAGATAAATTGTGGAATTTTATTTTAAGAGCAGTACCAAAACAACGTCGCAATAGATTTACAAATATAATCAGATGGTCTTTTTTAGGATTTTTTAGAGGTCAGCTATTATTAAGTGTATTTCTTACTGTTTCAACCTTATTGGTTTTCTTCATATTAAAAGTACCTTTTGCTTTGATATTATCAATAATAGTTGGAGTTCTTGATATTATTCCTGGGATAGGAGCGACATTAGGAGTAAGCGCAGTAACTCTATTTGTCTTATCTCAAAGTGTTTGGTTAGCAGTGAAAGTATTAATAGCCTGTATTGTTCTCCAGCAGATACAAGACAATTTGATTGCGCCCCGAATTATGCAAGGTGCGCTGAATCTTAATCCTGTGGTAATATTTTTTGCTTTGCTAGTAGGCGCTAGAGTAGCAGGATTATTAGGTGTTTTTATATCTATTCCAATCGCTGGAGTAATTGTGTCTTTATTTGAAATTGATGAAATGAAATCTGAAGTTTAGTCATTTGTCAGGAGATGAGAACTAGTGAATAATGTAAAAATAGCCATCTAAAAATAAAGATTGGGAAGTAATGTCGGATTTAAGAGCGGAATTAACAGAAATTTTGGATGAGGCAGAGTGGGAGTGGCTAATTCCTCATGTACAACGAGATGCAGTAATTTTAGTGACACCGGAGTTAAACTTAGTGGATGTTGGAGTAGCGATCGCCAGTGATGATATTCCATCAGTGGAACAGTGGATTGATGAGCAATTAATTACCAAACCCACGACAGTACAAGTGGGAGAATGGAATCTTGAGCGCAGTAAACGATTTAATACTCTCATCGTTCAGCCTTACGTTTTGGTGAAGGAAATAGTCGCTACTTAAATAATTCGTAATTCGTAATTCGTAATTCGTAATTGTATTAATTCGATGCAACGACCGCGCTCAGTACGAATTTTTAATTGCTGTATTGTTTTCGATTAGACTTGATGTTGGCGTAGTTTCTAAGGAAAGATAGCTTCATGTGCCACTTATTACCAAGCACTAACTGGTGATTTAACTAAAGCAAAATTTTCTCCTTTAAGATTTAGCCATCTAGGAGCTAAAATTGTTACGATAATTTCAGATTAGATGTTGAAACCTTGATCCAATCTGAAACCTTAGAACTATTAGAATGGCATCGTCTCTGCCAGCACCTTGCCACCTTCGCGGCAACTAAGCTGGGGGCGACAGCTGTGCGTCATCTGAAAATACCCGATTCTCAGACTCAAAGCGAACAGTTGTTAGAGCAAACCAAAGAAGTCTACCAGCTGGAAACTCGCCTCACTACGGGACTGTCATTTGAGGGAATTCAAGATATTGGCGCTTCCTTAGAACGGGCGGAACGTAGCGGAGTTTTGTCTGGCGATGAACTGCTAGCGATCGCTACCACCCTCGCTGGTGCTAGAAGTTTGCGCCGTGTGATTGACAATCAAGAAGATTTGCCGATACTGACTGAGTTGGTTGCCGATTTGCGGACTTATCCAGAACTAGAACAAGAAATTCACCGATGTATTGATGAACGGGCCCAGGTAACTGACCGCGCGAGTCAAAAACTGGGAGAAATTCGCACAGATTTGCGGCGATTACGCACCCAAATTACCCAAAAGCTGCAAAATATCTTACAGGCAAAATCTGGGGCAGTTCAAGAACAGCTAATTACCCAACGGAGCGATCGCTTTGTCATCCCCGTAAAAGCACCGCAAAAAGATGCCATCCCTGGTATTGTCCACGATACCTCTACCAGTGGCGCAACGCTATATGTAGAACCTAATTCGGTAGTACCTCTAGGCAACCAACTGCGGCAAATCATCCGCAGAGAGCAAGCCGAAGAAGAAGCGGTTCGCCGTATTTTGACGGAACAAATCGCCGCAGTCAAACCAGATTTAGAGAGATTATTAGCGATCGCCACAACTTTAGATTTGGCAACCGCTAGATCGCGCTATAGTTACTGGTTAGGAGCAAATCCCCCACGATTTATCCAGCGTGAAGACAGTGAAACCATTACCTTGCGGAACTTACGGCATCCTCTGTTAGTGTGGCAACAACAGCACGAACAAGGACAACCAGTAGTTCCTGTAGATTTGCTGATCAACCCGCTAATTCGGGTAGTGACGATTACCGGGCCAAATACTGGCGGTAAAACTGTAACCTTAAAAACTCTAGGGTTAGCAGCATTGATGGCCAAAGTAGGTTTATTTGTCCCCGCCCGCGAACCAGTAGAAATACCTTGGTTTGATAAAGTGCTGGCAGATATTGGCGATGAACAATCCTTACAGCAAAGTTTATCCACATTCTCTGGACACATCCGCCGAATTAGTCGGATTTTAGAAGCATTGGGGACTGGGGACTTGGGACTGGGGACTGGGGACTTGGGACTGGGGACTGGGGACTTGGAACTGGGGACTGGGGAAAAGGAAATTCTTAATGCCCAATCCCTAATCCCCAATCCCCAATCACTCGTTTTACTCGATGAAGTCGGCGCAGGAACCGATCCAGTTGAAGGTAGTGCGTTAGCGATCGCTTTGTTGCAATATCTCGCTAACCATGCCCAGCTAACCATCGCCACCACTCACTTCGGCGAACTAAAAGCCCTGAAATACGAAGATGAGCGGTTTGAAAATGCCTCTGTTGAATTTGACGAAAGTACTCTCTCGCCTACTTACCGTCTGCTGTGGGGCATTCCCGGACGTTCTAATGCCTTAACTATTGCCCTACGCTTGGGATTAAAACCAGAAGTGGTACAACAGGCAAAAACCCAGGTGGGAGAGGCCACAGATGAAGTTAACCAGGTAATTGCTGGCTTAGAAGCCCAACGCCGCCGCCAGGAAACCAAAGCAGCCGAAGCCCAAGTTTTGTTGCAGCAAACGGAACGTTTATACAAAGAAGTATCCGCAAAAGCCGCAAATTTGGAGGAAAGGGAAAGCAGTTTACGGGCTTCACAGGAAATAGCAGTCCAACAAGCGATCGCTCAAGCAAAAGGTGAAATTGCCCAAGTAATCCGCCGCTTGCAAAAAGGTACGCCTACAGCCCAAGAGGCCCAGCAAGCAACTAATGCTTTAAATCAGATTGGTCAGCTTTATCAGCCAGCAACGCCAGCAAAACCAAAAATTGGGTTTATGCCCAAAATAGGCGATCGCATCCGCGTTCCTAAACTCGGACAGATAGCGGATGTAATCGCCGCCCCTAATGAAGATGGCGAGTTAAGCGTTCGCTTTGGGCTAATGAAGATGACGGTGAAGTTGCAAGACGTAGAATCTCTAGATGGTCAAAAACCCGAACCAGTCGTTAAAGCCAAACCAGCCCCAGCACCAGTAACCCCACCACCGCAACCTGTCCCAGAGATTCGGACTTCCAAAAATACCATCGATTTGCGTGGTAAACGGGTGGCTGATGCCGAATACATTTTAGATAAAGCCATCTCGGAAGCTACAGGCCCAGTCTGGATTATTCATGGTTACGGTACTGGTAAGCTGCGCCAAGGAGTTCACACTTTTTTGCAACAACATCCCAGAGTGAACAACTACGAACCGGCAGAACAAGCAGATGGTGGTACTGGTGTTACCATCGCTCATATAAAATAAAGTGTAATCAGTATGAAGGCTGCTAGTTTGTGCCATTTGCGTTAGAACATCGACGTAACACTTCCATTGGCATCCAGGTACTGTGGGCTAGTTAAAATTGCACGATCTCTGTGTTCGCGTAGCGTCTCGTAGAGAGGGTTGGTAGCTTGCTAGAGAGACTTAACGGAAAAAGTCAGAAGCGGCTACCGCCTCATTAAGCACGTAACTGCGATCGCTATATGTGCAGCTTTGCGATCGCTTTACCTGTGATAAGCGATCCAACTAGTCGCCGCAAATAGCGATAATTCTGCGATCGCTGTTATTCTCAACTAAAACCTCATTACAGGGAAAAGGCGATAAAATATTATTCACAATCTTGTGGAGATGATTGGTAATGAAAATTAAAGCAGTTATCTGGCAAGAAGACGGTGTGTGGTGTGCTTCTGTACCAGCCCTAGCCGGATGTCACACTTGGGGAGACAGTTACGAACATCTATTAGAGATGCTGCAAGATGCAATTCAAGGTTGGTTGGAAGTTGGACTTACCGAAGAAGATTTGGACTAAAAGCGATCGCAATTATCCAACGCTCACACAACAGCAGTTAAGTTGGGCAGTTTTGGGTTAGTTGTAGCTTCAGATAATCAATGAAATCCATAATTTCTATATCAGTAAGTTGTAGGCGCGATCGCTTGCCATATTTTTGCTGTAAATACTCCCTTCCCTGCTCTGGAGTCCAATTTAATTGGGCTAAATATGTGTCACTTTGAGCTATCAAAACTGCATTAATTTCTGATGCCGTTGTATTAGCAGATATTGGTATTGTCTCTTGATTTAAATTGGGGATTCTATTAATTTTTAAACTAACTTTTTGCCCTAAACCTTGCCAATCAATTTCCTTATGTCCATCCCATATAACATCTACAGACCGATAAGTTATTGGATCGTAAATTGTACAAAAAACCACATTACTCTCTCCTGGGCTAACAGCGATTGTTAGTGGATTAGGTAGTTGTTCAAAATTAAGAACATCTAAAGATAACAACAAACTTTGAGAGAAGTAAGATTCACTTCCTGAACGGATAATATAAGGTTTGTCTGCTAAGATATATAAATCGTTTTTTTGAGTTGGGCCGAATTTAGTTTCAACCTTTTTATTAACTTCTATCCCTGTTATCACCCCAGTCAATGCTCTCTCATAAATTGGGATACGTTTTTCATCTTCAGAGAGCATATACCAGCAGTGATCGGGTTCTTTGCTGACAAAAACATATTGAGGTTTTGGGACTGATCCAAATCCTAATTTAACTTCCATCTTTTTGATGCAGGTTTTGGTAAATATATTTATTGAGCAACCAGCCTTTACGATTTGTACCGTCAAGCAATGAGTTACTTTATAGATATAATTCCCTAGCCAGGAAGCTAATTAACATTAAGGCAACGAAAATTCCGATATTTTGGTGAATCTACGACAAAGTTTCTGGATCGATACCAAGCGCCTTCAACTTTTCCGCTAACATTTTCACTTTTTGTTCTACTTCCACCCGTCGCTGTTCTTCAAAAGCTGTGCGTTCTTCGGCTTCCCTGATACGTTCTTCTGGTGTTAGCAATCTTTGCCCTGACTCGTCATACCAGTACAGCCATTCCCGCACTATACCTTGATAAATTCCCCGTTCTCGCCCAATTCCTAAACCAATTTCTGGTAGCCAAACAGGATTTCCTGATATTAAGATATATTCCCCATCAACTAAGTGGTACACCTCCAAAGGTGTCTTTTTACGCCGAAGTGGACTATATACAACGTAGTACAAAATTCCTAATTCTTTGGCATAGAATTCTTTCTTGAAGCTATATTCTTCCCGATAAATTTGAGAAACAACTTCTAGTGCTAAAATTGGCGGCTTCTTTTCTTCCCATAGCACATAACTTAGGCGTAAATCCTCATCAATGACACGTTTAACTCCTAAGCTGAGAAACCCATCAGGGACAATGGCTGGTTTGTCTGGGTGATAATAAATACCCATGTCAACACCAAAAAACCAATCCCAGCGATCGCACCAAACTAAAGCCAGTGTGGTTTTCAACAAGCCGGGAATTAAATTTTGGACTTCATTATCCACAGGGGTATCATTTGAGTCGGGTAGCTCTTCGGAAGATGGCAAACAATGCAGTGGATTGTAGTTTAACATGAGCGGTTTTGCCAAATCTTATTTTAGATAGATTGTAAGTAATCTATGGATGTGCGATCGCAGCGCCAGAATAAAGAACTATTTTTAGCGTAGGCGTAGCCTATCTTAGACATCACTTCTCTTCATTTTGAGTATTCAAAAGCAATTACAAGTGTAATTTTCTAATTAGGTAATTTTTCGGTACTGACAACGAGAGTGTCTAACCCACAATAGCAAAAAAGGGTGGAATATTGTTCAACTAGAACATTCCAGAAGTCGCAGAGTATTCAATTTCATGGTGAATTTGGTAGCTGGGCTGATTACCTATACCTACCAAGAGAAAAAGTCTTCTCTCAACCTTGACTCAGAAAATATGGCGCACCTGGAACTTAGCTGATTTTTAGCCCGATTTTTGAATCGTACTTAAGTATCAGATATGTCACCACAGATCCCTTCACGAATTTTAATCAAAAACTTCTTAATCGTTTTTTTGCCATTATCAGCCTTAGTTGGGAGCGTTGTCGGAGCCATCTACTACCAACAGGTACAAACTGAGAAAGTTGTATTGCAAACGAATGAACTCGGTAAAGTAGATTTACAAACAAAAGTAATTAGCGGAGACTTTCACTCGGTTGTCTCAGATTTGATGGTTATCTCTAAAAAAAATGACCTACAGAGAATTTTACAAGGAGTGGATGGAGAACAACAGGCACTTTCCAGAGAATTATTATTATTTTCTCGATATAAAAAACTTTACGACCAAATTCGCTTTTTGGATCGATCGGGTAAAGAAATTGTCAGAGTCAACTTCAACCAGGGTGAACCAGGCATTGTCCCCGAAGAAAAACTGCAAGTGCAAGCAAAGCGTTACTGGTTTAATGACACTTTCCGGCTAAACCAGGGACAAGTATTTGTCTCTCCCCTTGACCTCAACATCGAACGAGGTCAGGTTGAACAACCCTTGAAACCAATGATTCGCTTTGGGACTCCTGTTTTTGATAGCGGTGGACAGAAACGAGGCATTGTAGTGTTAAATTATTTTGGCACTAAACTGCTGGACAATTTTAATCAAGCTTTTGCTAACGTCCCTAGCCAGGGAATGCTGCTGAATGCTGATGGTTACTGGTTAAAAGGGGCGAAATCTGAGGACGAATGGGGATTTATGTTTCCCGATCGCAAAAACCGCACTTTTGGCAAAGCTTTTCCTCAAGCATGGCAGCAGATTTCTCAAAAAGAATCGGGACAATTCCTAACTGCTGAAGGAATGTTCACATTTGCTACAGTCTACCCGTTTCTGGAAGGGCAAAAATCTAGTACGGGAGCAGGACAGGCTTTTGCACCGAGCCAAAATCAAATTGATACTAAATCCTATTATTGGAAAATTGTCTCATGGGTGTCTCCAGAGATGTTGACGACTAAATCAAATCGATTTTTGAGTCAACTGCTACTTCTGTATGCTGGGTTAGTAGGATTAATTGGCATTGGTTCTTGGCTACTAGCGAGAGCTAGTGTCAATCGTCAGATGGCCGAACTAGAGTTAAGGCAGTCTGAGGCGCAGTTGCGAAAGCTAGTTGAGCGGGAAAAAATTCTTAAAACTCGTCTATCTAGTCAAATTCGTAACTCACTGGATCTAGATACGATTTTGAGTAGAGTAGTCGGTGAAGTTCGAGAACTGCTCCAGATCGATCGATGCCAGTTCCTTTGGTGTCATAAAGAAGATGAAGATGAATCTACGAGTTTTGAATTGAGTCAGCAAGCCTGCGCTCCCGATTTGCCAGAACCTTTAGGCTGTTCTCCTATCCAGAATGTGGAAGCACTGAGTGAGGCTGTTCTCCAAGGGAATTTACTTTGCTTTGACGACATTGCGACAGATCCCTGGCTTGATTTCAAAAATCGAAATTTACTGGTGACATTGGGTTTTAAGTCTCTACTGATAGTTTCGGTTCAAACTCAGTCGGGTCGTTTGGGTGTAATTGTCTGCGAACATAGTAGAGCGCTGCGTTCTTGGAGCGATGATGAGGTTGAACTGATTCGAGGTGTGGCTGACCAGTTAGCGATCGCCATTGACCAAGCCCAATTGTATAATCAAAGCCGCGCTGCTACTGCTGCTGCAACTACTCACGCAGAACAACTCAACCAAGTTCTGCACAACCTCAAACAGACTCAAGCTCAACTAATTCAAACTGAAAAAATGTCGAGTTTAGGTCAATTGGTGGCTGGGGTGGCTCACGAAATCAATAATCCAGTTAACTTTATCTACGGTAATCTGACCCATGTAAATGAATATACGCTGGGCTTGTTGGAACTGGTAGAACTCTATCAAAAGTCCAATGCTAATTCAAAACCTGAAGTACAAGCTCATATAGAAGCCATCGACCTTGACTTTATGGCTGAGGATCTGCCTAAAATTTTAGTTTCAATGAAAATGGGAGCTAATCGCATTCGGGAAATAGTTCTATCCTTGCGGAATTTTTCTCGCCTTGACGAAGCGGATATGAAACCTGTCAACATTCACGAAGGTATTGATAGCACACTACTAATTTTACAAAATCGCTTCAAACAAACGTCTGTAAATCCCGGAATTGAAATAGTCAAGCAATATGCTGATATTCCCTTAGTAGAGTGCTATGCTGGACAACTCAATCAGGTGTTTATGAATCTCATTAGTAACGCCATTGATGCCTTGGATAGTTATAACAGTCAGCGAACTCTTGAAGATATAAAAGCTAACCCCAGCCAGATTGTAATTCGTACTGAGTTACGCAACCCAGATCGCATAAATATACAAATTGTAGATAATGGCCCTGGCATGAGCGAAATAGTTAAGCAACAATTATTTGACCCTTTCTTTACCACAAAACCCGCAGGTAAAGGCACAGGATTAGGGCTAGCAATTAGCGCTCAGATAGTCGCAGAACAACACAACGGAGCTATTTGGTGTATTTCGGAACCAGGACAGGGAGCAGAGTTTTGGGTAGAGATTCCGATTAATCAAAGTTCTAAACTAGCTACTGCAAGTACCGCAACTCTATCCAGAATTTGATGCTATTCTGGACAAATGAAAAATGACATAACTAATATTAGCGACCACGCTGATTTTGATAGCCCTTGGAAAGAAATCATAGAAGCTTATTTTCCTCAAGCAATGGATTTCTTTTTTCCAGAAACTTCTGCATTAATTGATTGGGAACGTCCATACCAATTTCTAGATAAAGAATTTCAACAAAGAGCTATTGAAGCCGAACAGGGTAAAAGATATGCCGATCAATTAGTCAAAGTTTGGCAAATCCAAGGAGAAGAACTTTGGTTATTAATCCATGTTGAAATTCAGGCACAAAAAGAAGATAACTTTCCCAAGCGGATGTTTACCTACAACTTTCGCATATTTGACCGCTTTGATAAACCAGCAATTAGCCTTGCAATTCTCTGCGATTCAAATCGCGAATGGCGGCCAAATAATTACAGTTACAATTATCCCAATACTCGCTTAACTTTTGAATTTGGCAGTATTAAACTTTTGGATTACGAAAATCGCTTTCACGAGTTAGAAAATAGCGATAATCCCTTTGCAACTGTCGTAATGGCGCATTTGAAAACGCAGCAGACGCGCTCATCACCCGAACAACGCAAAATATGGAAATTTAGCTTAATTCGCAAGCTATATGATTTGGGCTTAGAAGAGCAGGATATTCGCAACCTGTATCGATTTATCGATTGGGTTATGATATTACCAAACGCATTAGAAAATCAGTTTTGGGAAGAATTTAAACAATTTGAGCAGGAGCGGACTATGAGATATGTAACTACAGGTGAGCGCATCGGCTACGAGCGCGGTAAAGCAGAGGGTAAAACAGAGGGTAAAACAGAGGGTAAAACAGAGGGTAAAACAGAGGGTAAAACAGAGGGTAAAACAGAGGGTAAACAAGAAGGTGAACAACAACTTATTTTAAGGTTATTACAAAGACGAGTCGGAGAATTATCACCACAATTGCAAAAGCGCATCCGATCTCTTTCTTTAAATCAATTAGAAACCCTTGGCGAAGCTTTGTTGGATTTTACTGCTATGGAAGATTTGCTTAACTGGTTGCAAACAAATCAATCAGCTTAAAATTTGTTTTTCGAGTAATTGTAAAAATACATTTGCTCACTTACATGATACAGGATTTTTTTGACTCAGTTCCATGAGTTTTTTACTTTACCGAATAAAAAGTTACGAGTGAGTAATAAAAAGGGCAGGTACAAAACCCGCCCTCAAAGTAATCAATATTTAAACTAAACTAAATTAGCGATCGCAACTTAATTACCAATCTCCGGCGCACTCAAAGAAACCTTGAGTGTTTCGTCTTTTTGCAATGCTAATGTTGGCACGGAATCACGCAATCTTGCCGTCAATTGTACAGTCGTCGCGTCATACATTTGAGTCAGCAGTTTTGGATAGAAACCAATGCCAATAATGGGAATTAACAAACAGGCAATGATAAATACTTCACGAGGTTCGGCATCTATCAAAGCTTGGTGAGAAACTAATTCCTTGTTTTCTTCTCCGTAGAAAATTTCTCGCAACATCGACAGCAGATAAATCGGAGTTAAAATTACTCCCACTGCCATCAAGAATACAACAATGACTTTGAAGGTAGAGCTATAAGCATCACTAGTAGCAAAGCCCACAAATACCATTAATTCTGCCACAAAACCGCTCATCCCTGGCAATGCCAAAGAAGCCATTGAACAGGTGGTGAACATGGCGAAAATCTTCGGCATTCTCTTAGCAACACCGCCCATTTCATCCAACATCAGGGTGTGGGTGCGATCGTAAGTTGCGCCAACTAGGAAGAACAAACTCGCCCCGATTAACCCGTGGGAAACCATTTGCAATACTGCCCCACTCAATCCCAAATCGGTGAAGGAGGCAAAACCAATCATCACAAAGCCCATGTGAGAAATTGAGGAGTAGGCAATTTTTCGCTTCAGGTTACGCTGGGCAAAGGATGTCAAGGCAGCGTAGATGATATTAACTACCCCCAAAACCACCAACACTGGTGCAAAATAAGCATGGGCATCGGGGAGCATTTGGGCATTCATCCGAATTAAGGCGTAACCGCCCATTTTCAAGAGGATACCTGCTAATAACATGTGTACAGGGGCTGTAGCTTCACCGTGGGCATCAGGTAGCCAGGTGTGCAAGGGAATAATCGGCAATTTGACGGCGTAAGCAATCAGGAAGCCAGCATAGAGGGCAAGTTGCAAATTGAGGGCGATATCTTTTAAGGCGAGCGATCGCATATCAAACGTCACCGTATCGCCGTAAAATCCCATTGTGAGGGCAGATAGCAAAATAAACAGCGAACCGCCAGCAGTGTATAAAATGAATTTGGTCGCTGCATATTGCCGCCTTTTACCTCCCCAAATCGACAGTAGGAAGTATATCGGTACTAGTTCCAGTTCCCACACCAGGAAAAATAACAGCATATCCTGGACAGCGAACACGGCAATCTGACCGCCATACATTGCCAAAATCAAGAAGAAAAATAGCTTGGGCTTGAAGGTGACAGGCCAAGCTGCTAAAATCGCCAGCGTGGTAATGAATCCAGTCAAAATAATTAGGGGCATGGATAAGCCATCTGCCCCTACTGACCAATTCAAACCCAATTGTGGTACCCAGGGGTAACTTTCCACCAACTGCAAATCTGGATTGGAGAAATCATACCCAGTATAAAAAGCATAAACAATTAGTGCAAAATCTATCAGCCCCACGATGAGGGAATACCAGCGCACTGTTTTGCCTTCTTTGTCAGGGATGATGGGAAGAAGTAGCGACGCGGCTATCGGAAACAGAATAATCGTCGTCAGCCACGGAAAATTAGCTATATTCATCACAATTAGTCTGCTATCAAAATCATGTTTGGCAAAAAGTCACTAGTTATTAAGTAACAGCTTTTTGGGGATTTCGTCTTCCTCGTTAGGTTGATTTAATTAAATTAGCAATCCCCAATTTCTTCTGTTGGGAGTCTTTTTTGACATTTGGGGGTGCGGAATGTGCGTTGTGATACTCCCGGTTAAGTCAAAAATTTACCTTAAAAAAGTTGGTAAAATTATAGTTTAGGGGTGCGATGTCTACGACAAGCCGCTCCGCGTCTACGCCTAGTCCAACCCTAAAAATACAAAATGCTGTTTGATAGTTGTTGAAAAAAGCGATTTGGTACAAAAAATCATCACAGGAGAACTAAACATACAGCACTTTGCGTGACTAACTAGTACAGTAGCAGCAGTGAGAAAAATAGTTTTGGAGTTGCTTGCTTGAGCATAAGAGGACTCCTAGTGA
>NZ_JBALBW010000109.1:0-17997 GCF_036919895.1 Nostoc sp.
TCCTTTCTCTAAAAAAATAGTTATTTTGTACTACATTTTGATTTTCAAAATGGGGTTAATACTCTATTTATTTCAAAATGAGAATTGCTGGGGAACATTGAGCAGAGGACTGAATCCTCGTGTCACAGCTTCAAGTCCGGTTCCTGACATATTAAAAAACAAAAAGACCAGCCTCCCACAGCTGGTCTAGAAAATGTTTTTTGCGTTGTCTTCTCAAGAGAGTTAAAACCCAATTGCGCGTTCCAAAAATGCAACGGGCAACTTTTCTTAACAAGATTGTAACAGTCAACACAGTTTTTTCCTGAATATTCATCAAAAAAAGATATGAGCAAAACTTAAAAGCCTCTATCTATTAGAATAATTCAGCAAATCGCAGGGCATAGATGGCATAGGAAGTAGGGGAAGGGGGCAGGGAGAATGACCAATGACTAATGACTAATGACCAATGACTATTTGTGGTTTTCCCCAGAGGATGCTCTCCTGCTTGTAAATGGCAATTCCCGGTTTTGCTCCTTTGGGTTTGTAGACGTGTTTTGGCTGGGTATAAACTACTGGTACTCGATCGCTTTGACGAGCGCGACTGTAGTAAGCTGCAAGATTAGCTACAAATTGCAAATCAGCTTCTTCTGCCACAGCACCGGGTTCTAGCCGTAGGAGTAAATGGCTCCCTGGAATTTCTTGAGCGTGGAACCAGATGTCATAATCCCCAGCGACACGAAAGGTTAATTGGTCATTTTGGCGATTGTTGCGGCCAATTAATACTTCAAAACCACTGGGGGTAAGGTAACGATGAAAGTTTGTGCTGGGGGGTTCGTTGGCGCTACGGCTGCGGTATTCTGGATCTTCTAGATACTTTTGCCCAATCAACTCTTCGCGGATTTCTTCTAAAGCTCGTAAATCTTCAGATGTTTGGTAGGTATCTATCTGAGCGATCGCAGCTTCTACTTGTTCTAAATACTCAATTTCTGTCTGTACTTCTAACAGTAGCGGTTCAACAGCAGCACGAGCGCGTTTCAGCTTTTGGTGCTGTTTATAAAGACCTTGGGCATTTTGGACAGCATTTTTATCTGGTTGGAGAGCGATCGCTACTGGCAAATTTGTCTCAAAATCAGCAAGGATAATTTCTTTCATCCCTGGTTGCCAGTTTTGCAGATGAGCCATCAATAAATCAGCTTTTTGTCGATATTCATCGGCTCGATCTGATTGCTGCAAGCGCGTTGTAAAGGTTTGAGCTTTATTCCGTAATTTCGCCAGAATATTATTCAATTTCTGACTCAACTGATGGCGCAATTGAGAAAATAACTGTTGGTCAATTTGGTTACTATAATAACGGTTGAGCAACTCCTGAACATCTTTGACTTTTTCAACTACACCCCAACCCATTACGGTGTAACCATCTTTTGTCCAAGCGGGTTGAAATTTTTTGGAATTTAAGGTTTGCAACCATTCTTGCCAACGCTTAAATAACCGTTGCCAATCGTCCGGGTTGAGAGTATCGGTGGATGTTTCTGGTGCGATATTTGCTTCTAGCAGCATTAACTCTAACAGTGCAGCACTCAAGCCACTATAACTTTTCAGCAATTGCCGCTTGATTGCTCCTGGCACTAAACTTACCCGTTCTTGCCAACGTTCTTGGGATTCGCTCAAACTAGGGACAGTTCCCGTCAGTTTGGGTGGTGTTTCATAAGGTTGTCCGGTTTGGATGGGACGGACACTAGATTGCTGCTGACTAACTTGATGAGCTGCGGTGATAATTATATTGCTGGCATCGGTAAGAATGACGTTGCTATATTTGCCCATGATTTCTGCATAGACATGATATAGGGCGCTTTCTCCCGGACGACGGGCAAATTGTAAATCGATAACACGCTCCCAAGGGGCGATCGCTTCAATACCCACCAGTGCCAAACCACCCAATTGGTGTATTAATTGTTGGCTAAAAGTAAAAGTATCTGGCGATCGCGGTGGTGGATCGCCGATACAAATATGTGCAGCTTGGGGATGCCAAGAAATTTGTAGCCAATCACGCTGTTTCAGGGTGCGTAATGCTATGGCAATAGTGTAGCGATCGCGCTGATAAACCTGTTCTATCCGCGAGGGCAGCCAGTTAGCGCGTATTTCGCTACAAGTAGCTGTAAGGGTGGTAAAGTCAACTGGTTGCATAGCCGTTCGCGTTCAAAGGTCGATGCTCAGTATACTTCTATCATCTCTAATAATGTAGGCATCCCCCAATTGATCCCATAAAAAATGTAGAGACGCAAGATTTTGCGTCTCTCTCCAAAAGAATTTATCGGTAGTAAGATGATTTTATTTGAAGTATATTAGGTTGCTTGAAACACTATTTAACAAGCAATGCAGGTTCTTTTGCTGATGGCTCCAACAATTGGGTGTAAAGTTCACTCAACTGAGTTGCGACACCATGCCAACTAAATTTGCTTTCGACACGCTTTCTGCCAGCTTTACCCAATTCATCTCGCCACTCTGGATCTAAGAGAATTCGGTCAATGGCAGACGCAAAAGCACCTACATCTTGTGGTGGCGCTAATAAACCAGTTTCTTCATTAACTACGGTAAATTGAAGTCCGCCAACATCACTAGCTACAACTGGTGTACGGCTTGCCATCGCTTCGATCGCAACCAGTCCAAAGGGTTCGTAGTGACTGGGAACAACGCAGACATCGGCAGATGCGTAATAAGTTGGTAAAATACGTTGACTGAGACAACCAGGAAAGATGGTTAAGTGACTGATTCTTAAGTCGTGGACGATTTGCTCAATGCGATCGCGCTCAATACCGTCGCTGTTACCTGGAGTACTACCACCACCAATCATTAGCTTCAGATTCTTGGAGTCACGCAGCCCAGACTCGTTTACTGCACGCACTAGGGTTTCTATACCTTTGCGTTGGTCAAAACGTCCTACATATAATACAACTTTGGCATCTTTGGCAATTTCCATTTCGGCCCTGGCTGCTTCTCGCCCAATGGAACCAAATCGTTGAATATCTGTGCCGCAGGGAATGATATCGATGTTACCTTCAGTGGAAACTAGCGATCGCATGTGTTGCTGTTCTTGCGGACTTGTCGCCACAATTCGCTCTGCTGTTTCTAACACCTGTTTTTCCACAGCTAATCGCTGACTAGCAATTAGAGGAATATTTTCTATAGTATTGTACTTGACTGCTCCTAATGAGTGGTAGGTATGAACCTGTTTACTCTGTTGGATTTTCTTTAATTGCATTCCTACCCAACTAGAGAGCCAATAGTTAGTGTGAACTAACTGGTATGTAATGTCATCTTTTACTTGAAATTTGAGGAAATTATCCACAAATTCTGGCAGATATTCAAAAATCTCATCTCGTGGCACAAACTCAACAGGCCCAGCTTTTAAACGAATAGTCCGACAATTATCGCTATGTTTAACAATTGAGTCTTGCTCCAGACTCGCCTTGCGGGTAAACATATCAACTTTCCATCCCAGATGCGCTAGTGCTTCACCCACCTGGCGCACATAAACATTTTGTCCTCCAGCTTCTTCTTTGCCTATTTCAATCGCCGGATCTCCGTGGACGGAAATTAAGGCGATACGTTTTTCGGTAGAGTTCATAGTTTGTGTGTTGCTGATTTTAACAAAGCTTTAGACTGTTCCAAGTTCGTGTATAGCACACTTACCAGAATTGTTTAGTAACCTTGATGAATATTTGTTTCAATTCAATTTAAATTAATATATAATACATTTTTTTTTAACATCTTCTGCCAGAAGTATAGTTTTCGGTTAATTATTTATATTTATTTTTTTGGTAGAGGAAAATCTTTCCTTGTATCTCGTACTTTTGATAGATAAAAATTATATTTTTATTTATGCAGATATAATTCTATTGATAGACGCATTAACGTTAGTTGCACAAGGTTATAGTAAGTATATTCACTACGCCCAACAACTCTAACCCAAGAGGATGAAATTTTTTATTTTCCTAGTGGGTGCAAGCAACCAGGAAAATAAAAAATTCACTATAAAGTAAAGCATAAGCTTAAATTATATGTTTGAAAACCTACAATAAATCTCGAATGTAGCTAAGTAGCTCACAGGCAAAACTATATGTTATTTTTGCAACCCAAAAACTGTGACTAAAATTTGCTTTGTATAAACCTCTATATAATTTTCCTGGTTATTTGAAAAGTAGGTATAATTTTAAACCGATAAACTGCTGACTTCTGACGTTGAAATTCAAACCAGCTAGCACAGTTAACTCACCACATTGAGAGCGAGTTGTATTAAGTAGTGAGAATAACTGTTAAATATTGATGCAAAATTGGGTGTTTTGTTGAATTTGCTTCGGAAAGTTTCAGATTATATTTTCAATCATTAATAAATCTCAGGAGCAAATCAGGTGTTTACTTCAACCTTACTCGCTGCTGCAACCACACCCCTGCAATGGAGTCCGACAGTTGGACTGATTATCATTATTGCTAATATCATTGCCATTGCCTTTGGTAAATCTACCATCAAACATCCCAATGCAGAACCAGGACTACCCTCAGCTAATCTCTTTGGTGGTTTTGGTTTACCAGCCCTTTTAGCAACCACCGCCTTTGGTCATATCTTAGGAGTAGGCGCTGTTTTAGGGCTGCATAACCTGGGAAGAATTTAGATTCTTACCCAAGTTAGCCTTTATTTGATGATTTTTTTGTCTCCAACCTTGAGCCAGAGAGTTAGTTCTCTGGCTCTTTACTTATTGTTACGTGGATATAAATAGCTGTTCGCTTTAATTTGATTGCTCAAGTTATGCTTGTGTAATACTAATGTATCTTGGTTGAGCTTTGACTCTTTCTATCCAAGTTTGAATAGCAGGAAATTGTGTTAAATCGAACCCACCTTCGTCCGCTACATGAGTGTAAGCAAACAAGGAAATATCAGCAATCGTGTAACGCTCTCCCACAAAAAAAATGTGAGAGGTTAAGTGTTTTTCCATCAAGTTAAGTGCTGCATAACCTGGCTCGCGTTTTTGCTTAATAACTTCACTATATTCTTCAGTTTTACCTAAAATAGAAATCCAAAATCTTAATGTAGCAATAAATGGTTCATGGCTATACTGTTCAAAACACAACCATTGCAACACTTGCGCTCGTAAAAAGCGGTCATAAGGTAAAAATTCTGTACCTTCACTCAGATATACCAATATAGCATTTGATTCTGCCAAGTATTTCCCTGGCTCAATTTCTAGAATAGGTATCTTCCCGTTAGGATTTTTACTTAAAAATTCTGGTGTTCGAGTCTCGCCTTTTAAAATGTTAAGCTCTACTCTCTCAAAAGGCATACCTAGTTGTGTGAATAAAAGACGTATCTTATAACCATTACCAGAAGGTAAAAAATCGTACAAACGCAGTAGTTCCATGCTAAAATACAGTTAACAATATGTTGATAAGTTGAAGCTTTAAAATACAATATTCTACCAAAAAATTTTCCCAAAACCGGATAATTTATTTTAAAACGTAGATTCTGAGTACTAGAGAAAATTATCTGAGAAAATAAAAATAATATTTGATTGAGTTCTAGATTGAGATGTTTAGTTGAGTTAGTGGTCGAGAATAAAAGTATGTGTGGAAGATTTACTCTAAACCAGTCAGCAGAAGCTTTAGCTCAAGTTTTTCATGTCGAGCCAGTTCTGGATTTAGCTGCCGATTTTAACATTGCACCAACGCGAATGGTGGCAACAGTGTTACGAAACCCTGAAAGCGAAAAGCGTGAATTTCAACAGTTGTATTGGGGATTAATTCCCTCATGGGCGAAAGATGCAGGAATGGGGGCAAAGCTGATTAACGCTAGGGCAGAAACTGTTGCCGAAAAACCTGCTTTTCGCTCGGCTTTTAAGCATCGACGCTGTTTAGTACTAGCTGATGGCTTTTATGAGTGGCAACGCCAACAAAGTAAAAAGCAGCCATTTTATTTTCGCCTTCAAGATGGGCAACCCTTCGCTTTTGCTGGTTTGTGGGAGAGATGGCGATGCCTACGGCAACCCGAAGCGGGAACGCCTGCTAACGAGGAAGTAATTTCTTGTACAATCTTGACAACGGCAGCTAACGAATTACTCCAACCTATCCACGAGCGGATGCCAGTAATTCTAGAGCCACAAGATTACGATTTATGGCTAGATTCTCAAGTGCAAACGCCTCAAACTCTACAGGAGCTATTGCGTCCCTATCCAGCGCCAGCAATGATTGCCTATCCAGTTAGCACTTTGGTAAACAACTCTCGCCATCATAGTCCAGAGTGCATCATCCCATTAAGTGAAAAGAATGCCCCCACAAATCAGTTAAATTAACTATTGAGTGTGCTAGAGGATTGGGGAGATGAGGGAACAATGCCCAATGCCCCATGCCCAATGCCCCATGCCCCATACCTAGAGAAAAATATGCCTAGAACGCAAAAAAACGATAATTTTGTTGACAAATCCTTTACAGTGATGGCGGATATCATCCTGAAGATCCTGCCAACTAACAAAAAAGCAAAAGAAGCGTTTGTTTATTATCGAGATGGCATGTCGGCCCAAGCAGAAGGGGAATACGCTGAAGCATTGGAATACTATGAAGAAGCTCTAACACTAGAGGAAGATACCAACGATCGCGGCTATATTCTCTACAATATGGGGCTAATCTATGCCAGCAACGGCGACCACAATAAAGCTTTAGAACTGTATCACCAGGCAATTGAGTTAAACCCACGGATGCCCCAAGCCTTGAACAACATCGCCGTAATTTACCACTACCAAGGCGAAAAGGAAAAAGAAAGTGGAGATAACGAGGCTGGCGAAGCACTCTTTGACCAAGCCGCAGACTATTGGATTCGAGCTATTCGCATGGCTCCCAATAACTACATCGAAGCCCAAAACTGGCTAAAAACCACCAGGCGATCGCAAATTGACGTATTCTTCTAAAAATGATGAGTTAGGAATTATGAATCATTCATTCCTAACTCCTAACTCCTAACTCCTCACTCCTCACTCCTAACTAAAAAAATATGATTGACCAAGAACAAGTCCATAAAGTAGCTAATCTTGCTCGTTTAGAATTGACTCCAGAAGAAGAGGAACAATTCACTACCCAGTTAGGAAGTATTCTGGATTATATTCAACAGTTGGATGAACTTGATGTCAGTAATGTGCCCCCAACAACACGGGCAATTGATGTCAGCAATATTACACGAGAAGATCGATTGCAACCCTATCCTGACCGGGAAAGTATTCTTAACAATGCGCCTGAACAAGAAGGCGAATTTTTCAAAGTTCCCAAAATCCTTAACAGCAATGATTAATTGACAAGATTGGAGAGCCAAGAAAATCATTGCAAGCTGTAGGGGAGATAGGATAAGCTAAAGCATCCTTCGCCCCTACCTCAGCGCCCATTCCAAAATAACCAAAATAAGTAGATATAGATTCTAGTTTACTTCGCTTGAGATTGCGATCGTTGTGTAGACGCGTAGCAGTTAACTAGAGCGCCCAACATTAGAGTATGGTTATACCGATTAATAGTGAGGTTGCATAGAACAAAGGGATTTTGCTCCAAGTCTTGCCAAACCTGACTTTGTAAAGCCTCCTAGAGAATTGGTATTAGTATCCATGTCATCCAAATGCCATCGTGTAAAAATAGTCTAAAAGAAGGCTACAGAATAATTAACTTGTGATGAAAAGTCTTCGTGAGTTTCTACGGTCATAACAGAAGCCGACATTAGGATAAACTGGCTTTTGAATACACCGGAAGTTCATCAGCGACTTAATTTGTCGCTTCTGGTGACTTCTTGTCTGGTATACTATTGCTTTTTGCTGTATGAAACTTACTCCAATTTATGGTAAGTCTCCCTCAAGAAGGTTTCTGAGCATCGAAAATGACTTCCACTGTTTTGAGGCTATAGCTTTAGAATATTTACAAGCTTTACTTACAAATTAGCTCTCTAGAAAAAGTACCCTTTTGCTGTCTAAGCTGACATTCTACCTATTTCTATAAGGATTTGTGTAGCTTAACAAATCAGCAGATTCATTAATATTAAGCCTGTTTTACTATTTAGTTTCTTACCCTGACCTATTAGACAGCTAGAGTGTTCATTTCATTTTATTCAATAGCTTTTAGCCCTTATCGCTCCCATGCTGACCCATCACCGCAAACCCGTGTGCTTATCACTTATTTCCACTGACCTACCAATCTGGTCTGTTGTCGAAACTGCCGCGACATTGTATCAAAAAGATACTGATAGATTCCATTTGCTGCTGACTGCACCACCCTTAATTAGCTGTGAAGTAGAGAGTGTAGTAAGTCCAGAGGATACACTTCCTCAAAGTAAAAGCAAAGCTTACGCCCCTAACAGTCCCAGAATTTTGTGGCTGGAGATTTCTCCTTACCGGGTCATTATGACTATGCAAGGTAACGCTCAAGTGAGTTACCGTCACTTTTGGGAACAGGGGGTTTATGGTATTAGTCGCTATTGGTTGCCAACTGAGTCATTACAACCTAACGATCCGATTCGTTTGCGAAATTTTACTAGTAGCCTAACTCTCAACGGACATCCCTTGCCAGAAAATTTACGTCTGGAATATGAATTGTGGGCAGAAAAAGTCCAACTGGGATGCTACATACTTAATTTGGAAATTAAACACTGATAATCATGGGGAACAGGGAGAAAGAAATACCCAATGCCCCATGCCCAATCGCTTTTAACCAAAATAACTGGGTTGGTTTCCAGATTTCCATTTAATATTGCAACCAACACTCGGCTTTTGCTCGCTTGTAACAGGTTGACCCGCCAGCACTGCTTCAATGGCTGCCCGTAAATCTGCACCGGTTACGGGTTTGCCATTACTTGGGCGGCTATCATCTAGTTGTCCCCGATAAACAAGTTGGCGCTGCTCGTCAAAGACAAAAAAATCTGGTGTGCAGGCTGCTGTATAAGCCTTTGCCGTTTCCTGGCTCTCGTCATAGCATAAGGTAAAATTAAACCCTTGTTCTGTGGCAAATGCTTGTAATGACTCTGGCGCATCATCTGGGTAATTTTTTGCATCGTTAGCACTGATGGCAACGATCGCTAAATCACTTGTAAAATAATCTTTTCCTAACTGCACTAATTCTTGTTGAATGTGCTTTACAAATGGGCAATGCCGACAAATAAACATTACTACCAGCGCTTTTTTTTCTGCAAAGGTAGAAAGTGAAGTTGCCTTTCCAGAGACTACTTCCGGTAGATCAAAATCTGGTGCTTTTGTGCCTAACGGCAACATAGTTGAAGCAGTTAAAGCCATAATTTACCTGATAACTTTATGTTGATAACTAAGAGCTTTTGCTATCAGTATATTTTTACTCTAGCACTAAGTTTTCCATAAAAATAAGAGACGGTAAATTTACCGTCTCTTATTTTTTTTGAGAATTACATTATAAAAATTAGTTATTACAGATTTGCCAAAACACCAACAATACCATGTCCTGTGAATACTTCTAATGCTATCAGAGAGACAAAACCAATCATTGCTAAACGACCGTTGAGCAGTTCTGCGTAGGGAGTGAAGCCAGTGCGATCGCCTTGCTCATCTATATAAACCTTTGGCTCGATCGCAAAGTTATTCAGTTTGCCTTGGTCGTCAATTATAGCAGTGTTTGTACGCATGGATTTTTCCTTGTCTTCTCTTTATGTAAACAAGTGTAACAAAGTCATTAACATTTGTAAAGTATCTTAATCTGCTCAAGTAGAAGCCCAAGGCAGAGATATGATAATGGATCGAGTTTAAAGCTATGTCTAACAAACAGGCCCTGCTCCTTGTGTGTAAGCACTTTCAGTAACAAATCCGTTCCCCATAAGCTAATGCATCGATTTCGAGTAGAGGTTATTGCCAAAACACTAAACCCGCAGCAGGTGATTTACGCCGCGATGCACCAGGATTATACCGATGGGTTCGTTTTCGATCAGCGCGACTCCTGGCCCTCTGAGTCACAAAGCGGCGAAGTTATTGTTAAGCGACTTTTAGTAGGTGAGAGAGGACACTATGGGCCTTTAGAGCATCCCCAGATTGTTTTTAACTGTGGCTACTTTCCCCACAATGTCATGCAGCAAGCCCGGACTCATCGTGTAGGGGTATCATTTGATGTCCAATCTTTTAGATACACAGGCAACCAATTTATCGATGTAGTAGAAGGTAAGAAAGACATAGAAGATGTTTTTTACTTACGTCCCATTGGTTATTACACTGATAGACAAGGCAAAAAGTACTACTATTCACCAGAGCAACGAGCAGCAGATTTGGAATGGTGTTTAGAAGCAGCAAAACGATATAAAGCTGATTTTGAGGCTGGAATGTCTGAAGAACATGCAAGAGGAAAAGTGCCTTTTGACTATCGCCAGCATTTTGTAGTTAGTTTCAATTTAAGGTCTTTTTTGCATTTTTGTGACCTGAGAAATAAGAAAGATGCTCAACTGGAAATTCAAAAGTTGTGTGAAATGATGTGGCCTCACTTTGAAGATTGGGCACCCGCGATCGCACAATGGTACGAAAAGCAGCGTTTAGGTAAGGCTAGACTTGCACCATAATCATCCTTTTGGGGACAGATTGAGAATGTCCTACTTGGATTTATTCGGCTACTGCGTTCTGCCTCAAAACTCCTGAATTCTGTTACACTCAAACCATTTTCTGTATATTTGTGTAACTTGCCTCCAAGAAGCTAGCAATTAGGCGTTTATAATTTGTGGTTTGATTTCAAAAGCCGATCCAAAATCGCCCATGATTGAAATTGACGGTTCCTACGGAGAGGGAGGGGGACAAGTTCTTCGCACTTCCTTAAGTCTAGCCGCCATCACTGGCGAACCCATACGGATTTCAGGTATTCGCGCTGGACGCAAAAAGCCAGGATTAGCCGCACAACACTTAACAGCCGTTCGGGCTGCGGGTAGAATTTGTAATGCCCAATTACAGGGTGATGCTTTGGGTTCAACGCTGCTAGAATTCATCCCAGGTAGTGCTGTGCAAGCGGGAATTTATACCTTTGATGTTAGTAAAGCACAACAAGGTGGTTCTGCGGGTGCGATCGCTCTGGTTTTACAGACAATCCTCTTACCCTTAGCACTAGCATTCGGTAATTCCCAGGTAACACTAAAGGGTGGAACTCATGTAAACTTTAGCCCGACAGTGACTTATATAGAGCAAGTTTATCTGCCCATACTGCAACGCATGGGAGTAGAGTCCCAAGTCAAGTTAGGCGCTTGGGGGTGGTTTCCCCAAGGAGGTGGAGAGGTACAGTTACAGGTGAGTGGTGAGACTCAACTAGGCGGGATCAACTTGCTAGAACGTGGAGAATTACAACAGGTACGAGGACTCGCAGTGGTGACGGAATTGCCTTCTCATATTCCGCAACGGATGGCGAATCGGGCCGAGAATTTGTTACGGGAAGCCAATTTGAAAGTTCGCGTGCAGACTTTGCGAGAAAGAGGTGTAGCACCAGGGGCAGGTATTTTTTTAACTGCTGAGTATCAGAACAGCTTAACTGGCTTTGGTGGGTTTGGGCATTTAAGGTTATCGGCGGAGACAGTCGCAGAGATTGCTTGTCAGCAATTATTTGAGTTTCATCAAACTGGTGCAGCAGTGGATGAACATCTAGCAGATCAGTTATTATTACCAGCTGCTTTAGCGTCACAGGGAAGTCAGTATCGAGTCGCTGAAGTGAGTAGACATTTGACGACCAATGCAGCAGTAATTGAACAATTTGGGCTGGCGCAGATAACAGTAGATGAAATTGAAAAAATAGTGTCTGTGATGCCTTTAACTAGATGAAATAGAGTGCGGCTAATCAGCGATCGTTAAAATTTATTTAACCAGATGTCTACTAAATGAGTTTTAGACCCCATCCATAACGCGACAACCTTTACATTTCGGGAACTCTTAGCCGATTTTAATTACGAATTAGTAAGTAAATTAGCACAATAAAACCAAACTGTGTGAAGAAAAGTAAATAAGGCTCAAACCCTTTTTCCCCCTATTCCCTGCTCCCTGCTCCCTGCCTTGTCCAAACGATAATTATTTACGCCGACCTACTTACGACCTACTTAATTATATTGAAGTAGCTGTTAAAAAACATGGTAATAAATTTATTAGTGACACCTATGCAATTGGAATAAAACCGTGATTAATGAACAAGAAATAGAAAAATTGTGGCAAGCCTTCAAAGTATTAGACGTAGACGGCAACGGAGCGATCTCAACCGAGGAATTGGGGGAGGTAATGCGATCGCTAGGGCAGAATCCCACTGAAGCAGGGCTGCGTGACTTGATTAAGGAAATTGACGTTGACTTGTCAGGGACTATCGACTTTGAAGAATTCAAAACGCTGATGATAGCGAAAGTAGGCGATCGCGAAAGTCGCCTTAAGTTAGCCTTTAGCGCCTTTGATGAGGATGGTAGCGGTCAGATTACTCTCGTCGAATTACGGACTGTTATGACTCAATTTGGTCTGACAGATGCTGAATTGAAAGAGATGTTGCAGGAAGTAGATGGCGATGGCGATGGCTCAATTGACTTTAAGGAATTCTGTCAGCTAGTACCGGAAGAGTCAGAAAGCAAAACTGGTTATCAAGACTCACCGATTTCCCTTAACAGTTCGCTCAAGACAGTTGTTACTTCCAGTGATGCCGCAGCAGCCAGTAACCAGCCAATAGAAGAAGCAACGACTCCAGAGCTAGCACAGCTAAGAGAACAGTTAGCACAACACCCAAACTCACCAAATCAGAAAAAAAGTGGTACGTCCCCCTTGCAAATGCAGATTGGTCTGTTTCGTTTGATTCAAGGAGCAGCCTACCGCAGTTTCCGTGAGAGTTTCTCCGCCAACCACGAAACTCACTTGCGGGTGAAAAACTTGCCATATAGAATTACTGACTTTGTGGAATTTGTCAAACAGGCGATCGCACTCTACAAAAAATTAGGTATAGTCTCCGAGGATTGCTACCCCGTCCTAGATGCAGTCGTTGAATCCCTTGCGGACGAATATGCCCGATTAAAAGAGCGGATCAAAAACTGGCAAACAGTGGCAAAGACACCAGAAATGTTGGCAGAGCAGAAAGCGATTTTAGAGGCGCGGAGTAAATTTGCCAATGTCAAAGAAAAGTTTGCTGCTGGAGTCGAGTTTGCAATTACCATCAAAAAGAAAAGTCTCAGCTTAGGTGACATTGTAGAAGGTGTCCTTGCCATTAACGAACTCAATCGCCTCCGAGGAATAGAACTGAATGAAGAAATGGCTCCACCACCAACTAAATCTACTGGAAATCCCAAAGACTATTTGCATAAGTGGAACCGCGTTATTCTCTCCCAGGCAACCGAGGAAGTAGATGGTGCAATTATGCCAGTAGCATACTGGTATGAAGACTTTATGCCAAAATTGTTGGCGGCCTTTAGTGTCTCAACAACGGCAGATATCCAAAGCAACACCGTACCCAACGAGGCAGCTTTAGACGAGTGGTATCAGTCTACAAAAAACTCAGGAGAATTTAACCGCTATGGGGAGGATGTTGCCGAAAATTTTCCCCATTGCACTCCCAAACAGAAACTGATACTCAAACAAGCATGGCGGTTAACACATCACTACCTAAATGGAGTGCAGAAACGGCGCGAACGCCTAGAATTTGGACGAGAATCAGGGGCGCTATCGCAGTATGTAGCATTTATTGATGTCTATCTAAATCGGACTGAAGTGAAGGATTCCCAGATGCGAGTCAGCTTTCCATATTACATTGGCCCAGCAGTGTGGCGCTTCTTCCACACCACAGCTGAGATTGTGTCTACCAAGACTGATATTCAGCAAAAAGCCACAGTAGCAACCTTCAAAGACTTCTTCCAACTGTTTGCCACCATGTATCCCTGTCCCTACTGCCGCCATCACCTGAATATGTACGTTGTGCAAAACAAGGAGGTAGATATGTATCCGATAGAATACCTTGTACTTGGGCGCGATCCCAACCTGACTGACTTTGAGGTGTCATTGGAAGCAAAGTTATCAACCGTGGTAGATGGTTCCTCTCTGCGTTTATTCTTCTGGAAACTGCACAACACTGTTTCCTCCTCCATTGCTCGTTCTGAGGAATGGTATCACAAAGATGAGAAGGCGTTTTACACCACTCGTTTTTGGCCCAGCCTTGACTCTGAGTTAGCAAGAGCCAATGCACTCAAGTACACCAGCATAGAAACTGCTCGCATCTATAATATCTACGGAATTCTTAAGCCATTGGCACGACTGACAGGAGTAAAAACGGAATTACCAAAGCTGCTGGAAAAGGGTGATGAAAATAATCTCAAGGAAGCATGTATAGTTGCACAGAACCACATTAAGGATTTAGAGGAAGCTGTCATCAACGGACAGTTTCTGCAAGAGACATACTACTTTGACCCTAGCCTTGTAGATAAAGCTCCACTTTTCACCCCTGAAGAAGAAGAGTTTGCTCGAACTGGGATGTTTACAGAAACCACTTAAAATAATTCGTAATGGGCTAACGCCCCGCTACGCTAACGTAATTCGTAATATCATGTCCGCTTAATTGCTTATTAGACCCGAAGAACCCCACCCCGCCAAAGCTATGCCTTGTCTCCCCTTCCCGCAAGCGGGGAGGGGTTCTTTTCTTATGGGTAATTAATTGCACATGATATAATTCGTAACTAAGAATTCAATATAATTACCAATTAGTAATTAAAAGCCGAGTTACAGTCCCTGACCTCTACAAGTGGTAACAGAGTTTATTGAAGTTTCAGCCTGTTATGGATGTGGATTTAGACCCCAATCATAACGTAATTACGTTAGTGTAGCGGGGCGTTAGCCCATTACGAATTAGTCTTCCTCTCTTGCCGTTCTTTGAGTTTCAGCACGATCTCTGCGTGCATCTCGCGGGTAATTGGGTAAAAATACGTTAAAACTAAGCCACAAAGCAAACAAACTGTAGGTATGGGGCCAACGGCAACGCGAATAGCAAACAGTGCCGATTCAGGTTGGATGGGTAGTGGACTTCCGGCTACGGATTCTTTAAAACCCGATACTTGCAAAGCATTTCCCACTAAAAACAGCCCAAAAGCTAAACCAAATTTTTGTAGCAAAACCATAAAGCCATAAAAAATACCTTCTCTGCGTTGTCCGGTTTGGAGTTCATCTAATTCAATTACATCTGGAATCATCGACCAGGGAATTAGATAAGCTGTGGAGACACCAAAACCAGCCATAACAGCCATCACATACATTAAAACTATTTGACCAGGTTGTAAGAAAAATAGTCCGATCGCTGCTATTATCCATAAACTCATTCCCAGAAAATAAACAATTTTTTTGCCGATTTTTTTACTTAACGCCCCCCAGACAAATAGCATCAGCAGAGCAGTTCCTTGTACTGCAATCAGAATCATGGGCACATCTGATTCTTCTTTGAGACCCATATAATTGACTACAAAATAGGGAATAATGCTGGCTGTTATCTGCACACCTAGCCAAGAAAAAAGATATATACCAATAACAAATAAAAAAGGTCGGTTACTAAAGACAATTTTTAGCTGTTGGCCGAAGGGAAGAGATGGAGGTTCCTCGGTTTGGATGCGTTTGGCCTCAAAAGCCAAGATGCGATCGCGGACTCCAAAAACGCACCAATATAACCCTAAAATCGAAATTACAGTACAAATTGCCGCTAAAACCAGATATCGTTGTTGGCGATCGGCAATCTGCGAAAAAATAATTCCCGTTAAAATCAATGACAGAATGCTGCCACCAATGGAAAATGTAAAGCGATAGCTGTTAAGGCTGGTGCGTTCGTCGTAATCTTGAGTTAGTTCTGGAGTCATCGCCGTATAAGGCAAATTCACAACCGTGTAAAAGGACTGAGATAGAATCCCAATCACTACGTAATACCAGAACAGCGGCCAAATATTACCACTCTGATTTGCACTAAATCGCGGTACAATCCACTGCAAGAAGAAGAAAATTCCAAAGGGGATTGCTCCATAAAACATCCAGGGAAGACGACGGCCCCAACGCCGAGATTTTGTTTTATCAGTCAGGAACCCGACAAGCGGATCGTTTACCCCATCCCAGATTTTGCCAATCATCAAAATAGTGCCAGCTAAACCCGCAGGGATACCAGCAACACTGGTAAAGAAAATCAGCAGATAAAAGACAGAGATATTTGCAGTAATTGCTGGCCCTAAATCCCCTGCACCGTAAGCCAGCTTTGTTTTCAAGTTGAGTTTTTCACTGAGAATATCTCGTTTGGCATCGCCATCAGCAGCAGAATCATTCATAAAACTTTGCACTCATACTAAAATAAAAAATCTGCACGCCTTCAATACTAGCTATCTACCACTCCCGTTAGACTTATGCCAGACCTTTATGTTTCTTGGTCAGATTATCACCAAAAAATTGAACAACTGGCTATCCAGATTTATCAATCTGGCTGGGAATTCAACCAGATTATCTGTCTTGCCAGAGGAGGACTACGAGTGGGAGATATTCTTTCCCGTATATATCAGCAACCACTGGCAATTTTAGCAACCTCATCTTACAGTGGCACTGGCAAGCAAGAAAGAAGTAATTTAGTTTTATCTCGTCACTTGACAATGACTGCCGAAAAGTTAGGTTCGCGCATTCTTTTAGTGGATGACTTAGTAGACTCTGGGGTAACACTAGAACAGACTATACCTTGGCTCAAGCAAAATACTGATTCCCCAATTGAGGGAATTCGCACCGCCGTCCTTTGGTATAAAGCCTGTTCAGTTATAGCACCTGATTATTATGTTGATTACTTGGCTGACAACCCTTGGATTCACCAACCCTTTGAACACTACGAGCAGATGAACCCCGCACAACTAGCGGCTAAGGTCAGTCCGTGTTGATAAGTCCTATGTACAGTTGACAAATGTAACCCTTGGGTTACGATTTAGACAGTGATTAAGACGTTTAAGCATAAAGGACTGGAAAAACTTTTTGAACTTGATGATAGAAGCGGTATTCAGCCTAAACACGCAGAAAAATTACTCGATATTCTTGATAGACTTCATGCATCTTCTCAAGTTGAGGATATGAGATACCCAGGTTCTAGCCTTCACCAGTTAAAAGGCGATGTCTACGACGGGCTATGCCTACGAAAAAATGAATGGTCGGTAAAAGTATCTGGAAATTGGCGTGTAACCTTTCAATTTGAAGATGGTAATGCTTACGTTGTTGATTACGAAGATTATCACTATGAATTTGATTATGATAACGAAAAGAAAGCCGAGACATCCTGGTGCTTTGATTAAGCGTCAATATTTAGAACCTTTAAAAATGACCAATACTCAGCTAGCTGAGATTTTAGATGTCTCACGTAAAACAGTTTCAGAAATTGTAAATGAGCAAGCTGGTGTTTCTCCCACTATGGCGCTTCGTTTAGCAATAGCTTTTCAAACGACTCCAGAACTTTGGTTAAATCTTCAGCAAAACTACGATCTTTGGAATGCTGCACAAGAATCTGAAAGTTTTAAAAAAATATCTCCTATCAATTTACAGCCTTCTTAATTAGCAGTCTAATAGAATGTGTAAAGCCCAGAGACATCCCTCTGGGCTTCTAATTATAAAGATTTTAAATAAATTACGGCTCTACCGATCCCCTTATGGTGATTAAACCTCAATCAGGGTGAAAGTCTTATAAGGCAAGGCTTATCAAGCTTAAACATATTATTTTGGTTGAAATACTTACGGGGTAAAGCTTTTAAAGATTTTCAACCCGATTTTGCATCAGGGGATCGGTAGAGCCCCGATTATTATGTTGATTATCTGCCTAACAACCCCTGGATTCACTAACCCTTTGAACACTACGAGCAGAGGAACATCGTAGAACTTGCAGTTCGTGTTGATAAATACATATAGGAATCCTATTTGATTTTTGAAAAAGATTACGAGATAATAGGGATGAGTGTACAAGTGTAAGAACAGACAATGATAAATCAGCATCTACAAACGGCAACACTACCTG
>NZ_JBALBW010000110.1:0-93032 GCF_036919895.1 Nostoc sp.
ACTAAATCCGTCGGGAAGTTTCAGATTACTCAGGTTGAGTGCAGCTGTACCGGTGTTCTTGATGGTAAAGGTTTTGGTCAAGGTGTTACCGGCAACGACATCGCCAAAGTTAATTGCAGTAGTACTACCATCTACAATGTCAACTGTGCCATTGAGAACTTGAATTTCAGGAGCGCTAATAGTGCTGCGGGGGGCTTCGTAGGCACCAATGTCAATCAATGCAGTGCCATTGCCATCGCCATCCTGGGGAGTATTCGTACTAATGCCATTGAAAAGATTGGAACCCGCATCAATTGCAGCGCTTCCAGTTTTGAGTGCAAAATTTCCTTTGGCGGCATCAACAAATTGGGGATCTTTACCCAAAATATTCTGCAACCCTGTGGCCTTTAGATTATCTGAAGCTTGAAATAAATTCGAGTTATAAACAAGGTTGCGATCGAAAGTTACATCTGTTGAGTATTTGATCAGATTGGCATTTTGATTGTCATTTGCATACATGATGTTGTTATAGACCCGTACATTGTCTGAGTAACTAACACCAATCTCTCCAGAGTTTGTAAGAACACGGCTATTCTGATAAACCGTGTTGTTGACAATATCTACATTTGTAGCTTTGAAAGCCTCAATGCCAGAGCTACCATTGTTGTAAACTATGTTATTAGCAACTAAGGTCTTACCGCTATAAGGCACACTATTAGTAGTCTTAGTAGTAGTGTCAAGCATAATCCCGTGACCTTCAGTGATTTTGCCAGCTTCATGCCACGGAACTAGACTTTGATTATCGTAAACAATATTGTCTCGAAAAATCATCCTGTAGTCAGTAGTATTATTATCGTAATTAAAACTACGGAGAGCGCTAATTCCCTGAGTCCCCCAAGGCGAATACCAAGCGTTTCCAGACACAATATTTTTCTCAACAGTAATGTAGTCTGTATTGGTGAATCCCATTCCTGCACCGGGAAAGTTACGGACTGTGTTACCGGTAATGACAATATGATGGGGGTTAGTACCGCCTACCCCTTGACTATTTGTCCAAGCTTTTACTTCAATTCCACTGGCATTAGTTAAAGGGTTGTTGAGGTTGTCCTTTTGTTGTAATGCATAGTCTAAAGTTATATTTTCCCGATTGCCTTCTATATCAAGTCCTTCAATTCGCACGTAGGATGAACTAAATACAAGAATGCCACTTCCTGTTGTTTGGATCTTAGGTGTAGCCCCTGGATAAGCTTTTATTGTTGTCCAGTTATCTGGCGAGCCATTTTTGTTAAAAAGCATCGCTCCTTTGTCATAAATCCCATTCATGACGTAGAGTGTGTCGCCTGTTTTCATCTCATACACGGCTCTGCCCAAGGAGCGAAATGCAGCGCCTTCCTTCAAGCCATTATTGCTATCATTACCTGTTCCAGAAACGTAGTATGTAGTCATTTATTTACTCCAAATGTGTGTGCAAGGGTAATTGGAAGTACACCTCAGCAAGTTTCTTGAGTTGCTAAGGAGCGATTTGGATGGTTAATCTGTCTGGAATTTTCAGACAGTCACAGTTGTGCGATCGCAACTTGAAATTGCGTCGGTTGTAGAAACGCTGTTGTCAAACTGAAAACTTTTTCTCCTGTCAACCGTTGATGGTTAAATCAGGGATATTAATATCGTCAATCGTCAGTGTTTTATTGAGGGTGAACGGACGATTAGCACGTAGACAAGGCAGCGCAAAGCCGGAGACGTTTCCTGTCTTCTCTGAGCTTTTTGTTAGATATCCTGTGATGAAGTCGAGTTGAATAGTATCTTTACCTGTAGCAGCCGCGTAGGCATAGCCCGTCGTAGACATCGCTGCTCTTTGCGAGCCAGCTTATCTGCTATTTTTGATACAAGAATCGTAAATCTGCATAGTCATTCCTTTGAACTTTGTCCGTTGTTTTAGGTCAGGAAGTTGCCAAATCGGCATGGTAGAATGCACCTCCGGGCTGATAACTGAGGACTAAAAGTTACAGTGATCGAAGTTAAATTGGTTGAAACTTTAGTAGGTTGATCCCTTAAGTTAAGGGAACTAATGTAACAACTTAGTCGAACCTGTTGTAGGCGATGTAACTGAGCCTTGTGAACTTAATTAAAAGTAGCCTTTACAAATAGCACTTGATATCAGTAAAAATTCTGAATATGGTAAGTTTTTTTACAACAAAATCAAAATAACTATGGAGGTATAGTGGTAGAGTCCTGTTAATTTCGATAGTGATATGGGGATAGAGAGTGCTTTGTGCGAGGATTGGATGAAGTTCCTTCAAACATTTTTTGCAAGTTACGCCTACGCCAAGCAAAAACCATCTCACCAGTAAGTAGGTTGCCTTCAGGAGGCAGGATAGTAGAGGGTTTTAGCCTAATTCATCAATCTTTGAGATAGTTTGGTTTGATGATGCCAACTGACTTAATCTTCATAATATGAATACTGAAATAAACTCCAGAATACCTGTTGCTTTAACCATTGCTGGTTCAGATAGTGGTGGCGGTGCAGGAATTCAAGCTGATTTACGCACCTTTGCTTTTCACTGCGTCCACGGTACTAGCGCCATAACCTGCGTCACGGCACAAAACACTTTAGGAGTCAAAAGAGTTGATGCCATACCAACAGAGGCTGTTGTGGCGCAAATTCAGGCAGTAGTTGAAGATATTGGCGTACAAGCTGCCAAAACTGGTATGTTGCTCAATCAGGAAATTATCTTGGCTGTTGCCCAGCAAGTGGAAGCTTTACAAATCGAGAATTTAGTAGTCGATCCAGTAATGGTTTCACGTACAGGGGCACAATTGATTGATGATGATGCTGTGAAGACTTTATGCCATGCCCTGATTCCCAAGGCAGTTATAATCACGCCGAATCGCTACGAAGCCCAGATTTTGAGCGGTTTACAAATTAATTCTTTGGAGGATATGCAAGCTGCGGCTGAAATTATTCACAAGACTTTACGGACGAAGGCTGTTTTAGTCAAGGGTGGTGGTATGCAGGGAGATTTGCGTGGGATTGATATCTGGTTTGATGGGGACAAGTTGGAAGTTTTGACTACAAAGCAAGTAGAGACAAAAAATACTCACGGTACTGGTTGTACCCTATCGGCTGCGATCGCTGCTAATCTGGCTAAGGGAAATAACTTGTGGTCGGCAGTGCAACAAGCAAAGGAGTATGTGACTACTGCACTTACTTACGCCCTAGATATTGGCGAAGGGCAAGGCCCTGTAGGACATTTTTTCCCAATTATTGTGGGGACTAGAGACTAGAGACTAGAGACTAGAGACTGGGGACTGGGGACTAGGGACTAGGAAGATTAACCAATTCCCAAATTCCCAATCCCTCATAATAAATCTTTGCCCTTTCGGCATTTTTCTATTATTCTTGGGCATAGTTTCAGGGGTGACTATCTCTGTTAGCATCTCTGTACGATCTACTTACCTTGATTTTTAATACCAAGCCCCCGATGCGAACAACCATAGGTTCTGTTCACAGAAATTCGCCAACACCGACTACTCAAGCCTACCCTCCCTCTGTACCACTATCTGTATACAGGGAATTGTCAGCAGAGTTGCAAGCAGCACAGGCGAGGCTAAATGCACTCACCACCCAAAATCAGCAACTAGCACAAGAAAATCAACTATTACGCCAAGAAATTATCAAAGTTGCCGAGTCTTTTTCTCATTTGCAAAATTTTGTAGATTCCCATGCTACGCCTAGTTATCACCAAGCTTCCCAAGCTTCTAGCGGCGTGAAAAGCGCTACCAAACAGCCAGCAACTCAAGTGTCTCCACGTCAGCAGGTTGCTCATCCTCGTCCACCTATTGTCCCCAAAGCCGCGCCCGAAAAAAGCCGCCACCAAAACTTTTCGACACCTGTAATGGAAATTAATTTCCCGATACAAGAACCAGTTTTTATAGAAGAGCAACAAGTAAGTTATTATTCCACTACTGAGCCAGATGCTAAGGGACTAAGTGGTTGGTGGTTAATTATCACCATTTTGTTAATCATGCTTACTGCCTTTAGCGCAGGATATTTCGTTGTGCGTCCCTTATTTGAACATCAGAAACGTTAGTTTGAAACTCCCACAGTCGGCAGCAGGCTAGCAAGCAATTTCTCTGCATTCACTCTCTAAATATTTGAGGATATCTGCTAAATAACGAAATTTATCTATTTCTAGGTTATAAAAGCTACATAAAATGCTAATTTGACAGCAACTTCTTTTTGTTAGAACCTCAAAGATTATCCAATTAATAAATCCTGGCTGGTTCTCATGTCTCAAGCATCAGGCAATGCATCTACACTTTAAGAAAGTGGTAATTATTACATATCTTTTAGGAAAAGCACTGCTAGTTACAGCTTCAGACTGCGGATCTGGTTAGATATATAAACGAAGCTAGTAGAAGTCAGGAGTCAAGAAGATGAAAAAAGTAGAAGCTATTATCCGCCCATTTAAGCTAGATGAGGTAAAAATTGCCTTGGTTAACGCTGGTATTGTCGGTATGACTGTTTCTGAAGTTCGGGGGTTCGGACGGCAGAAAGGACAAACTGAACGTTATCGCGGTTCTGAGTACACTGTCGAGTTTCTGCAAAAACTCAAAGTGGAAATCGTAGTTGACGATAATCAGGTTGATATGGTGGTAGACAAAATTATTGCTGCTGCCCGCACTGGTGAAATCGGCGATGGTAAAATTTTCATCTCGCCTGTTGAGCAAGTGATTCGGATTCGTACCGGCGAAAAGAACACAGAAGCGGTTTAAAAAAGTTATGAGTTAAGAGTTATGAGTTGTGAGTGAGGACTAAATGAATGAAGATTTAGCAGAATTCATAAATCCTAACTCCTAACTCCTAATTCCTAACTCTCAACTCTCTCCAGTTGCGGAAGTAAAGCTGTAAAAGCCCTGCCTCGATGGCTAATTGACCGCTTTAACTCCCGTGTCATCTCAGCAAAGGTCAATTGCAACTCTGGCACATAAAAAATTGGATCGTACCCAAAACCACCATCACCACGAGGTGTATGGAGAATTTCACCACGACAAATACCTTCAGATTGGAATACGATCGCACCATCAGGACGAGCGATCGCAACTACACAAACAAACTGCGCTTGCCGATTTACCTCGTTCCCTAATTCTTTCAATAGCCTAGCAATCCGTTCTGAGTCGGTTTTGGCATAACGTGCAGAATAAACTCCTGGTGCGCCATTTAGGGCATCTACTTGCAAGCCCGAATCATCAGCGATTGCCCAGTTTCCCGTAGCTTTAGCAATTTGTGACGCTTTCAAACAAGCGTTAGCGGCAAAAGTTTCGCCCGTCTCTTCAATTTCCAATTCTTCCGGTTTGAGGGTTAATTCCCAACCAGAATTTTCCAGGTAAGCTTGCATTTCCCGCAACTTACCTGGATTTCCTGTGGCTACTACAAGTAATTTTGTCATTGGTCATTGGTCATTGGTCATTGGTCATTGGTCATTAGTAATTTACCAAGGACAAAGGACAAATGACTAATGACTGATAATGAATTTTACTCCGCCCACTGTTTGGCCCAAGCAAGAGTTTGATGCACTTGCTCAATTGTCGGGGCTTCGCAGTAGAGGCGTAAAACTGGCTCAGTCCCGCTAAACCGAATCATTAACCAGCTTTTATCAACTAGGCGATATTTGTAGCCGTCAATTGTTTGGCAATCAATTACCGCTAACCCTGCGATTTCTGTTAAGGGTTGGGTTTCCAGTTGTTGTAAAAGACGCGATCGCACTTGCATATTTGCTAAGGGTAAATCAATGCGATCGTAAGCTGAGTTAAACCCGGTTTGTTTCTGCAAGTAGCGATTATACTCACCTAAATCTAAACCAGAGTCTACGATTGCCTCCAGCACATACAATGCTGATAGCAGCGCATCGCGTTCAGGAATATGGCTACCATAGCCGATTCCTCCCGATTCTTCGCCACCCAGTAACACTTTTGCGACTAACATTCTGTCAGCTATGTATTTATAACCAACTGCTGTCTCAAAGACTGAGAGGTTATGTAGTGCTGCTACAAGGGGCATTAAGTCGGAACCACTAACGGTTTTGACTATTTCTCCACTAAAGCCGCGCCGTAGGGTTAAATGGTCGATTAATATCGGGATTAATACTTGGGAACTTAGGAAATTTGCTTCTCCATCCACTGCTGCAATGCGATCGCAGTCTCCATCAAATACTAACCCCACCGTTAAACCTGATTTATCGGTTTCTCGATGATCTTTGATGACTCCAAATAGCTTTGAAAGGTATTTAGGCAAGGGTTCCGGCGCACCGCCACCAAATAGGGGATCGCGTTCTGAGTTGATTTCTTTGACTTGATTTCCTAGTAGTTTTGCCAATCCGCCAGCCGCCGCGCCATGCATGACATCAGCAAATAACGTTAGTTTGCCAGATGCGATCGCTTCTCGAAGTTTGGCGATATCAACTTTACGTTCTAGTGCTTGGGTATAACTAGGCCAAGGATCGAATTTCTCTTGCTTACCTGGGGTAGCTGCTAGTGGTACCTCCACCAACAACTGCTCTTCGATCTCCTTTGTGACTTCTGGCGGTACCGATCCACCAAAATAACCCTTGACTTTTAAACCCAAATATTTCCCAGGATTATGGCTGGCTGTAATTACTAGCGCACCTAAAGCATTGAGTTCTTTTGCCGCCCAACTATAAGCTGGGGTTGGGGCAAAGCTTTCGCTCAGTAGCACATCAAAGCCGATAGCGGTGACAGTATCGGCAACAGCACGAGCAAAATCTTCGGCCATGAATCGGCGATCGTAACCGACAATTATTGTCCGGCTACCCACCTGAGAAAAATATGTATCATATAATACTTTTGCGGCGACTGGTGCGACCAGGGCTAGGCGTTCAAAGGTGAACTCGTCACCAATAATGCCCCGCCAGCCGTCTGTACCAAACTTGATTGAGTTAGCTACAACTGGCATCTAGGTATCCTAACTGTCTACTTGAGGATTCTAGCATTTATACAGTGTATAAAGTAAAAAAAGAATCTAGTAATAATATGTACTAATAATATTTAACACAAAAGTGAGCAAATCTGTGTATTCTACAGGTGCAATGTCTAACGGTTCATCTAGGCTTACCACATTTGAAAGAGGATAGCGCTTTTGTAACATACTGTTTCAAAAGGCTTACACTATTTAGAATTGCAGGTATCTATCGTTAACGTTAAGCAGACTTGAGGGTTCCAGCAAGTCGTATATTTAATTGAGGCTGTAAGGAAAAAAGCAGTGATAGACAATCAGGCAATATCAGTTTATTTACAGGAGCAGGTGGACTAGATATTGGCATAGAACAGGCCGGTTTTCAGGTAGACCCAAAGCCTTGCCTACCTGCAAAAACTCCACCATACCTAAACTTCGTTTGCCACCCTTGTATTTAGAGATACACAAATCTCAATCATCCCAATATTTCTATATACAAACATTAATAATCCTTAATAGTGAACACTATTAAGGATTGTTAATATGAGCAAAAACTGCTCACGAACGTGATTTTTCCTTAAAAATCATCGAGAAACTGACTAAGGCGACTGATTACGGGGTCAACCTCTTGAGGAGGGGTAGCAACAGTATAAGAAGTATTATTTACTACTTCTAATTGACTTGGAGACGGAACGAACGAGCGATTGTTGACTATGAGCGCCAGTTGTGCGACTTGTTGAGAAAGTTGCAGTAGATGATGTTCCATCGCCTCCAAACGATTAGATCCCTTGGCAAAAAAACGTTCCTCAAGTCCAGCCACTTGACGTTGCAGTTCACCGATTTGTTGTTCAACCGGTGTTGTTGCTGCTGTTTGTGGAGCAGGTTGTACAGATTCCGGTACACATAAAGATTGCCACAAGGCTTCTTTACAGAGGTCGCTGAAAGTCTTGTCTGGTTGTTTTTCCAAATAACTTTCTACTTGCGCTAACAAGCTTTCATCAGCAAGCTCTGGGTTGAACGTGACGGATTTAACTACCTTTTTTGACCATTGGAACATCAGCTTTATGCCCTAGCAGCGCGATTGGAGGATAATTGTGCCTCTCCATAAATATACTGCCCCAAAGCATTCGCCTGACGGGAAGGTGCTGCTAAATGAGCATTAATCTTTGCTTCTTTGAGTAGACGTTGAACGTCGTCCCAGAAGAACTCACCACCCCCGCCAGTGAGAATCACATCGGTGACGCGTTCTGGCAACCAGGCTAGCACACGGCTACAGATTTCACGTGAAAACATCTCTGTGAGGTTGGGAAGAAAATCGTCTAGGTTGGTGGGCTTGCTAGCGCCTTTAGGACGGTAATAGCGCTCACCTCTGGGTTTGTTCACAGCAGAAATCAGCGCTAGAGATTGACTATCTGCTCCCTCAATTTCGGCAGACACCAATTCATAAAACTTATTCATGCCGAAATCTTCGCTCTTAGAAGCACCTCTGGCAAAACGGAAGTTATCTACCATCAAAAGATCGACGGTTTGATGTCCTATATCAACGATCGCCACTGATATTTTTGTAAAATCGGGACTACCAGGACTTTTCTTCGGTTGAGCTTCAGACCACAGTAGGCTGCCGTAGCCTTCTGGCATTACCCATACCTTACTGACGTTCAGCGATATAGATTCGCCTCGGAAGTTCAACACATGAGGGCCACCTACTTGGCTAATCAACTGTGCTTTTTCTTTTTCAAATTGCTCTAAGGAAAGAAAAGGCAGACCTAGTACAACTGAGATATCGTCTCTGAGTTTGAAGTAGCCAGCACTTGCTAATACTTTTACCAGTGCAGCCTCTACCTTAGATTGGCCGACTCCTAGATTCGCTCCAAAATCTGCTGCTAGTTGACCAACAGCATATCCATTTCCTTGATACTCCAGCCACAAATCCATTAAGGGGTCAGTAGCTCTGGCTTCAAAAACACCGCCGCGGACTTGTTCTATCGACATCTGCTTGACGTTAGCAGGTACGAACACCACACTGCCTGGTTCACGACTCACACAAGTTTTTGTGGAAGTTCTACCTAAATCAACACTGAGAATAGTTTTACCGGAACCACCGCCTGGCTTAGTACCACTGGTAGGAGGATTATTATTAACAGCATTTATGGGAGTCGTCGATGCTAACGGCTGCCTATTCATGGGTATAGCAGCACTATTCATAGGGTTAGCGGCGGAAGGTTGGTCTGTCATGAAAGCTCCTAGTTCAAATTTAACTGTAAAAAGTTGTCATGCTCATCTTACAAAAATGCGAGCAACCAGAAATTCTAGGTTGCGTCAAGTGTAGCTAGAAATACGCCAAAAATTAATTCGGGCGATATCTCCGATAAGCTCATGCCTTCGCACATCTAGTATTATTTGGCATAGTGTAGGCGAATTTTGGCCAGATGTAACCCCTGCTTTTACTGCTTTCAAACCAAAAGCGTCCGTGTTTCATCTTCTAGTACGTCTTAACTGGCGCTTAAATATCCAAAAAGCAAATGCTAGAACCAAACCCCCAAGTACGATTTTGGATACAGGAGCAAGGTACTTGTCCACAAGTTCATACTGACTACCCAAGGCGTATCCAGAGTATGTTAGCAAACCTACCCAAGCCGCGCTACCTACCGTTGTGTAAAACAAAAAAAGATATAGGACTTATGCAAAACTACATACTGTAGGGGCAATTCATGAATTGCCCCTACCTGAAAATCTTTCTTTTCAGCTATTGTTTGCGTAAGTCCTCAAAAGATAATTATCCTCGCTTGCTAGAATCAAGGTAACTTAGCTGCACTAAAAGTTGGCATCCCAATTTAGAAACAGAGTAAAACAAGTGGAAGCTAGGGGTCTGTTTCATTAATTTTGAGGGTTATAAAAATTCGTAGTCAGTAGCTCTAGTGTTTTAAATTGAGCGATTTATGCCTCACTACGAACCTCACAAAATTCATGAAACGAACCACTAGGTTTTGTTTTCTAATTTTTTAGATCCCTCTTGGTCGGTTTTTTAAAAGGACTAGGAAGGATCGAAAAATTTGATGACCTAATTTCAAAACATACTTTTGAATTTTCTTCTGAGATTGATGCAGTGGAGGGGATGAGGCAGAAAGGGAAGGTAAGGAAGAAAATTTTACTTTCTCCCCCTCATCTCCATCTGCCAATCTTCTTCTAGGCTGTCGGGGTCAATGATTGTACTCTTGGTTCCGATTGCCAGTCTAATGGATTCCAAACTCGATCTTCTAGCGCCATCTGCTCAATTAAACTTGCGAGTCTCAGAGCTTTGAGAGCTTGTTCACCACCTACTGAGGGTTGATTGCCACCGTGTACACAGTTGACAAAATGTTCTAATTCTGCACTTAAGGGTTGAATGTTGCTGGTATAGACTTTTTCAATCAGACCATCTTGCCTGTAAAGTACTTGTCGGTGGTCGGTGAGAGAATTGGCAGTGGTTTGTCGGTGAATCAAAATTTCATTTTTGAGAAAATCTGCCTCAGTAAATGAATTTTTGCAATGGGCGACAATCCGACGAATTTTGCGGTGGGTGACTTTACTGGCGGTCAGAGTAGCAACAATACCATTAGCAAACCCCAATGTAGCGGTTACATAATCTAAATAACCAGAGTCTAAGGAGCGAGTCCCGCTAGCAGTCAATTTTGTGACTGGGGAAGCAGCTAGTTCTAAAAGTAGGTCGATGTCATGGATCATTAAATCCAGTACAACCGAAACATCGTTTGCCCGATCTGAGTAAGGACTCATTCTGTGGGCTTCTAGCGCCAGCAATTCCTCTGTTTTCAGAACTTGGCTTAGTTCTTTAAAAGCTGGGTTGAAACGCTCAATATGACCTACTTGCAGGATACACCCAGACTCAGCTGCGGCATTTACTAAAGACTCTGCCTCAGAAATACTAGCTGCGATGGGTTTTTCAATCAAAACATGAATTCCCGCTAACAGACAGTTGATACCCACGGCATAGTGCAGACGGGTGGGAACAGCTACACAAACTGCTTCCACAAGGGGTAGCAGGTCACAGTAATCTTCAAAAAAACGCACCTTGTAATTGCTGGCAGTTTCTAATCCTCGCTCGACGTTAATATCTGCCACTCCGACCAGTTCAACATCTTTCATTGAACTCAGCACGCGAGCGTGGTGTTGTCCCATGTTACCCACTCCGATCACGCCTATGCGGATCGGTCGTGGCTGGTTGCGCTGTGTATATGGATTCGATTCTGCCACTGACATGCTATCTTGCACTATTATTCTCTCCTCAACCACCAAATATAGAGACGCTACGGCCGTTGGCGTTTATACTCGAAAGCCAGTTACGATCCGTCTAAAACCATCCAGATGGTAACATAGAGCCTATGTTTATGAAGAATTTCAAAGTTTGCGATCGGTTCCCGTAATCTAAATATCTTTTGTATAGATAGTTCGGGTTGGTTTTGGATTTTGCACTTTTTACAGAAAATATGTATCTTTTTATTAAGTTTAAAACATTCAGTAAGACTTAAGTGTAAATTCTCCTTGGCATTGCCTTCTGGCATCTTGCTGAGGTGTAATTTGGTGATTTGAAATCTAAAATTTGCAACTGAGATGAAAGCTGTAATTCTGTTATCTGGGGGATTGGACTCTTCCACAATTCTGTATCAAGCTAAGGCCGATGGCTGTGAATGTCATGGGATCTCCTTTGATTACCAGCAGCGACACCGAAGAGAGTTACAGTCAGCCCTTAACGTTGCTCAAAAGGCTGCGATCGCAAAACATCAGGTAGTAAATTTTGATTTACGACAATGGGGCGGTTCCGCACTTACCGATGATGCGATTGATCTACCCCAAGAGCGATCGCTGGATGAAATGTCTCAAAATATTCCTGTAACTTATGTTCCGGCTCGGAATACCATCTTTTTAAGCTTTGCTCTTGGTTACGCCGAAGCGATCGCAGCTGAACGTGTCTATATCGGTATCAATGCCTTAGATTACTCAGGATATCCTGACTGTCGCCCCGACTATATTCAGGCAATGCAGGAAGTTTTTCGCCTGGGAACTAAACAAGGGCGTGAGGGACAGCCAATTAAGATTGTTGCACCCTTAATCAATTTGAAAAAAACCGAAATCATCCAACTGGGGAATCAATTGGGAGTTCCTTGGGAGCTAACTTGGTCTTGTTATGCAGGTGGAGATGTCGCCTGTGGTGTATGTGATTCTTGTCGCTTGAGGTTGGCTGCTTTTGCCGAATTGGGACTTGCAGATCCACTAGACTATGCTTCTTGAGTTAGGAGTGAGGAATTATGAATTTTAACTCCTAACTCTCAACTCCTAACTCTTCTAACCGTCGCAGTTGAATTTGATGGAGGCGTGGGCCAACAATTGATACCACAGTGAATTCGAGATTTTCATAAAAGAAGATTTCGCCAATGGCTGGAATTTTCTGTAACTGATACAGCAAAAAGCCCCCTAGTGTTTGGTATTCTCTGGTCAGGGGCAAATTGAGATGCAAAACTTCGTTGAGGTCTTCAAGGTTGATTTGTGCTTGCACCAGAAATTTCTGCTCATCTAACATCTTAATCAGTAAGTCGTCACTGCTTTCAGGAACGCTTGCGTCGCCGATGATTTCGGCAATGACATCTTTGATTGTCACGAGTCCTACAGTACCGCCGAATTCATTTACTACCATGACCATAGCGGGCTTCTCTTGCTGCATCATGGGCAACAGTTCACTCAAGGGCGTGTGTTCTGGAACAAACCGGGCGGGACGCATCCAAGATTGGATCTGTGTCTCTAAACTGAGTTTTCCCACAGCCAAAGGTTGTGCCAAATCTTTAAAATAAACAATGCCGCGAACATCGTCTAAGGATTCACCAATCACCGGATAGCGAGAGTAACCAGTAGCAGCCATTTCTTTGAGTAATGCCTGGAAGGTAGCATCTTTTGGCAGCGTGATAATACTGGTGCGGGGGATCATCACATCTTGGGCCCTGACATCCCCAAACTCAAAGACATTATTGAGCAGTTCTCGCTCCGCACGCTGTAAACCAGTAGATCCCCATTCTGTAGAGATAATCAGTTGCAATTCTTCGGGAGTCACAGGTGGCCGCCAGCCTTGACCTGTATATTGGATGCCAAAAATCCGCAATAAAAAACGAGTTGATTGGTTGAGAATCCAGATGAAGGGGCCAAAAAAACGCACGATCGCTTTTACCGGAGGCCCCAAAAACCTCGCTAGCTGTTCTGAGTACAGCATGGCTAAGGATTTGGGACATAGTTCTCCGATCACAATTTGTAAATAGGCAATCAAGAAAAAGGCAATAGGAATTGATAGGGAATGGGCGAGGAAGGTAGTCATCCCAATCGGTAAAGGCCAGGATCTTAACCAGGTATTTACCAGCACGACAATCGTACTTTCGCCAATCCATCCCAACGCCAAACTAGAAAGGGTAATGCCTAACTGGGTAGTAGATAGCAGTCGGTCAATACTACGTTGTAGCATTTCGACAGCGATCGCTGGAATATCCCCAGCCTTAACTAGCTGGTGAATACGCGATCGCCGCACGCTGACCATCGAAAATTCCGCTGTCACAAAAAAGGCATTTATGGCAATCAGTAGTAGCACTGACAACAACCGCAGCGCCACATCCGTCCAAATTAAGTTAGGAAAACCAATCACCGCCAAAGCTCGTGTAAAACTCACGCCCTCCATTTAGAGGGATTGGGGATTGAGTATTGGGAAGAATTCAATCCCCAGTCCCCAATCCCCAGCCCCCAATTCCCAGTCCCCAGTCCTCTACCTTCCTACAGGAATATTCGATGCCTCTAGCTTTAATTGTTGAGCAGGATAATCAGTCAGAGCAAGTGATATTTTCTTGACATCATCAAGTAAAGCTGTGGGAATGCTCACTGTACCTGAAAATGCTGGCCCATTTACAGGCAATTCTGTTGGTAAACCCTCTGTACTAGCACTTAGAGTTCGTCCTTTGTCATCGGTAACATCTAAAAAACTATACAGGAAGCGCACAGAATCTTTACCTTTGTTCTGCATTTTCACTTTCAGTAGCAAATCACCACCAGAGTAACGGGCGGATTGTACAGTCATGGTTACGCCCTCACTTTGGGCAGTAACAGGAAAGCCTGGTAGGGGTTTTTCTTCAACCACTTCTGGAGGCTTTTCCTCTGGCTTCTGCTTGCTGCTATTGGTTTCTTCGTCATCTTCCTCTAGCTTTTCTGATTTAGCAGCCTTGGTCTTACCGTCAATTCGCGCTTTGACAACTTTCAGAATCTCTTCCTCTTTTAATAGCACCAGCCCTCCTTGTTGGGAGCTATTTGTCTTATTGCTGGCAAATTTGGTTGTGGGACGACCATCTGGTGTGGTAACGCCTTTAAGTGCTGAACTCCCTAGTTCAAACCCCAAAAAGGCGCTCACAGAACCTGCTCCCATCATCAGGATTAACAAAATCAAAGTAAGAAGTACAGTAGAATTTATTTTCATTGCTGATAAGCTATCACATAAAAATGCTGGTCTATTTAAGAATAGTGAAGCTTTTGACCTCAATCCTTAAAGGAACCTAATCAATATTAGTCTGTACTATTTCATGATTAAATTATGTAGTATAAAAATCTGGTAAACTATTGTCCAGTATTCACACGTGGTAAATTTGTGTTATAATTACGGAATTGGCTAAACTCAGTGCATGAGGTATTTTCCTCACTCTAAAAATTAGCTAATGTTGACCTAAGAGTTAAAATAATTTACTCGTAGGAACCCAAAACTCTAAAAACGAGCGCCTTTGGCCGATTGGGGAGGCAGCGAACTCATAATTCGCCTTCAGGCTGGTTCGATTCCAGCAGGGCGCACTGAATCATCAAAAAATACTAATAGAAGGCATGGGGTATGGGCACTTGTACTGAATGTTGCTGATAGTGTTGGTTAGTAATTATTATCCCCTGCTCCCCACTTCCCTAATCCCCAATCTTACCGAGGTGGTAAAGTTTCAAACCTGAATTCAGTTCCCACTTTGAGTTTGTTGCTATTAAAACGAGGAGACATCATCAGCGATGTGTCATAAGGATTTGGTAGATCGGGGGTGCGAATATAAGGATCGTTGCCAGCTTGCTGAGTCAGGACATCATGATATAAAGTGTTAACCAACTCAGCATCGCGGGCAATTTCATTTTCTGGGAAGGAACCACCGAAACTAGAACCAGATCCTAAAAGTGAGTCTAGCTGACGCTTAAGGCTACCATTTTCGTAGAAATTGCGATCGTGACTGAAATAAGCCCGTTCAAATACATCACTCGTAGTTTCAGTTTTGGGGGTTTCGGTTTGGGCAAATGCAACTGAGGGAAAAATAATCCCAGCAGCAAGCAGCACCAACAAACCACCAAAGGTTTTAAATTTTATCCGCACGTTTCTGACTCCTCAATTTTCGTTTTTGGCGAATCTTAATTTATGCTTAAGTTCAGAACTCTGATGAGTTCAACCTTTGGTGTAGCACAACTTTTAATGTTTTGTAATGACGTATCCTACTGAAACTCTTACCCACTCAGATATTTGGGCAAGCACTGCTGATTTGACTACCTTGCGCCACAAGCTACTAGATTTATTTTGCCAACTGGCTTATCAAGAGGGTGATTTTCTCCTCTCTTCTGGGCTGCGTAGTTCTTATTATGTCAATAAGACACAGGTAACACTCCATCCTCAAGGTGCTTTGGCAGTTGGACGGTTACTATTTCCTTTACTACCTTTAGATACACAGGCTGTAGGTGGTTTAACAATGGGGGCTGACCCAATTGTGACAGCAGTGAGCATAGTTTCTGTTTATGAAAACCGCCCGATACCAGCACTAATTATTCGTAAGGAAGCCAAGGGTTATGGGACGAAAGCTTATATAGAAGGCCCTAGTTTACCAGAAGGCGCAAAAGTAGTAGTTTTGGAAGATGTGGTAACAACTGGACAATCCGCTCTGAAAGCAGTTGAGCGTCTTAAAGATGCAGGTTATACAGTCAATCAAATAATTTCGCTGGTAGACCGGCAACAAGGGGGAGGTGAGTTGTACCAGTCGGCTGGGTTGAAGTTTGAAACTTTGTTTTCGATTCAGGAAGTTCAGGAACGCTACCGACAACTTGCGAATTTATGAATATCTAAAATATACGATTTAGTTAGAGACTAAAACATATACTCGTGTAATCTAGAGCCAAAAATCCCCCAATGTGGGGGTTTTGCGTTAAAGCCAGCAGCGGGATTTGAACTCGCGACCTTCCGATTACAAGTCGGATGCACTACCACTGTGCTATGCTGGCGAATTTTGCTGTTTACTATTAAATAGCAACCACAATTTCTTATTGTACCATAATAAATTTATTTGTCTAGCTGTAATTCCTAAAAAATATCTCCCTCTTCAGAAATAAGGTTAAAAGACAGATTAGAGATTTGCGCCTAGACAGTTTAGTTAGTGTTGCAATTGTGATGAAACAGAAACAAATCAGCGATCGCAATCACTTCAAAAGCTAACTCAAATCTTAGGCCGGACGCAAAATATCTCGTCAATTCTCAAACTGTATTTTCCTAGCACGGCTTAATAAAGGAACGGAAATATATAATTATTTTTTACAGTTTATAAGCATGGCAGCATTGCTCGGACGAGATTTATTAAGTCTAGCGGACATCAGTCCGACGGAACTTCAAGAACTCCTGGAATTGGCAACTCAACTGAAATCGCAACAGTTGAAGTTGCAGTGTAATAAAGTTTTGGGGTTGTTATTCTCCAAAGCGTCAACTCGCACACGGGTAAGTTTTACTGTGGCGATGTACCAACTGGGTGGACAGGTAATCGATCTCAACCCTAATGTGACTCAAGTTAGTCGCGGGGAACCGTTACAGGATACGGCGCGGGTATTGGATCGATATCTGGATATTTTGGCAATTCGCACTTTTGCACAGCAGGATTTGGAAACTTTTGCTCACTATGCCAAAATTCCAGTGATTAATGCGCTGACTGATGCAGAACATCCTTGTCAGGTATTGGCGGATTTATTGACGATTCAAGAAAGCTTTGACACTCTTGCTGGGTTAACTTTAACCTACGTGGGTGATGGGAATAATATGGCTAATTCTCTGATGTTGGGCTGTGCTTTGGTGGGGATGAATGTCAGAATTGCCACTCCTAGCGGATATGAGCCAGATTCTCAGATTGTAGAACAAGCAAGAGCGATCGCTAACAATAAAACGGAAGTCCTCGTCACTCACGATCCAGAATTAGCAGCTAAGGGTTCTGCTGTACTTTATACTGATGTTTGGGCGAGCATGGGACAAGAAGCGGAAGCAGATAATCGGATGCCTATTTTCCAGCCTTACCAAATTTCGGAACAGCTATTGAGTCTTGCCGAGCCAGAGGCAATTGTTTTACACTGCTTACCAGCCCATCGTGGTGAAGAAATTACCGAGGCAGTTATTGAAGGTTCTCAGTCAAAAGTTTGGGAACAAGCAGAAAATCGTCTCCACGCGCAGAAGGCTTTGCTTGCGAGTATTTTAGGGGCAGAGTAGAAAGTCAAAAATCAAAAGTTAAAGGCAAAAGAAAATAAAATAATCTTACTTTTGCCTTTCATATTTTTACTTTTCTCTTGTTATGGGGAGTTTTTTGTAGTACTAATGTTCTAGAGACATTAATAATTACTTCCCGCAAATTTATGGAACGTCTAACGGAAGCTCAACAAGAACTTTACGAATGGTTGGCAGAATACATCAGATCGCACCAGCATTCGCCTTCTATTCGGCAAATGATGCAAGCGATGAACCTGAAGTCACCAGCACCAATTCAAAGCCGTTTGGAGCATTTACGCACCAAAGGATATATAGAATGGACTGAAGGACAAGCGCGAACAATTCGGATTTTGCGTCCTGTGAAGCAAGGTATACCAATTTTGGGGACGATCGCGGCTGGTGGTTTAATAGAACCATTTACTGATGCTGTAGATCATTTAGACTTTTCTAATTTCGATTTACCTCCCCAAACCTACGCTTTGCGCGTAGCTGGCGATAGTATGATTGAAGATTTAATTACTGATGGCGATGTGGTATTTCTGCGTCCAGTAGCAGAACCAAATCATTTAAAAAATGGTACTATCGTCGCCGCCAGAGTAGATGGATTCGGTACAACATTAAAACGTTTTTATCGCCAAGGCGATCGCGTTACCCTCAAACCAGCAAATCCTAAGTACAATCCCATTGAAGTCAGTGCGATGCAAGTACAGGTGCAAGGTTCACTCATTGGTGTTTGGCGTGGTTACAACTGAGTAATCGGGACTGGGAACTGGGAAAAATAAATACTAATGCCCAATGCCCAATTATTAGGGTTCATGACCACCTTTGTGCTTAACTTATGTACCTGACGAAAAATTCAGTGCAGCAACTGCCCACTTTCCGGTTGAAATTACCTTATGCAAGGGAAAGTAAGGGCAGTTATTACACGCAACCATTACCAGGATGCCCAAGAATGCCTCCGTCTCTGCAATTGCGGGAATATCAGCGCCAAGCGATCGCTAGCTGGTTTACCAACAATGGCAGAGGGACGCTGAAAATGGCTACTGGTAGTGGTAAAACAATTACTGCATTAGCGATCGCTTGTGAATTATATCAGCAGATTAATTTACAAGTTTTGGTGGTGGTGTGTCCCTATCGCCATCTCGTTACCCAATGGGCGCGAGAATGTGAAAAATTTAATTTACAACCGATTTTAGCTTTTGAGAATTTACGCACTTGGCAAAGTCAACTTTCTACGCAAATTTATAATCTGCGTTCTGGTTCTCAACGGTTTGTTACTGTAATTACTACGAACTCTACTTTAATTGGAGATGGGTTTCAGTCTCAACTCAAATATTTTCCTGCCAAAACTTTAATTATTGGGGATGAAGCGCATAATTTGGGCGCACCCAAGTTGGAAGAAAGTTTACCGCGTAGTGTGGGGTTGAGACTGGCTTTATCTGCCACACCGGAGAGATATTTTGATGATTTTGGCACGCAATCTCTATTTGATTATTTCGGCCCAGTTCTCCAGCCTGAGTTTACTTTGAGGGATGCGATCGCTCAAGGTGCTTTGGTGCATTATCTGTATTATCCCGTGCTGGTAGAATTAACTGAAGCCGAAAGTATTGCCTATTTAAAGTTAACTAAAAGAATTGGGCGATCGCTACTTTATCGAGATAGAGAAAATGGCGGAAATTTTGAAGACAATGAAGATTTAAAACCGTTATTGATGCAAAGAGCCAGGTTAATTGGTGCGGCGGAAAATAAATTAACTGCGTTGCGGGATTTAATGACAACTCGCAGCGAAACTACTCACACTCTTTTTTATTGTAGTGATGGTTCACAGGATGCGGGACAACGTTCATCTCTACGCCAACTCAAAGCTGTTGCTAAAATTCTGGGTGTAGATTTGGGTTATAAGGTAAGTACCTATACGGCTCAAACAACTTTACAAGAAAGGGAAATATTGCGCCATCAATTTGAAAGTGGAGAGTTACAAGGTTTAGTCGCAATTCGTTGTTTAGATGAAGGTGTTGATATTCCGGCAATTCAAACTGCGGTGATTTTATCAAGTTCTGGTAATCCCCGCCAATTTATCCAGCGACGGGGGCGAGTTTTACGTCCTCATCCAGGTAAAGAACGCGCAACAATATTTGACATGATTGTTTTACCACCAGATTTAGATAGAGAAACTATAGAAGTTGAACGTAATTTGTTGAAAAAGGAATTGCGTCGCTTTGTGGAGTTCGCTGATTTGGCTGATAATGCGGGTGTTGCAAGAATGAAGTTACTTGATTTACAAAAACGATATGGTTTATTAGATATTTGATGATGAACCAGAAAATAGTTGTATTTTTTTATAAAATTTTTCGAGTTTTGAAAAAAGAAGCATTAAGTATGAAATAATAAAAGTATGGATTTGATAATAATGGGATGTAAGCCGCTTTAAAAATTTGACTTATATCCCATTATGATCTAGATTACTTAATATAATAACAGAAAAGAATTAAAGAATAAAGTGCTTTTTCAAAAAAAATTAGGATTTTAAAGATAACGCTAATAGTGGGTTTACGGAGGCTATCTTAGCACTAGAGAAAGTTAAAATGTAGAAAAACTATATTTTAAAATCCGATATGTCACAAGAGACGAATATCGACGATGTTCAAGAGCCAATAACCAGCGCACCGCCGGAAGTACGGCAAATTATTGAGCGCGTATGGAAGCTGGAAAAAGGCAGGCTAGATAAGAAGATTAACAGCCATATAAATGATAATATTTTAGACATTATTAAGGAAGAAGTGCGATGAAGCTGACTTCAATCAAGCTCTGCAACTTTCGCTCCTTTTATGGTACGACACCAGAAATGATCCTGGCTGGGGGAGATGCTCAGAACACGACAATCATTCATGGCAATAATGGCTCTGGAAAAACTAGCTTGCTGAATGCCTTTACGTGGGTATTGTATGATAAATTTAGTGCTGCGTTTGCATCGATAGAGCAGTTAGTGAATAAGCGTGCGATCGCAGAAACTCAAAAAGGTCAAGCTGTAGAATGTTGGGTAGAAATTGGCTGGGAACATGAAGGTAAGCGTTATCGTGTGAAACGCGCCTGTAGGGGTTATAAAAACGAAGGTGATTTTGACGCTGGTAAAACTCAATTAACCATGTGGGTTGGTGCGGATGATGGCAAATGGAATATTCCAATTCAGCAACCAGACGATATAATTAATCAAATTTTACCCGCAACTTTACATCAATATTTTTTCTTTGACGGCGAACGAATTGAAGAAATAGTTCGTTCTGACAAAAAAGCTGAAATTGCCGAAGCTACAAAAATATTCTTGGGTGTGGAAGTAATCAACCGTTCCATCAGACATTTGGGAGATGCTAAAAAAACTCTAGAAAATGACTTAAAAGCGATTGGTGATTCTGAAACTAAACAGCTATTACGACAGCAAGAAAAAATAGAACGTGAACGTGAACGCATTACCAAACGGCAAACTGAAATTAAAGAAGAGTTAGAATATCAACAAACTTTTAAAAAAGAGACAAGTAATCGTTTACGAGAATTGAGTGCTGCTAAGGAATTGCAAGAAAGATGGCAGGATTTAGAATCGCAGAAAGCGGTTAATCAAGAAGAATATAAAAAAACCAAGGAAGCACTGAAAAAAGTTATTTCCGCACGGGGTTATACCGTTTTACTCTCAGAAACTACATCGCAGTTCCGAGGAATCATCAATGATTTAAAGCAGCGAGGCGAGTTAACCTCTGGAATTTCGCGGGAATTTGTCAACGATTTGCTCAATTCTCAACGCTGTATATGTGGCGCAGAATTACATGAGGGTAATCACTCTCATACTCATGTGAGTACTTGGTTAAATAGAGCAGGTTCTTCGGCGGTAGAAGAAACTGCAATTCGGATGAGCGCTCAAGTAGATGAAATTGACAAGCAAGCAATAGGATTTTGGGAAGAAGTTGATAGAGAACAAACTAGGATTAATCAGTTAAGGCAAAGCATATCTCAAATTGAAGGTGATTTAGACAATATTCAAGAACGGTTGCGAAAAGATGCTAATGAAGAAATTAGCAGTTTGCAAAAACGGTTAGATGAAATTGAAAGTAAAATTGATGAATTGAATCGAGAGCAAGGTGCAAATCAGCAGCAAATTGCTCAACTCACAACTGAGATTGAAGGTTTAAACAAACAAATTGCTAAACAAAAGCTGAATGAAGACAAGCAAACTTTAGCACAGCGACGAATTAACGCCACTCAAGATGCAATCGAACGGTTAACGGAAGTTAGAAATCGTCAAGAACAACAATTTCGTCTGCAATTAGAAAAGCGAGTGCAAGAGATATTTACTGAGATTTCTGTTACTCCATACATTCCTAAAATTAGCGATAAATATGAGCTGACATTAGTAGAAAATACTACAGGGGTGGAAGCACTTGTTGCAGCATCCACTGGGGAAAATCAGATTCTCAGCTTATCTTTTATAGCCAGCATCATTGATAAAGTTCGGGAATGGAGCGAGAAGCGAAAAATGATGATGATTCCCGATAGTAGTACTTTCCCAATTGTCATGGATTCGCCGTTTGGTAGTTTAGATGAAAGTTCGCGGCGACACATTGCAAAGACAATTCCTAAATTAGCGAATCAGTTGATAGTTTTAGTTACTAAGACTCAGTGGCGGGGTGAAGTGGAAGCAGAAATGACAGACAGAATTGGTAGAGAATATGTGCTTACATATTATTCATCTAAGCCAGATTGCGAACAAGATTATATTGAGTTGGGTGGCGAAAGATATCCTTTGGTGAAACAAAGTCCGAATGAGTTTGAGTATACGGAAATTATCGCGGTTGAACGAGATGGGTAATTACTCACGCAGAGGCGCAGAGGCGCGGAGGTTTTTTAGTTACAGTTGAGAAAAGGGAGGAATGAGGTTATGGTGGCGAATCCAGAAAGAAGTTATATGTCTCCCCAGGAATATCTGGAATGGGAAGAACACCAAGAAATTAAATATGAATATATTGATGGTGAAGTTTTCGCCATGACTGGGGATACTCTTCCCCATACAACTATTGCTTTAAACTTAGCTTCAGCGTTAAAAAGTCATCTCAGGGGGAGTGGGTGTCTTCCTTTCATGGCTGATGCGAAAGTTGGGGTATCGGAGAAGGGGCCTTTTCATTATCCCGATGTTGTGGTGAGTTGCGATGAACGGGATAAACAAGCTATTCAATTTCTCCAATATCCTTGTTTAATTGTTGAAGTTCTATCCCCAAGTACGGAAGCTTACGATAGGGGTACAAAATTTACGCGGTATCGTCGCATTCAGACTTTGCAAAAATATATCCTCATTGATGCTGAAAAAATTGGTTTAGATTGCTTCCGGTTAAATGATAGAGGACTCTGGGAGTTACATCCTTATGAAGCAGGGGATGAGGTTCATTTAACCAGTGTTGATTTTCACTTTCCGATTTCTTTGGTTTATGAGGATGTTCAGTTTCCATGAAAAACGAACCGCAGAGGCGCAGAGAAAGCTGAGAGAAGAGAAGAGAAGAGAAGAGGGTCAAATTGAGATTACCCCTAACTAATTAGAAGATGTTTTATGAGTATTAAAACTGAAGCAACTATTGAAGATTTGTACGAATTACCTGACAATTGTAAGGCAGAGATTGTCAATGGAAAATTGGTGCTGATGTCTCCAACAGGATTTTTACCAGGACGTGCAGGTGGTGAAATTTATGCAAGTTTACGGGATTATGAACGTCTGACAAAAAGCGGCTATGCTTTACCTGATAATGTCGGTTTTATTGTCAATCTCCCTCATCGTCGTTCTTTAAGTCCTGATGCTGCATTTTATACTGGTAAACCTACTGGTGGGAAGTTTCTTAATGGTGCGCCTCTGTTTGCTGTTGAGGTGAGAAGTGAAAATGATTATGGTGATAAGGCTGAGAAAGATATGGCTAGCAAACGCCGTGATTATTTTGCGGCGGGGACTTTGGTAGTTTGGGATGTGGATGTACTCAAAGAGGAAGTTATCAGAGTATATCGTGCTGGTAATCCTGAAGAACCCCAAATTTATCGCCGTGGTGAGGTGGTAGAAGCTGAACCTGCGTTACCAGGATGGACTATGTTTGTGGATGATTTGTTTGTTTAGTGTTTGTTTAGCGATCGCCCACATACTATTATAAAATCATACCTTGGCAACTGCGTAAACGTAGCGATCGCTTTTAGCTGTCGGTGGATGATTTGCTTGTTTAGCGATCGCTCACATACTATCATAAAATCATACCTTAGCAATTGCGTAGGCATAGCTTTTCGCTGTCGGTTAAGATGGCAACAATGTAAATATTAATATCATGGCTGAAACTGGCAGAATCAGGGTTGCTAAAGATAAGGCTGAGTTGGTGAAAGGTTTAACATCTTCAGATGGTGGGACAGGGCCTTTTAATACTTTTGCTGATGTGATTGTGTTTGCAGCAGCTTTGGGTGCAAAGCATAAAAAACGAGTGGCTTTGGGAGAGATTTCTAAAAGGGAACCATCGCCAATCAGGATAGAGTATTTTGCCTCAATGGGAAACGATATTTTAATAAAATTATTAGCTATTAATGAAACTCAAGATATAAAAACACTATCTATTAATGAAGAAGAATATGAAAGACAACGCAATCATATATTTGAAGAGTACGCTAATGGTGGACTTGAAATATTGGAAAATGAATTGCGTGGGTCAGTAGATTATGCAGAGCGAATTTTATTATTTCTCAGTTATGAGCGATTCAATCAAGAAAAGGAACCAGAGGAATTCGATTTAAGTAAATTCCTCTGTTGATTCAATCTATTTTGAACCTCTTAATCGGAGTAATAAATACATATTTTAAACGTCTTGTTCTAAATCAGGTTCATCATCATCCTCAGAGCGTTCTTGACTAGAAGACTGGCTATAGAATTCAGATAAGCCAGCTGCGAGTACAGCAGAAAACCTATCACGTACCATATCTCTTTTTCGCTCATCACTCATTTGCTCATGCTCTTTACCATAAAAAGCATTTGTATCAAAACCTTTATACAGACTTTGGTAAGCAATATTACAGTTAGTCCAGTGACTTTTATTTGTGTCTGCACTAAAGAACTTTAGAAGCTTTCGCTTAGACAATATTGCATCACCATTAGCAATATCTATCTTAATTTTGCGTGTTCCGAAATACCACAAACACAACAAATAAAATATTCTGTCCTCTACTGTTTTAGCAACCTTAATTTTGTCACTATTTTGATTTGTAGCTATAAATGTCCATAAACTGAAGGGATGATTGCTTAACTTGGCATCTACCTTGAGAATCCCTTGTTCGTATAATCGATCAAGAAAGCTGAGAACATCATCTATATTCCCTAAATTTTTGTTTTTTCCTTTCTGATCAAATTCTACCAGTCTTCCTAAACGAACCATAGCTTTCTGGAATATCGCTTTGAAAGCCCATTGACTATCTTTCATGCCGTTAATAGCATTTTGGTGAGTTAGTATTTCTCGATTATGCCAATCACTATCCCTAGCATTCTCCTGCTGTTTAATATTTGCTTTATGCTTACTAGTTTGAGCTTGAAATCTGCCAAAAGTACCCTCTACCAAGTTATGCTCACGAGCATATTTAAGTAAATTACGGTACGGCTTGAAGTCAAGTAAAAGTTTAATTAGCCAAGGACGAAAATTGATTTCAAAGCCTTTTATCGCTGAATCAAGATAATGTTCTGGTAAACGCGAAAAAGGTGTATCTGCTTCTCCATCATCGTCACAATAATCTTCTAGATAATATTGGTAAAGAGAACGACCTTCATACTGAACTTGCTGTTCTCCTACGCCAAGTGAATCATTAATGCTATCAATAAATTCTTTGACTTGTTTTGTCTCCATCGGATCACGTGGTGGTTTTATATTTAGTGCTGCCGAAACTAACAAATCAAGATGAACTAAGGAGTTTAAGTAGTAAGATGTATCGAATTTGTGAGAGTCATCTTGCCATCGCACTAGAGATAGAGGAAGTCGATCTTTAGCATCTTGCGCTGTTCTCTCTGTTACCAACGTTCTTACACATTGTGCATTGATGCTCTTGTCGTCAAGAATAAGCTCTCTAGCCTTATCAACAGTCTTGGCATTTTTATTCAAATCAGTGAATAATTCGCGAGCAATTCCCCGAATGGAATAGTCACTTTCACCTTGAACATTTTGGAAACCAGCACTGGGATGAAGCAAAACGAACATAACTGGAATTTTGGTTTGTTGCTCAATTGTGTTGAGTGTACCACCCCGAAAGTTTGGGTCTTCACGAAAGGTACGAAGTGCCCAAAGACGATGTTGTCCATCTACAGCTACAGCAAGTACGCGGTCTTCATCCCAACGAAGTCGCGCAGAAAGTCCAATAGAAACGAATTGGACACCACTAAAGTTAGCAATATTGGCTGATGAATGATTCCATTGTGCATCGTCATGATCTGTACTATCCCAAGGGATCGGCGGTGTCTCAAAACTTGCGGAATTATCAAAGCTGTCCTGAATTTTACCATCTGTCCCTTTTGGCATAAGTACGATGGTAATTGCATTAAAAAATTTTAACTTTTTAGGATCTAAAAGGTATCCTTTAACTATGTCATCCTTGACTCTCTTTTCATCGATTTCTCGCTGGAATAGTTCTTTAAGCGACCATTCTGTGTCTAATGATGCTGGAATCTGTTCAGCAATCTCAAGTTCATCAATGGCTCGGTTAATCTCAAGCAGCGATAGAAAGTAAGGAAGTGCTATTCCTTCGGATAACGTGTAAGTTCCAGTTAAGCCGTAGAGGGGTTTATTATATCTTGCTTTGTCTTCATTGTTTGAGATTATGAACATTTTGTGTCACCCGTACCTGAGAGTAAATGATGGAATAAATAGCCTAAGCTGTTGCACCGTATTTTTGACGTATAGTCAGTTATACACGTGTTAGACTCATTTTATACACTAAGTATCAGGGTAGCATAATAATTTCCTTAAAGGCGAGTAATCGTTAGCAATTACAAAATGGGTGGAAGTCCTACCGCTTTCGGTTCAACAAACTCGCCGTCAAAACTTATAGTTTTATCTTCCACAGTCCTAGCATCCGCCAAAGCTTTACGAAGTTCAGCACGTTCCATCTGTTCCTGAATTCCACCTAAGATGTAAACCAATAACTTCGCCGCTAAATCTCGTCCAGCAACCTGCACCCGCTTTTTATTTGGGTCATACAAAACCCCATACCAGAGAGATTGGGGATATTCCATACCACTAAAGCCGCCTTGCTGGTCAAACTTCCGCAACTTCTTAAAAATATCTGCTAGGGAAAAACCTTTTTTAAATACCAAAATTCCCAAAGCTTGCGCTAATGCAACTTGAGCAACCGGACGGAAAAGCATATTTCCTTCACCTCCATCCTTCTCAAAACTGAAACGCCGTAAAGCTGGTGTATCTTCGTGTTCTAAAATTTTATAACTGGAAAGACTAGCCAAATTATCAAATAGCTTGCTAAATTCCTGAATCCCCTGCTCAAGTTCTTCATCCTCTGGACGCATGGGAATTAGACCTTTCTCCAAGGGTTTCCAGTGGGGGAACTTTTGACCCAAATATCGCTCAGACATATCTTGCAGAGCTTGCAAAGTGGTTAAAACTGTAGAATTGGAGGCTACTGTTGCACTATTCCAATTAACACGGGGATTGCGATCTTGTTTTTGTTCTAATAATGGATGTGTAACTGCAATTTTTCTCGCAACGATCGCAAAACCATCATCTTCATTCAACTGTGTTAGTTGCCCTTTAGTCAAGGGTGCAGCCATCAGGTTAACATGAACAAAAATTGACCTTACCCTCCGCCTCGCCTGGGTGCGAGTTTCTCCAGCCGCTACCGCACAGATAAACTCAATACCAATTTTTTCCTTGGGTAAATTCTGCAAGTAAGCAAGGTCTACTTGGTATTTTTCTATCAAATCATTGACTGTAATAAAACTGTCATCAACACCTTTATCTTTTTTATAGCGCTGGAGTTTACGAGTTTTGATTAATTCCATCAACCCCTGAACCCCCATCAGTCGATGTTGACCATCTAGCGCATAAATGGTTACATCATCCTCTGAAATATTTAGCAGACCTACCTTACCGTCTTTATCTAAAGGTATAAAATCAGTTGTAGACTTTGTAGCGCGTCCTTCGCTATCCCACTCAGCAGCTTTGGGATTATCCACCCACGGTTGATTAATCACTACCAGCACCGGCGGAAACTTATGATTGTCTCTAGCCGCTAAATACTGGACTAGGGGTGCTTGACGTGACCAATCAAGGGGACGTTGCTGAATTTCATCAATACTATCTGCGTCAATCTCGACATTATCTGTCTCAGAATTATACTTTTTCTGAAACAGAGGTAAGCCAGAGGCGAAGTGAACCCTACCTGCGAACCATTCCAGTGTAACAGAGCTAACATAAGCCTCAGTACCACCCATCTCGGTTTTTTGAACGAGAATCTGATCTTTTCTCCCTAAAAACTTCTCTAGGAGTAAAGCTAGTACCTGTTTTTCTTTATTTTCTCGTTCCAGGTATTCTCTAGCGATGTCAGCAGTTGGGTCAGATGCACTATCTTTCATGTTAAATTTTAAAAACAGAATAGGATTATGTTGTTTAATTATCCAAAAAATTGGATATTAGTAGTAAAGTTTTTAAAAACTTTTGCTTAACCCAGGTCAGTGGGTTTTGGATCTGTAGCCGCGTTCGCCCTTGGCGTGCCGGAGGCATCATTCTATTCGCCCTATTTTCCCAGATATTACGCCAGTGTTTCCAGAGATCAGGAGAAATGACTACAGCACAACAACCAGAAAATCAAGTTCAGCAAGCGAATACTGTAGCAGATTTAGTGGCAGATATCCAAGCTCTCACTACTGAAATTCAAGAATTGTATTGCTTAGATGAAATACCTTGGGTTGTGGGTTACTCAGGGGGAAAAGACAGCACCGCGATTTTGCAACTTGTGTGGAATGCGATCGCAGCACTTCCCGACGTAAAGCGAACTAAAATAATCTACGTAATCACGACAGACACACTGGTAGAAAATCCTATTGTTGCTGCTTGGGTACGCAATTCTCTAAAACAGATGAAATCTGAAGCTGAAGCCCAAGGATTACCATTTGCACCCCATTTGCTACAGCCAGATTTTAAAGAGACATTTTGGGTAGGTTTGATTGGTAAAGGTTATCCAGCACCGCGAGGAAAATTTCGTTGGTGTACAGAACGCCTGAAAATTAATCCTTCTAACCGCTTTATTCGTGATGTGATTCGAGCGAGTGGAGAAGCGATCGTTGTGTTGGGGACTCGCAAAGCTGAAAGCACAAAACGTGCTAGCCGAATGAGAAAATTGGAAGCCCAACGGGTACGCGATCGCCTCAGCCCTAATATGAACTTGCCAAATTCTTTAGTTTATAGCCCTATTGAAGACTGGCAAAATGATGAAGTCTGGATTTATTTAATGCAGTGGGAAAACCCTTGGGGGTACAGCAATAAAGATTTATTCAGTATGTATCGAGGTGCTTCTGCTGATAATGAATGTCCTTTAGTTGTTGATACATCTACCCCTAGTTGTGGTAGCTCTCGTTTTGGTTGCTGGGTTTGCACACTGGTGAGTCAAGATAAATCCCTGGCGGCGATGATTCAAAATGACGAAGAGAAAGAGTGGATGCAACCTTTACTTGATTTTCGTAAACAATTAGACGCAGAAGAAACCCGTGATAAAAGAGATTTCCGACGTAGAAATGGCGGTGTCCAACTTTATGAACGTAACTTAGAAGATGGCATATCTATTGAACCTATTCCTGGCCCCTTTATTAAAGAAGCGCGGGAGGATTGGTTAAGAAAGTTGCTTACAGTTGAAAAAGAAATTCGTCAAACAGCGCCAGAAAATATGCGCGATATCACCCTAATTACTCTAGAAGAAATGAGCGAAATTCGCCGCATTTGGCTAGAAGAAAGACACGAATTTGATGATAGCTTACCCCGGATTTATCAAGAAGTGACAGGTGAAGAATTTCAAGATACCCGTCCTGGTGCTGACCTTAGCCTACTAGGCCGTGATGAATGGATAGTATTAGAAGAAATCTGTGAAGGTGACGGGATGCACTTGGAACTCATGGCGAAATTGTTAGACACAGAACGCCAGTATCGCAAAAAAACTCGTCGCGTGGGAATATACGATACTTTAGAAAAATGCTTTAATACGAGTTCCCGTTCTCCAGAAGATGCGATTAAAAATGCTCGTTTGAAACGCGAATTAAGCGAAGCAGTTAGTCAAGGTGATGTTGCAAAAGTCAAGCAGATGACTTTGGGCGATGTTCCAGCAATCAATGAAGTCGATGAAGTTAAAAGTGAAAGTGATGAAGAGGTAACTTGGGCAAGTAGGAAATTTAAAAAGGAAAATTTAGAAGATGGGAGTCAACAAACTACTTAAAGAACGCTTGACAAAGTTTGATTATCTTAAAACAAGCGAGGTTCTATGATTCAAGCCATACACAAATTAGTAACTTTTGAAGATTTTGCAGCTTGGCGGCCTGAAGGTGGAAGATACGAATTACATGATGGCGTGATTGTTGAAATGGCTCAACCAGTGGGAGATCATGAGGATGTTGTTGGTTTTTTAGCGCTAAATATATCTATCGAAATTGGGAGACAAAAACTTCCCTACTTCATTCCAAAAACTGTATTAGTCAAACCACTTGAAAGTGAATCAGCTTATTCACCAGATATCTTAATAATCAATCGGTCAAATTTAGTGAATGAGTCTTTATGGAAAAAGGAATCAACTGTATCTCAACCTGCATCTATTCCATTGGTTATTGAAGTTGTTAGTACTAATTGGCGAGATGATTACTACAAAAAATTAGCTGATTATGAAGCTATAGGTATTCCCGAATATTGGATTATAGATTACGCAGCTATAGGTGCTAGGAAGTTTATTGGCAATCCTAAACTGCCTACTATATCCATTTATCAATTAATTGATGGCGAGTACCAAGTTACTCAATTTAAAGGCGATACCCATATTGTCTCGCCTACTTTCCCAGAATTGAATTTAACCGCCGAACAGATTTTTCAAGCTGGAGGTGTGCAAATCTAGCCACGCTTACCAACACCGAGACAGATACAATCGCATTTCTTAACAGTTAGTGATGGTATTATAGCGGTTCCTAATTGCATGGAATACAGACCTAACCCCCAGCCCCTTCCCTTCAAGATTCAAAGCCTCTCTCCTTCTAGGAGAGAGGTTTGGAGAGAGATCAAAACTGTACTGCACCCAGGCGAGAACCGCTATATCTATATTTCATAGACAATATTTTTTATCAATGCGTCAGACAAAATCATCTAATTAATTTTATCTGATTCCTTTCATAACAAACTTTCTGCTTCTGCGATCGCTGTCGAACTCATGTTAATCTTAAAAATCAATGATATTTCTTGAACTCGTATTACAAAACTTTGGCCCCTACAGTGGCAAACAAGTAATCAATCTTAACCCAAAAATTGATGAGGAAACCTCACACCCAATTATTCTCTTAGGTGGGATGAATGGCGGCGGAAAAACTACCCTTATGGATGCCATTCGTCTTGCCCTTTATGGACAACGCGCCCAATGTTCCACCCGTGGTAATTTAAGTTATAGTGATTTTCTCAACCAATGTGTTAACAACAAAATTGATCCAGTTGCAGACACTCGGATTGAATTACTTTTTGAACATATTGAAAATGATAAGCCAATAAAATACCGTGTTGTGCGTAGTTGGACGAAAAATCCTAAAGATGGTAAAGATACATTAGGTATTTTAGGTGACAGTGATACCTGGCCTGATGCTTTAGTTAATATCTGGGATGAGTATATAGAAAATCTCCTACCACTAGGGATTTCTAACTTATTTCTCTTTGATGGTGAACAAGTTAAAGAACTCGCAGAACAGGAAACACCACCACCAGTTGTAGTAGATGCAATTCGCGGACTTTTAGGTTTAGAGTTAGCAGATAGATTAGCAGTTGATTTAGATATCTTAGTTAACCGTAAACTTAAAGAAGTTGGTAATAGTAAGGATTTAGCAAACCTAGAGGAAATTGAAACTAGGTTAACGCAACAGCAAGAAGATTATCAAACAACAGGAGAAAAGTTAGAAACTCTCAAAAATCAGGTAGAAGAGTTAGAACAAAAGCAGCAAGAAGCCTTTGATAAGTTTATTTCTGAAGGTGGGAAGATTGCAGCAGAGCGCAATCAACTAGAATTACAACAAGGTACAAAAACTGCGGAAATTGAACAAGTACGTCAGTCGATGTGTGAATTGGCGGCTGATGTTTTGCCTCTAGCATTAATTCCCAATTTGCTTAATCAGGTGCAAACACAGGGAGAAAAGGAATTTCGCTATCAACAGGTACAATTATCTAAAGATTTGTTATTTGAAAGAGATGAGCGCTTACTCGCTTGGTTAAATCAAGTAGAAATTTCTCCGATAGAAGTTGAAAAAATTCAATCTTTTCTAGTCCAAGATGTAGATAATTTATATGCAAAGACTATTCAGCTAGAAGCACCTTGGTTATTAGCCGATGATGAAAGTTTAAGTCAGCTAGATAATCTTATATATCACTTACAAAATTCTAAACTTTCTGCAAAAGAGAAATTAGCTATTCTCAAAAATAAAGAAGAAGAAATTCATACTCTCGAAAGACAAGTTCAAACAGCAGCAGCACCAGAAGATTATACAAAGCTGCGTCAAGCACTAGAAACGGCACAAAATCAAGTTGTTGAAGCTAAAACAAATTATGAAACAATCCGCCGTAGTTTAGCTGAATTAGAAACTATTATTGCTAAGTCTAAAAAAGAATTAAGTGAATATACAGTAGAAAATATTAAACATAAAAATAGCGAACATATTATTACATCAGCAGCAAAAGTTCAAGAAACACTCAAGACTTTTCGGGAAAAATTAACTCTGCGAAAACTCAATAAATTAGAGGAAGAAGTAAAAAATTGCTTCCTTTATCTGCTGCATAAATCAGATTTAGTGCATCGTATTACCATTGATACTAAGACTTTCAGCCTTTTGCTTTACGATTTAAATGGTAAACCTGTTCCTAAACATCGCCTTTCTGCTGGCGAAAAACAACTACTTGCGATCGCATTCCTCTGGGGTTTAGCCAAAGTCTCTGGACACCGCCTACCAGTAGCAATCGATACGCCACTAGGTAGGCTAGACTCCTCTCACCGTAGCAACTTAGTTGAACGTTACTTTCCATCCGCTAGCCATCAAGTAATTTTGTTATCTACGGATACTGAGATTGGAAAGAAAGAAGTCGAAACACTGCGGGAAAACGAAGCGATCGCCCGCGAATACCTGCTCAAATACGACTCCTCCACCCGCCAAACAACAGTGGTAGAAAATCAATATTTTTGGTAGTAGATATCGTCTAAAAAAGATATTTACAATATATATCACAACCTTTGGAAAGTAGATAAGCAATTATGAACTCGCCTCATGTATTAAAATTAGAGAATGACCTACGTGTTCTGTCATTAGAAGAATTAGAATGGTTATTAGAACGGATCGCAAAGCAAGTGCAAGAAAGAAAGGAAATAGTAAATAAATTCACTGATGTGAAATATATGAAGGAACAACTAGTTGCAATGGCTAATGATTTAGATGTAAAAACAGAAATTACCTCTATAAATAATGAATTTAGTGTTACAGAAATGGATGGTTTGGAAAAACTGTGAGCATCGAGAGAGGACAAATTTATTTTGTCAATCTTAATCCAGTGCTGGGTCGAGAACAGGCAGAAACAAGACCAGTTTTAGTTTTATCTATAGATGCTATAAATCAATCACCTTTGGTTGTGACTGTAATTGTCGGTACGAAAGGAACAAATATTAAGCGTGATTATCCAACTAATATACGAGTCTCGCCAGGTGACAGTGGATTGCTTATAGAAACAGTGTTCTTATGTTTTCAAATTCGTTCTTTAGATCCAAATCGCTTTCCTGCTGATCCATCTGGGAATATTTCTGACTCAAAGATGCTTGAAGTTGAAACTGCGGTTCGCTACTGTTTGGGTTTATGAGCAAAAACTACTTTAATTTTTAGGAAGATTATGGAATCACCAATCGAAAGAATAAAACTCTCTCAAACAGCTAAAGACCAACTTACCAAACTTAAACGCAGTACCAAAATCGACCAATGGAATATCTTATGTCGTTGGGCATTTTGTCGTTCCCTCGCAGAAGCAACCACACCCTCCCCTGTCCCAATTCCCCAAGATAGCAACGTCGAAATGAGTTGGCGCGTCTTTGGTGGCGAAATGTCCGATATTCTCCTCCTCGCACTTAAGCAACGCTGTCACAATGATGGTTATCCCACCGATAAAGAAACCCTTGCTACTCAATTCCGCTTACATCTGCATCGCGGTATTGGCTACTTAGCAGGCGATCCAAATATCAAGAAAATTGAAGATTTAATTGAACTGGCGGTCAAAGATTGAAAGGATATTAGAGGGTGTTAACTGTTCAGCGTTAACTGAAACTAATATTATGCCTGAAGCGCTAGAAATTGAGCGTCATAGAGCTGCGATCGCTCGGACTGACCTATCTCGCCCTGTACGATTGGCTATAGAAGGGTCAATCCTGAATCCAGACACCACCTTTTTTGATTACGGTTGCGGCTATGGTGGTGATGTTCAGCGAGTAGCAAACTTAGGTTACACCAGCACAGGTTGGGATCCTTACTACTATCCTGATGTACCACGCACCGCCGCCGATGTGGTCAACTTGGGCTATATCCTCAACGTCATTGAAGACTCAGAGGAACGCCGTCAAAGCCTAATCCAAGCTTGGGAACTCACCGGGAAAGTTTTAATTGTCGCGGCTCAAATCCTGATCAATGCTCCCAGTAAAACCCAACTTGCTTACAATGATGGCATTGTCACACGGCGCAATACTTTTCAGAAATATTACGAACAACAAGAACTCAAAACTTATATTGATGAAGTCCTAAATGTCGATGCAGTACCGATCGCACTAGGCGTATATTTTGTTTTTCGAGATGAAGCTGAAAAAGAAAGCTACAAAGCTATCCGCTTCTTTTCTGCGACTTCTACACCGCGAGTCCGCATCCCCACGAAGCGGTTTGAAGATTATCAAGAACAACTGCAACCACTCATGGCGTTTTTTACCAAGCGCGGTAGACTACCCGTGAAAGGTGAATTGGAAAATGAACCGGAATTAATTAGCGAATTTGGTAACTTCCGCCGCGCCTTTGGTGTAATTTTACAAGCTACTGATGAGGCTGAATGGGATGCGATCGCTTATCGTCGTTCTCTCGATATCCAAGTTTATCTCGCCCTGACCCACTTTGATAAACGTCCTGCATGGCAAAAGTTAGCCCCAGAAATGCGTCACGATATCAAAGCTTTTTTCAGCAGCTATGAGGAAGCTTGTCAAGTAGCCGACCAAAAACTTTTCAGCTTGGGGAAACCTGGAGTGATTCAAACTGCTTGCGAAAAAAGCAAAATTGGTAAACATACACGCGGTGCGCTTTATGTCCATGTTTCCGCACTAGCAGCACTTGACCCCATACTACGAATTTGTGAAGGTTGCGCTAGCCGTACCATTGGGCGTGTAGATGAAGCCACTTTGATCAAATATCACACTGATAAGCCGCAAATATCCTATCTGTCTTACCCCGAATTCGACACCGATCCCCATCCGGCGTTAAAAGCCAGCATCGGTATTGACTTAAAAACCCTCTTCGTCACTCACCGAGACTACGAAACTAGGGCAAATCCGCCAGTTTTGCACCGAAAGGAAACATTTGTTACCCGCGACTATCCGGGCTACGAAGAATTTGCTAAACTCACCCAACAAGAAGAGGAATTAGGATTGCTCAAGGACAAAAGCGACATCGGGACTCGTGAAGGTTGGAAAAAATGCCTTGCTGCATACGGGGTAGAAATCAGGGGGCATCAGGTTTATTCAATTAAGGAAAATTAAGGAATAATCACACTGTTAGAGCAGCATTGATATGTATCTTAAATAAAGAAAATCTTAGCAGATTTGTGTGCTTATACGAAATTAGACAGCAGGTATGGCAAGATAACTGCAATTCAACTTAGATAACAAGGAATCTTCAATATTGTGCAAGTAAATAAATCGCTGCTGCGAATTTTTGGCAGCCAGAAGATGGGAGCTTTGTTATTTCTTGGCTTTTCATCAGGGTTGCCGTTATATTTAACCAGTCAGACATTGCAAGCCTGGTTGACCAAAGAAGGGATTGGCTTGGCAGCGATCGCCGCTTTTAGTTTAGTCAAGCTACCATATTCTTTAAAATTTCTCTGGTCGCCTTTACTAGATAGATTTGTACCCCCTTTTTTGGGGCGGCGTAGAGGTTGGCTGGTAATTATCCAAGTAGCATTACTGTTAAGTATAGCTGCAATGGGTTTACAAAACCCATCCCAAGGGCTACAACCTTTAATAATTGCTGCTGTAGCCGTTGCCTTTTTTAGCGCCAGTCAAGATATTTTAGTTGATGCTTACCGCACTGATGTAGTGGAAGCAGAAGAAAGAGGTGCTGGAGCATCTATTTACTTACTGGGTTATCGCATTGCCATTCTAGTAACAGGTTACGTCACTCTATTTTTAGCAGATAGGATGCCTTGGCAAGCTGTTTACCTGTTGATGTCGCTGTTGATGCTCGTAGGCTTTATCAGTTCTATTTTTGCACCAGAACCAGTCCTGCGCGATCGCCCGCCTCAGACTTTATCCGCCGCCGTCAAATTACCCTTCATTGAATTTTTCCAGCGTCAGGGATGGCTACAAGGACTTTTAATTTTGGTATTCATTGTGATCTACAAGTTGGGAGATTCTTTACTAAAGAATGTATCCACCCCATTTTTGTTAGATAAAGGTTTACATTTCACTCAAACCGACATCGCATTTCCTGGCGCATTGGGAATTTTCGCCACTATTGTTGGCACCTTGGCAGCAGGAGCAATAATGACCAAAATTGGTGTTAATCGCTCACTCTGGATATTTGCTATACTCCAAGCTGTCGGTAACTTGGCTTTTTTTGCGCTAGCAGTAGTCGGTAAAAATTTCTATCTGATGTTAGCTGCCGTTAATATCGAACAATTCTGTGCTGGTCTAGAAACTGCTGCTTTTGTAGCATTTTTGATGAGTCTTTGTAACCAAAGCTTTTCAGCTACACAGTACGCCTTACTTTCCAGTTTACAAGCTTTTAGTAGAGATATTGTCACGGCTCCAGCAGGTACATGGGCGCAAGCCACCGGTTGGTCTACATTCTTTCTACTGACAGCAATAGCAGCTTTGCCAGGATTACTATTATTGCCATTTTTTGCCCCTTGGAATCCCAAGCCAGTGGTAGTATTATCCAGACCAGGACTTGACGACGAAGAAGAGGATATATGGGGAATCAAGTAGTTATTGCTGTAGGCACATTTATTCTCTTACTGACTGGTTTATTACTTGGGTATGTTCTCTCGCAGTTAGTTCTGGGATATCTAGCATTTAATCTCCTAACTTTTTTCGGAACACTCAGCCTAATTTTAATTTTTGGTACACTTTATTACGTTTTATTTTGGCAGTTGCGAAGAAATCAGTCCCGACCATCAACTATAAATCAAGGGATACCAAACCAAGTAGACGATGGTGTATCTGATAGCTATCTCAAAAATAGGCTAATTGCTAAGTTATCTGGTGACACTGCCGCAGCCGAACGGTTAATTGAACAGGCAAAGGAAACTTATCCTGGGATGCCGGAAAATTGGTATTGCGAGAGAGTGCTTGATGATTTAGAGCGCAGCCAATAGTACTAGGGGAGTAGGAGGCAGGGGGCAGGGGAGGCGGGGGGGGGGGAAGAATTAATACAGCACCTCCGGCTATTATGAAGCACAATTTTACCTATATCCCTTTCCTATCCTAACTTTTGAGACTGTGTGCGTACCTCATAGCAGGCGCAAGTGCTGTAACCAATGCCCAATTCCCCATTCCCCATTTCCATATACAGAAAATTGCTAAAATAAAGAATGCTTCACAAATCTTCAGCTAAGTTCTCATAAAATTTCCTAGTTCTCTTTGCAATTAAAATATGGCTATTTTTCGTCAATACATCGCCCCACTCCTTGCAGTTTTGGTATTTGTCTTTGCCCTAGTCGCAGTCAGCGCCCGCATTTTTCTACCATCCGATATGGCAGCACCTGCACCAATTGAAGAGGTAGGGATAAGTTCTCAACCCACTCCTGCTAATTTGCCACCCGCACTTCAAAACTCAGCTAGTTAACTCAATAAATGCCAGAAGTTTCTGAGCAACTACTACCGGGGTATATGATTCGCCGTGGTTCCACGTTGGAGCGATCGCTGCTGCTTAAATTTATGCAGCTAACTTACCAGGATCTCTTGCCCAATGAGGATTTTTCTCACCTAGAGCAAACAGTTAAGCAATACTTTTCTAGCGATACGCCCTTGTGGTGGGTAGAAGAAGAGGGGGAGCGGGGGAGCAGAGGAGAAAGAAGTAATTTTACTTCTCCCCCTTACCCCCTACCTCCTGTCCCTCTGCCTCTTATGCCCAATACCCGATCCCCAATTGCTTGCCTTTGGGTGGGTAATGCCATAGATCAAGTACATGGTAATCGCCATGCTCACATCTTTATCCTCTACGTTGTGCCAGAACATCGGCGGCGAGGTATTGGTACAGCTTTGATGCAATATGTGGAGAATTGGGCAATTCAAAGAGGCGATCGCCAGATCGGATTACAAGTGTTTCAATCGAACAAACCCGCATTAAATCTTTACAATCAGTTAGGTTATCAAACCCAATCCCTGTGGATGGTAAAATTCCTGAGTGCAGAAAAATAAACTAAAGAATAGACATAACATACTTTAAGTATTTGAGTATATAACGGTTCTCGTTTGGATAAAATTCAACGAGGGGAAAGGAAAGTGTATAATTACGCAACTTATAAAGTTTTAACTTATTGGCACGGGGATTATGTATTAATCCCTTTTCGAGATTGAAATGAAATTATGTATGACGAAGACGATCTAAGCCTACTCGACATTGAGAAGGAGCTAGAAAGCCCCCTAGATAAAATAGAGCCGCTAACTGCCGATTCAGTTGTGGCGAAGCCCGATCCGGAAGTGATGCTAGCCCTCCTGGAAAATCCCCAGCCCCAGCAAAGAATGTTAGCGGCGCGTGCTTTTTGTGATATAGAAGATGCGCGTGCCACCCCCCATCTGATTCGCCTGTTAACTGATATTTGTCCCTTAGTTCGGGTGAGCGCATCTTATGCCCTTGGACGCAATCCCAGTTCAGAAGCAGTGACTCCATTAATTGCTCAACTAAACAGTGATTGGAATGGCTATGTGCGTAAAGGCGTTGTTTGGGCTTTAGGAAACTGTCGCGATCGCCGTTCTTTACCGCCCCTAGCAGATGCCTTAAGAACTGACATTTCCGCAGTCCGTTTGTGGGCTGCTAGCGCTTTAGCACAGATGGCAGAAGTGGGTTATGAAGCAGTTATAGGGGCAATACCACCATTAATTGAAGCCTTAGTCAACGATCCCGTGGCAGCAGTACGGAGTAACTGTGCTTGGGCAATTGGTCAACTGTGCCGCGAACTACCTTCTAATGTAGTTTATGCCACAGCAATCGATGCTTTAATTCAAGCCTTTGCCGAGGATCGAGATTTGGGAGTTCGAGAAGACGCGAAAGCTTCACTGTTAGGAGTGGGCGATCCCCGTGGCTTGCAACTGATTGAAACCCTCGAACAAGAAGGGTGGTTTTGATTTGGGGATGGGGCATTGGACATTGGGCATTGGTCATTAATCACGCCCACCTTTTGTACAGACGCGATTAATCGCGTCTCTCACTAACCTTCAGCTACAGCTTTGACCAAATTTAAGTCATAAGGACGCTCAGTATCATCTTCGCCCAAATATTCACCATTTTGAATTTCCAGAATAACTAGCGGAATATGCCCAGGATTTTCTACCTTATGTAGGGTTGCTGCGGCGACATAAGTTGATTCGTTTCGATTCAGTAATATTTCTGCATCGCCACAAGTTACCTTGGCTACACCGGAGACTACAACCCAATGTTCGTTACGATGATAATGGATTTGTGGTTTAATTCCGTGCCTGGGCTTGATTTCAACACGGCTAATTCTATAAGTATCTCCCTCCTCAATCACCTCCACCTCTCCCCAATAGCGTGTACCTGAATGTGGAGGCAATTCGTTGATATTTGACTGAGTATTATTTTCATTGGGAGTCATAATCAATTTCTCAAGCAGATAAGTATTAGTATTTTTCTGTAATTTACCGTAAAGGGGATAAACCTGGGTATAGAGATATAGTCATAACTGCTCTAACTTTACTCTAGGGAATTATTCATCCCCCCGTATACTGAATCCGATAAATCCGATTATTGGCTTCTTCTGTTAGTAATAAACTACCATCTGGCAACACGAGTAAACCTACAGGTCGTCCCCAAGTGGTTGGTATAGAAGGATTCAGCAAAAATCCTGTGAGAAAGTCTTCGTAGTAGCCAAGCGATCGCCCCTTAGCATCGAAGGGAACAAATACAATTTTATAACCAGTGCCGCGATCGCGATTCCAAGAACCACGAAAAGCAACAAAAGCACCATTCCGGTATTTTTCTGGAAATGTTTTGCCATCATAAAACTGTAAACCCAATGCTGCTGAATGCGCTTGGAACAGCACATCTGGCGTTTGGGTGCGGGCTGCTAAATCGGGGCGTTTACTTTTGCCATCGGTTTTTTGACGCGGATCGAGGTTATTTGGTGTCAGATAGGCATAAGGCCAGCCGTAAAATGCCCCCTGTTTAACCCGTGTCAGATAGTCTGGAACCAAATCATCACCAATTCCATCCCGTTCGTTAATAGTGGCATAAAGTTCTTTAGTTACAGGATGAAAGTCCAAACCAACAGGATTACGCAAGCCGAAAGCGAAAGTTTGCTGTTGAGAACCATCTAAATTCATCACCTGTATCGAAGCCCGTGGTAGAGATTCTTCATCCACATTTGTTCCCGATCCCACTGAGACATATAATTTATTGCGATCGGGTGAGACAACAACATTGCGCGTCCAATGGTTGTTATAACCTTGAGAAGGTAAGTCGGCGATTTTTTCCCCTTTACCTGTAATCTTGTTTTGACCTTGAGTATAGGGAAAACGCACCACAGTATCTGTGTTTCCTAGAAAAAAGGAATTATCTGCAAAAGCCATACCGAAGGGTCTATTGAGTCCGTTGTCCCCACTAGCAAAGGTTTCTCGAACGTCGGCTACGCCATCACGGTTGCTGTCACGTAATAGACGAATACGATTTTGCCCGGTTTCAGTAACCAGAACATCACCACTGGGAGTTAAAGCTAGCCAGCGTGGGGCATCTAAACCTTCGGCAAAAACATTAACTGTAAAGCCTCGTGGTACGCGCAGCACCGGATCTTGCGGAATGGGCATAACTTCAGGACGTTTGGAAGCACTTTCTGTTGCGAAGGGTGCTGGTAAATTATTCAGGTTTATCCGAATCGGCTTAGGTGAGAGTGCTTCAGTTCGGACAATATTTTTTGGCTGTGTAGGATTCTGTGTCAGTTGGGCAGAAGGTACAGATTTTTCTGGTGTGGGATTATCTGAGGAAGTGCGAGTCTGGTTACACGCTGCTGCCAAAGTCAATAAAAAAACTGGTAGCAAGAAACGCGCAAAGACTTTCATGACAGTAGACACAATGACACAATTTTTTTACTCTAGACTTAATATTTGATAATTGCCACCTGTCTAAAGTCAGATTTTTCTTGCTTAGTCAACCTATCAGAGGATTGGGAATCGAAAAGTAAATTATTTCCCATTTCCCAATCCCCAATATTCACACATATAAGCATTTGTTAGTCAATAAAAAATTTTCAAATTCTGCTGCTGGTAATGGATGACTAAATAGAAAACCTTGCATAGAATTACAGTTGTGTTGGCGCAAAAAAGCTAGTTCTGCTTCCGTCTCTACACCTTCAGCAATTACATTTAAATTGAGATTATGAGCCATCTGAATTAATGCTTTAGTAATGGCTGATTTTTGTGGGTCTTTAGCAACATTATGAATAAAATAACGGTCGATTTTTAATGTATTGATTGGTAAGTTTTTCAGATAAATTAAAGAGGAATAGCCTGTACCAAAATCATCGATCGCAATTTTTATACCCAAGGATTGCAATTTGCCCATAGTAGCGATCGCACTATTTACATCTTGCATAATCATGGTTTCAGTTAGTTCTAGCTCTAAGTCATCTGGTTCCAAATTATTGATATCTATAAAGTTGACTATTTTATGAATAAAATCTGGTTGATTAAATTCGATAACTGATAGATTTACAGCAACAATCAAGGAATTAATTCCGATATCACGCCAGCTTTTTAATTGTTTACATACACTTTTTAATACCCATTTACCAATTGGAACAATTAAACCCGTAGACTCTGCTAACGGAATAAATTCTGTTGGGTAAATCATCCCCAATTCTGGACTTTGCCAGCGCAATAAACTTTCAGCAGCTACTATTTTCCCAGAATTAATATCAACTATTGGTTGATAATAGATTTCAAACTCTTGAAAATTATGTTGTTTGATAGTCCGGTGTAAGTTAATTTCTAACAACTGCATTTTGGGAGACAAATTGTTAATTGCAGTCTGAGGAGATAAATACCTTTTTAAAGTAGCGTACTTTTCTAACCTGTTCATGATAGCACTTAATAACTCAGTCCTAGTGAATGGCTTAGTTATATAGTCATCAGCACCCATATCCATACCTTGACGGAAGTCAGATTTGGCAGATTTGGCAGTGAGAAAAATGAAGGGAATTGTTGCCGTTGATGGATCTTGGCGTAACGCTGTTAGCACGCCATAACCATCAATTTCTGGCATCATCATATCACAGAGAATTAAGTCAGGAACTTCGCAGATAGCTAAATGTACACCGATTCTGCCATTCGCCGCAGCAATAGTTTCAAAATCCTCAGCTTCTAGCAAATCTAAAAGATTTTCACGGACTGCTTCCTCGTCTTCTATTATTAAAATTTTCGGCATATTTCACCTCAATTTATATTTGATTATTCGATAACATAATGAAAATAAAATTTATACCAAATCCCGGTATAATTGTGACAAATTTTTTACCTTATTACATATCCAAACATTTTTTTACAATTGCCATTCCTAATCCAGTGCCTAGTATACGATCGACATTACTGCTGTGATGAAAGGATTCCAATACCGAATGGAGAAGGCTAGACCAAAAGCCAGGATATTCAAGTTTTTTCCGCGTTTTATAACGGGTAAAAGTGACAATATTTTTCGACAAACTGGAAACTGCCGTTGAAGATGCCGTGAAATCGTCTTTCACTCTCACGCAATCCTACTTTTGCTACACGGGAGGTACTATTCACACAAACTCCAATGAGGCGAGCAAATTTGTCGTGTCTGTCAGTACTATAGCGCGTGGTAGTAAGCATTTGTACTTGAGTAACTGGATCTCAACGAGAATTTGATATGCTATAGGACTCATATTTGATTTTTGAAATACACATAGGGTGTGTTAGGCATAAGCCGTAACCACCTGACTCCAAAGCTTTTGGTGCGTTACGCTGACGCTAACACACCCTACATATACTTAGATTTTTTCATAAATCAAATCGGATTCCTATAGAAGGAAGAAACTTGTTAATAATTCTCCCTTGTCCGCCTGTTCCTTCTGCTGCCTTGCATCTTCATTAGGGATGCAACTGCACCCGGCGTTCGCCGTAACGCAATAGCCTTTCTATAGTTACAAGGCGATTTTCCCAAACTTTGACTTGATAGGAATTCGACTTAATTTCTTGACTCATCAATACCCGAAATTGAGACTGGAAACGAGTTAGAGAGGCTTTCGCCACTAGCAAGTTACTAGCAGAAGGGGAAGCAGCAAGCTGATTTAAAGCACTGCGTAAAACTTCTGCCTGGTTGTTAAAATCTGATATTGTCTGAGCAGGTCTTTCTAGTGGATCATTTTGGAAAACAAATTTCCATTCCCGTTGCAGTGCGGTGTAACGGATGGCAGCAGTTTTAAAAGGTTGGCGGTGAGGAATCGGTTCACTTGTTTTGGATTGAACTCTACCTTGGGTGCTAATAAAAAGCTTTTGTAGATCGTTGTTAAAATTCTCTGCGGCAAAGAGTGCGTAACCACTCACTGGCAAGTCCCTTACCAACTGGAGCTGATCGAATGCCCCGATTGTTGGTAAAGAAAGTAAGCGAATTCCCGGCACTAACAATGTAGCTCCCAATTGTTTCGAGGCGATCCAGGGTTGGGCTAGTCGCTGAAAGCGCGAAGTATCCAGAGCATAAGTCATAGGAACAATTAAATCTACATCTCCCCGCCTTGCCCAAGTTTCCCAGTTTTGTTGAATTTTCTGAATCCGCTCTTGTTGTGGCAGCGGAAATACTGCAACCGATAAAATCAAATTCGGTCGTTTTTGTCGCAACTGCTCTGAAACTTTGGCAACAAAGCTATCAACTTGCTCGGTGCGAAATGCTGTCCACTTTTGCCACAAGTCTGGTTGACTGGGGGAAATATTGATCGGATCTATGCCAGTAAGTTGCTGAAACTGCGCTCTTGCAGCTTTGCCATAGCCATAAGTTCGCCCTGCTGATGGGTCTTGAAAAGGGTAGCGAATGTAGTCTAACTGTAGACCATCCACATCATAGCGAGTAACAATTTCCTCGTACAGTTTGAGTAAGTACTGCCGCACTTCGGGGTTGGCTGGATCAAAGAATGGCTTAGTCTGACCAACGGGAATCATGTTGCCAAGATTATCGTAGTTTGCCCAATCGGGATGAGCCGCTAGTACTGGCCCTGGATAATTTGGACTAACGTTGATAATCTCATTGTGCCGTTGATTGCCAGCAGCAAAAGTCCAAACCCAAGCGTGTAATTCCATGTCGCGCTCATGGGCTAATTTCACTGCATCTTCTAGTGGGTTCCATCCATGAATTAATGGGTTTTGCTCTTTTGCAACTTGGCTGGGATAAATAGTATAGCCAGCATTAACAGTTTCAAAGAAGACAGTATTAATCCCAGTTTGAGCTAGGCGATCGAAAATCTGGGCTAGTCCCGCCTTGGTACCAGCACGAACAATTGTCCCCCGATCTAGCCAAACTGCCCGAATTTCTGGTTGTGCCACTCTTTGATCGACAGGGAACTGCTGCCACAAAATTGTCTTTGCTGCTAGCCATTGCTGACGAGCCAGAGCATAGTTTTTTTGAGCAATCAATTGGGGTAAGTTGTTGGCAATTACCCTTACCTGTGCCAAGGCTTGGTCTTTGCTTCTGACTAACCCACCTAATTTAGTTGAGGCCAATTGCGTCGGCTGCACATTAACAGGTTGGGGAGTGTAGGTATCCAGATGCCTAGCAGACTGCTTTTTCTCAGATATCCCAACGCTTTCGTTAGCCACATCAGCTGACACCGCTAAATTAGCGCTTTCCACCCGACCAATGAGATTTTCTAGCTCTTGCTGGAGGGCGATCGCTTGATTGTTATCAATCGGCTGATTGGAGTTCGGCGTAACATCCAGACGGACTGCTTGTTCTAACTGATCGATAGCCTCGGAATTGGGGGGTTTGACTATAGTCAGCGCTCTCGGTATGGGAGCAGTCGCACTTTTAGGAGGAGGGGATGACGGAGATGAGGGAGGAGATGAACTACCCCTCTGCATCTCTGCCCCTCTGCCCCCTTGCTCCCTTGGCGCAACTGCTACCGTTGTAGAGCAGTTTGAGGAGCCTCCTGTTACTTTTTTCATTCGACTTGATGGTGGTGGCGCTGTCAAATAATGATTGAGAGCAGCTTTTAACCAGGCATTATCTAATTCTGCTGCTGAGGCTGTATCTGTTCCCCAGCGCCAGCCAAAAAAGGTGGAACGCTCAGTTGTTACTACTGCGGCTGGATTATCTTTGGAATTCCAAACAGCAGCAGATTCAGCGCCCATATCATTAGGAATCACAACACCGCCGCGTATTTTGCCAAAAAGTTCAGTTTGATTTGCCCATTCTGGGGTATTAGTTTTTATGGGTTTGATCTGTTCTGTATCACTAAGGCTGAATCCCCAATAACCTCCCAAGAGCGATCGCAATAACTGCCGCACTCCTGCCGATGACAAACTACCCAAGGGGCCACTAGCAATCAAGCGCCCTCCCTTACTCATCCATTCTTCGAGAGCGATCGCTTGGGTTGGCGTTAATGTCTCGACATTTGGCAAAAATAATACTCTGCGATCGCCCCAATCTGCCCCACTCTTGACATCATTTAGGGGGATTACACAATATTTCACCCCTATTGTCTGCAAGCGGTCAGTTATCCCTGTCCATTGATTCGCATTTTCTGGGCTATGCACTACGCTCAATACAGGTTCTTCAGTCGCCGCCGTCACTGGCAAAATACTAAAACTATTTAAAATTAAAAAGTTAAAACTTAAAATGAAGAATCCGGCTTTTTTTATTTGTGAATTTGCCTTTTTATGATCCTCTTTCCGATTCTTCACTACTGACTCCTCAGTGGATTAATTATTAGGTTATTACTTCTTATTTATCATCTAGCATAACAATAAATTACCTCCGAAAAACAACTGATCTTTGATAACTAAACCGGAGCATAATTAAAAATACAGTTTTTAATTAAATCTTCCACTCCTGCTACTGGGAAAAATTTTGTATTTAGTCTACTTGCTAATTCCTCAATACTCATATCATCTAAAAATACTAATTCCCCATTTTTTAACATGACATTGGGTAGCAAAATCCCATCACCTAAATCTTCACCTTCCAAATTCAAAAGCAAATCATGACCAGTTAGTAATCCGGTTACACTGATAGTTTGTCCCCAATAATCACTACATAAAGCACGCATATTTACTTCTAAACCTTCAACAGAATTTAAGCGTTTCAAAATAGGTTGAAATGCTTTTTCTACGGCGTTGCCCACGACCCAAGTTAATTTTCTTTGAGGATATACTTTTGGCGGAAGTAATTCTGCTGCAACGGTGGCAAATTGCTTGATAAATAATTGAATCGAACCAACTCCGTTATCAATTTGGGGATATTCTTCATATTCTGATTCGCTGGGTAATTCCTTACCTGCAATCAAAAACCACTCATCGGCTAACCAAACAACGCTAGAACCGAATTGTTGGCAAAATTGCCGTGAGAGGATTTGCACCTGGGAAATGACTTCTTGAGCTTTTTCCCTAGTTACGGGTATGAGTTCGTCTTCTGGAGGGCGAAACCGTGTCAACCCAACTGGCACAACTGCCACTGATGCCACCGCAGGCACTTCACCAGTATGAAAAGACGCTAAATCTTTAAGAGTTTGTTCCAGGTGTTTGCCATCATTTATACCAGGACAAACAACAACTTGAGCATGAATTTGTAGTCGCCTTTTTTGAAACCACTTGAGTTGTTGTAAAATTTGTCCGGCACGCGGATTTTTTAGCAGTCTAATTCTCACATCTGCTTCTGTAGCATGAACAGAAACATACAAGGGAGACAAGCGCATTTGCTCGATTCGCTGCCATTCTTTTTCTGGCAAATTGGTCAGGGTAAGATAAGAACCGTACAAAAAGCTCAGACGATAATCGTCGTCTTTCAAGTACAAGCTGGTGCGCTTACCTGGTGGCTGTTGGTCGATAAAACAAAATGGACAGCGATTATTACACTGAATTAAGCCGTCAAATAGGGCAGTTTCAAATTCTAGTCCCAAGTCTTGATCGTAATCTTTTTCGATTTCCAGGCTATGAGTTTTACCAGCAGTATCTAAAACTTCTAGTTCCAAAACTTCATCAGCACACAGAAACTGATAATCAATTAAATCGCGGGGACGTGTACCATTGATTGCAACGATCGCATCCCCAGCCTCAAAGCCAATCTCGGCGGCTATTGAGTCGGGAATAACCTTGGTAATTCGGGCGGGATGAATGGTAGTCATGGGAATTAGGAATTGGGAATTGAGAATTTGTCATTTGCTTTAAACAAATGACAAATGACTATTATGAAATTATCCTTTCCAACCTGCGGCGATCGCAGCTAAGATAGTGATGCCAAATGCTAATCTATACCATACAAAAATCAAAGTGTTTTTGGTTTGTAAGTACTTGATCAAAAATGCAATTGATAGGTAGGAAAAAATAAAGGTTGAAATAATCCCTACAATTAATAGTCCAACAATATTATCGGGTAGTTGGTGAGCTTGAAATAATTTGAATATTTTCAAACTTTTATACAGCGTAGCAATGGTAAGAGTTGGAAACCCTAACAAGAATGAGAATTTGGCTGCTGTATCGCGTTCTAATCCTAAAAATAAGGCAGTTGTCAACGTTGAGCCAGAACGAGAAACTCCCGGAATCAAGGCAAGTGTTTGTCCCAATCCAACCAAAATACCATCCCGAATCTGCAATGAATCAAAATTTCGCTTGCGAGTACCAATTCTTTCTGCCAAAGCTAATACAAGCGCCATGATGATTGACATGATGGCAATAATTAATGAACTCTCTGGTAGAACGTCTTTTAAAAGAAAGCCGAAAATTAAGGCGGGTAATGTTCCTACTACAATCCCGACGAGAATTTTCCATTCTTCCCGTTGCCAATCTTTCTGTTTTAGTGCTTCGATTCCACCTTTGACAATACTAGAAATCAGTGACCAGAAATACCCCACAATTGCGATCACACTGCCAAATTGAATGGCATCGACAAAATCTTTAGAACCTAGTTCTTTCCAACCAAATACCTTTGTAAAAATCAGAAGATGTGCAGTGCTACTGATTGGCAAAAACTCTGTAATCCCTTGAACGATACCCAAAATAAAAGCTTGGATAAACTCCATTGCAATTAATACCTTTTTCCTGTTCTAGACATCATTATGAACATTGTCTAGATGATGATGTTGCTTTATATACTCTCTACTGCACCTAATCTTATAGAAAATCCGATTTTACCGATCAATAACATCATCTAAGACGCTGACCATGTTCTTACACCCACTTCAATAAGTCAACGAAATTTTAGCAGTTCATCAAACTTTAATATTTAGCGGACTAATATCGTTCGCTTTTTAACTGTTAAATTTTACCCTTCATCTCTCTGTAGTCCCCTATCTACAAGAAACTACAGAGCGGTTTTGTCTGGTTTGCACCAGCGCTCCGCCAAATTTCAGTATAATTACAATGCCCCTGGGGTGGATTTTAAAGTGTGATATCTTAAATAAGATAAAGTTTAGTAACAAATATTAAAAACTTTGATTAATAATACACTGTCTTCCTTCACTGCTTCTACCCCTTCTATTGATACCGAGTTAGATTTGGCTGATACTGGACAGAAGGGGATCGGGCAATTGGAATCTACACTTTCCTTTTCTGCCTCTCTCCCTTTATCTATTTCTGCTAGACAAAGTTGGTTAGTGTTTGCGGCAGCGGTGTTTTTGGTATCAGTACCAGTATTTGTAGAAGCGCCAATAGTCCGATCGCTACCAACTCTGAGTTTAGCGTTGACAGCATTTTGGCTGTGGCTAAGTTTTTCCTTAATGTCGCGTTCTGCAACTTATGTCTGGGGGGATTTGCTCTTAGGATTTAGCTGGAGTTGGTTAGCAGGGGCGATTTACTGGGGCTGGTTACGTTGGGAACCTTTATGGCATCTACCAGTAGAATCTATAGGTTTACCCTTTGCTTGCTGGTGTCTGGCAAAGAATTGGGGCAAGGTGGGTAGCTGGTTTTATTTAGGTTCTTTACTCGGTACAGTTTTAACAGATGTATATTTTTATCTAGCAGACTTGATGCCCTATTGGCGGCAAATTATGAGAGTAGATGCAGATGGCGCAACACAAATATTACAAAATGCCCTCATGCAAGTACAAACCCCTTGGGGACAAAGTTGGGCAATAATTCTCGCCTTAGTGCTTTCAACAGTCGGGATTTTAGCTTTAGGTCGAAATCAAAGACACTGGTATGCCTTTGGTGGAGCAGTTTTAAGCACAATTTTGGTAGACAGCTTATTTTTGTTAGCTGCGATCGCAGCGTGAAGCAGGCAGAAGGTTGCAATGATTGTGTAGGCTTTTCTTCGCAAAACTTTTTCTAGTCAACCTACAACACATCAAAAATGATGCTGTAGATAATTAATTAGTTAAGAAATATTACATAATAGTCCATCACCCTGAATTATTCTTGCTAGGGTATTCGGTATTAGACATCGAACGGTTTCGTGTCTGCTCGGAATGTAAAATCAGCCACCCCGAAAAGATTTATGTCTCGCTGGGAATACGACCGAAATCATTGATAGAAGTCTATTACAGCTATGTAGACACAGCGCTCGTGATAAAAATTTTTCCTAAAACTACAGGTAAACCCAGTAACAGTAAATATTGTGCATATTAATACGCTGTATATTAGTTTCTGATGACTGCTGTGTTAATTAAGCTATCAGGTTTTGTCTTTTGTCCCTTGTCCTTTGTCCTTGGCACTCTCACTAATGACCAATGACTAATGACCAATGACCACTTTTAGCTTAAAACTTTTATTTCTGTTTGATGGAAAGAGGTAGAAAATCGTGAAAGGATTGGCGCGTTTATTAACAGTGTTTAGTTTGTTACTTAGTTGCTGGGGATTGTTGGGAACAACTCAGATAGCCCAAGCTGCTAGTTTCAACAGTTTTGCTTTTCCTCAAGTCCCAATTCTGGCAATTGAGCGGCAGAATCGGGCAGATAAGAAGCTAGGAACGGAATTTGGTAAGAAAATCGATTTGAATAATACCAATGTCCGAGCTTTTCAACAATATCCAGGGCTTTATCCCACCCTGGCGAAGAAAATCATCACAAATGCTCCCTACAAAAATGTAGAGGATGTATTGGATCTTCCAGGATTGAGCGATCGCCAAAAACAAACCTTGCAAGCCAACTTGGATAATTTTGCCGTGACAGAACTAGAACCTGCCTTCAACGAAGGAGACGATCGCTTTAACAACGGTATCTACAGATAACTGACTTGCAGTTAATGTAGCAAATAGCAGCCCACTCCTAATTCTAGGGAGTGGGATTATTCTATTAAAAATGAAGGGGATGAGGAGGATCGCAAAGACAAGGGAAACAAAGAGGACAAAGTAAAATTTTCCCCCTGCTCCCCTGCTCCCCTGCTCCCCTGCTCCCCTGCTCCCTCTTCCCCCCTCCCTCATTACCTTGTCTCAGATAGATATTCCTAGCCAATTTGATGTCTTAGTAGTCGGCGCTGGTGCTGCTGGACTATACACGGCGCTGTGTCTACCAGAGTCTTTGCGAGTCGGTTTGATTACCAAAGAAACTGTTGCTTTGTCTGCCAGTGATTGGGCGCAAGGTGGTATTGCCGCAGCCGTTTCCCCAGAAGATTCTCCCACACTACACATTGAAGATACGATCCTGGCAGGTGCAGGTTTGTGCGATCGCACTGCTGTAGAATTTCTCGCCCAACTTGCCCCTAACTGCATTCAATCCCTAGTTAACTTGGGGGTTGCTTTTGACCGTCATGGTCAAGCCTTGGCTTTAACTTTAGAAGCTGCCCATTCTCGCAACCGCGTTCTCCATGCTGCGGACACCACAGGGAGGGAAGTTACTACCACCCTCACCACTCAAGTATTACGTCGTCCGAATATTCAAGTTATTCAGCAAGCTTTAGCTTTAAGTTTGTGGATTGAACCCGAAACTGGTCGCTGTCAGGGAATAAGCCTGTTTTATCAGGGAGAGATCGCATGGATTAAAGCTGGTGCTGTAATATTGGCAACTGGCGGCGGCGGCCAGGTATTTGCCCAAACTACTAACCCGGCGGTGAGTACGGGTGATGGGGTAGCGATCGCATATCGGGCTGGGGCTATCCTCCGCGATTTGGAATTTGTGCAATTTCACCCCACAGCCCTAACAAAACCTGGTGCCGATCGCTTTCTCATTAGCGAAGCTGTACGCGGCGAAGGCGCACACCTTGTTGATAACGAAGGGCGGCGTTTTGCTTTTGACTACCATCCTGCGGGTGAACTCGCACCCAGAGATGTAGTCAGTAGAGCAATTTTTAGCCATTTACAACGTACCGCAGTTGATTTGGCGACTGCCCATGTGTGGTTGGATATGCGCCCCATCCCTGCGGACAAGATTCTTCACCGCTTTCCCAACATCATCAAAGTTTGTCAGCATTGGGGAGTTGATGTTTTCCATGAACCAATTCCTGTAGCGCCTGCTGCTCATTACTGGATGGGTGGGATTGTCGCGGATCTAATGAATCGCACAAATATTAAAAGTTTGTATGCAGTGGGTGAAACTGCTAGTACTGGAGTACATGGGGCAAATCGTCTTGCCAGTAATTCCCTGCTGGAGTGTATTGTGTTCGGGGCCCAGATGAGCCAAATTGAGCTAGAAAATATTGGGTTGCCGTCAGAAATACCAGTGTTACCATCACGTAAATTTAGTGTTGATGCTAGCGAGGGAAACATCCAGCAAGCACAGCTAGAAGCACTTAGAGAGAAGTTACCGCGTCTGGTGTGGGAAAATGCTGGTATTTGTCGGGAGCAATCAAAGTTGGAAACTGCGATCGCCACTGTCGAATCTTGGCAGCAAGATTTCGCTGCCTTGCCTTTAAGTCAATTCTTGGTTGCTTTACGCCCAGCAGAGCCAGCTAATTTTGACCTACCAGATGTTGAACGGCAATTGCGACTTTGGGCAGAAACCCGCAATTTATTAGATGTGGCTAATTTAATTCTCAAAAGTGCTGCTTTTAGAACCGAAAGCCGAGGTGGACACTACCGTTTAGACTATTCGCAGCCAGACCCAAATTGGCAAGCTCACACCCTTGTACAAACACATCATTGGTGGAAATCTTCACTATTATCTTGAATAAATTACCCTTGGCATTTCCCAAGGCAAGAAGACTCACTAAAGATTATAGATCCTCTCCCAAGAGCGATGGCATATATCCAAGCAAAATATGCGGTGTCTAAGACACGATCTACACGAACGCACTGTTTTACCACAATCTAAAATTTAAAATCCAAAACGGTCATCAACGAGTGCCGCTACCATGCTGACTGTCAGGGCCACCATAATTTGGTGGAATATATGTGTCTTTTAAATTTTGAGAACTGACTTGATGGGTGATTGAAGTATTGTTGCTAGTAGTACCACCAGTATTAGCACTTGCAGTACTGGACATACCCGTATAAGCGGCAATCTTCGGTATTAACATGCAAGCGCTTATACATAATATCATGATTTTTGTGATTCGGAAGTTATTTCTCATAGACTCAGTAATTTTACTAGTTTTGACTTTTAATGGTGATTTTATTTTTTAGCGTGTATTTACTTATATTGATGAGAAAAATATTTTAACTTTATTAAATTATTGCTAGTGGTTTACAACTAATCGTGGTATTCACTTGTACACAAATTTTAATTTGCTGGTATTAAATAATTCCTATACTTAAGAAATATTCTTAATGAACCGTTTTTACATCAGTCTAAAGTTAGATATGTTGATGAATCACTGTAAGCTTTTTATCTACTTCACTATTTATTAATAGTATCTTAATGCTTTTAAGTATAAACACTATGCCTGCTGAATAAAAAGTTTATCAAATATTAAATAATACTTAATCTCTTGTATAGTTAAGTTTTTATCAAAGTAAAGATAAAATAATATAATTGTTATATTGTAAAGGTTTTAAAAAGTGTAGGAGTATAAAAAACCGTAATAGCACTATCAAGTATAAGTATTATTTTTGCAGTAAAATAATTACATAAAAATATTTTTTTCCTAATTACTTCTAAGAACTAATTTCTTGCTTACCTATATTCTTAGTTTTGGTTATTAGGTCAAAAAGCCTTGCTAACTCTATGTCTTAACTAAAAAACCATCTCTAGACATAATACACAATGCTTTTTCAAGACCGTACCTTGCATGTGTTTAAAATCCGAATTCCGAATTTTAAGGTAAAAATTTTTACTAAAGTAATAAAAATCTGGGGACTTGACCCTTGACTAATTAAGAAAACTCGTATCGATTTTTACCCAGATGCTTGGCCCGATACATTGCTGCATCTGCTTGCTTCATCAAAGTTTCACTGTCTTGACTGTTGTATGGGTAGACACTAATGCCAATACTGGCAGAGATTCGGATGGCATAGCCGTCCAAAACAATTGGCTTAGTAATACTGCTTAAGATTTTTTCGGCCACCTTAGCCGCTATTTGGACGTTAGGAATTGCCCGTAAAATTATAGTAAATTCATCGCCGCCCAAACGAGAAACTGTATCACTAGCGCGTAAAGAGTTGCTCAGTCTTTCAGCGATAGTTATTAGCAAGCGATCGCCCGTCTCGTGCCCCAGAGTATCATTGACTTGCTTAAAACCATCTAGATCGATGAACAGCAGTCCTAGCAAGAGGTTATTGTGTTGCGCCCAATTTAACGACTCATAAAGTTGTTCGGCAAAAAATTTGCGATTGGATAAACCGGTCAGAGGGTCGTGATACGCCAAATAACGCAAGTGGTCTTCTTTGAGTTTTAATTCATTATTAGATCGGAATAGTTCAGCAGCAGTCCGCTTGAGTTGTTCCTCCATAAGCTTGCGCTGAGTAATATCTCGGATAACCCCAACTAAAAAGAAATTGCCAGCTGAGTCTTTATGGAGCGATCGCTTAGTGGCAATTTGATGAGTCTTTCCATCTGCATTTGTAAATTCTTCTTCATGTTCCTGGGGTTTTTGAGTCCGAAATATAAGATCGTCCTGTTGTCGAAACACATCAGCCTCATGTTTAGGGAAAAAGTCATAGTCTGACTTTTCAATTAACAACTTATTCGGATAACCGATAAATCGACAATACGCCTCATTTAAAACAATCCACTGGTGTTGTTCATTTTTCACAAAAATTGGATCGGGAATCGTGTTGATGACGCGATACAAAAATTCTTTTGAACGTTTCCACTCTTCCTGCATGTGGGCAATATGACTGGTCATCCATATAGCTGAACTGCCAAAGCTAAACAGTGAGGGAATGAGCGGTATCCACCAACCATACAAAAAAGCAAGGTATGCACTCAGGGTCAATACAAAACAAGAAACTAAGATACTGAGCAGACCTCTCATTGCATGTCGTATCCGCCACGTAGTCACGGCTCCTAGATAAGACCAGACAAAAATCCACAAATTTTCTACTAAGTCAGGCCAGACCTTGAGTAAGGGCCGTCCACCAAGGGCTGCTGAGATTAACTCACTAATAAAATAAGCTTGCAGTTGAATACCAGGTACAGGCTTTGCCGTACCCATTAGACTACTGGAATAGGGAATGAATACAAAATCTTGGAGACTGGGGGCGGTGGAGCCAATGAGTATAATCCGATCTTTGATTAAGTTTTCTTTGACTTTATCTGCCAGTACATCTCTCATCGATACCTGGCGAAAATTACACAATTCTTTAGATGAACCTTGACATTTGGGTTTGGGAAAATTGGTTAAAAGTTGGTATCCTCTATCGTCGGCTCCCACATAGCCACCATCATTAGCCTCAAAACGAGTAAATTCTGCTTTACCCAATTGCAAATACTCAGGGTTGTTTTTTGCTTTGGTGGGGGTAATTCCCTTTGACTTTAAATACAATAAAGCCAACTTCAAAGCAAAACTTTCGTGTGGCTGATTATCAACAGACCAATACAACAAACTGCGACGTACCTTACCATCAAGATCGTACAGCAGGTTATTAAAGCCCACTTGATTCTGATTCAGTCCCTGTGGAGGCAAAACACTAAAGTTTCTGTTTTTGTTTTTGTCATTTGTCAATAGCTCAATACCAATTAAGTTGGGCATTGACTTATAAACATTACGCAGTTCTTGGTTTCCTGGCTCTACTGGCAAATTTCTGTAGATATCTAAGCCAACGGCAAGGGGTTTGTGGACATTTAATTTTTGTAACAACTGGGCAATCTTCGTATCTGGAATCGGCCACGAACGTATTTCGTTTAAATAGGATTCATTAATCACTACAATCGTAATCCGCTCTTCTGGCGGCTCATTTGGACGTAGGCGAAAAAATTGATCCAAAGCTGCCAACTCCAAAGATTGCAATAATCCGATGGAGTGCAAAAGCAGGACGCAGACTGCAACGCTGACGGCAGTAATCAATTCTCTGTGTCCTCGACTAAGCGATTGTTTGAGTCTAAAGATTAACTTTACAAAACGCTTGTCTAGTTGCTGATTCATTCCCATTACCTAGTGGGGAGAAATATTCTCTATTTCCTATAGATATTAACTATCGGACTAACATAGATCAAAGGAGAACTCAATAGAGTTTCTAAGAGTTTTTTCAAATCAGCAAGGTTCTTAAAGAGATCCTAGTATAGAATTCCGATTTGATTTCTAAAACATACTGAGACTGGAAAGCGCATTTTATAATGGGTTTCATCTAAAATCTTGTTCAAAATCAGATATGAGTCCTATGCTTGTGAATGTATTACCATATATTCAGGCAAATTATCTTACAAAACGGCAACGGGGACTTTTTTGGCTATCGGCACAAATTAAGTATAAATCTTGATTAATTTCCTTGAGCTTTAGGTATTTGCGGATAAAAGCCACAAGAGAATTGGTTATCGGGTATTGGACAACACCTATTATCTATTACCAAAAACAAAAAGCCAACTGGAAACAGACTTTGCTGTATTCATCCAATTGGCTGTACTCAGGACTCTTGATCTGGGATGTGAACTACACCTTACCGCTAGCTAGCTCAGTGTAGACCATGCTTGAGACTTCCTGAAGGTAAGTAACTACTTGAAATACTTGAAGTTGCGAGTCCCTGTGTAACCAGAAACTTTTGCTAGTTCCTCTAAATTTTGGACTCCACTATAGCTTTTCCCATTAACGATCCAAGTGGGGAAGCCTTCAATTTTTGCGGACTTACATAGTTCAGTTTGAGCATTGAGTCCTTCAGGAGCGCACTCTACCTTAACATCTTTGTTGATTATTTCCTCGGCTTCTTTACCAAAAAGCATCTTTTGTTCATGGCAGTGAGGACACCAGTAAGCACTATATTCCTTCGCGCCTATCTTTGCTAGATGGCTTGCCAAGGCTATTTCTGCCTCGCCAGAAGTAGTAGTAACTTCCCAACCGAAGGCTGGGTTAGGGTCTCCTTTGGAATTAAAGGTAATTTTAACTGGTTGTCCAGGAGTTCCAGATGTTACATCTGATTTATTAACGCCAGCATAAACCCCTAAAGTGCCAATCAGCGTTACCATCCCCACAATTAGGGCAGTAAATAAGATTTGTCCAATATCCTCCCAAGTGCGACCCATAATTGTTAGTATCAAAAGACTCACAGAAAACAAAGCTGAACCGATACAGTAAGGACAAATAGCTTTGATTTGAGATGCTAACACGTACATTAAGTAGCCGCTAAAGACAGACATAGCGATCGCACCCACTAGCAGCAACCACCACGTTAAATTTTCTAATTGTTTGCGGCTATTGTTTTCCCCTGAGTTCAATACCAAGGGAGCCAAAGCAAATATCACCATACTGATATATGCCAACAACCCAAACAAAGCTAATGGCTGACCAAGAACTGTTGCCCAAGGACTTGAAAGCACATCATTACAGCCCTTAGCACCAGCCTCTGCTACACAAGCAGCACTGCCTCCTGTTAACTTTTCTACGGTGAGATAACCTGTGATCAGCGCACCACATCCAGCGATCGCAGCAATCAATGGACGTGACCATTTATGAATCCAAGGAGTAGAACGGCGGCGAATCATAAACTGTTATTGGGGATTGGGGATTGGGGATTGGGGATTGAAAAGAGGCAGGGGGCGGGGTGCGGGGGGCAGAGGGGCAAACTCTTCTCCCTTGCTCCCTTGCTTCCCCCATTTAAGAATGTAACTTCACTTGTTCTACTGATTTACTTTCACTTTTGGAGTTCCAATTGCGACGGGCAGCTTCGACAAATTGACTGACGCGAATTGGGTCAATTGGTTGCTCAATCCGTCCGTGACGTTTCAGAGAACTGGAAACTATTACACCATCTGCTGCCTGCATCAATGTATCAATATTTTCCCAATTTGCTCCACTACCAATAAACACTGGCGTGCCAGATGCTGCATCACAAGCTAGTTCCAAATCTTCTAAGTTAGGTGGGCTACCAGTAGCCCAGCCAGATAAAATCACTCCGTCTGCTAAACCCCTTTCAATGGTATCTTTCACGGCGACTGTGAGATTTGGAGAACTCAAAGGACGGGCGTGCTTCACCAAAACATCGGCCAGAATTTTAACATCACAGCCTAACTCCCGTCGATAGCGGAGTAGTTGATAGGCTTCTCCCTCAATTAATCCCTGATCGGTTGCCATTACCCCTGTGAGAACATTGACGCGGATAAATTGCGCTTGCACACAGCTAGCGATCGCCATTGCACTTTTACCGTCGTTTCGCAAGACATTTAACCCTATAGGCAAAGTCACCAAGTTTTGTATCCGTTGCACCACAATGGTCATGGCACTCACAACCACGGGATCGACTTGGTTTTTGGTAAAGGGCGCGTCGAAAAAATTCTCCACAATCAACCCATCAACCCCTCCACTTGCCAGGGCTGCGGCTTCTTGTTCGGCGCGGTCAATCACCGCTTTTAGGCTACCTCCCCAACGGGGCGAGGTAGGTAGTGGTAGCAGGTGAACCACGCCAATAATTGGTGAGCGAGTTTTAAATAATTGATATAAGTCCACGTCTTTAATCCGCCTCGCGGAGTCCAGAGTCTAGAATGTTTTGACTATTGACTGTATGACCCTTGACTCTTGACTTTTCATTAACTAGTCAAATGTGTTTTATGATAGTCGGTTTATTGCCTCCTTCCTCAGATGGAAATTGGCGTGAAACCTCCCATAAGATATGTTAAGATAAAACCTGGCTACAAGAGGAGTTTGCCACTCACTAGACGCAAGGCAGCTTTCCGTGGTTTAGGCATCTTGTCCGCGCCCAGTCGCAGGACTTGCCAATCGCCAGGTTAACATTACTGCTTTATCAAGCGTAGTCGCTTTCGTCGATTTCCCGGAGGGTAGCGACTTCTCAACAACAAGCCCTTTGGGCGGCTTCCCGATGGGTAGATTAACAACGCACACGCCGAGGTAATGTAAAATACCAATAGGCGAATTGTTAAAAAAGATTACAAGTGTCAAATGTACCCAAAGACACTTCAATTTACCCTGGGGAACAGATTGATAGGAATATCATAACATGACCTCTATTTTTATTTATTGATAGGGTTATGAGTCCACGTCCAGTTAATAACAGTGGGAATTTGCCACTGTAGTATTTTCGTGAGGATGCTGATAGCAAAAAAGCGAAGTTAGCGCCGGAATGTTTGATTAGAAGAAGAAAAAAAATGAAGATATTTTCAAAATATGGGTGACAAGCCAACAATTGCCATTTCTCATCTGGGCTGCGAGAAAAATAGAATTGATACAGAACACATGCTAGGACTGCTTGTGGAAGCGGGCTACGGTGTAGATACAAATGAAGAGTTAGCAGATTACGTTATTGTTAATACTTGTAGTTTTATTGAAGCAGCCCGGCAAGAATCTGTCAGAACTTTAGTAGAACTGGCAGAGGCAAATAAAAAGATCGTAATCACTGGCTGTATGGCGCAACACTTCCAAGAACAACTTTTGGAAGAGTTGCCCGAAGCAGTAGCCGTTGTGGGTACAGGCGATTATCACAAAATTGTTAATGTAATTGAGCGTGTTGAACTTGGCGAACGGGTTAAACAGGTTAGTATTGAGCCAACCTACATCGCCGACGAAACTACACCGCGCTATCGCACTACAACTGAGGGCGTAGCTTACCTGCGGGTTGCGGAAGGATGTGATTATCGTTGTGCATTTTGTATAATTCCTCATCTTCGAGGGAACCAGCGATCGCGTACTATTGAATCTATAGTCGCCGAAGCGGAGCAGTTAGTTAGTCAAGGGGTAAAGGAAATTATTCTAATTTCCCAAATCACCACTAATTACGGTTTAGATATTTACGGTAAGCCAAAATTAGCCGAATTACTTCGCGCCTTGGGGAAAGTAGATATACCGTGGATCAGAATGCATTACGCTTATCCCACGGGACTGACCCCAGATGTAATCGCGGCGATTCAAGAAACACCAAACGTCTTGCCTTATCTGGATTTGCCTTTGCAGCATTCTGATCCAGATATTCTCCGCGCTATGAACCGTCCTTGGCAAGGGCGCGTCAATGATGGGATTATAGATCGCATCAAAACGGCGCTACCAACAGCCGTATTGCGGACAACATTTATTGTTGGTTTCCCAGGAGAAACACAAGAGCATTTTGAGCATCTACTAGAGTTCGTCGGGCGGCATGAATTCGATCATGTTGGTGTGTTCACCTTTTCCTCTGAGGAAGGAACCCCAGCTTACAAGCTACCAAATCAGTTGGCCCAAGAAGTGATGGACGATCGCCGATACCAACTGATGGAACTCCAGCAACCGATTTCTCAAAATAAAAATCAGCAGGAAGTAGGCAAAATAGTCGATGTCCTGATTGAGCAAGAAAATCCTGAAAGTGGTGAATTAATAGGTCGTTCAGGTAGATTTTCCCCAGAGGTTGATGGTCTGGTGTATGTCAAAGGCCAGGCAAAGTTAGGAACCATCGTGCCAGTAGCGATTCACCACGCTGATACATACGACCTCTATGGTCAGGTAGTCAATAACTAAGTTGTCATTCGTCTTTTGTCTTTTGTCCTTTGTTAAATGACCCTTACAGATTCGCGCTTATTTTGATGTCAATGCTGCATTAATGGCAGTTTTCATGAGGGTTTACCTAAAACGCTGGCCAACTTGCTGGCATAACCTCTCCAAGAGTTGAGGCTACGCTATCACCCTTGGCTTACTAATAACTAATGACTAAATGACTAATGACTAATGACTAATGACTATATGACTATATGACTAATCCAAAATCCTTAGATAAAATTTAGGACGAATTAATGACTCTTTCATTCCAAGAATTAGGTATTTCTCAACAACGTGTCGAAAAACTAGAAAAAATCGGTTTTACCGAACCAACTAACATTCAAATCCAAGCAATTCCCCAATTGCTAGGTGGTCGTGATGTAGTCGGTCAATCTCAAACTGGAACAGGCAAAACAGCAGCATTTTCACTGCCTATTTTAGAGCGGCTAGATATTAATCAAAAAGCCGTACAAGCCATAGTTTTAACCCCAACTCGTGAATTAGCAATGCAAGTTCACGATGCGATCGCCCAATTCATCGGCGATGAAGGATTGCGGGTGTTAGCAATCTATGGTGGTCAATCAATTGACCGCCAAATGTTACAACTCAGACGTGGCGTTCACATGGTTGTGGGTACTCCCGGACGGGTGATAGATTTACTCGATCGCGGGTGTTTAAAGCTCGATCAAGTGAAGTGGTTTGTGTTGGATGAAGCTGATGAAATGTTGAGTATGGGCTTTATCGACGATGTAATCAAAATCCTCTCGCAAGCGCCCGTAGATCGCCAAACAGCTTTATTCTCGGCAACAATGCCCCCATCAATTCGGATGTTGGTGAACAAGTTTTTGCGATCGCCTGCAACTGTCACCGTTGAGCAGCCAAAAGCCGCTCCCAACAAGATTAATCAAGTAGCTTACTTGATCCCCCGCCATTGGACAAAAGCCAAAGCATTACAGCCGATTTTGGAAATGGAAGATCCAGAAACAGCTTTAATCTTTGTTCGCACCAGACGCACCGCCGCCGAACTCACCAGTCAGTTACAAGGCGCTGGTCATAGTGTAGATGAATACCACGGTGACTTGTCACAACAAGCGCGGGAACGGTTATTAGTCAGATTCCGTAACCGTCAAGTCCGTTGGGTGGTAGCAACTGATATTGCAGCACGAGGGTTAGATGTCGATCAACTCTCCCATGTAATCAACTTCGACTTACCTGATAGCGTAGAAACTTACGTCCACCGGATTGGTCGGACTGGTCGTGCTGGTAAAGAAGGAACAGCAATTTCTTTAGTACAACCATTTGAGCGGCGCAAACAGCAAACATTTGAACGTCATAACCGCCAAAGTTGGCAAGTGCTGACGATTCCCACACGCGCCCAGATTGAAGCAAAACACATTCTGAAATTGCAAGAACTGGTGCGAGAAGCTTTGACAGGTGAACGTTTGGCTTCATTCTTGCCAATTGTCAGCGAATTGATTGAAGAATACGATGCTCAAGCGATCGCAGCAGCTGCATTACAAATCGCTTACGATCAAACTCGTCCCGCTTGGTTGAGTTCAGACGTGGAAATTCCCCAAGAAGAATCTTCCGCTCCTAAACCAAGATTGGGCAAGCGTCGTGAATCATCTTCTAGCGATCGCCCCCGTGCTGCGTGGAAATCAGATAGCAACGAAGAAAGACATTCTTCTCCCAAGCCAAAACTGCGGACAGGTGGGCAAGAGTCTTCTGCATCGCCTAGTAAAAAGATAGGTTCACCTACAGCTAGAGAATCAGCTTCTTAGTCAACAATGAATTTTGGATTTTAGATTTTAGATTTTAGATTTTTTCTTCAATCCAAAATCCAAATAGAAAATTGGAGAGTTGAGAGTTAAGAGTCAGAATTTTGACTTTGGCTCTTGACTTTTTGACTTTTTTGGGTAACTTTTTCTACCAGTTTGTAGGAAAATAAAATCTAAGTCAGACCGAATTAAACCACTTGTAGAAAAGATTCAGCTATTCTTACACTCGGATCTACGGTTGGTATCCTGATTGATCCTGACAAATTGACGCTCACAGTTTATCGACTCAACCAAGAACCAATAATTTTGCAGGATAACGACAAACTGACACTACCAGACTTACTACCAGGTTGGGAGCTAGTAGTGTCAGAAATTTGGCCTCCTGTGTTTGAGTAGTTCAGAAATACTAGAGCCAAAGACGACTAACTAGTTCTAACTCTGCAACTTCATCGTCGCTCAATTTCCAGCCCAAAGCACCAGCATTTTGCCGCACGTGTTCGGCTGTCTTCACCCCAGCAATAGGAATAACGTTCCCCTGAGCAATTAACCAGTTGAGAGCAACTTGGGCGGGAGTGCGATCGTATTTTTCACCGAAATTGCGTAGCAAAGATATGACTGGGGCAATTTTTTGCAAACCTTCTTTCTTAAATCGGGGGTCTATTTTCCTCGCACCAGTAGGGGTTTCAGCATTATCAATACTGTACTTGCCTGTGAGTAATCCTTGTGCTAAAGGACTATAAGCCAAAATAGTGACACCCAACTCACGCGCAGTTGTAATAATACCTTGGCTTTCAACTTGGCGACTGAGTAAAGAATAACGCACTTGGTTTACAGCCAAAGGCACTCCACGAGCCGCCAACATTTGATGCGCGTCTCGCATTTGCTCTGCCGAGTAATTACTTACACCAACTGTAGTAATTCTGCCCCGCTTCACTTCATCCGCTAGGGCGTTCATCAAAGTTTCTTGACTTAAAAAGAAGGCAAAAGGCCAATGCACTTGATACAGGGCAATTCGCTCTAATTGCAAGCGTTTGAGGCTTGCTGTTAAAGCATCAGATACGGATTGGGCTGTAAATCGCCACGGTAGAGGGCCAAATTTTGTGGCGATTTGTACAGGTTGTTGAGTCTGTTGCAAAAATTGCCCTAAAAATTTCTCTGATAGTCCCATTCCGTAGACTTCGGCGGTATCAAAGAAGGTAATACCAGCTTCTAAGGCTGCGGTAAAGGCTTCTTGTAACTGTTCTGCGCCGTAGCGATCGCCATAACTCCAAAATAGTTTATCACCCCAAGCCCAAGTGCCGATGCACAAGGGTGTAACAGATGGGCCATTTTGCCCCAATGTGATGTTTTCCACGGTTGCAAAATTTAATTTATTTACATTTCTTTACTTTTATAGTGTATCGTTACAGACAAGATTGGGTGCGATCGTCACCACTTGGCTGCAAATCTTGTGGTGTCGCAGCTACGCCCGTCGTAGACATCGCACCTTGCATAAAAATTTAAAACCTGAATCAAACGCGCATAAACAAGATCCCCGACTTATTCGAGAAGTCGGGGATCTGTGGGCTGCAATTCTTACAAATCAAATAGGATTGCTATAGTTGAGTGTATTTACTTGTATTTAAGAATTAGATGATTTATCCTGCTTGGGTTTTTTGATTAATTCCATGTAGACATTAATCTCACTAATTTCTACATCATGCTCAACTCTGGTTACTTTCCATCTTTCTTTTTTTAGGTAAACTTCCTCTCCTACTCTGGGAGTAAATTGGAGATCGTAGAACTTTTTTAGAAAATCTTTTTGATTTTCTTCCCATAATATTACTTTGACTGGTTCTTTAGTCATTGCTTATGCCTTTTTGGTTACTAGATGAAGGTAAGTAGTTTGATGACATACATACGGCAATTTTATCTTACTAATTCAATGTAATAGCGTAGTTAAAACCACATTTTCACAATGTTTCAACTGACCTGTGTAATGATCACGGAGACCACAATTCCAGACTTTTGAACCAAAATGAGACGCTTCATCCTTGTATCATTGTAGTTGCTGGAGTGCGATCGCCTTCGGCGGGGCGTAGCCCATCGCTATTTTTTAGTAGTTCCTGCTCAATGTTGTGATGAGTCTTTGTTCAAGATTTTCGACTTTTATTCTGATCGTGATAATTCAATTAAATTTTACGGGAATACTTATAAATGTAAACCTAAATATTTTTGGGAGAGCATTATGTTTGGACTTGAAAAGATAACAGTTGGAAAAGTACTAAAAGCTGCAACAGTTGCTGCTGGAGTTGGTGCTGTAGCTATAGCTGCACCGATAGGGGTAGTTGCTGTTATCGGGCTTACAGCTGCTGGGGCTGGTGCAACTTGGCTCGCAGAGAGTGTTGGAGATGAACTAAATAATAATGATAAGGATAAAAGTGACAGTTAGTTCTCTCTACTTGAGGTAAAAGGGGAGAGTGTAGCAAATGAACAAAAAACCGGGTTAATCTCAAAATGCTTACTCGATAGGAATCGTATCGATAGATTTAGTCGTCGATTTTTGAAAAGTATGGCTTATCCCGGTTTTTGTTCCGATGGGCATAGTACACCTATAAGTGCTATCAAGTCTATCAACCTGAACAGTTGGCTTCCAATAATAATTTTATCTTCTCTAAATAACTAAATATGGGTGTATTCAACAAAGTTACAGCAGCGTTTCACGAGTCTAGACAATTTCTAAAAAAAGTCTAGAAGAATACATTATGTTTAGCTCAGAAGCTAAACAGTTGACTCTGACAAAAAAAATGGTTTTACTTCTCTGTCAACAAGCAGAATCTAGAGTTGAGCAATTAAAAAGCTTAGAACCACACTTTGAAGAGGGATTTATTGCGACAATAGAGTACAATAAAATTCAAGACGTGAAACGACCATTCTATGTGGTTGACTGTGCGGCAATCTGGACAGCTTCTATATCAACATTGAGGTGTTGAGCAATCTGCTCCATACTCATCCCTGTTTTTAGTAACAGAGGGACGGTAAGTTTCAACATTTCAGCTTCCCGTTCTTCTCGACCTTCGGCTTTGGCTTCCTGATAAACCCTTGTTTGCTCCAAAGTTAGTCCTAACATAGCTTCAACTTCCTCTCTACTTAAGGTTGAAAACTTATAAACGACGATTGTGGTGATGATGTCTAGTATTTCGTTTTTCGGCAGTGTGTCCGTTTCTTCTAATTTTACCCGCTCAATCAATTGCTTGCCAAATCGCAACTTCAACTTTTCGTTCGCTGATTTCGAGCGGGTAGGGTTTATCTTTATTTAAAGAGAGAGAGCTATTCCCTAGTTGACAACTTTCTAGACAAAACTATACACATATAGGCAGATATTTACAAGATTTTTAGGTTTAAACAAGAGTAAATTTGCTAAAAAATTAGTTATCGCTATGAAAATAGCCTAATATTGAGATATTTACCGTAAAATACCCGCAAAAATCATCTTATCTGTGCATCATTCTCTGATAAAATCAGAGTCAGAGGAAATGAGCGTGTTAAGGTCAAGCAATGCTTTTATCCATCAAAACAAAACTCAAGTTAAATAAAGCCCAAAAAATATTAATGTCTAAACACGCTGGGATAGCGAGGTTTACATATAATTGGGGTTTAGCGACTTGGGCTTCTTTGTATAAAGATGGATTAAAGCCTGATAAGTACATCTTAAAAAAGTTTTTTAATAATCATGTTAAACCTGAATTTATATGGATTAAAGAAGAAGGTATTTGTCAAAAAATCACTCAATACGCTTTTGATAACTTAGGTGAAGCCTTTAAAAGATTTTTCAAGGGTCTAGGCAAATATCCCAACTTTAAAAAAAAGGGAAAGAACGATAGTTTTACTATTGATAATAGCGGTAAACCAATTCCTGTAGGTGGTAAATCAATAAAACTACCGACAATGGGATGGGTGAAAACCTATGAAGGTTTACCTCATACCACTTGTAAGTCAATTACTATTTCTCGAATTGCTGATAGTTGGTTTATTGCCTTTTCTTATGAACAAGAATGTCAACCTACCATTAAACAACATGATGTTGTTGGTGTTGATTTAGGAGTAAAAGAACTAGCTACTCTTAGCACTGGTGTTGTCTTCCCTAATCCTAAACACTACAAGCAGAACTTAGCTAAACTGCAAAGATTATCTAAGATTCACTTACGAAAAGCTCCATGTTCAAAAAACAAATATAAGGCGAAAATCAAACTAGCTAGACATCATGCTAAGATCGCAAACCTCAGACATGATTCTCTGCACAAAATCACTACTTACTTATGCAAAAACCACGCCAAGATAGTAGTAGAAGATTTGAACATTTCGGGAATGATGTCAAATCATAAATTAGCAGGTGCAATAGCAGACTGCGGGTTTCATGAATTTAAAAGACAACTAGAATACAAAGCCTTATTGTTTGGTTGTGAAATCATAATTGCTGATAGATGGTATCCATCAAGTAAAACCTGTTCTCATTGTGGATTTAAGAAAGAAAAACTTTCTTTAGCTCAAAGAACTTATCACTGTGAAAACTGTGGTTTTGATATGGATAGGGATTTAAATGCAGCAATTAATTTATCGCGGTTGGCTTCATCGTGAATGCTTACTGAGGGATAACCGCTCCCATGCTCCCGTTGAAGTAAGAAGTAAATGTCTAGACTTGTCTAGATTTTATATAGCAGATTAAATCCTATAAACTATACGAAAAAGTAGCTATGGCAAGCGGTGAAGTATTTGATACCAAAACAAAATCCCTATCTGTGCCAAGAGTAAACCTGCTGACCATGTTCCGGCTGGGTTTATTTCAGATGGGATTGAGCATGATGTCTATCTTGACTCTGGGGGTACTCAACAGAGTCATGATTCAAGAAATAGCAATTCCGGCGACGCTGGTATCAATAGTTTTAGCACTGCCTTTATTTGTTGCTCCTTCCCGTATCTGGTTTGGTCAGATTTCCGATGCCAAGCCGTTATGGGGATACCACCGCACAGCTTATGTTTGGGTAGGCGCAGCAATATTTGCGATCGCAGCTTTTTTAGCTATACAAGTAATATGGCAACTAAATCTTGCTGCTACTAGTGCAGGTGGTTGGACATGGACAACCCAAACAATCGGCTGGACAGCACTTTTAGCTTTGGTTTTCGCTATCTACGGTCTAGGAATTTGTGCTAGCGGTACTGCCTTTGCTGCTTTGTTGGTGGATATATCTGAAGAAGATAACCGTTCCAAAGTAGTTGGTGTGGTTTGGTCGATGTTAATGGTGGGAATTATTGTTGGGGCAATTATTAGTGCCAGTTTGCTGAAACAGTTAACGCCAGAAGCAACCTTAGAAACCTTACAGGCATCAATCACGAGGCTGTTTACTATCGTCCCAGCAATTGTATTTGGTTTAGCGATCGCAGCCACATTCGGCGTAGAAAAAAAATACTCTCAATATTTAACCCGTTCCACATTAGTAAACCGGGAAGACAGCATTACTCTAGGCAATGCTTGGAAAATATTGACAGCTAGCCCGCAAACAGGTATATTCTTCACCTTTTTATTGGTGATGACTATCAGTTTGTTTATGCAAGACCCAATTTTGGAACCTTATGCGGGTCAAGTGTTTAAAATGCCCTTAACGGAAAGTACCAAATTAAATGTTTTTTATGGAACTGGTCTACTGATTGCCTACGGCGTTACGGGTTTTTATATTATCCCGCGTTTGGGTAAGCGCAGAACTGCACGTTTAGGCTGTATGTTGGTAGCATTCTGTGCAATCTTGCTGGGCATATCAGGATTCACAGCTAATGCAGCAGTTCTCAAACTAGCTTTGGTCTTATTCGGTTTAGCCGCAGGTTTCTTAACTACAGCAGCAATTAGCTTGATGTTGGATCTCACCGCAGCAGAAGCCGCAGGTACATTCATTGGGGCATGGGGATTAGCGCAGTCCCTTTCTAGAGGAATAGCGGTAGTAATCGGAGGTACACTTTTGGATATTGGACGCAGGTTTTTACCAAGCCTAGAACTAGCTTATGGACTAGTATTCGTTTTAGAAGCCGTGGGAATGGTACTGTCGATTTGGTTTCTGAATCGGGTGAACATCACAGAATTTCAAACAAGTACAAGGCTTGCGATCGCTTCAGTTTTAGAAAGCGATTTAGATTAAACTGTATAGGGCATGGGGCATGGGGCATGGGGCATGGGGCATGGGACAAATGACCAATGACAAATGACAATTAACCAATGAATGATTTTTGGACAACAATTCTTGATTTCGCCCAAACTACCACTATCAGAGTGGGCAAGCAGCTAATGCAAGATTTTGGGAAAGTCCAGGCTGATCAAAAAGCTGATGGTAGTTTGGTGACGCAAGCAGATAAATGGGCAGATCAAGAAATTCGGGATGCGATCGCTTCTAATTTCTCTGGTTACGGCATTTTGAGCGAAGAGAGCGATCAGTCATTTCCCGGTACTGAGTGGTGCTGGGTAATTGACCCTCTTGATGGTACAACCAACTTCACACGCGGTATTCCCATCTGGACAATTTCTCTGGGTTTACTGTATCGAGGCACGCCCATTTTTGGGTATGTTTACGCACCAACCTTAAATCAAGCTTTTCATGGTTTTTGGCCAGGTTCATCTGGTTTAGCAACGCCAACAGGAGCATTTCTCAACCTCCACCCCATCCACACCAGCGTTGATAGTCCCAGCAATAATCACTTTTTTAACCTCTGTTCTCGTAGTACCGCAGCTATCAAAAACGGCTTTCCATGCAAAATTCGGATGTTGGGTGTGGCTAGCTATAACTTTTTGACAGTTGCAACTGGAGCAACATTAGGTGGTATTGAGGCGACACCAAAAGTTTGGGATTTAGCCGGTGCTTGGGTAATTGTCCAAGCTGCTGGTGGAGTCTGGACATCGCTCAAATCAGAGCCGTTTCCGTTGTCACCCGGAGAAGATTATAGCGATCGCTCTTTTCCCACTCTTGTTGTCAGTCGTCCCGAATTAATTCCGGTATTTCAACCTTTTCTCGAAGGCGTAAAAATTTAATTTGCAGCTAGTTAAACTGGGAACAGTGATTTTGTTAATCAGCCTAGTGGAAAATAGCATAACCGATATTAAACTTAACAAAACCCTAGTTAAACAAAGAATTGAGTATAAATAAAGCTGGTAATAATCCTGATTCAAGTGCAGAACCAGTGTAGTTATTAATTTAAGTAGTGTTGTGACTTTCATCACACTGGTTAATTTAGTATAAAAATTTTATGTTGTCTAATCTAGACTTAATTCGAGAGTTTGTGCAAAACTCTATTCAGAAAAAAGATATTTTGTTGTCAAATCCTGTTTTGACAGCGCAAACAGTGTATAAAATCAACCAACTGACAGCAAAATCTGAAGGCGTAATTGCCACTGCTCAACTATCTGACACCTTATCTGAATTATCGATTTCTCCAAAATCAACCCAGTGGGAATTGATAAATCAGGTATTAGCAGAATATAGTTATATCCTCAAAGGAGAAGTAGATAATCGGGGTTTCTATCAGTATGAATACTGCGAAATTCCCAAAGGTTATCAGATGAATTGTACTAAGTGTGTAATTCTATGGCGAGCCTGGTGGAAATATTGCAAGTATAGTTCAAGACAAGGGATTCCGTTGGAACTTCTGATTAGAAAACGAGATTCATGGTATCCAATTAGAGATTTAATTATCAGTGACGGACTTCTCTATATCAAAACCTTGGGAAGTGAGATTGCACTTGGCTCAGACGACTTAGTTACTTGGTTAAGCAAAGTTGATGTAACCAAAATTAAAGAAATACCTTCTACAGAGATATAGGTAGGGGTGGATATGGCGGTACAGAATGTATACCCCTATAGTTGTAAACATTTTTCAAAGTGATATGACAACATAATTAGGTAAAATACGTGAAGAGAAATGAAAGGACTTTGGCTCGAAAATAACCAGTTGCAATTACGCACAGATATTCCCGTTCCTGAACCACCAGCAGGAGAAGCCTTAGTGCGCGTCTTGCGTGCGGGTATCTGTAATACTGATTTGGAACTACTTAGAGGCTACTATCCATACACTGGTATTTTGGGACATGAATTTGTCGGTGTGGTTGAAAAAGGGCCAGAACACTTAGTTAACCAACGTGTAGTTGGAGAAATCAACGCTGTGTGTGGGCATTGTCGTTTTTGTGTCAGTGGACAACCAACTCACTGCGAAAATCGCACAGTTTTAGGTATTGTCAATCGGAATGGAGCCTTTGGTGAATATCTCTGTTTGCCGGTAAAGAACCTGCATTTAGTACCTGAGAATGTGCCAACAGAAGTAGCAACATTTACTGAACCGATAGCAGCAGCTTTGGAAATTCAGCAGCAAGTGCCATTGTGTCCAAAGGATCGCGTGTTAGTGGTTGGAGATGGCAAATTAGGGCAGTTGGTAGCCCAGACATTAGCCCTAACTGGCTGTGAACTCTTAGCTGTGGGGCGACATCAAGACAAACTGGCTAACTTAGAAGCACGGGGGATTAAAACTGGTTTGGCGGATGTTGTGAAAGATGGATATTTCGATGTTTCAGTAGAATGTACTGGCAACCCAGAAGGATTTGCGATCGCCCGCCGCGCCCTCCGTCCCCGTGGTACGCTTGTACTTAAAAGTACTTATGCTGGCAACCTCAGCCTGGATGTTTCTTCTTTAGTAGTAGATGAAATCACCCTCATCGGCTCCCGTTGCGGCCCCTTTGCCCCAGCCCTCCAGCTACTAGCCACAGGACAAGTTGATGTGAAACCCCTAATTCATGCCACCTACCCCTTGATTGAGGGCCTTGCAGCTTTTGAACACGCTCAAAGTCGGGGTGTTTTAAAAATCTTGCTGGATATTAGTAAATAGTTATTGAATATTAGTGAAACTCTTGCCTAATCCCCAGTTCTCAATCCTTAGTCCCTAATACAGATAGCGATTCGTCTTCGGTTGATAGTCAGAACAGTCAATCGCTTCTTCCGTATTAGCAATAGATGGGCGTACAGTGCATTTAAGACGGTAATTGTCGGTAAAAAATTGGCAACCCGTACAGGGAATTTGATGCATAAGCTTGGCTGTAGTCACACTATCTCGCGCCGCCATCCAGAGACTCAAAACAACGAGAATAGTTACAGTCCAAGCAACAACAAAGCAAATTGGGACTAAAAAAGGTTGAATCCCATGAAGAAGGAAAGATATCAGTTCTAACACAGTATGTCCTGATACAAATTAGAAATTAGAAGTATATTAACTCCTAATTCCTAATTCCTAACTTCTCAACTATAGAAGTTTAAATGCCAGCATGACCCAGCGCTAAACCTGTTACCAACATTCCTAGAACAAGAAATGGTTGGGCGCTGGCTTGGTACTTAACATCATTCTTCACAGGGTCGCGCAGGAAATACATATCCTGCAAAGTAATCTGCGGAATGATTAACAGTACTAGGATTGCCGCATACAAATTCTCATGGATGCTGACTAGATAAGCTGCGATAAATCCTTGAAATACATCAATTGTCACTACACAAATCCAGGCTGCGGTGGTGATGCCAAACATTACGGGTAGTGAATTTAATCCTAACTGGCGATCGCCTTCTACACTCTTAAAATCATTGACAATAGCAATGCCCAATCCAGCCAAGCTGTAGAACATTGTCAAAATCACAATTGTGGAATTGAGTTCACCAAACAAAGCGTGTCCTGTAGACCAAGGTAGGGTAATGTAACTTGCACCCAAGGCGTAACTACCTAGCCAGCCGTTTTGCTTGAGTTTCAGGGGAGGTGCAGAATAAATATAGGCAATGAAAGAACCGATAATTGCGATCGCTGTAATTGTCGGGAATTCATGACCAGACCACACATCTAACACAAATGCCAAACCATAGCCAGCAATCAGTAATACCCAAATCTGAATAATTACTTGGGGTAGGGGAATCGCCCCAGAGGGAATCGGGCGATAGGGTTCATTGATGGCATCGATTTCGCGATCGTAGTAATCATTGAGGATTTGAGTGTAACCTGTCATCAATGGCCCAGCCAACAGCATACAGGTTAATACTTTCAACACATTTTCTAGCGTCCAAGTATAGTTACCCGAAGAAGCCGCACCACAGACTACACCCCAAATTAGGGGAATCCAGGTAATGGGCTTCATTAGCTGCAAACGAATTTTCCAAATTGAAGTTTCCCCAGCAGCAGCACCTTTCATCCCCAGCAATTGCCTAGCTTTTGCATTGCGATCGCTCGTTACTATTACTTGTTCGCTGGGATTAATTGCTACTGAGTCTATATCCTCAGTTGGATTGGGGTCTGGGGTAATGGGAGTTGATTCTGACATAAGGTGTATTTTTTTTAGAGTGAGGAGTTAGGAGCAGAGCCGGAGACACTCCTAACTCCTCACTCTTAACTCCTAACTTTGTTCTTAACTAACTTAAAACGAAATTATCAAATAATTATTCTGAAACTTTGCTCCAGCAACGGATCTACCACTTAAAGCCGAGGGTAAGGGAATATTCCGTCTCTGATCTCCTGCATCTATGGTGACTTCTGGCCCGTATTGGGTCAGCTTGACTTGCTTTTTGTCAAAACCTGGCAAGAATAAGCGTACTTGACGATTGGGGATGTCTATTTCAATTGGTTTGGGAGCCTGTAGAGCTTGTGCTTCAAAGTTGGGTAGTGCGTCTATCAATGGTTTCCAGTCACCTACGGGCAAGTCGGGAATGACACTCACCGGTAGGGGGATAAATTCCTCTGATAGATTGACATTTGTCTCAGGAGACACAAGCAGAACACCACCAACAGTTAAACCAATTTGTTGAGCGCTACCCCACAAATAACGAGCATTTGCTACCTCAATCGGATCTCCTGTGGTCACTAAGAAAGCAGCGACGCGCTTGGGATCGGCAAGAGCGGCTCTCCCTTTTTCCAAGAAATTATTGACTTGGTTGGTGGGCGCTGCAAAGTTATCTGTTGTCCAGTTGATATTGAAAAAACTGCTAATTAGCGGTTGAATCAAAGGCGATTCAGTAATCGTCTTCCCCAAATCGGAGTTGACAAACAATTGCCGAAATCGCCGGACATACCAACTGAGAGATTCTGGTAAACCCAACATTCGCAACGTTAAAGAGTCACCCGCGCCATCGTAGACGATCGCATCATATTTGCCACTGGCATCGTATTCGCGGATAGCATTTAGGGCTAGGGCGCTGTCCATACCTGGTAAGACTACCAGTTCTTGACCAAAAACGTCTTTAAATATCGGCGTGCGGAGATATTGCGCCTCAAGTTTCTTTACTTCGTCCCAGTTGCGCTCAAGCAGTAAAGATGATTTAAATTGTACTACCTGTAATTTGGGAGCGATTTCTTGGGGATCGGCAGCAATGGGAGTATCCAACAGGATTGATAATGTTGGTTCTGCTTGTCCGGCCAGAAGTACGCGCTTGCCTTGACTTGCCAATAATTTGGCGGCGGCGATCGCAATTTTGGTACGAGCGGTGCCGCCTTTGCCCAAAAATGTCAATATTAGAGCCATTACTTGATTCCTATTTTCACCGCCGATCTTTTCAATTCCAACTTAGCACTCAATAAAGATTCTCAACCTGGGCTAGAAATTTCAGATGCCAAGAAAAATCCGGATCTGAGTTCTTTACAACTACACAGGTTTAATTTCATCTTCAAAAAACCAAGTGGAAGTATTGTCCTCAAATAGAACCACTACACCGATCCCACCATCAATGACTTTGTAGCCTTGGATGATACCCACTTGTCCTAGTTTTTTTACAATTGGGGGAGAAACGCGATCGCGCAAGCGAAACACTTTTACCTTTTGTCCGATTTCCATGCCTAATTACAATCCAACAAACCTTCGTCTCAGTGTACCGGAATCCGTGACTCAGCTTTCACAAATTCAAGGGAGATGAGGGAGAAAATTCTAAACTTCTAACTTCTTATAGGCACTCGCTACGAGGCAATATCTTTAATAGAGAATCGCTTTTGGTTGCAAGAGTTAGAACTAGGATTGGGTCTTTGGCAAGGCTCTTATCAAAAGACAACAGGTTTGTGGTTGCGTTGGTATAATTCAGTGGGTTGGGTGGCAACGCCAAAAGAACAAGCTGAACAAGAGCGCCAACGGGCTGATAAATTAGCAGAGTATTTGCGATCGCAGGGAGTTGATCCAGATAGTTTGAGTTAAGTAATCCAGTAGCGCTTAAATCATCGCAATGAGTAGACATCCTAAAAATAATTATATTTGACTTTTAAACCTCTTTGTGATAAATCTATAGGCTGATTTGCGTCAGGGAGTTCTAGGAACCAATTGATAAATTAACTGGTCTTGCCGGGGTAGGATGTGCTTAAGAGTAGAAAATGGTAATTAGTAACTTGTGTGTTTAACAATACTTTTTCAAATAAAGTTTTTAATGGTAGGCTAGTGCGACAAACTACGCTCCAATAGTATAAAATTCGCAAATAACTTGCCTGTGGTGTGTGGTAGTTTTTAACAATGAGAATTTCGCTTAAAGATAATTCAACTTGGTTGCAAGTGCAGCGCTACTGGGAATTGTTGCACGTTTTGGTAGCGCGGAATCTCAAAGTGCGTTATCGAGGTTCGATCCTGGGGGTTTATTGGTCGCTATTCAACCCGTTGATCATGACCGGGCTGTACACAGCGATTTTCGGTGCTACTTTTGCCTCCTATTACGGCAACTCAATACTGAACTACGTATTGGCAGCCTTTACGGGATTAGTAGTGATCAATTTTTTCTCCGCTTCTACCTCTCAAGCATTGAGTAGTGTAGTCGGTAATGGTTCACTATTGAATAAAATTAGTTTGCCAGTCAGCGTTTTTCCTGTATCAATGATTTGTGCAAACATATTTCAATTCTCAGTAGGGACACTTCCCCTGCTGGCATTAATGACTTTTATTAATTCCAAGAGTTTAGTCAATGTATTGGCGCTACTATTTCCATTTCTAGCCTTAATTTTAGTTTCTACAGGAATAGGTTTTTTAGTCAGTTCCTTATACGTATTTTTTAGAGACTTGCCTTATTTTTATGAGTTAGTTGTATTTGTGATTTGGCTCAGTAGCCCTATATTTTATCCAGCAGCTATCGTTCCACCGCAGGTAAGGCAGTTTTTAGGTCTTAATCCGTTATCACCAATTATTGAAAGTCTTCGTCAGATTACATTATCAGGTTCTCTGCCAGATTTAGGTTTAATTTGGGGTTCTTTGCTCAGTGGGGTAATTATTTTAGCCTTTGGATGGACTTGTTTTCACTTCTGGCGACATCAATTTATGGATTTGCTGTAAATGGAAGTAATTCGCCTAGATAATGTTTCGCTATTGCGACGGACACAAGAGGAGTTTTCTTATGACCTTAAGAAAACTATGTTATCTGTTTTAGAAGGTAAATATCGTCAGCCGGTAAAAAAGTTAGTACTGGATGAAATTGATTTCGTTGTTGAAAAAGGTGACAAGATTGGTATTATTGGTGCAAATGGCTCCGGTAAATCCACTCTTTTAAAAGTAATTTCTGGAATCTTGCAACCTAGTACTGGAAAAGTACGGGTACGAGGTAAAATCGCACCTTTGATTGAATTAGGAGCAGGTTTTGATTTGGAAATTTCTGTAATGGATAATATTGTTCTATATGGTGTACTTCTGGGGTATTCTAGATCGGAAATGAAGAATAGAGCGCCATCAATTTTGCAATTTGCAGAGTTGCAAGATTATGCGTTTGTGCCAGTAAAGGGATTATCTTCCGGTATGGTGGCAAGGTTAGGTTTTGCTATTGCAACAGATGTGCAGCCTGATATTCTTATTTTAGATGAGGTGTTATCTGTAGGAGATGAAAGTTTTAAGAACAAGTGTAAGCAACGAATTGAGAAATATTGGGATGACAAGGTGACGATTCTTGTAGTTTCTCATGATTTAAAGTTTATCGAACGAACTTGTCAAAAATCTATATGGCTAGATAAAGGGGAAATTAAATTTACTGGGAGTGCAGAGGAGGTTGTAAATAAATACCTAAACTTTGTAGATAAGAAACAGGCAAATGTAAACAATGAATCGTTATAAAAAAAGCTTATATAAGCTTTTGTATATTGTCTTTTAGATGAATGCATCAGAAAAGATGCAAAAAAGATTTATGTCATAGAGGTTGTTCTGATAGAATATCAGGATAAACAGGGGATTACTGCACCATCTAATCCCCTGTTTATCCTGATATCATCCTCACTCAAAACTTATGAGAAAGATGTCAATCAGGAAAAATATTTAATTTAAATACTTGCATAATATGCTACTTATTCATATCAATTAGATATTATTTATTGATAACTAAATAAGAAAGGCAAAAGGAAGGCAAAGTTGTGATGAGCCAAGATAACAAATCTTCGATTTTCATAATTACCGGAATGCATCGTTCAGGCACTTCTCTCTCTGCATCGTTGATGGAAAGTGCAGGAGTAAATATAGGTGAAAGATTAATGGGTGCATCTCCTAATAACCCAAAAGGTCATTTTGAAAACTTAGACTTCGTAGGTTTTCACGAGCGTGCCTTACGTTGTCAAGGTATTAGTCAGGAAGGATGGACAATACAGAAGGGCATCGACATACCACAGCAATTATTTGATAAAGCAAAACTAATTATCGCTGAAAACGCAACACTGAATTCCTGGGGATGGAAAGATCCACGCACTACTCTTTTTTTAGATTTTTGGAAAAATTTACTACCGCAAGCATATTTTATATTTACGTATAGAGCGCCTTGGGAAGTTATCGATTCTTTATATCGTCGGGGAGATGAAATCTTTTATAGCAATCCTAAATACGCTTTACAAATCTGGATGCACTATAACAAAATCATCCTAGATTTTCATCATCAGTTTCCAGATAAATGCATTTTATTAAATACTCATACTGTAATTGCAGACTATACTGTTATCTCAAAGTTGTGCCAAAATAAATTTGGTATTAAACTTAAAGACCCTAGTGAAGGTATTGCAGATAAATCATTAATGACTGATCTAGCATCAAACTCTCACAGACAGATGCTAATTAAAAGCTTTTTTCCAGAAGCAATTGAACTATATAGTGAGTTGAACGATCGATCTGATTTAAAATGGCAGTCACTTCAGTTAGATCCATTAGAAGTTGATATTGATTTTAGAGACTGGGTTCTTCAAGATTGGCTTGATATTTACAAAATTAGGAAAGATTCAAAAACAGAATTAGAGCGATCGCAGTCTACTCTACAACACACTCAGGCAGAATTGGAGCGATCGCAGTCTACTCTACAACACACTCAGGCAGAATTAGAGCGATCGCAGTCTACTCTACAACACACTCAAACAGAATTAGAGCGATCGCAGTCTACTCTACAACACACTCAAACAGAATTAGAGCGATCGCAATCTCAATTGCAAAGTACTCATACTCAAACAGAATTAGAGCAATCGCAATCGCAGTCTACTCTACAACACACTCAGATAGAATTGGAGCGATCGCAGTCTACTCTACAACACACTCAGGCAGAATTGGAGCGATCGCAGTCTACTCTACAACACATTCAGGCAGAATTAAAGCATTCGCAGTGCACTATTGCAGCTATGAATACTAGTAAATTTTGGCAGATGCGAAAAGTATGGTTTAAATTGAGACATGCTGTAGGTTTACTAGACGATGGTAATCCGTTTCACATAAGTTTATGGTTTAAATTCAGAGGTGCTACAACTATAAATTTAGTATCCAATTCTAGTTTATCTAACATAAGCATTTTGTCACAATTAAAAAAAATGTGGGCTGTTTTCCGAACAAAAGGGCTTGGGTACTGCTTGAAAAAATTACTGAAAAAAACTTCTTCAAACTTAAATTTTTATGATGCATTACTACCTACCATAGTTCTGCCAGATATTCCTCAAACTAATGATGTTAATTACCAGAAGTGGCTGAACCAAAACTACCCTAATCAAGCAGCCTTACAAAAGATGGTTGAAACGGCAAAATTATTAGATTATAAACCTACTATTAGTCTGATTATGCCTGTTTTCAATACTCCAACACATTTTCTGCAAGAAGCCATTGAGTCTGTATTGAATCAGGTATATCCCTATTGGGAGTTATGTATTGCTGACGATTCCTCTACAGATAATTATGTAAGAGAAATATTAGAGGAGTACTCATCAAAAGACTCCCGAATAAAAGTTTTTTTTAGAACTGAAAATGGACATATTTCTCGATGCTCTAACTCAGCAATAGAAATTGCAACGGGTGAGTTTATTGCCTTACTCGATCATGATGATTTGCTAACTCCAGATGCTCTGTATGAAATTGCTCTACTGCTGAATAAGCATCCAGAAGCAGATATGATTTATTCTGATGAAGATAAAATTGATGAAACTGGTAAACTACAAGATCCTTTCTTTAAACCGGATTGGTGTCCAGATTCATTTTTATCCCGGATGTATACCTGCCATTTAGGAACCTATCGACGAGAGCTAGTAAACGCCATTGGAGGTTTCAGAACAGGTTATGAGGGAAGCCAAGACTACGATTTAGTTTTAAGATTAACCGAAAAAACCACACAAATATTTCATATACCAAAAATATTGTACCACTGGAGAATTCATCCCCAATCTGCCGCAAGTAAACCCGATCAAAAACCTTATGCTGTCATAGCAGCAGAGAAGGCATTAGTAGATGCCCTTGCTAGACGAGGCGAACATGGACAGGTTACACAAGCTGGAAGCCTTGTGGGGCATTACATAATTCGATATACAATCAAAGATTATAAGCTTGTTAGTATTATCATCCCTACAAGAGATTTGGGTAATACCTTAGACAAGTGTCTCACATCTATTTTTGAGAAGACAACTTACCCAAATTATGAAGTAATTCTCATAGATAACGGTAGTCAAGAAGAAAATACAGCTAATGTGATTTCTAAATGGCAACAAAAGGAATCTAGTAGGTTTCAATGCTACCGACTTGATATACCTTTTAACTATTCCAAGATTAATAATTATGCAGTTAATAAGGCTAAAGGTGATTATCTACTGTTTTTGAATAATGACGTTGAGGTAATCACTCCTGACTGGATAGATGGAATGGTTGAACAAGCTCAAAGACCTAGTATTGGGAGTGTCGGAGCCTTGCTTTTATATCCAGATAACACAATTCAACATGCCGGTGTAGTTATGGGTATTGGAGGAGTTGCTAATCATAGTCATAAACATTATCCAGTCAATTCTCCAGGATACTTTGGTCAAATCTTAACAGTCAATAATTATTCGGCTGTGACAGCTGCTTGTTTAATGTGTAGACGAGAAATCTTTGAAGTAATTGGAGGTTTTGAAGAGGAACTCGCAGTTGCATTTAATGATGTTGACTTATGTTTAAAGGTTGTTGAGAAAGGTTACAATAATATCTATTTACCACACGTTATGTTGTATCACTATGAATCTAAGAGCCGAGGTTGTGAAGATACACCTGCAAAAGTAGCAAGATTTATTCAAGAAACAACGTATATGCAAAAAAAGTGGAAAAACTTTATAGAATACGATCCTTGCTATAGTATCAATTTAACCTTTAAGCGTGAAGATTACAGCATCAATGCTTGATGTCAACCTGCTAATTTATAAACATTAACAAAATTCATAAAAAAATATGAACATTTTAGAGCAATATATCAAATCTGCGCCCAGCCCGCAAAATGCACTCGATATTTTTAAAAGTGAGTGGTCATCAAAATTACCTGCACCACTAGCAGATTTTAAAGCAGGTTCGATTCCATTATTTGAAGATGCAAGAATTGATTGGGTATCTACGAAACTAGGCGGAATTAAAGGTAAAACTGTGCTGGAATTGGGGCCATTGGAAGCAGGGCATACTTATATGTTGGAATGCTTAGAGGCAGCATCAATTTTATCAATAGAAGCTAATACCCGTGCTTATTTAAAGTGTTTAATTATCAAAGAGATTTTAGAACTGAAAAATACACGTTTTTTATGTGGGGACTTTGTAGAATACTTACGAAATACTCAAAATAAATTTGATGTATGTATAGCTAGCGGTGTACTCTATCACATGAACAATCCAGCAGAATTGATTGGGCTAATAGCTAAGTGTACAGATAAAATATTTATTTGGACGCATTATTATGATAAGAAAGTAATTTCAGGTAATCCGAACCTTAGACATAAATTTGTAGGTAGTTCTAAAAGTAATTATGATGGCTTTAAGCATACTCTTTATCGTCAGGAATATGAAAAAGCGCTGGAATGGTCAGGTTTTTGTGGTGGTAATGCAACTACTAGTTATTGGATGAGCCGCGATGATATACTAGCTTGCCTCAAATACTTTGGTTTGAAAGACATTGAAGTAAGTTTTGATGCTCCAGACCATCCCAATGGGCCAAGCTTTGCCTTAATGGCTGTTCGTTAGTGGAAGCTGAATATCGCGATATATTCAATGAACATTTTCCTTACTTACATTCCAAACATGCTCATCATCGAACCGCAAGTATTCGGTGAAGATTGTGGATTCTTAAGTAGAATTCTCAAACCAAGAAAAATTCACCTAAAATATATGTACAATAAACCTCTGTCATTCCAAAAAGCAAAGTTACTCTTCGCAGTTGCCTATTCCCTGCCAGTTATTTTACTTTTCTGGTTTGTAACTACCTTCAGTGTAAATGTACCCTTTGGGGACGATTGGGCATTAGTAAATTTTTTTGATAAGATTCATAGCGGTACTGTAAATTTCGGAGATTTTTTTTCTCAACACAACGAGCATCGCATACTTTTTCCAAGGATAATATTCGCAATACTTGCATTTTCTTCTAAATGGAATATTAAACTAGAAATTTACTTTATTTTCTTATTGGCTTTAGTAAATTTTGTAATCTTATATAAGATTGCAGCTTCTAATTGGAATCAAGATAATAAAGTATTATTTAATTTATTTAATATTACAGTTTGTATTGTGCATTTTTCTTTAAACCAGTATGAAAATTGGCTATGGGGGTTTCAAATAGCTTGGCTATTTATAAATACCTGCTTAATATTAGCAATTTTTATTCTTACTGTGCCTAAAAACTTACTTCCAAATATCAGATTATTACTTGCATCTCTATGTTGTTTTATTGCTAGCTTCTCGTCGGCTCATGGATTACTATCTTGGGTTGCAATCCTACCATCAGTATACTTCCTGGAAGGGATAAATAAACATAAAAAAATTAGGATTTTGGTATGGATGGGGCTTTTTGCTTTTTGTGTTGCTATCTATTCTATTGGTTATGAAAAACCTTCTCATCATCCTACTACATTTTTTATTTTACAGAAGCCATTAATTGCATCAAAATATTTCTTAACTTTGATAGGTTTCTCATTATTAAAAAATACTTTTCCTCCTGTACTTACTGGTTTAATAATATTATTAGTTTTTTCCTTTTTTAATCTATTCTCTTTTACCAATCAGCAATCAAACTTTGCCAATAAAGCCGCACCTTGGTTATCGTTGGGTTGGTTTGCCATTTTGTTTGCATCAATAACTACTGTTGGGAGAGCTGGTTTTGGTGTTGAGCAAGCTACTTCATCTAGGTACGTAACTGTTTCGATATTATTATTCATATCCTGCTTACAATTGTGTGGATTATGGATTTTATACAAATGGCAAGAACAAGGCAGAAAAATAAATATATTCCCAGTATTCTGCCTAAGCTTTCTAATAAGTATTTCTATTTATATCTCAATTGATAGCATTGCAGCAGGTCAAAGTATATGGATACAAAGGAAAGCTGGTAAAAATTGTTTAGAAATTATAAATTATATAGATAAATCTATAACTAATTCACCGAGCAACTGTTTAAACTTTATTTTTCCAAATCAATTTTTGATACGACAACTAAGTCCAGTTCTTCAGAAATTAGAGTTTAGAAACTTTCCTCAAAATATCACTTTTATAACTAAAGCTGATAAAGTTCATGGTTACATTGATGTACCTCCAACAACGAAACAACCATTAAATATACGCAGTAGTGATACTTTAAAGTTGTTGGGGTGGGCTATTATTCCTGAAGGTCTAGAACAGCCACCCATAGTTTTACTATCCTATGGAAATAGTCAATCATTTTTTGCCACTGGGCTTGTAAATTTAAACAGACCTGATGTAGCTAAAGCCTTAAATTCAAATCTGTACAATACATCAGGTTGGGAAGCAAATATTTCTCTAAAATCTATACCAGCAGGCGAATCTGTTATTAAGGCTTGGGTTTATGACCGAATCAGTCAACAGTTTATAAAGTTGAATGGTGAACCAAAGATAACAGTGGTGGAATAAAAAATAATCAAGTTTAGAAGCTGTAGTATTGATGGTTAGGAACATAAAAGGAGCTATAGAGTCAAATGATAAAAAAAATGTTTAAGCCAAAAATACTAAAGTTTCTGCTAGGTGGTGGTTTAGCAGCAGCACTAAACTTAGCACTAATCTATTTAATAATTGAAAAACTAGGATTCAATACAGCTTTTTTACGTAATGTTGCGAATCTAGTATCAATTGAAGTTTCTTTAATATTTAGTTTTTTTATATATCGAAGTTGGGTTTGGACTGGCGGCGTTTGGAACCTGAGAGAAGTATTTTTACGACAACTTCCTCTGTACCATGTTTCTGCGGGCGCAGCAGTTATTGTTCGCATTTTCTTGATTTTTCCGATTTTAGATTGGTTGAAAGTTAACTATGGCATTAATACTATAATAGGCGCACTTGTGAGTGCATCGATTAATTATTTAATTAGCGATCGCTTTGTATTTAAAACCCCAAAAAAAAATCATACCAATTCACAGACGCAAAAAATATCAGCTACATATTATCCAGAATCATTGGCTCCTGCTATATCAGTGAATCCTAGCTTAAGGATAGATGAGCCAATAACGATAGATAGTTCAAAATCTGTCAATACCTTATCAATAGTAATTCCAGCCTACAACGAAGAAGACTGTATAGTTCCAACTATTCGGACTATTAGCCGAGTTTTGGAACAAGAAAATATAGATTACGAAATTTTAGTAGTTAACGACAACAGCAAAGATAACACAGAACAATTATTACAGCAGATGAATTCTGAAAATAGTAAACTGCGTTACGTCAATAATTATTATCCTAACGGCTTTGGCTTTGCAGTTCGCTGTGGGTTAGAAAATTTTACAGGAGATGCTGTAGCGGTAGTTATGGCAGATAGTTCAGATTCACCAGAAGACATGGTATCTTACTACCATAAACTGCAAGAAGGATACGATTGTGTTTTTGGTTCCCGCTTCATTACAGGAGGTAAAGTCATTGACTATCCCAGCCACAAATTAATTGTTAATCGTTTAGCTAACTTATTTATTAAAATTTTATTTGGCTTAAAATTTAACGACACGACTAATGCCTTTAAGATTTATCGTAAAGATGTTATTGAAGGTATCTCTCCATTAGTATCTCATCATTTCAACTTAACTGTAGAAATGCCACTTAAAGCCATAGTAAGAGGGTATTCTTATACAACTATTCCCATTACTTGGAGAAATAGAACCACAGGAGTTTCTAAGTTAAAGCTCAAAGAAATGGGAAGTCGATATTTGTTTATAGTCCTCTATATCTGGCTAGAAAAACATTTATCGCGTGGAGATTATCATCTAAGCAAAAATAGACTGCTACTAAATCAAAGGTTTAAATCCAATGGCTGAGAAGATTCTGATTTTAGGAGGGGCTGGTTTTGTTGGCAGTTCCTTAGCAATTAATCTAAAGAAACATCATTCTCAGTGGAAAATTATATGTTTTGATAATCTCAGAAGGCGTGGTTCAGAATTAAACCTTCCTAGACTAAAAAGTTTAGGAATTGAATTTATACATGGTGATATTCGTTCTCCTAGCGATTTAGATCCTGGAACATTTAATGTCGATACAATCATTGATTGTTCTGCTGAACCTTCTGTACTTGCAGGATTTACTTCTCCACAATACGTCCTGCAAACAAATTTAGTAGGAACTATCAATGTTCTGGAATTAGCTAGACAAATTCAAGCTCGTTTGATCTTTCTATCTACTAGTCGTGTTTATCCAATTGAAACACTTAAATCAGTTAATTTAGTAGAATTACCAACCCGTTTTAGCATTGCTGTTGAACAGACAATACCCGGAGTTTCTCATCTTGGTATAGCCGAAGAGTTCCCACTTCAAAGCTACCGTTCTCTATATGGTACTACTAAACTTGCCTCGGAAATGTTGATTGAAGAGTATCGACAAGCTTATGATATTCAGGCAATAGTCAATCGTTGTGGCGTAATTACAGGCCCTTGGCAAATGGGTAAAGTTGACCAAGGTGTTTTTGTTTTGTGGTTAGCCGCACACCATTTTGAAAAATCTTTAAGTTATATAGGCTATGGCGGTACAGGTAAACAAGTTAGAGATTTATTACATATCGAAGATTTATTACACCTAATTGATTATCAGTTAGAACATTTTTCCCAATTAGATGGAGATGTTTTAAATATTGGTGGAGGTGCTGATAATAGTCTATCGCTATTAGAGACTACTAGACTATGTGAGGTAATTACTGGTAAATCTATTGCGATCAAATCAGAAGAAACAGCCAGACAAGGTGATATTCCCATCTATATTACGGATTCTTCCAAAATAATTTCTAAGACTGGATGGAAGCCAATGATGAATCCAGAACGAACTCTTAAAGATATTTATGACTGGATTCTTGAGTATGAAACAATTCTGAAGTCCGTTTTATCCTAAACTGTTTAGTGAAAACTAACTTATTACAAACAAAGACCTATGAAACAAGAAGAATACCTTAAAAAACTTTATTTCAAATATTCTATTAAGGAATATTATGATTTTATTGATCATCAATTACCAATAACCCATCTTTCTCTTCAAGAATTATTATATACTATTGGGTTCAAGATTGATGTTTTAATTCCCAGATTTTTGCCATATTCAACTAAAGGTAGGCCAGCATCGTCTAATTTATTGAGGCTTTATCTCAAGTTACCATTCCTTTGGAATTTTCTGGGAGGGCAGATGTTTATTAAAGCAACTAAGCCCTTGTAATTTAACTCTGAGCGAAAGACCACTTTATCCTAAACTGATGATTGTACTATGGCGTGAGTTAAAATATTATGCCCACTGTTTTAATTACTGGTTCCTCTGGTCTGATTGGTTCAGAATCTGTTCATTTTTTTGCCCAAAACGGTTTTTCTGTTGTGGGTATCGATAATAATATGCGGGCGGTATTTTTTGGTGAATCTGCATCAACAGAGTGGAATCGTCGCATCCTAGAAGATAAGTACGGTGATAGCTATCGTCATTATGATATTGATATCCGCGATCGCTCCGCAATAGAAAACCTATTTAAAGAATATTCTTCTGATATTTGTCTGATTATTCATACAGCAGCACAACCATCTCATGACTGGGCAGCGAAAGACCCTCATACAGATTTTACAGTTAATGCTAACGGTACTTTAGTCTTATTAGAAGCAACTCGACAATATTGCCCTGATGCAACTTTTATATTTACCTCAACGAACAAAGTCTATGGCGATACTCCCAACTATTTACCCTTGGAGGAGTTAGAAACACGTTGGGAAATTGAACCAAATCATCAATACAGAGAGGGTATTGATGAGTCAATGACAATTGACAATTCCAAACATTCTTTATTTGGTGCTTCTAAAGTTGCCGCAGATATTCTAGTTCAAGAATATGGTAGATACTTCGGCATGAGGACTGTTACCTTTAGAGGAGGTTGCTTGACTGGCCCTAACCATTGTGGCGCTCAGTTGCATGGTTTTCTAGCTTACTTAATGAAATGTACTATTACTGGTGATATTTACACAATATTTGGCTATCAAGGTAAACAAGTTAGAGATAATATACACAGTTACGATTTAGTCAATGCTTTTTATCATTTTTATCAAAATCCCAGATGTGGGGAAGTTTATAATATGGGAGGCTCTCGACATAGTAATTGCTCTATGTTAGAAGCAATTTCAATTTGCGAAGATATCGTAGGCAAAAAGCTGCAATACACTTATTCAAAACAGAATCGCTCTGGCGACCATATCTGGTACATTTCAAATGTTAGAAAGTTCCGTTTTCACTATCCAACATGGGAATACAAGTATAATCTTCGACAGATACTAGAAGAAATTTATAATGCTCAAACATCTAGAAATACTGGTTCTTAAGAAGGACTGTTTTTAAAGTATTAGTTCATCTTAGAGGATGTTTGAAAAGTTTTAGGTGAATATAATTCGCTACCACACAGGCAAAGTCCGCCTGCGCGGACTAACATAAAATCAAGTGTTTTGAACCCAGTGAGGTGGGTAAAGTATCGGGTAGCCGCTACTTCTAGTTGCCCAGGCTAGTAATAAATTAGACTTTTCAAACAACCTCTTAATACACGAGCATGAAGATTAGAGTATCAGAATATAAAACACATACAATAGAGTTGTTACATAACATCTAAATCAATGACAGCAAAAGTGGCAGCTTACATAACCCTGTATAAAGATAAACAAGCTGCCATTGAGTGTCTCCAAGCCATTAAATCTCAATCTATACCAGTAGATATTGTTTTTGTAGTAGATAATTCCAATCAAGAATTACTAGAACCCGATCGCACTACATCAATTTTAATACATCATCATCCAGAAAATATAGGTATTGGTCAAGGTTTAGTACTTGCACTAGAATGGGCAGTAAAGGAAGGTTATGATTTTTTATGGACTTTTGACCAAGATAGTTTACCAACTAAGCATTGTTTGGAAATTCTGCTGAATTTTTCTAATAAGTTGTCCCTAGAGTATGGTGACAAGATTGGGATTATTGCTCCTACTCCCATCGATCGCAAAACTGAGAAAGTTGTACAGGGAGCAGTTTTTGTAAAAGACCAATTTATAGGTTGTAAGCACAATAAGAATGTTGATTTTTATGAGTGCGACTCTCCTATCACTTCTGGTTCTTTGATTTCCATTGCTGCTGCTAAAAGTGTTGCTCTCCCTCGTGCAGAATTGTTTATAGACGGAGTTGACCTCGACTATGGATTGAGATTGCGACAACAGGGATTCCATAATTTGATAGTTACTACAGCTATCATGTACCATAATTTTGGTAATCCACTCAAAGTAAAATTTTGCCAGCGAGAAATGATTGTTCAACAATACTCAGGTCTACGTAACTACTACATTAGTCGGAACCACACTTATCTAGAAACTCGCTACGCCCAAGGATTGTATCGATTAACTAGTTGTGCGCGACGGATAAGATATTTACTCCGTAGGATAGTTACAATTTTGCTGTACGACCCCGAACAAAAAACCTTAAAAGTATGGGCTTGCTTGCTAGGAACATTTCATGGCTTTCAAGGAAAGCTTGGAAAAACTTGGTGTTGAGTTGTTAAAAAATAATTTTATGGAAGTGACGAAAAATAAATTTATTAATATATAATTCAATTACATTACTCATATCAGCAAATAATATATCAGATTTTAAAAGAAAGTATTGTTCAGCAAATTTGACTTTGATTATAACTCAATTAAACTACAGTGATTTATTTTTTAATTGTTAATTATTATTCGACCGATTTAATATTTAAACTAATTAATTCCATAGATAAAACATATTCTGTTGACTACGAAGTAATTATTATTAATAATTCACCTGATGATGATTCTATTAATAATCTAAAAACTGAATCTGTATCGATTCTTGATGCTGAAACTAATTTAGGTTTTGGTTGTGCTTGTAATTTAGGCTTAAAATGGATCTACAATCAAGATACCAAAGCTTATGTCTGGATAATCAATCCAGATGCCTATTTAAAAGAAAATACTTTAGATAAAGTTAAGCCATTTTTTGAATTACATCCAAAAATCTCTATTCTTGGTACACTTATCTATACACCGATGGGTGAAATTTGGTTTGCTGGTGGGAGTTTTATTCCTAAAACTGGCGAAATCATTACCAAAAAAATATTAATCAATATAGATGAAGACTATATTAATTGTGATTGGGTTTCAGGATGTAGTCTAATTGTTAATTTGAATAATTTTAATGAATGTCCTCATTTCGATCCTGCTTACTTTCTTTATTATGAAGATGTAGACTTTTGTTTACACTACGCTAATCAAGGACATATAGTTGCCATAAGTAATAATTTTTCAGTGCTGCATCAACCATCAAGTATTACTAATAGGAATGTTTTCAAAAAAATTAGAAATAGTACGTATAGTTATTTGCTGACAATTGATAAATATACAAATAAATTTATCTTTAGTATTAGATTAACTTTTCAATTATTAAAAGCTCTGTTGGCGATTATAATAAAACCACAAGCTGCATTAGGAAAAGTCTGTGGTATATGGGATTATGTTATCAAAAACCATAATAAATAATTTATAGCAATCCTAAATGAGTCGTGAAAATCTCTGATTCCTCTCTCTGCGTCGCGCCAGTTGCTACAAGTCGGGGAACCCGCCTAACGCACTGGCTTCTCTGCGCCTCTGCGGTTCGTTTATTTTTAAATCACAAAAAAACTTTAGATGGAAAGAATAAACTGAAAAACCTAGATTTTAAATGTCTGCATTAACCTAGACTATAGGACTAATATTTGATTTTTGAAAAGATCCGTAGGGTGTGTTAGCACGGAGAGTACGGCAGCAAAAACCTTGGAATCAGGTGCGTTACGGCTTACGCCTAACACACCCTACATATACTTAGATTTTTGCTACTAATATTTGTCATTTCACAAGAACTATTAAGTAGTAGAAAAAACTAAGAACCGAAAAAGTTATTTTATTGTTAATTATAAATCATGACATTATTAATTAATCTATCATTTCTATTAAGTAAACCTACAGGCATCACTACCTACGCTCTTAACCTGCTGCCTCATTTAAAAAAACTTTATCCTACACTTTTAGTCTCGCAGGATATTCCTGGTTATAACTGTTATCCAGTTCCCTCTAACCAAACGGCAGAACAAGGAGTAAAAGGTCATTTTAATCGCCTTGTTTGGACGCAATTTCAATTGCCGCAAATCTATAGAAAGCTAAAATCCCAGATTTTATTTTCCTCGCTTCCAGAAGCACCTCTTTGTAGCAACTGTCGCTTTGTCATCACCTGTTTTGACATGATACCGTTGCGCTTTCCCAAACGCTTTTCACCACTCACTCCTTACCACCGCTACTATACTCCTCAAGTCCTTAAGCAAGCACAACACATTATTTGCATCTCCGAGACTACGGCTCAGGACATCACCAAGTTTTACGGAATTCCTGCAAACAAAATTACTGCCATTCCCCTGGCCTACGATCGCACTCACTTCCACCTCCTCAACCTACCTACCCGCAACTACTTTCTCTACATTGGTCGCCAAGAACCTTACAAAAATATACAGGGATTGATCGCTGCTTTTGCGGCGTTACCTAATTACAAGGATTATGAACTGTGGTTAGTAGGGCCAAGCGATCGCCGTTATACCCCAACTTTAACAGCGCAAGTTGCAGAACTAGGTATAACTAATCAGGTAAAGTTCCTTGATTATGTACCCTATGACGAATTGCCAAAAATCATCAATGAAGCGATCGCTCTAGTTTTCCCCAGTCTCTGGGAAGGTTTTGGTTTACCTGTCCTGGAAGCAATGGCTTGTGGGACTCCCGTCATTACTTCCAATCTCTCCTCATTACCAGAAGTGGCTGGAGATGCGGCGATTCTGATCGATCCGTACAACACCAAAGAAATTACAGAGGCGATGCAGGCGATCGCAACTAATTCGGCATTGCGATCGCGCCTTTCTAGCCAAGGTATTACTCACTGTCAACAATTCAGTTGGGAAAAAACAGGCAAAGCAACCGTCGAAGTTTTATCCCGATACATATAAAAGATAAACTAACACCATAATTAGATGTCAGGATTTAGGATTTTGTCCAGATTTCAGATTATGTTGACTAATGACTGATAAGTAATCCTAAATCCCTATGAAAGCATTAATTCTGTCTGGTGGTAAAGGTACACGCCTACGTCCTCTCACCTATAGCGGAGCCAAACAACTCGTACCAGTTGCGAATAAACCTGTTTTGTGGTATGGCATTGAAGAAATGGTCGCTACTGGGATTACTGATATTGGCATCATCATCAGCCCGGAAACTGGGGCAGAAGTTCAAGGAAAAACCGGAAATGGAGAATGTTTTGGAGCAAGCATCACCTATATAGAACAAGAGCAGCCACTCGGACTTGCTCACGCCGTCCAAATCGCCCGTCCCTTTTTAGGCGATTCTCCCTTTGTCATGTATTTGGGCGATAACCTAATTCAATTAGGTGAGTTACGTTACTTTCTGCAACAATTTAGCCAACAACAGCCAGATGCTTTGATTCTCCTGCGTTCGGTTGCCAATCCTAGCGCCTTTGGTGTGGCTGAGGTAGACGAAACAGGACGGGTATTACAATTAATTGAAAAACCGAAAGTTCCGCCTTCAAATTTGGCATTGGTAGGGGTTTATTTCTTTTCTCACTTGATTTTTGATGCGATCGCAAATATCCAACCTTCCACCAGAGGCGAACTAGAAATTACTGATGCTATTCAATACCTAATTAATCAGGACAAACAAGTTTTAGCCTACAATCTCAAAGGTTGGTGGTTAGATACTGGTAAAAAAGACGACTTGTTAGAAGCTAACCGATTGATTCTCGACACCTATCTGAAAGCATCAGTTCTTGGCGAAGTCGATGCCCAAAGTCAAATTATAGGACGAGTCCAAATCGGTACAAAATCTCAAGTAATTAACTGCACAATTCGGGGGCCAGTAGTCATTGGTAGCAATTGTCATTTAGAAAACTGCTTTATTGGCCCTTATAGTAGTATTGCTAACAATGTGACACTCATTGATACTGATTTAGAACACAGTGTGATTTTAGAAGGCGCTAAAATTGCCGGAATTCATCAGCGGATTATTGATAGTGTGATTGGACAACGCGCCCAATTGACTCTTGCACCTCGCCGCCCCAAAGCCTTGCGATTTCTAATTGGTGATGATTGTCAAATTGAATTAACTTAAAAATAGGAAAAGCCACGGTCGAAGTGTTACCTGCTAGCTGTAAAATACAAGCATTAAATTACTCTCACAATTAATAGTGTGGTGGGTTACTCGAAATAATATTGATGAGCATTGTACGTACCAAAATTCCTGAAGTTATACAACTCGAACCACAAGTATTTGCGGACGATCGCGGGTTCTTTTTTGAAGCCTACAACGATCGCAAATTTGCCCAAGAGACTGGTATTGTTTCCAACTTCGTCCAAGATAACCACTCTTGCTCTAAACAAAACGTTTTGCGGGGATTGCACTACCAAATTCACCAACCCCAAGGTAAACTTGTCCGGGCTATTGTTGGCACTATCTTTGACGTAGCCGTAGATATTAGAAAAAGTTCGGCTACTTTTGGCAAGTGGGTAGGTTATGAACTCAGTGCTGAGAACAAACGCCTACTGTGGATACCACCAGGCTTTGCTCACGGCTTTCTCGTGCTTTCAGAAATAGCCGAAGTTCTCTACAAAGCTACAGATTACTACGCACCCCAAGGCGATCGCACAATTCTATGGAACGATCCAGATTTAGCGATAGATTGGCCCGTGAGTGCTACACCGGTTTTATCAGCTAAAGACCAAGCGGGTAAATCTTTGAGAACTGCGGAAATATTTGATTAGGCTTGATGATTGCGTTAGATTCGAGAACTAAATTAGGATGAGTAAATCAATTTTGCTGATTGGTAGCAACGGTCAAGTGGGTAAGGAATTAGAACAAATCCTCCCAAGCTATGGCGATATTATCTCAGTAATCCGCCCGACAGTAGACCTTGCCCAACCCGATACTCTCCGCAACTTTATCAGAGCAAAGCAGCCGCAAATCATCATTAATGCTGCTGCTTACACTGCTGTAGACAAAGCAGAAAGCGAACCAGAAGTTGCAAGCGCTATTAATGCTACTGCACCCCTAATTATTGCCCAAGAAAGCCAAAAATTAGGAGCTTTTCTGATTCATCTTTCGACCGATTATGTTTTTGATGGTAATGGGTATTGCCCTTATCAGGAAACCGATGCAACTAATCCCTTGAGTGTTTACGGTAAAACCAAACTCGCTGGAGAAGAAGCAATTCGGGAAACTTGCGCCCATCACATCATCCTCCGAACTGCTTGGGTTTATGGAACCTTTGGCAAAAGTAACTTTGTCAAAACCATGCTGCGGCTAGGTGCAGAACGCCAAGAAATCCGTGTTGTCGCCGATCAAATTGGTAGCCCAACTTGGGCGCAAGATATAGCCGCAGTCATCGCCCAAACGACTCCCCAGTTAACCCCAGAAATTAGCGGCACTTATCACTACACTAATAGCGGCGTTGCTAGCTGGTATGACTTTGCTGTTGCCATTTTTGAAGAAGCCCAACAGCTAGGCTTCCCTTTGAAAGTTGAACGTATTGTCCCCATTACAACTGCTGAATATCCCACACCAGCCCGTCGCCCAGCCTATTCTGTGCTTGCTTGCGGAAAAATTGCCGCAATTCTGGGGACTTATCCACCTCATTGGCGACAAAGACTTCGGCAAATGCTCACAGAATTGAAAATTGGGAATTGAGAATTGAGAATTGGGAATTGGGAATTGGGAATTGGAAAGAGACAGAGGGGAAAATTAATCTCCCTGCTCCCTGCTCCCTGCTCCCTGCTCCCTTGCTTGTTCCCCAGTCCCCAGTCCCCAGTCCCCAGTCCCCAGTCCCCAGTCCCCAGTCCCCAGTCCCCAGTCC
>NZ_JBALBW010000111.1:0-108286 GCF_036919895.1 Nostoc sp.
CAGCAATTTGAAGACCGCTCAAATGAAGGGTAAACGGGGACTGGGGACTGGGGACTGGGGACTGGGTAAGAATTCTCAATCCCCAATCCCTAATTCCCAATCCCTAATCCCCAGTACCTAGTACCCAGTAGCCAATCATGTTAAGCCCTAGAAGAACTAAATTCCGCAAACAACAGCGCGGACGGATGGAGGGACTAGCCACCCGTGGTAGCACCCTCAACTTCGGTGATTTTGCACTCCAAGCACAAGAACCTGCTTGGATTACCTCCCGGCAAATCGAGGCTTCTCGTCGGGCAATGACTCGTTATATTCGTCGGGGTGGACAAATCTGGATTCGGATTTTCCCTGATAAACCAGTAACCATGCGTCCTGCTGAAACCCGGATGGGTTCCGGTAAAGGTAATCCAGAGTTTTGGGTAGCGGTAGTCAAGCCAGGACGGATTTTGTTTGAAATCGGCGGAGTGACTGAAGAAATCGCCCGGGAAGCTATGCGTTTAGCTTCATTTAAACTGCCTATAAAAACCAAGTTTATTATGCGCCCTAAACCACAGGAGCAGGAGTAGCTTATGCCTCTTCCCAAGATTTCAGAAGCTAGAGAATTAAGTGACGAAAAGCTCTCTGATGAAATTATCGCGATCAAAAGACAACTGTTTCAGTTGCGCTTGCAAAAAGCGACAAGACAATTAGAAAAGCCCCACCAGTTCAGACAGGCTCGACATCGCCTAGCCCAATTGCTGACATTAGAAACAGAACGCAAACGGGCAGCAAGTCAATCGGCTAAAGAAGAAAAGTAGGAGATTATGGCAGTTAAAGAACGAGTTGGCTTGGTAGTGAGCGATAAAATGCAAAAAACTGTGGTAGTTGCCATAGAAAACCGCGCTCCTCACCCCAAGTACGGCAAGATTGTGGTTAACACCCAACGATATAAAGTTCACGACGAAGAAAATAAGTGTAAAGTAGGCGATCGCGTTCGCATTCAGGAAACTAGACCCCTGAGCAAAACCAAGCGCTGGAAAATCACAGAAGTTCTGAACGTCAAGCCCGCTTAAACCTCATCGTTGTTATAAATTAACAACACCACAAGGGAGAATAATTGTGATTCAACCCCAGACTTACCTGAATGTTGCTGATAATAGCGGCGCTCGTAAACTAATGTGCATCCGCATCTTAGGTGGAGGCAACCGCCGTTATGGTTTTATCGGTGATAAAATTATCGCCGTTGTCAAAGATGCTACACCCAACATGGCTGTTAAAAAGTCTGATGTTGTGGAAGCAGTAATTGTCCGCACTCGTAAAGCTGTCTCTCGTGACAGTGGCATGAGTATTCGCTTTGATGATAATGCTGCTGTAATTATCAACAAAGACGGTAATCCTAGAGGCACACGGGTTTTTGGCCCAGTTGCTCGGGAACTGCGCGATAAAAACTTTACCAAAATTGTTTCTCTGGCTCCGGAGGTGCTTTAATGGCAACCAAACAAGGTACGCCCAAAGTATTCCACAAAATGCACGTCAAAACTGGCGACACAGTACAAGTGATTGCTGGCAAAGACAAAGGAAAAATTGGTGAAATTGTCCAGGCACTTCCCCAACTGAGTAAAGTCATCGTCAAAGGTGTCAACATTAAAACCAAGCACGTCAAACCCCAGCAAGAAGGGGAATCAGGGCGAATTATCACCCAAGAATTCCCAATTCATAGCTCCAACGTGATGCTTTATTCAACTAAGCAAAACGTTGCCAGTCGTGTTTGTTATACCTTTACTTCAGAAGGGAAAAAAGTCAGAAAACTTAAAAAAACTGGCGAAATTCTGGATAAATAGTTAGCAGTTAGGAATTAAGAGTTAGGAATTAAATTTAACTCATAACTCACAACTCATAACTCATAACTCATAACTTTGTTCCCTGACCAAGCCCAGGGATATCAGGACAAAAAACTATGCCGGCAACAAGACTCAAAAGCTTATATCAAGAGACAATCGTCCCAAAACTGATTAATCAGTTTCAATATACCAACGTTCATCAAGTACCGAAGTTGGTAAAGGTTACTATTAACCGAGGTTTGGGTGAAGCTGCTCAAAACGCAAAGTCGCTGGAAGCATCCATCAACGAAATTGCGCTTGTCACCGGTCAAAAACCAGTGGTAACGCGGGCTAAAAAGGCGATCGCTGGCTTTAAGATTCGTCAAGGGATGCCCGTTGGGATCATGGTTACTCTAAGAGCTGAACGGATGTATGCCTTTTTCGATCGCCTGGTTAGCCTATCACTGCCCAGAATTCGAGATTTTCGCGGCGTTAGCCCTAAAAGCTTTGACGGACGGGGTAACTATACTCTGGGTGTAAGAGAACAGCTAATTTTTCCAGAAGTCGAATACGACAGCGTTGATCAAGTGCGTGGGATGGATATTTCCATCATCACCACAGCAAAAAACGACGAAGAGGGTCGCGCCTTACTTAAAGAATTAGGAATGCCCTTTCGCGATCAGTAAGTTCATCTATAGAGGGAACGATGGCGGCTAACGACACAATTGCAGATATGCTGACGCGCATCCGCAATGCCAACCTGGCGCGGCATCAAACTACACAAGTGCCAGCTACAAAAATGACCCGCAGCATTGCCAAAGTGCTACGGGAGGAAGGCTTTATTGCTGAAATCGAAGAAGCAGAAGAAGGGGTAAAACACAACCTAGTGATTTCCCTGAAATATAAAGGTAAAAATCGTCAGCCTCTAATCACCGCCTTAAAGCGAGTGAGTAAGCCAGGCTTGCGTGTTTACTCCAATAGAAAAGAATTACCAAGAGTACTAGGCGGTATTGGCATTGCCATTATTTCTACATCCAGTGGGATTATGACTGACCGCGAAGCGCGTCGTCAAAACTTGGGTGGCGAAGTGCTTTGTTACGTTTGGTAGTCATTGGTCATTAGTCGTTTGTCATTAGTCATTAGTGAAAGACAAAGGACAAAAGGCAAAGGACAAATAACAAAGGACAAAAAGTAATGTCTCGTATTGGTAAACGTCCAATTACTATTCCCGCCAAAGTTCAAGTGGCGATCGATGGTACGAATATTGTAGTGAAAGGGCCGAAAGGAGAACTTTCTCGCACTCTCAGAGATAATATCTCACTCCTTCAAGAGGGAGAAATATTACACGTAAATCGTCGGGATGAAACTCGGACATCGAAGCAACTGCACGGCTTGAGCCGCACTTTAGTTGCCAACATGGTCGAGGGAGTTTCCCAAGGTTTTCAGCGCCGTTTGGAAATCCAAGGTGTTGGTTACAGGGCACAACTTCAAGGACGTAACCTAGTTTTAAACATGGGTTATAGCCATCAGGTGCAAATTGAACCACCCGAAGGAATTCAGTTTGCTGTAGAAGGTACCACTAACGTAATTGTTAGCGGTTACGACAAAGAAATCGTAGGCAACACAGCCGCAAAAATTCGCGCTGTACGTCCACCAGAACCTTACAAAGGTAAAGGTATTCGCTATGCCGGTGAAGTGGTAAGACGGAAGGCTGGTAAGACTGGTAAGGGTGGTAAGAAGTAGAATGAAACTTACTCGTAGAGAATCAAAAAACCGTCGTCATCGCCGGGTTCGTGGTAAAGTTGTTGGCTCCCCAGAACGTCCGCGTTTAGCGGTATTCCGTTCTAATGAGCATATTTATGCCCAGGTAATTGATGACAGTCAGCATCAAACCATAGTGGCAGCATCGACTTTAGAACCAGATTTGAAATCTAGTTTAGCGTCAGGTGCAAACCGCGACGCATCGGTGCAAGTTGGTAAGTTGATCGCAGTGCGATCGCTAGAAAAAGGCATCACCAAAGTAGTCTTCGATCGCGGTGGTAACTTATATCATGGTCGTGTCAAAGCCCTAGCTGATGCAGCCCGCGAAGCTGGTTTAGATTTCTAAAGTCATTGGTCATTAGTCATTAGTTATTGGACAAATGACAAAGGACAAATGACAAATGACAGACAACTGACGTTCACCAGAGCATAAATTATGGCAACAGAGCGTAAAAGTAGAACAAAGCGTGCCAAAAAAGAAGAAACCACTTGGCAAGAGCGGGTTATCCAAATCCGACGCGTAAGTAAAGTGGTCAAAGGTGGTAAAAAACTCAGCTTCCGAGCGATCGTTGTCGTTGGTAACGAACGCGGTCAAGTTGGAGTTGGAGTAGGCAAAGCTTCAGATGTAATAGGTGCCGTCAAAAAAGGCGTAGCCGATGGCAAAAAACACCTCATTGATGTCCCAATCACCAAATCCAACTCCATCCCCCATCCCATTGATGGTGTCGGTGGCGGTGCAAAAGTGATTATGCGTCCAGCCTCACCTGGTACTGGGGTAATTGCGGGTGGTGCTGTGCGAACTGTGTTGGAATTGGCAGGAGTTCGTAACGTCTTAGCCAAGCAACTTGGTTCCAACAATCCGCTCAATAATGCTAGAGCAGCAGTCAATGCTTTATCTACATTGCGGACTCTTTCTGAAGTCGCCGAAGATCGCGGTATTCCTATTCAAAATCTCTACATCTAATTTAGTCATCAGTCATTGGTCATTAGTGAATAACAAATGACAAATGACAAAGGACAAATGAGAAACGACAAATGACAACTTGGTAACTTATGAGACTCCATGATGTTAAGCCGCAAAAAGGCTCGAAGAAACGCAAAAAGCGTGTAGCCAGAGGTATTTCTGCCGGTCAAGGCGCTAGTGCTGGTCTAGGTATGCGGGGTCAAAAATCTCGTTCTGGTAGCGGTACTCGACCCGGTTTTGAAGGTGGTCAACAGCCATTGTACCGCCGCTTACCGAAGCTGAAGGGCTTTCCGATTGTTAATCAGAAGATTTACACTACGATTAATGTAGAGAAGCTCGCCTCCCTTCCCGCTAATACGGAAGTCACTTTGGCCTCATTGAGAGCAGCAGGTATCCTAACTGCCGTGAAGGGGCCATTGAAAGTTTTAGGTAACGGGGAATTGAGTACTCCACTCAAGGTACAAGCGGCAGCTTTCACAGGTACAGCTCGTAGCAAAATTGAGGCAGCTGGTGGTAGTTGTGAAGTCTTATGAGTGAGCCGGAACAGCGCACTTAAATGGAAGCCAACTCGCTGTCAGCGCCTGGTTCACTATAAAGGTAGCACTCTATGATCAGTCGAGACAAAGCCCCAACGGCTCAAGAAACTTTTATGCAGATGGCACAAGCAGCCGGGCTTAGAGGTAGGCTGCTTGTAACTGTCGGTGTTTTGATTTTGGTTCGCCTGGGCATCTACTTACCAGTACCAGGGATTGATAGACCCAGATTTACCGAAGCCATATCAGGCAATAATTCCATATTCGGTTTATTGGATATATTTTCCGGGCGAGGACTTTCAACTTTAGGCGTTTTTGCTTTAGGGATTTTACCCTTTATTAATGCGTCTATTATCATCCAATTGCTCACTGCAGCGATTCCATCTTTAGAAAATTTACAGAAAAATGAAGGCGAAGCCGGCCGGCGGAAAATATCGCAAATTACCCGCTATGTAACTGTGTGTTGGGCAATTCTCCAAAGTACAGCTTTTTCGGCATTATTCCTCCAGCAATTTGCCTTAAATCCAGGGCCAATCTTTGTAGCTGAAACTGCGATCGCTCTGACGGCTGGTTCTATGTTTGTAATGTGGGCATCAGAACTCATTACAGAGCGTGGTATTGGCAATGGCGCATCATTGTTGATTTTTGTCAACATTGTTGCTTCATTACCAAAAGCTTTAGGCGATACTATCGATTTGGTACAAGTCGGCGGTCGGGAAACAGTCGGTCGTGTCATAGTCCTAATTTTAGTTTTCCTGGCAACCATTGTTGGTATTGTGATTGTCCAAGAAGGAATGCGCCGCATCCCGATTATTTCGGCTCGTCGCCAAGTAGGTCGTCGAGTTTTGGCAGAGCAACGGAGCTTTTTACCCTTGCGGTTAAATCAAGGCGGGGTAATGCCAATTATCTTTGCCGCAGCCATCCTCAGTTTGCCACTACTAATTGCTAATTTCGCCAAGAATGCAGAGTTGGCAAATATAATTAACACTTATTTGAGTCCAAGCGGTTCTGGCTCTTGGGTCTATGCCTTGGTTTACATGATTTCGATAATTTTCTTCAGCTACTTCTATTCTTCTTTGATTCTCAACCCGGTAGATGTAGCGCAGAATTTGAAGAAAATGGGTTCTAGTATTCCTGGCATTCGTCCCGGCAAAGCGACTAGCGAGTATATCGAGCGAGTTTCAAACCGACTCACCTTTTTGGGTGCGATCTTTTTAGGCTTGGTTGCGATTATTCCAACCGGCGTAGAAAGTGCGTTAGGAGTACCCACATTTAAGGGACTAGGTGCTACCTCTCTGTTAATTTTAGTGGGTGTGGCAATTGATACGGCAAGACAAATCCAAACTTACGTGATCTCTCAGCGTTATGAAGGAATGGTGAAACAATAGTGACGCGACTAATCTTCTTGGGGCCACCTGGGGCTGGTAAAGGAACACAAGCTCAAGCATTGGCGGAACACTTGAATATTCCCCATATTTCTACTGGGGAAATCTTAAGACAAGCCATGAAAGAGCAAACTCCTTTGGGAATCAAGGCTCAAAACTATGTAAATAGCGGCGAGTTAGTCCCCGACCAGCTAGTACAGGACTTGGTACAGGAGCGCCTCAACCAACCAGATGCAGAAAATGGTTGGATTCTTGATGGTTTTCCCCGCAAAGTGACGCAAGTGGCTTTTCTAGAAGAATTGCTGGAAAAAATACATCAGAGTGGTGAAAGGGTAGTCAATCTAGATGCACCAGATGATGTTGTGGTAGCACGTTTGCTAACTAGAGGACGAAAAGATGATAACGAAGAAGTGATTCGTCGGCGGTTAGAAGTTTACCGCGATGAAACGGCACCTTTAATTGATTATTATCGCGATCGCCAAAAACTTTTAACAGTCAATGGCAATCAGTCCCAAGAAGAAGTCACTAGTGAACTGCGAAAGATAATCGCTTGAGATGAGGGAGTAGGGGAGGAGCTACAGTAATTCTTTCCCTAATTCCCAATGTTCCATACCCCTCCCAAGAAACAGATCAATTGTAGCTAAGATATATTAATAAACTGTTGATATATTTCTTAAAATGTGTTCTCTTGCAGATGAAGTGCTGCAACTGAACACGAAATTGTTGAGTTGAGGAAAAAACAAATTGTCTAAGCAAGATTTGATTGAAATGGAAGGCACGGTTACAGAGTCCTTGCCCAATGCGATGTTTCGCGTTGACTTGGATAATGGGTTTAACGTGCTAGCTCACATTTCAGGCAAGATTCGCCGAAATTATATCAAGATTTTGCCCGGCGATCGCGTCAAGGTAGAGTTAACTCCTTACGACTTGAGCAAAGGTCGAATCACCTATCGACTACGAAAGAAGTAACTATTATGTAGAGAGTTTTACCATAAAACCATCTTTTTGACTGTTTGCTAGTCAAATTAGTGGATTGTTTTTCCTAAAAATGCTATAATTTAATATTTGGAGTCAAAAAATAAAAGGCATGAAAGTTAGAGCCTCAGTCAAGAAAATTTGTGAAAAGTGTAGCGTAATAAAACGTCGTGGTCGCGTCATGGTGATTTGCGTGAACCCCAAGCACAAGCAACGTCAAGGATAACACTCTTACTAACAGAGTTAGTTGTAGCACGCATATCATCATTAAAACGAAAAGACGCGATTAATCACGTTTTTCCAACCAACAGTAATTGCGAAAACAATAGGGAGAGTTCATTGTGGCACGTATTGCCGGAGTAGACCTTCCACGCGATAAGCGCGTTGAAATCGGTCTGACTTATATCTATGGAATTGGTTTATCACGCGCTCAAGAAATTATAGCGGCTACTGGTGTGAACCCAGACACCCGCGTTAAAGACTTAAGTGATGCCGATGTGATAGCCCTGCGAGGCGAAATAGAAAGCAACTATCAAGTTGAAGGAGACTTGCGGCGCTTGGAGTCTTTGAACATCAAGCGCTTGGTTGACATTGGGACTTACAGAGGTCGCCGTCATCGTATGGGCTTACCAGTCAGAGGCCAAAGAACTCGCACCAATGCTAGAACCCGTCGAGGTAGAAGGCAGACAGTGGCTGGTAAGAAGAAGGCTCCAGGGAAATAAATTTGCAACACTTGCTAATCAGAGCAAGTTTTACCTTAAATCAACTAAACAAGTATGGCGAGACAACCAACTAAAAAATCCGGGAGCAAGAAGCAGAAACGGAATGTGCCCAGTGGGATGGCCTACATCCAATCTACTTTCAACAATAGCATTGTCACCATTACCGATCAAAATGGAGATGTCATCTCCTGGGCCAGTGCTGGTTCTAGCGGTTTTAAGGGAGCAAAAAAGGGAACTCCCTTTGCAGCGCAAACTGCTGCTGAAAGTGCAGCCCGTAGAGCTATAGATCAAGGAATGCGCCAAATTGAGGTAATGGTAAGTGGGCCAGGAGCAGGTAGAGAAACCGCTATCCGGGCGCTTCAAGGAGCAGGACTGGAAATTACACTGATTCGGGATATTACCCCGATTCCTCACAATGGTTGTCGTCCACCCAAGCGCCGTCGAGTTTAAATACTAAAAATCGGGCATTGAGGACAATAAGCTACAACCAAAGAAAGTAAATTTACTTGCAATGACCAATTGGGCGGATAACGTGCAAACTGTCATTGGGTGAAAACTTGGGCGACCAAAAGCGAGTCAGATTTTTCCGTAAGGAAAGCTGTTAAACTTCGGGAACCCAAAATATTATTAGCGCCTGAAAGCTCAATAGGAGCGTCAAACTATATCGTAATCTCATACTAATAGTTTGATAGACCTATAATCTACAGGACATAAATTCAATTCTGGAGGCAATTGATTTGTCTGCTAGCAGCACCTTAGAAAAAGGGAGGCTCATCCGTGGCGCAGTTTCAAATTGAATGTGTAGAGTCGAATACCGAAGAAAGTCGGAACCATTACAGTAAATTTGTTTTGGAACCTCTAGAACGCGGTCAAGGAACAACTGTTGGCAACGCACTGCGGCGGGTTTTACTATCTAATTTAGAAGGTACAGCAGTTACAGCAGTGCGGATTGCGGGCGTTTCACACGAGTTTGCTACAGTTCCGGGCGTGCGGGAAGATGTGCTGGAAATCCTCATGAAAATGAAGGAAGTTATCCTCAAAAACTATTCTTCGCAGCCTCAGATTGGGAGATTACTCGTTACCGGCCCAACAACAATCACTGCGGCGCATTTTGATTTGCCCAGTGAAGTAGAAGTCATCGATCCAACTCAGTATGTAGCTACCATCGCTGAAGGTGGAAAGCTAGAAATGGAATTTCGGATCGAGAAAGGTAAAGGCTATCGCACCGTAGAGCGAGGACGTGAGGAAGCGACATCGTTGGATTTTCTCCAAATCGACTCAATATTTATGCCAGTGCGAAAAGTCAACTACAGTGTTGAAGAATCTCGTGGGGAAGACTTGATTCCAAAAGACCGACTCCTGTTGGAAGTTTGGACGAATGGCAGTATTTCCCCCCAAGAAGCACTATCTTCTGCTGCTGCGATCTTGGTAGATTTATTCAACCCGTTGAAAGATATCTCCCTAGAACCAACAGACACAGGTTCGGATATTCCAGACGATCCAACTGCCCAGATACCCATCGAAGAGTTGCAACTTTCTGTGCGCGCATATAACTGTCTCAAACGGGCACAAGTTAATTCTGTGGCAGATTTGTTGGATTATACCCAAGAAGACCTCTTAGAAATTAAGAACTTTGGGCAGAAGTCGGCAGAAGAAGTCGTGGAAGCTTTGCAGCGACGCTTGGGCATCACCCTGCCAATGGAAAGAGGCTCTAAACACCCTTAAGAAAAACCTTCATAATTCATAGTGCATAATTATGCGTCACCGTTGTCGCGTCAAAAAACTCAGTAAACCAGCCGATCAACGCCGTGCTTTACTACGATCGCTCACCACCGAGCTGATCCGTCATGGTAAGATTACCACCACTTTAATTAGAGCGAAAGTTCTCCGAAGTGAAGTGGAAAAAATGATCACTCTAGCTAAAAATGGCTCCCTGGCAGCACGCCGCGAAGCCCTTGGCTATATCTTCGACAAACCATTGGTTCACGCTCTATTTGAGCAAGTTCCGACTCGATATGGCGATCGCCAGGGCGGTTATACCCGCATCATGCGTACCGTACCGCGTCGGGGTGATAATGCAAAAATGGCCATAATTGAATTGGTTTAAGTCATTAGTCATTGGTCATTAGTCATTGGTTATTTACAAATGACAAAAGACAAATGACAAAGGACAAAATCTGTATGTTAGAAAGCCACCAGCCTACACAAACTCATCGAGTAGCCTTGGTAATCCAATACCTGGGCACTCATTTTCATGGCTGGCAACGGCAAAAACAACACCGGACAGTCCAAGAAGAGATCGAAATTGCGATCGCTACTATTCTTGGGCATCATGTAACACTACATGGTGCTGGACGAACCGATTCTGGAGTTCATGCTGCTGCTCAAGTAGCCCATTTTGAAGCTACAGGTTTAATTCCGCCTCACAAGTGGGCAACAATCCTCAACAGCTATCTGCCGCCAGATATATTAATCAGGGCTTCAGCTAGTGTAGATAACCGTTGGCACGCTCGCTTTAGTGCAGCCTATCGACGGTATCGCTACACAATATATACTGAAGATCGGCTTAACTTGTTTGTAAGACCCTTCAGTTGGCATTATTATTATGCACCCCTGGATGAATCTTTAATTCAAGCTGCCTTGAAACCTCTCTTAGGAAAGCATCACTTAGCTGCTTTTCACCGTGCAGGATCAAAGCGATCGCATTCCTGGGTAGAGGTGCAAGCAGCAGAGTGTCGTCGCAGTGGGCCATTTATCCATATTGAAATACAGGCAGATGGCTTTTTGTATGGCATGGTACGGCTGTTGGTAGGGATGCTGGTAGAAGTAGGTTCTGGACAACGAACACTTTCTAGTTTCACCGAAATTTGGAAAGAACAACGTCGGGAAGAAGTGAAATATGCCGCACCGCCTCAAGGCTTGTGCTTGTTGCGAGTTGGCTATCCCGATTTTCCCTTTCCAAAAGAAATTTGGTACGACACCTTGCCAAAGTTCGTCACTAGTCAAGAGTCATTAGTCATTGGTTCTTAGTCATTGGTCATTAGTGAATAACAAAGGACAACTGACAAAGGACAAAAGACAAATGACTAATGACAAATTAAAAATGACAAAGGACAAATGACAAATGACAACAGTTAAAACATACCTCCCTTCTCAAGCGTCCATTGAGCGTGAGTGGTACATAGTAGATGCCACCGATAAACGCCTCGGTCGCCTCGCCAGCGAAGTCGCCCAGGTATTGAGAGGCAAAAACAAACCCGAATATACACCCCACCTAGATACAGGTGACTTCGTAATCATCATCAATGCCGAGAAAGTAGCAGTCACAGGCAAAAAGCGCACTCAAAAGCTTTACCGCCGCCATTCTGGTCGTCCCGGCGGGATGAAAACCGAAACTTTCGCTAAACTGCAAGACCGCATACCAGAGCGAATTTTAGAACAAGCTGTTAAAGGTATGCTACCTAAAAATAGCTTGGGTAAGCAGTTGTTCACCAAGCTGAAAGTTTACGCTGGGCCTACGCATCCCCATGATGCTCAAAAACCCAAAGAACTAAAAGTTAGTACAATTCCTGGAGAAGAAAATTAATGGTAGTAGCAGATGCTAATAGCGGTCGCGCCGTATACTGGGGTACTGGCCGTCGCAAGAACGCAGTAGCAAGAGTACGCTTGGTTCCAGGCACCGGTCAACTGACTGTGAACGGTAAAGATGGAAACTTGTATTTCCAATTTAACCCCAACTACCTGGGAGTGATCAAAGCACCCCTGGAAACTCTGGGACTAGAAAACGAATATGACATTTTGGTAAAAGCAGAAGGTGGCGGCTTGACCGGACAGGCTGATTCTGTTCGCTTAGGAGTTGCTCGTGCTTTGTGCCAACTCGATCCAGATAACCGCCCACCTTTGAAAACCGAAGGTTATTTGACTCGCGATCCGAGAGCAAAAGAGCGGAAGAAATATGGTTTACATAAAGCCCGGAAAGCGCCTCAGTACTCTAAGCGTTAAGCGATTGGGTACTGGGTACTGGGTACTGGGTACTGGGTATTGGAGATTAAGTATTGAGAATTTGAGTATTGGGAAAAGTCCGTTGTTTATTTACATCTTTCCCAGTCCCCAATCCCTAGTCCCCAGTCCCTAATCCCTAGCTGCAATTGAAACCTGAAAGTTATAATTGATATAGATTCATCACAAAAAACAATGGCTAAAGCTGATATTCACCCCAAGTGGTATCCAGATGCTAAAGTTTACTGCAACGGTCAAGTTGTTATGACCATTGGCTCTACTAAGCCAGAATTGCACGTAGATGTTTGGTCTGGAAATCACCCCTTTTACACCGGCACTCAGAAGATTATTGACACTGAGGGTAGAGTAGAGCGCTTCCTCCGCAAGTACGGCATGAGCAGCACTCAAACATCTGGCGACGAACAAGACAAAAAGTAGCGAGTTGGCTCCGCTGTTAACGACGGCCCTGCATCAGCTGGGTCGATTTTCATTTATATGCTCGAGCCAATTTGTTATTTTTTTAAGGAGCGAATGCGCTCCGCACACACTTCGTGAACGCACTTGTCATGGCTGAATCATACTTACTGGACAAACTAAAATCCGTTGAACAAACCTTTAATGAATTAACACGTCGTCTTGGCGACCCCGATACCGCTAGCAATCCTGATGAGTATCAAGAAATTGCTAAGTCTCGTTCTTCTTTGGAAGAGGTGGTTAATACTTATGAGATTTGGAAAATAGCCCAAGAAGACTTAATCGGAGCGCGTCAGGTTTACAAAGAATCTGCAAGTGACCCAGAGTTGCAAGAAATGGCATCACTGGAAGTAAAGGAACTTGAAGAAAAAATAGAAAATTTAGAGTCTCGCTTGAAAGTCTTACTGCTACCACGCGACCCCAATGATGAAAAGAATATCATGTTGGAAATTCGCGCTGGTACTGGTGGCGATGAAGCAAGTATTTGGGCTGGCGATTTGATGCAGATGTACACCCGCTATGCCCAGACTCAAGGTTGGAAAGTTTCTCTAGTGAGCGAATCTCGTGGAGAAATGGGTGGCTGGAAAGAGGTCATTCTTGAAATTAAAGGTAATGACGTTTACAGCCAGTTAAAGTTTGAAGCTGGAGTGCATCGTGTGCAGCGCGTGCCGGCAACTGAATCTGGGGGACGGGTTCATACTTCTACAGCTACGGTGGCAATTATGCCAGAGGTGGATGATGTGGAAATTCACATTGACCCGAAAGATATTGAAATGACTACAGCCCGTTCTGGTGGTGCTGGTGGGCAAAACGTCAACAAGGTGGAAACAGCCGCCGATTTGATGCACAAACCGACAGGGATTCGGATTTTCTGTACAGAAGAACGCAGCCAGTTGCAAAATAAAGAACGGGCGATGCAAATTCTGCGGGCGAAGTTGTATGAGATCAAGTTACGCGAACAACAAGAAGTTGTAACTTCCATGCGGCGATCGCAGGTTGGTACTGGATCGCGATCGGAAAAAATTCGCACCTATAATTATAAAGATAACCGGGCTACCGATCATCGGTTAGGTCAGAATTATTCCCTTAACCCTGTTTTGGATGGTGATTTAGAGACGCTGATCCAATCTTGTATATCTCTAGACCAGCAAGAACGTCTCGCGGAGTTAGCGACTGCTGCCGCTAACTAATTTTTGCGGTTAAATATTCTGTAAAACCACTTGTTGCACTGTTGCTTTTAACAGATACAGGTGGTTTTCTAATATTGCGTGGAGTGTATTTTCTATTTCACTGGGATAATGGTAATAGGCAAATTCGTACTTTATAACGTAATTTAACTTTGCCCATTCCTTCAGTGTTTCACAGGTATAAATTAGCTTTTCCACTTCTTCTTGCCAACGTGCAAAAATCCGGTAGCTAAAAAAGCTGCTGCATATATTGCCTTTTGCATCCCAGTAGGAAATACACACTTGATGTTTCAGAAGGTGGATTTTTTTGATTTGCTTAACATCGTAGCCTTTAACTTTTAAAGCTTCTTTGGTTTCTGAAGCAGAAATGTTCCACTTTTCTGGTTTAATTTTATTAGTGGCTATAAGGTTTTTACCTTTGCGGCGATATTGATTAATTTTACGTGGCTTGCGAAACATGATGCACCTTCGATATTATTTCTTCGCAGCAAAGTCTAGCTACTAGCACAAGCGCCGTAGCAAACTGAGTTTTTTGGGTTGATTAAAGATTGATGGGTTAGTCTACTAGCTTGATGCCTATAGTTGCCGATTTACAACCAGAGATATATTTTAGTACTAAAACAGAAGGCTGTCAATATAAAAGTAAACTTGTAATATTGAAAGTAAACTTGTAAATAAAGTTGGCTAGCTATATAAGCAGTGAAGATCGAAAGCAAACAAAAACTGATTGAAATCATTAAACTAGCTCGCGGTTCAATGAGTCAGCGAGCCTTTGGTAAGCTTTTGGGAGTATCTGCTACTGCTGTTCAGATGTGGGAAAAAGGTGTGAAGGTTCCAGATACAGAAAATTTGGCTCAAATCGCATCGAAAGCAGGCTACACAATGGAAGAGTTAATCAGCTGCATTGATGGTAAGGCAATTCCAGAAACTTCAGATTTGAGTCTGATTCTGAGACAAATCCAGCACATGCCTTTGGCGCAAGTGGCTCAGATTGTCCAAGCTGCGGCAGATAGATTGGCGGCTGTGGCTGAAGCTTCTGGGGATGAGGCAAAAGCAAGTTAAATAATTCGTAATTCGTAATTCGTAGTGACGCTTGCTGTCAAAATTCAATATGGACAAACCTTTTTTGTATGAACAAGACTTCTATGGCTGGACACAGCAGCAGGCTAAAGCGTTAGAGCAGAGGCTAGTTATGGAACTAGACTGGCAAAACCTGCAAGAGGAAATTCAAGCTTTGGGGAGACAGGAGTATCGGGAACTCGTGAGTCGTCTGAGTGTATTACTCGGTCATCTATTGAAATGGGAGTATCAACCCGAACAACGCTGTCGCAGTTGGTTTTTAACAATTCGAGAACAGCGTCGCGCCATCAACAGACATTTGCGACAGAACCCTAGCTTAAAATCTCGAATAGAAGAAGCTTTGTTAGATGGCTTTGAAGCGGGAGTGGATTTGGCGCTACGAGAAACTAACTTACCATTACGAACTTTTCCAGAGCATTGCCCATATTTATTTGATGCTGCGATCGCAGACAATTTTCTGTGCGATACTCGTCAAGACTGGGAAGGATAATTCCTACCATTTTTCTTGATTAATTCATAACATGGGAATTGTTAAAAGTACTTATGGCAATTCTCAATCGAAAATGGTATCAGCGACACCTGAAAGTCTAGATAAGTTTGTTAGTTTTTGTCAGCAGCACATCAAGGGACAGGAAAAAAAGGAAGCGCAAACCTTTTTAGATCGATTCTTCCGGGCTTTTGGGCATGAGGGAGCGCTAGAAGCGGGAGCCAGTTACGAAGAGGCAATTAAAAAAGGTAGCAAAAAGGGTAAAACTGGTTTTGCTGATTTGGTGTGGAAACCCCGTGTATTGATTGAGATGAAAAAGCGCGGGGAAAACTTGAGTAAGCATTATTCCCAAGCATTTGATTATTGGACGCGGTTAGTACCAGATCGTCCCCGTTATGTGTTGTTGTGCAATTTTGACGAGTTTTGGATCTTTGACTTTGATATCCAATTAGATACACCAGTAGATGTAATATCCTTGGAGCAACTGCCAGAAAGGGCAGGAGCCTTTGCATTTATGGAGTTTGGAGACAAAACTCCTGTTTTTCGCAACAACCAGCTAGAAGTAACTGAACGTGCAGCGCGTCGCATGGGAGAGTTGTTGCTAGAACTGGAAAAACGCGGGATTGAAAAGTTGACCGCGCAGCGTTTCATCCTGCAATGTGTGCTGGCAATGTTTGCAGAGGATAGGCAACTTTTACCACGTGATATGTTTGTTTCCTGTGTTCAGGATTGCATGAGTGGGGCGAGTTCCTATGATATTTTGGGTGGTTTATTTCGGGAGATGAATTTGCCGGGAATTACGCCAGCCGGACGTTATAAAGACGTGGATTATTTCAACGGCGGGTTATTTTCGCAGATTCATGCGATTGAGTTGACAAGGGAAGAATTGAATTTTTTAGATGTATCGGCGAAAGAAAATTGGAGTAAGGTACGTCCAGCAATTTTTGGGAATTTGTTTGAAGGTACGGTGGATAAAAAAGAGCGTCATACACGGGGAATTCATTTTACCTCAGAAGCAGACATTATGAAAATTGTCCGTCCAACCATTAGCCGCTATTGGGAAGAAAGAATTGAAGCAGCAAGCACAATTGCTGAACTTTCTACATTGCAATTGGAACTCCAAAGCTATCGTGTACTTGATCCCGCTTGTGGTTCGGGTAATTTTCTGTATATGGCTTATCAGGAACTTAAGCGAATTGAAATGTTGCTATTAGAAGCAATTGCACAGCGTCGTAAATCTGAAGATAAGCAAATTCAAATGGGTTTTGTCACGCCACAGCAATTTTATGGCATGGATACAAATCCTTTTGCTGTGGAATTGGCACGAGTGACGTTGATGATTGCGCGAAAGATTGCGATTGATAATTTAAAGTTGACTGAACCCGCTTTACCTTTGGATAGTTTAGATAATAATATTGTTTGTCAGGATGCACTGTTTAGTGAATGGCAGAAAGCTGATGCAATTATTGGTAATCCACCGTTTTTAGGTGGACATAGAATAAGAAAAGAATTAGGTGATAATTACACTGAAAAAGTTTTTAATAAATTCACAGATGTTAAAAATCAGCAAATAGATATTGCTTGCTATTGGTTTAGATTAGCTCACTCACAACTTGGCGATAAAGGCAGAGCCGGATTAGTTGCTACTAATTCAATTTGTCAAGGTAAAAATAGAGAAGCTTCTGTAGACTATGTTGTTAAAAATAATGGATATATTTATGATGCTATCTCTAGTCAACCTTGGTCGGGTGAAGCAAGTGTTCATGTTAGTATTATTAACTGGAGTAAAGAGAAGTCTTATAAATTATATTTAGATAATTATTTAATTAAAGCTATAAATTCCTCACTTAAATCAACTGTTGATCTGACGATAGCAAATCGAATAAAAGTAAACACTGGGTGCTGTATTCGTGGAGTAGAACCCAATGGTAATGGATTTATAGTTACAGAGGAACAGGTAAAAGCTTGGGTTGCATCTGATGCAAAAAATAAAGAAGTTCTCAAGCTGTTTTCAATGGGTGCTAATCTGGCGAAAAATCCTCATGGTATTCCAAAACGTTGGATTATCGATTTTATGGATATGTCTATTGAAGAAGCCAGTAATTACATATTACCTTTTAGACATATTGAAACTTTTGTCAAGCCAGAGCGTTTAAATAACCGTGAACTAATCCTACAACAAAAATGGTGGAGATTTAAGCGTACTAATAAAGCAATGAGAACAGCAATTACTGCTTTAAATTGCTATTTTACAGTACCCAGAGTATCAAAATGGGCTATTTTTATTCCTGCACCTATTAATTGGTTAGCAGGTGATAAGTCAGTTGTTCTGACTAACGACAATTTTTATGTTTTTGGTATTGTCTTATCGATAGCGCATCGTACTTGGATGAATGCTCAAAAATCAACTTTAGGTGAAACTACAGCCTATACGCCCACAACCTGCTTTGAAACCTTCCCCTTTCCTCAAAAATCTGATCCTAAATTAGCTAATCAAATTCGCTCAAAAGCTGAAGAGCTCCATCAATATCGCACACAACAAATGGAGTCTAAACAGTGGGGAATCACCACGCTGTACAATAAATTTTTTGATGAGCCAACCAGCCAGCTTTATAAACTGCATGAACAGTTAGATAAATTAGTGATGCAAGCCTATGGCTTTAGTCCTAATGACGACATTTTAGAGAAACTTTTAGAATTGAATTTAGAGTTAGCTGAGAAAGAAAAACAGGGAGAATCTGTTATTGGGCCTTGGACACCAGTCTGAAATATAGCATTCCTAAATCATTAGTAAAAAGTTAGATCCCCGACTTCTCAAAGAAGTCGGGGATCTGGACACCGCGAAATAGCCAGAAAATATAACCACTGGCGGGTAATGAGTAAGTGGTTTTAAAATGGTGAAATCTGATAAATATTGAAGGGTGCAGCTATGTCTCTACGCAACGAACCGTTAGATTGGCATTTTGAATCAGATGAACATTATATACCGATTTATCATAAAGGTGATTTGGTAGGTTTTTTTAAACCAGAATATGCCAGTGAAGTTATTAAATTTTTAAACGAAGAAGAAGTTTTAAAGAAAGCATTAAAAATGGCTTGTACTGATTTAATTAAAAAAGTGGGTGGCGATACCAGAAAAGTATATTATTTAATGGAAAAATATGTAAAAAATAGCGAACGTCCGAAGCATGGAACTAGAGCGATCGCAGTTTTACTTCAAGATAGGCAAAAAGAGCTTGACTTGAGTAATCAGGAGTTTGCAAAATTCTGCGACACCTTTAAATTATCTCCTACCGAACTGAATAATATTTATGCTGGAGAAGCATTTGATGATAGTTTATTAGCGCCCCTTTCACGTATATTAGGGATGGCAAAAGAGCAATTGCTGAAAGTGCGAGATGGTTCTGAAGAACAAAGCAACACATGAACAGCAAATCAAAATCTTCAATTGATATAAAGTTGTGAAAACAGACATCATCTTTTATCGCCTGTTTCAAGAATTCCCTGATATCTTCTTTGAGCTTATTGGTAATTCTCCAGAAGAAGCTAGCCTTTATCAATTTTCATCAGTTGAAATCAAACAAACAGCCTTCAGAATCGATGGTGTATTTCTGCCTACAGAAGGAAGTGAGAATCAGATTTATTTTGTTGAAGTGCAATTTCAGGCTGATGGAGAAATTTATTCACGGCTAATTGCAGAAATATGTTTATACCTCCGTCAGAATCAACCGTTAAATGACTGGAGTGCTGTGGTTTTATACCCAAATAGAAATGTAGATACAGGCGATATCAAACATTACCGTGAGTTTTTCACAAGTGGGCGCGTGAGGCGCATTTATTTGGATGAATTAGGTGAAGGTGCATCGCTTCCAATTGGTATTGCAACTGCTAAATTAGTAATTGCAACTGATGATATAGCGATCGCACAAGCAAGGGAGTTGATAGACAGAACCAAGTCTGAGATAAATTCACCATCAAAACAGCAACAATTATTACAATTTATAGAGACTATTTTGGCTTACAAGTTTCCCACAATGACTAGGGAGGAGATGGAGCAAATGTTTGGCTTAAGCGAGTTAAAGCAAACCAGATTTTATCAGGAAGCCTTTCAGGAAGGCATTGAACAAGGTAAGGTTGAAGGCATTGAACAAGGTAAGGTTCAAGGCATTGAACAAGGTAAACTCAGAGCAGTACCAGCAATGTTGGCAGCCGGGTTGACTGTAGAACAAGTAGCACAGGCGCTAGATTTGAGTGTCGAACAAGTCAGACAAGCCGCACAGTAGGATTCTTCTGATCAAGGAGTAGAGGAATTGGTGGACTACAACATAGGAACTATGAGTTTCAAAGATACAAAAGTTTATCAAGAAGCATTTGAAGAAGGGCGTTTAGAAGGTTTACGGCAATCAGTACCTCGTCTATTAGATTTAGCGTTAACTATTGAGCAAGTTGCGGAGGGATTAGGTTTAACTATAAACCAAGTTCAAAACGCGAAACTCTATCATGATGGCATCCAAATAGGGGAGCGTATAGCCAAATTAAAATTAATACCCACCTTGTTGAAATTTGGGGTGACAGTGGAACAAGTGGCAGAGGCATTTGATTTCAGTGTCGAAGAAGTCAGACAAGTAGCACAAAGTCAACCTTAAGATAGATGTGGTAAATTTTATCCGTGGCTCAAGCCAAATTTGGTTTGCGGCTTCCAAACTTGATCACGACGAATTTATAGTTAATTTTTGTTAATATTAGAGGCGGTGTTAGTACTTCGTCCTCAACCACCCACTCCCTACCTGAGAGAAACTTAATGCTGCGACTAGAACATATAAGTAAAATTTATCCCACAGGCGAAGTTCTCAAAGATATCAACTGGGAAGTTAAACCAGGCGATCGCATTGGCTTAGTCGGTGTCAACGGTGCTGGAAAATCCACCCAACTCAAAATCATCTCCGGGGAAATGGAACCCACCGCCGGCGAAATCATTCGCCCTAATAGCTTACATATAGCCTATCTTAACCAAGAGTTTGAAGTAGACCCCACTCGCACCGTTAGAGAAGAATTTTGGACTGTCTTCAAAGAAGCCAACGAAGTACAGTTGTCTCTGGCGCACATTCCGCAAGAGATGGAAACGGCTAACCCAGATGAACTAGATCGACTAATCGATAAGTTGGATCGCTTTCAGCGCAAATTTGAAGCCTTGGATGGCTACAACTTAGACGCACGCATCGGTAAAATTTTACCAGAGATGGGGTTTGGGCTAGAAGATGGCGATCGCCTTGTCAGTGCCTTCAGTGGTGGTTGGCAGATGCGGATGAGTTTAGGTAAAATTCTGTTGCAAAAACCCGACTTATTGCTGCTGGATGAACCGACTAACCACCTAGATTTAGAAACCATTGAGTGGTTGGAAAATTACCTTAGAGGGCTGGTTACGCCTATGGTAATAGTCTCCCATGACCGTGAGTTCCTTGACCGCCTCTGCACCCAAATTGTGGAAACTGAACGTGGCGTTTCCAGTACTTACCTTGGTAACTACACGGCATATTTGGAACAAAAAGCCGAAAGTCAATCAGCACAACTGAGTGCTTACGAACGTCAACAGAAAGAATTAGAGAAACAGCAAACCTTTGTTGATAGATTTCGCGCCAGTGCTACCCGCAGTACCCAGGCAAAAAGCCGGGAAAAGCAACTCGACAAAATCGAGCGCATTGAAGCACCCGTTGGTGGTATGAGAACTCTACACTTCCGTTTTCCCCCCGCACCCCGCAGTGGACGCGAAGTAGTGGACATTAAAGATTTAACTCATCTTTATGGTGATAAAATCTTGTTTTTGGCAGCAAATCTGCTAATTGAAAGAGGCGATCGCATTGCTTTTCTTGGCCCTAATGGTGCTGGAAAATCTACCCTTCTGCGCGTAATTATGGGGATGGAACCACCCACAGAAGGTAGCGTTCAATTAGGGGATCACAACGTTATTCCCGGTTACTTTGAGCAAAATCAAGCTGAAGCTTTGGACTTGAAGAAAACTGTCATGGAAACTATTCATGATGAAGTTCCAGACTGGGATAATCAAGAAGTCCGCACGCTTTTGGGACGCTTCTTATTCACTGGTGATACTGTATTTAAGGCAGTTGGGGCATTAAGTGGAGGAGAAAAAGCTCGTTTGGCATTGGCAAAAATGCTCTTACGTCCCGCGAACTTACTAATTTTAGATGAGCCGACAAACCATCTAGATATTCCAGCTAAAGAAATGCTGGAAGAAGCGCTCAAAAACTATGACGGTACGGCAATTGTAGTTTCCCACGATCGCTACTTTATTTCTCAAGTAGCAAATAAAATCGTTGAAATTCGAGACGGTGAATTCCGCGTTTACTTAGGAGATTATCATTACTATCTCCAGAAAATTGCCGAGGAAAAAGAACAGGCAAAGCTAGCTGCGATCGCTGCCGAAAAAGCTACTAAAAAAGCTGCAAAAGCTTCTACCAAAAAGAAATAAGAGATTGAATACGGACTTAGTAGTAGTGCTAAAATGCTACTACTAAGTAATCACTTATTATTAGCGCTCAACAAAATTACAGAAAAATCGCTAAAGTTTAAAAAATATTTAAAAAAACTGTAAGTCTTTCATAAAAGAAATTAATAAGCAAAAATTCACTTGCGGCGTGGATTAGCAATGGTATCATTCGGGTATTACAAAAAGTAAAGGGCAATTTTACTATGACCAAAGCACCTGTTGCTCCTGTGGTGCTAGTCATTTTAGACGGATGGGGCTACTGCGAGGAAAAGCGAGGAAACGCTATTGTTGCTTCTAAAACTCCCATTATGGACAGTTTATGGGCAGCTTACCCGCATACCCTCATCCGCACATCAGGAAAAGCCGTAGGGTTGCCAGAGGGTCAAATGGGCAACTCGGAAGTTGGTCATTTGAACATTGGTGCTGGGCGAGTGGTACCGCAAGAACTTGTACGCATCTCCGATGCGGTTGAAGACGGTTCTATTGCCTTAAACCCAGCACTTGTCAAAATTTGCCAGGAAGTTCGTTCTCGGAATAGCAAGCTGCATTTAGTCGGGCTTTGTTCTGAGGGAGGGGTACATTCGCATATCACCCATCTATTTGGACTACTTGACTTAGCCAAAAACCAGCAAATTCCAGAAGTTTGTATCCACGCCATTACCGATGGCCGTGACACCGCCCCAAGTGACGGTGTAAGAGCGATCGCACTGCTGCAAGATTATATAGACCGCGCCGGAATTGGACGCATAGTCACCCTTAGCGGTCGCTACTACGCGATGGATCGCGATCATCGGTGGGATCGAGTCAAACGCGCCTACGACGTGATGACCCAAGATGGTACAGGTGATAATCGCACGGCTGTAGAAATCTTGCAAGCCTCTTATGCCGAAGGGGTAAAAGATGAATTTGTCAACCCAATCCGAATTGCACCAGGCGCAATAGAACCAGGGGATGGGGTGATATTTTTCAACTTCCGCCCCGATCGCTCCAGACAACTGACTCAAGCTTTGGTCAGTCCCACATTTAACGGTTTTGAAAGACAGCAAATCACACCACTGTCTTTTGTCACGTTTACGCAGTATGATTCAGACTTACCAGTGGCTGTAGCCTTTGAACCTCAGAATCTCAGTAACATTCTGGGAGAAGTCATAGCCAATCACAGTCTGAATCAGTTCCGCACCGCCGAAACAGAAAAATATGCCCATGTCACCTATTTCTTTAATGGTGGTCTGGAGGAACCTTTTGCCGGAGAAGATCGGGAACTGGTAAGCAGCCCGATGGTAGCGACTTACGATCATGCCCCAGCGATGTCAGCAGCAGCAGTTACAGATGTAGCGATCGCTGCGATTCAAAAGGGTACGTATTCTCTAGTTGTGATTAACTATGCTAACCCAGATATGGTAGGGCATACTGGTCAAATCGACGCTACCATTACAGCAATTGAAACAGTCGATCGCTGTTTGGGACGCTTATTAGGGAGCGTTATCAAAGCCGGTGGTACAACAATAATTACTGCCGATCACGGCAACGCTGAGTATATGCTAGATGATGGGGGTAATCCCTGGACAGCCCACACCACTAACCCAGTCCCCTTTATATTGGTAGAAGGCGAGAAAGTCAAAATCCCTGGATATGGTACAAATGTCGAACTGCGAACCGATGGCAAGCTATCCGACATCGCCCCCACAATTCTAGAGATTTTACAGCTGCCTCAGCCACCAGAAATGACCGGGCGATCGCTGCTGAAAACAGCAGATTATGAACTGCAACGCACTCGCACCCCTGTGCAAGTAGGGCTGTAAAAGACTTCTGAATCCTGAGTTAGGAGTTTTAGTAAACTCCTAACTTCTGAATTCTGAATCGTGTTTTTTGAAAAATTTTTATAAATGAGATTCCTACCATGACAGCTACTAATATCGTGCAAGGCATTTGGGCGTTTTCCGCCACTGGTTTGATTATCTTAGTTTTACTACATAGCCCCAAAGGTGATGGTATTGGAGCCATTGGTGGACAAGCCCAGCTATTTAGCAGTACCAAAAGTGCAGAAAACACCTTAAACCGAATTACTTGGGCATTGACAGTAATTTTTCTCGGTCTAACAGTAGTTTTAAGTGCTGGTTGGCTACCTAAATAAGGATAGGTCAATGGGGAAAAAAACCCAACACCAAATAGTTAACACCCTAATAAATTTAATTTCACGGCGGTTAATTACAGCCCTTGCCTTTTTTCTTAGCACAGGGCTGTTAATCATTTTTGCTAATCTCCAATCGAGTGGCGGATTGACAAAAACACCAACATCTGTATATTCAGACTTAATAATTTCTCTCCCCTCATCTCCACCAAAACCCCATCCCTTACCGCCCACACTTGCACAGTGGCAAGATAGTACTAACAGTGGTGACTACTTTTCCCAAGTCACAACAACCCAAGTTGGTTATTTAGTCTGGTCACAATTTCCTATTCGAGTTTATGTAGAACTACCAAAAGCCATCAGCGAAAAACAAGCTCAAGTATGGGTTAAAAGTGTCTTGCAAGGTGTAGAGGAGTGGAGTACTTATTTACCTTTAACAATAGTCGAACAGCCAGAAATTGCTGATATTACGATCGCACGAAAAGCGCCACCCCTACAAATTTCGTCTGGTAGCAATATACCTCGTGCGCGATCGGCACAAACGACTTACGAGTTATACACCAGCAACAAAATTTTATCCCATCGCTTCACAATTTTGTTAAGTCCCAGTCAAACAGGTGAGTATCTCATTGCAGCCACCCGTCACGAATTTGGTCATGCACTGGGAATTTGGGGTCATAGTCCGCTACAAACTGATGCTTTATACTTTTCCCAAGTTCGTAACCCGTCGCCTATTTCTGCCAGAGATGTAAATACTTTAAAGCGGGTTTATGAACAGCCAACCAGTTTAGGATGGTCTTTAGTAGAAAATTCAAAGATTAATTGACTGATAGATAATACCCTACTGTCTGTCAGTAATCCAAGTCTCTCGCTGTTCCCCCTGAATCGACTGTACAGTTCCAAAACTTTCCTCAATTTTGCGTGGCAGAGTGGATGTCCCAAAGATGTAAACGCAAACTTCTTCTGGTTGATTTGTCAAAACACGAACTCTGGCTTCGTTATCTTGTAAACGCTCTATGAAAATAGATGCACAAATTTCAACATCTTCAGGAATCTCATATACTTCCTTTGAAAAGGTGAATCTCTTCTCCAAACTATTTGCAATTTTGTCAATAACGTTTTGTTTGGGCAACGGATTTGTGAAGCAATAGACGTATGTTCGGCAGCACTTTCCATGTTCTAGCTGCTCTAAGTCAGGGATATTTCTCACCTTTATCTGACTTGCGTGATACTTCATTTTGTTAACTTTAGATAGTCTGGTAAAACTGGTAAGATAATTCTTAGTTAGGTATCTGTATTTTGCCCGATCGCACTCATTGTCATCTGATAATTTACAGTGCCGCACTTCTTCTCTTTCCCTAAGCTCTCCGACTTAGTGGTAGAGGTCGCTGTGCTAACACTTCTTTATAAAGTTCTTCCAACAGAGTAATATTTTTACTGAGGGTATAGCGGTCTAATACACGCTGTCTGGCTTTTTGCCCCAGTAAAGTTGTTAACTCTGGATGATCTTGCAACACAGGCAAAAGGGTTTTTAACTGCGATCGCGCTGTTTTAGTACTAATAACTACACCTGCGCCCTTTTCCAATACTTCTCCATCTGCACCCACATCTGTTGCTAAACAAGCCAACCCACACGACATTCCTTCTAACAAAGATAGGGACAAACCCTCTACCAGTGAAGGCAAAACAAATACATCTGCACCGCGCAAAATCTCAATGCGGCGATCTTCATCAGCAACAAATCCCAACCAGATAATGCCGTATTCTGAACCATAGAACGGTTCTAAAGAAGACTTTAAAGGGCCGTCGCCAACAATTAGCAACTTAGTACCCGGCCCCATTGCAGACTGCTTCCAAGCCCGGAGAAGGGCTTCAACATTTTTCTCTGGCGCTATGCGACCTTGGTAGACAAACAAGCGTTCGGCTTTAAATTCCGCTTTGATTTGAGAAAATCCTGGAGAATACTTAACAGTATCAACACCGTTAGGAATTACGGCAATATTTTCTTCCCTTACGCCCATGCCTGCCAATAATTCTCGCTGAATTTGGGAAAATACAATCACGCGATCGTAGTTAACTAAAAAAGGTGCGTAAAGCTGATAAGCCAAAAGTTGTGTGCCCGATATCAGCTTTGCCCCCTTGCCAGCAAAGGGTGTGTGAAAAGTGGCAACTAGAGGCAATCTCAGTTCCTCACAGATTTCCGGTAGAAAAAAGTCTAGAGGAGATAACGTCAAGGAAGCGTGTACTACATCTGGCTTAATTTCCCGGAGCGAATCGGTTAAAAGTTTGGTCGCTTTAAAAGTGGGAATTGTATAAACCTGGGACTTGTAAATGAAAGGTAAGGAAACCTCTCGAAGATTTGGCCAATTGTCAGGTTCAGACTCTTCCTGGGCGAAGTGAAGAAAGCTAACTTGATGTCCCCTATCTAGCAAAGCATTTGTAATTTCTCGACTGTAGGTTACATTGCCGCAAAAGGGTGATTTTTTTCCAATCCAGGCTATACGCATTCTTTATTTAGCTGTAAGAAAAGCGGGTTTAATCTATTACTTGTGTGTCCTTTGTGATTTTTCTTTTATCTAGCTATACTTGCTGGTTTTTTATTTATTAAAAATTTCCACCATATTTTAGTTTAAAAAGCCTTATTAAGCTTATTAAACCAGAAGATTGATGGCTTTATTTATTTTACTTATAAGTTGTTAATTTATTATACTTAAACAACTTATTCTGACTAATGTCAGATTCATATCCCACAAGTATATGATAAATTTTCACTGACCACAGTTTACCATGAATAGAAAAGCTTTAAGGAAATTAGTAATTACTTCAAGGTAATGAATAATAACTCCTCTTAGCTGATAACTATTTCTGTGAGTTATACCAGGTTAAGATACCTCCTGAAAAGACGATCGCAGCTAACCCCAAAAAAACTACCTGTAATCCTACAAAGGTTTCTGCTACCCCTGCTAATGCCAAAGGTAAGGAGAGGGCAATATTAATTACATTGTTTTGTAAACCAAAGACTTTACCACGCATTTCTGGAGGTGTTTCTGTTTGAATTGCAGTTTGCATGGGAATTCCCACTAGTGCCCCAAAGATACCTAATAGTGCTATCAGTAAAAGGACTAACCACAGTTGAGTTGTAAATATTGATAGACCAATCAAGGATGCTGTCATACCCATACAACCGCACAGACTTAGTTGGGTATAAGAAAAACGTTGACCAAATTGACCGAGAATTGTTGCCCCAGCAGCAATGCCAACACCACCGGCTGCTAGTAAAAAGCCGAACTGAGAGGCTTTCATGTTGGGAATTATTTCTGCCATCCGAACAGCTAGAACAGTTAATGCTGCAAAGACAGAAAACAAGATAATTAGCTGAAGCAAAGCATTACGGACGCGATGATTTGCTTTGAGGTAGGCAAAACCATCTCGCAAATCAGATAATACGTGAGGAAATTCTGTATCGGGGTGGTGGTGTTTTTCCTTAGTTGCCAGGAGGAATAAAATTAGTCCAGCGATCGCATAACTACCACCTACTAAAAGTTCTTTGCCCAAACTACCGCTACCACCAATTTGCGACCAAAGTCGATCTGCGATCGCTAACAACGGTTCCCCAACAGCAAACCCAACAATCACCGATGCCATCATCGTTGTCGTATAAAGCGAATTTGCCGAGAGTAAATCCTGTTCTTCTACAATTAAGGGGATTGCTGCTTGTTCTGCTGGTGCAAAAAACTGCGTCAGTGTCGAAACCAAAAAAGTCACGCCCAGGATGATCAAAAAACCCACTGGCAACATTCCTATGGGTTTCCAGTCATGAGTCAACCACAACAGAAAGGGAATTGACAAAACCAGGATACCGCGCCAAATATTCGTTGCTACTAGCACAGCCTTTTTTGACCAGCGATCGACAAACACGCCAGCAACGGAACCAAATAGTACGGCTGGAATCGTAAAAGCCATCATCAAGACTGACACCCAACCACTAATACTCTGATTGCTAGCGTGAAACTGAGTATTAATCAAAGCAATCATCAGCACCAAATAGACTTTATCTGCTAGTTGCGAGAAAACTTGACCGCCCCAAAGAGCCAGAAAATTGGGGTTTTTTAATACAGGCAAAAACCCTTGCTGTTTTACATTCCCTGCAATAGCTTCTCCACCTGAACCTGAACTATCTAAGTTTGATGGTTCTTTTTCTGAGGTAGTGGCTACTGGCAAACTTTGTCCATTTCCATTTGCTTGGGCAGAGGTTAACTTGTCCTCAGATTGTATTTCTGATTCATTTGAAACATCAGTTTTTGGGATCTGGGCTGTCCCATTGCGATCGTTTTTAGAAACGTCTTTTGGGGATATTTCTTGGCTATTGATTTGACTAGGTGTACACTTTAAAACGGCACTCAAGTGATTCCTGACTGTAGGATCTGATCCCCTATTCTGTTTTTTGGCGAGGCTTGGTGACAAAGGCAGGATTTTTTTATCCAAATCAGATGGTTGCATCATGGTTGGCAGCAAAATAAGAGTCGATCAAGGTAGCAGAGCGAATAGGGCGACCTAATTGATATTGAGTATACTGGCGCAAAATCTGCTCAACAGATAACCAGTTATGGTCTCTAGCACCATCAATTTGTATTATCTCTGGTTGTGACAGATGTTGAAGCAAAGCCAGTTCCATAGAACCCAGACGGCAAGAAATCACAGGCATTTCTTGCCGATGTACAACAACTGTTTGGGCATGGGGCATGGGGAACTCAGTACCCCCTCTACCTCTCTCTCCCTCTTTTCGTAAACGTTCCCTAGTTTCTAAGCAAATCGTTCCTCCCGCAGGTATGCTAAATCCTACCTGCCAATTGGGGTCTGCAAAATCTGGCTTGAGGGAGCGTCCAGATAAGCAGCATACTTGCACTTGCGGCGTTACTCCTGCTAAGGCTAAAAGGTGAAACACCCCATGAGCCAGATGAGCTAAAACACCAGATGCATTTGCACTAGACAAGGCTTCTAAGCGATGGAGATGTTCATTGAACAACTCATAAAGTTCTTCTTGGGGTTGTTCGCTCAAAGCTTGAGAGAGGACTATTTCTGCTAAATATTGGCTAGCAGCCAATTTTCCCAAATCTTTAGCTAAACCAGGATAAGTTTTTAACGTCTGTGCTTGAGTAATTTTATCAAGCGATCGCCCTTTCGCGATCAATAGTTCATTCACAACAAACATACCACTCCTGCCGCCCAAGCTGGAGTTGTGTTTACGTGCCCCTGGAGCTACTGCTCGAATCAGACCGAATTCTGGTGTCAAAATCGTCACTATCTTATCTGATTCTCCCAGCACCTGAGTTTTAAGATTAATTCCGGTTGCTTTGTAGGTTCTACTCATTAGTTATTAGTCATTAGTCATTGGTCATTGGTCATTAGGTTTTGGACTTTGGACAAATGACATAAAGTACCGACAGCGTGGGAGGAGAAACAAATGACTATTCACCTTTTCCCAGATTATCGCGCTGGCGGATCAAATCAATACCGCGAGATGTGCCTAATCTAGTAGCACCCGCTACGATTAAGTCTAGAGCTTGATCGATCGTGCGGATACCACCCGCAGCTTTAATTCCCACCCTTTCTTTTGCCAATTCCTGCAAAAATCGCACATCTGCCACTGTTGCACCACCATTCCAACCTGTACTAGTTTTTAAGAAAGCTGCCCCCGCCTCCATAGCTATTTCAGCAGCTATTTTTTTCTCTGCATCTGTCAACAGGTTGGTTTCCAAAATTACCTTGACAGTTTGCCCAGTCTCTTCGCAAATTTCAGCAATCTCTCGGTGGACTTCTTCAGTTTTACCAGCTTTCAACCAGCCCAAATTCATTACCACATCCAACTCCGTAGCCCCACTATCCGCTGCTTCTTGAGCCTCATACAGTTTCACTGCTGAAGTCGTCGCACCAGAAGGAAAGCCAATTACCGTACACACTTTCGGGTTTTTACCATGAAGGAGTTCGACTGCTTGCTTGACATAAGCGGGGTATAAGCAAACCGCCGCAAAATTGAATCTGTATGCTTCTTCACACCACTGCTCAACCTGCTCTGGAGTAGCTGTTGGCGTTAACAGGGAGTGATCGATAAATGGCGCAATATCAATATCTGGATAGTCTGCTGCCATCGTGTCTTCTGCCAGTGATTGATTATTAAACTTTATAAAAAATTAAAACATTTCTTATATATAATATTAAACCATATTTATTACGAGTTTATTCTGAAAATAAAGTGCTAACTTATTTTAGATATCGGCTTTGTAGATGTTGCGGAATTAGTATAAGTGTTTAAGTTAACATTAGGCATAGTAAGGTTAGAAATATTAACAGCATTTTTTACACCAGTTCCTAAGAAGTCAATAATAGTTTTAGCTAGCGCTTTTGATGCCAAATATGGTACGCCATTACCAATAGTCTTAAACATATTCGTGAGCGACATATTCTCTGGAAGTACAAAACTTTCAGGCAAAGATTGGATAGCTAAAGCTTCCGCTACAGAAATCCGCCGGATTTTATAGGGATGCAAATGTACTTCATTATTTCCATAGCAAGCTGTTGGAGAGTAACGCCATCGGTGAAGTCGCTTAAAAGACTTTTTAGAATCATCTCCTTCATTAATAGCAGCAAATCTTGTTATGCCTGCCCTTGGTTGAAAACAGTTTTTAGCATTGGGATGCTTCAGCACATTATTTTTTCTAAACCAGTATTCAACTGTTAATTCTTGAGGGATGCCATCAGGACAAGACATTATGGAATTTTCTTGGAATGGTTCGGACTTACGCCAAGGATAAGCAAAAACCTTTGCTTGAGGATATAAAATATGATTTTTCCAAGGAAAAGCTTCTTCAGGTAGAAACTTTTCACTACCAAGTTTTATTCCTATATCCTTAATAAAACTATTGCGAAAACCAATGAGAATAATTCTTTCTCTATCCTGGGGTACACCATACTCGATAGCATTGATTAAGCGTTCTGTTAATATATAGCCAGCTTCGAGTAATTCTTGCTTGAGCGACTCAAAAAATAAACGGTGTTTTGTCGTTCTCCACAACCCCTTAACGTTCTCAAATAAAAAGAAATCTGGAAGATTGCGACAAATTAATTCAACATAAGAAGCGGAAAGCTTGCCATTATCTCCTAAACGTCCTCTATTTTTGCCGCCAATCGAAAAATCAGGACAGGGAGGCCCGCCAATGAAACCCACAATATTATTAGATTTACGGCAGTCTTGTACTAACTCGCGGAGGTGTTGTGTTTGTAAACCTTCAAGAAATTGGGTTATATCTCCTGCTTCTCCGTGATGATACCCGTATTCTGGCAACGGCAGATTCTCAATCTGCCGTGAATAACGGTATGCTGCCATGAATGGTGAAAAAATTTCATTGACATAAACAACATTAAAACCGCTAGTTTCGAAACCTAAATCTAGGAATCCTGAACCAGCAAAAAAGGAAAAAATACAAGGGTGATCGCTCATTCAATAACTAATATTATGAAACAGTCTTAATTAATATCGGAAAATTTAGGGTTTTTACTTACGTACCAATCAAAAAAGAACAATTTTAAGACTGCTTAAATAGTCAAAAAAGTTCACACTTTCTCTAAGTACCTAATGTGAAAGTTTACTCAATCTTTAAGGAAAATCCCTGACAGATACAAAGTCTGAAGTCACAATTAAATATAGGAGTTTCTAAGCTCTAAAACAATGTTGAAGATAAATATTTGTCATTCAACAAAAACCGGGGTACTTCAGACTAACTTTTATGCGGATTTTAATTTACTCCTATAACTACTATCCAGAGCCAATTGGTATTGCCCCACTGATGACTGAACTAGCAGAGGGACTAGTGAAGCGTGGGCATGAAGTACGCGTAGTCACCGCTATGCCGAACTATCCTGAACGTCAAATTTACCAAGAATATCGGGGCAAGTGGTATGTCAACGAATATAAAAATGGCGTTCAAATTCAACGCAGTTATGTTTGGATTCGTCCCCAACCCAACCTATTAGATCGGGTGTTACTAGACGCTAGTTTTGTTGTTACTAGTTTTCTACCAGCCCTCTTAGGTTGGCATCCAGATGTGATTCTCTCAACATCGCCATCTTTGCCAAGCTGTGTACCAGTTGCTCTTTTAGGATGGTTACGTGCTTGTCCTGTGATCTTAAATCTACAAGATATATTACCAGAAGCAGCCATTCATGTCGGTCTACTGAAAAATAAATTGCTTATAAAGTTATTTACAGTGTTGGAAAAATTTGCTTACCACACTGCTAGTAAAATTAGTGTCATCGCCGATGGGTTTGTGGAGAATTTGCGATCTAAAGGCGTAGAAGCTAACAAAATTGTGCAAATTCCCAACTGGGTTGATGTAAATTTTATCCGCCCTTTGCCTAAAGAAAATAACCCTTTCCGCGAAGCACATAATCTAAATGGCAAATTTGTAGTTCTTTATTCTGGTAACATTGCCCTAACCCAAGGCTTAGAAAGCGTTATCAAAGCTGCTTCTGTGTTACGCCATATCCCAGATATTGTTTTTGTCATCGTTGGAGAGGCAAAAGGTTTACAGCGATTGCAACAAGAATGTCTAGACTGCGGCGCAGATAATGTTTTGTTACTACCATTTCAACCCCGCAAATCTTTGCCAGAAATGTTGGCAGCTGCTGATGTTGGCTTGGTAGTGCAGAAGAAAAATGTTGTATCTTTCAATATGCCGTCAAAAATTCAAGTACTACTTGCTAGTGGAGCGGCATTAGTTGCTTCTGTACCTGATAATGGTACAGCAGCAAGAGCAATCAAGCAAAGTGGCGGCGGAGCGATCGTTCCTCCAGAAGATCCCCAAGCTTTAGCAATGGCAATTTTAGATTTGTACCAAAACCCCGAAAAAGTCAAAACTCTGGGTTATAAAAGTCGCCAATATGCCGTTGAAAACTATGCCTTTGAGCAAGCTTTAAATCAGTATGAGTCGTTGTTTTACTCATTGAGAGCAGAGCATGGAGCAATTCAGTCTACAAGAGTTACAGTATCTAGAGCAGAAAGCCCATGAGGGTGCATCGACTCCGAAAGTCACAATTATACCCTCACTCTCTAGCAGTAGATTTTGAGGGTGGTTAACTTAAATAGACTAATACGCTTGGGTTAAGGAAATGCATCTGTTGAAGCAGAGGGAAAGAAAAAAGGCTTAACCCAAAGATATTGAGCAATAGACAAGCTAGTACAATACGGCGGAAATAAACAGACAATTCCAACTCAACGAAACGCTTACGCTGTATTGATTTTAAATTTTGTTAGCCAGTCATCAAGCGTCATTTTTAATTTTGAATTCCGCCTTGCGGTACTAGTTTTTAGGTGCGTTTTGAACCCAAAATTCCACAGCTTCACTTCATTCAATCTGTGAGAACACCAGTTTTTTAACTAGGCAACACGAATTAGTTGGTATCCAGTGGTACTAATAAATCATTTATACCAGTGATACTTTTGGTCGACCAGGCATAAATCTGCTGTGTTGTATTGTAGTTTTTAGTGGATAGCAATTATTAAACTAGTCCCCATAAACACCTGTTTTTTTGTTAGTATTCAAAAAAACCTATTGGCACATTTGTCAGATCAATTGTTTGTGATTTGTAAACAATTGTTTCAAAAGGAAAAAAGCACCTGAGGTTTAATGACTGATTATTTCCAAGGAAATTTCCAATTACAATCTGTCCCACTGACGAAGAGTGTGGTAAAGAGCCACGCCCATACCGAAGAGGAGAGCGGAAAACTAGCTGCAACGATCGCAGAAGCTGCATCAGACCGCAAGGCGGGTGAGATTTTATTGCTCAAAGTAGCAGAGGTATCTTACTTAGCCGATTACTTTGTGATGATGACTGGCTATTCTAAAGTACAAGTAAGAGCGATCGCTCAAGCAATTGAAGGAAAAGTCGAAACTGAGTTGCAACGTCGTCCCATAAGGACAGAAGGAAAAGTCGAAGGTAGTTGGGTATTACAAGACTACGGTGATGTGATCGTTCACATCATGATGCCCAAAGAACGGGAGTTTTATAATTTAGAAGCGTTCTGGATTCATGCAGAACGTATTTCCCTTCCAGAATCTGATGAGGGTGAAGGTAAGCCAACATGATTAGGTCTTCGGTTTCAAATTGCCCAGTTCCCATAGACCAACAACCGCTCAATGAGTACGAAGAGTTAAAAACTTCCTGGCTATTTCGTGATAGTACTTTAGATTTGCGCGATTATATCACGAAAATAGCTTGGATTTGGGGTTTATCTTGGCTAATCGCAGCACCTGTGGCCGCAGCAAGTTTTCCTCCCCACAAGTATATTGCACATTTTATCCTTTGTGGTGCGGCCGCCGCCAGTGTCGGGGTGGTACTGGCACTAGTAAGATTGTACTTAGGATGGTTCTACGTGTGCGATCGCCTTTCTAGTCCTACAGTATTTTATGAAGAGTCCGGCTGGTACGACGGCCAAACTTGGACGAAACCACAGGAAATCCTTAACCGCGATCGCTTAATTGTTGCATACGAAATCAAACCCATTCTGCGGCGGTTACAATTTACCTTCGCTAGCTTGGCGGGAATGTACGTTACTGGTACGATAGTTTGGCATTTGTTTTAAAGAGTCATTAATCATTGGTCATTAGTCATTAGCTAAGGACTAATGATTAATGGCCAATGGCTAATTAATTAAAAAAGGTAATAAATATAAACCCATGACAATGGGAAAACGAACTCAAGCCACAGCACTGGAAGTCCGGTTACTGCGGGAAGGTATTATTGAATCCAGGCATATAGTCCAAGCCGTTGTATGCGACGATCGGGGACGCGTTCTAACCGTTGCCGGAAATTCTGAAACTGCTGCATTTATCCGTTCAGCCCTCAAACCATTTCAGGCCCTTGCAGTCACCACCACAGGTACACTGGAACGCTATGACCTTAGCGATCGCGACTTAGCAATTATCACAAGTTCCCATAAAGGAAGCATAGATCAAGTCCGACAGGTATTTAACATCCTGTGGCGGGCCGATCTTGACCCCACCATCCTCCAGTGTCCAACTCCTGAAGGTAAACACAGTCCTCTGGAATACAATTGCTCTGGAAAACATGCGGGAATGTTAGCTGTTTGTCAGCAACGCCGTTGGCCCTTAAATAACTACTTGGATCGCAAGCACCCAATACAGCAATTGATTTTAGGCAAAGTAGCAGAATTGCTGCGAATGCCGGCCGCAGAATTTATCAACGCTCATGATGACTGTGGCGCACCCACTTATGTGATGCAACTCGGTCACATGGCATCTTTATATGCCCTGCTAGCCTCTAGTACTAATCTGGATATGGAGCGCATCGTCCGCGCTATGACTCATCACCCCGCAATGGTAGCAGGAGATGGAGAATTTGATACGGAACTGATGCGCTTAACCCCAGGGGAACTAGTCAGTAAAGGTGGTGCTGAAGGAGTTCAGTGCATTGGTAGACTCGGTGAAGGCTTGGGATTAGCAATCAAAGTCATGGATGGGGCAAAACGGGCAAAACATGCTGTTGCTATTCACTTACTCAAGCAAATGGGTTGGATTAGTCCTAGCGCCGCCGAAAGCCTCTCAGAAAAGTTTGCCACCTTGGGAAAATACACGCGTTTAGAAGTAATTGGAGAATTATCGTTTTTGTAGTTGCCAAACTCTTGACTATAGGTTATTATAAATAAGTCGAGAGCAACGCGGGATAGAGCAGCCTGGTAGCTCGTCGGGCTCATAACCCGAAGGTCAGTGGTTCAAATCCACTTCCCGCCACCAAATGAATGATAAAACAAAAACCCTACAATCAGTCAAGATTGAAGGGTTTTTGTTTTATTTTGATCTATTCTGGAAGAAATAGCCATCTAAAGGGCGCGGAGAATCATGGTTGTGAAGTTGCAGCGACCAATTTTAGTGGGAGGATTGGGACTGTCCCTTTCTCTGTGGATGTTGGACAGTTGGCACGATTCCATAGTGCAGGTGGGTGAGTTTGGTTTGTTGAGTGCCTTAGCTGTAGGCGGTGGTTTGTGGTTATTCCAGCAAAATCGCCCGAAAGACAGTTTAGAGCAGCTAAATAGTATGCTTGTAGATCGGGCGACTGTGGAAAGTGCGATCGCTAAAACTGAAACTGTAATTAACCAACTGGCACAAGAAGCAGAAAACCATCCAGCATTAGAGACACTGCGAGAACAAGTTGCCCAATTGTTCTTTGAATTAGATAGACAAAAAATTAAAGTGGCTGTGACTGGCGGGAAATCCGTAGGTAAAAGCACCTTAATTGAAGTGTTAAAGCAAAATCTAGAGACACAAAACTGGGTGTCTTTAGAAGAGACAGCACCTTTGTTTAGAGAAACTGGGGGCAATTCAGATGCAGCTGTTTTAGCAGAAGTTGCAAAATCAGATTTTGTCCTGTTCCTGACAAACGGTGATTTGACAGACTCAGAATTTCAAGCCTTACAGCAGCTAAAAGCAGCAAATCAGCCGACAATCTTGGTTTTCAACAAACAAGATCAGTATTTAGCCGATGAAAGCGCCAGCATCTTGCTGTCATTGAAACAGCGAATGCAGGGAAATGTGGTTGCAACAGCCGCCTCTCCCATTGCTATTAAAGTCCGAAAGCATGAAGCTGATGGTACTGTGCAAGAGTGGATGGAACAACCAGCAGCAGATATCCAGCAGTTGACGCAGCAGTTGGGTGAAGTTTTGGCACAGCAGGGACAACGGCTAGTTTGGGTAACTACCATGAGGAAAGCCGGATTGTTGAAAGCTGAGGCGAAAAACTGGCTGAATGGAACTAGACGCGATCGCGCTACCCCAATTATTGAACAATATCAATGGATAGCTGCGGCGGCTGCCTTTGCTAACCCAGTTCCAGCCCTTGATATTCTGGCGACTGCGGCAATTAATGCTCAAATGGTAATGGATTTGGGTAATATCTATCAGCAGAAATTTTCCTTGGAACAGGCGCAAACTGTAGCTGGAACAATAGGAAGTTTGATGCTGAAACTGGGTTTAGTTGAGCTTTCTACAAAGGCAATTAGTACTGTTCTTAAAAGTAATGCCATTACCTTTGTTGCTGGTGGCGTAGTACAGGGAGTAAGTGCAGCTTATCTGACTAGAGTCGCAGGGTTAAGTCTAATTGAATATTTCCAACAGCAGGAAGTAGCAATAGATTCTGGGACTGGTTTAAATTTGGAGAACTTGCGGCAAACTTTGCAAAAAGTGTTTCAGCAAAATCAGCAGATTGGTTTTTTGCAGGGGTTTGTTAAGCAAAGCATGAAGCGTTTATTGCCAGAAGTGCAGCAGGTTGAAGTCGTTGGTCTTGAGAAGGTAGTGGGATAATTTCACTTACTTGTGCTGTAAAAACCTAAAATTTACCCAAGCCCATTATGGGCTTGGGTGTATTTAAGAAATATTGCGAGAGTTGGGTAATTACCAAAAAATTGTGAATAAGGGTAGTTAGCTAAACAGCGCCACTGTTTCTATTAAATAGAATAGCTATAGTTTTGAAAATTAGCTTTAAATCATACACCAAACTCCAATTTTTTTGATACTGCAAATCTAGGCGAATTACATCTTCAAAACTGCGGACTGTAGACCTTCCATTGACTTGCCATTCGCCAGTCATACCGGGTTTTACGTCTAAACGTTGCCACTCCGGTACTTCATAACGTTCTACTTCATCGGGTGTAGGTGGTCGAGTACCAACTAAACTCATTTCTCCTTTAAGGACGTTCCAAAATTGCGGTAATTCATCAAAACTAGTTCGCCGTAAAAAGCGCCCTACCCTAGTAACTCTAGGATCGTTCTCATTCTTGAAAAATGCACCTTGCACTTGGTTTTTAACTTGAGATTTCTTCGCTTCTGCATCCACACACATAGAGCGGAATTTCCAAATCTGAAACTGCTTTCCCATCCAACCACAACGGGTTTGACTGAAGAAAATGGGGCCGGGATCGTTAATTTGAATAGCGATCGCAATCGGAATAAACAAAACTCCTGTAATTAATAAACCAATCACTGATCCCACAATGTCTAAGAACCGTTTCATCCAAGATGCCACAGAAGGGTGAGTAGTGGGTAACTGCTCTACTTTGCGGGAAGTTGTCTTGCGATTATCAACTAAATCTTCCGGCTCTATTAGCAACCCATCGTCAACCGATTCTAAGGGAAAAACCTGATCCAATCCCGTGAGTTTTAAGACTCCCATTACTTGAGGTGTTACATTCCGCAGTGTTAATGTAACACCTTGAGTTTGGGCGTATTTAAAATTACTCACCAATGCACCTAAACCACTACTATCCATAAAAGTAGTTTGGTGAAAGTCAATGATGATTTGTTTAGGATGTGAATTGGGCCCAATTAAGCTATGGCAGGTTTGCTTAAAGCCTAAAGCCTCCAGCACGCTCAACCGCGCCGGCACCTGCATTATAGCCGTGTCGTTTAGGGAATTAACTGGAAAATCGACCTCTGTCGGTTGGCTAGTCATGAAGCTCTGCACTTTCGTTGCCATGTATAATGTAATCTGCCAAACATTATTTTGTCCTCCAAAATTACCTAACCTAATATTGGAATCAGTATTAATAAGGACTAATTTTTATTTACCGGGGCTGAGATTGGAGATCGCTAGCGACGATTCACAATAGAACAAGAAGCCAAAAAACATCCTTGCTGTTGTGCCGACGCAGCGCGATCGCGTTGCTCTCATCAAATGATTACTAAAACTACGGTTACACCTACCGCACGCCTAGTTGAGGTCTTTTCTGCCATTCAAGGGGAAGGACTGAATGTAGGGACGCGTCAGATATTTATTCGTTTTGCCTTGTGTGATTTGCGCTGTCACTTTTGTGATAGTGCTCAAACTTGGAATGCACCTGCTACTTGTCGGATAGAGCGATCGCCTGGATTGCGCGACTTTGAAATCCACTCTAACCCTGTCTCTTTACCCATATTAATCGAATGGGTAAAACAGCAAAATCTACCTTCTCTACACGATAGCATTAGCTTAACTGGAGGCGAACCACTTCTTCATGCCTCATTTTTAACGCAGTTTCTACCCCAAGTGCGAGATATAACTGGTCTGCCCATATACTTAGAAACTGGCGGACATCGCCCAGAACAATTAGCGATGATTCTTCCCTATTTAGACTCTGTGGGTATGGATTTCAAATTGCCCAGTGTTAGCGGCGAAAGCCATTGGCAAGAACATAGTAAATCTCTCCAGTTATGTTATGACTCATATTTAAATGTTTTTGTCAAGATAATTGTGTCTCAAAACACAGATCCAGCCGAGTTAGAACGTTCAGCTTCCTTGGTGGCAGAGGTTAGTCCAGATATCTCAGTATTTTTACAACCTGTTACGCCTTTAGCAGTATCTGAACAATTTTCCTCAATACCGATGCTTGCACCTACGGCCGATCAAGTTTTGACCTGGCAAGCTTTGATGAAGGGGTTTATCAAGCATGTGCGTGTGATCCCTCAGACGCATAAGATGCTTAACCAACTGTAAAAGCTTCTGTAAAATTTGAGTTTGATAAAGATGTAGTCAAGAAAAAAGTAAGATTCGATGAATATAGTCATTGCTGCCGCGAATCAGCAAAGCAACAGCCGCCTCAGCAGGCATTTCCAGTCAAAGGCAGAGTTTGAAGTTTAGATTTCACAGCAAACTCCAAACTCCTAATGACAAATGATAAATGACTAACTAATTACAACCCGCCTTCATCTGGAGTTTTGGATTTAGCTTTTGCTTTATTAGCACTGCGCTTGAGGGCAGACAGCCTTGCTTCGTATTTCGAGCGTTGGCGCTTACTAGGAGTATTGTCAATCAGGGTTTTCAAGGCGCTACCGAGACTCTTGTAGGCATTGGGGAGGCTATAACCGAAACGAGTTGCCAAAGCGATCGCTTTCTCATCAGCATTGAGCAATTCTCTTAGTTGCTTTTCCCCGCTATTCTTTTGGTACAATCGCCACCCTGACACGCCACATAGCGACAAAGCTAACACCAGCAGCAATCCATCTTGTACCCACAATTCGCCGACAGCACCACCTAAACCGATGGCTAGTGCTGCCATTTCCCAACCATCTTTAGGAATTGTGTCATTTTGAACGCGAGCAACTTCATGCCAGAACAGCAGATTACGCTGATCCATTGCGAGGGCATCCCATTTCACCAGGTCAATTTGAATTTCTACCTGGTCTTTACCAATTTCTTCGCAGCGAACCAGGGGTGGATTGACCTCAGTTGTGCCTTCAACCGTGACCCAGCTCTGTAATTCTGGCGGTAATAAGCCTTTCAACCGCCGTAGTTCACTCATTTCCGCTTTGGCAGAGGAGGTTGCATAGGATGTCATAATATCCAGCCCCAGAAAATTTCAGTATATAGTGAGGGTATCACTTTGGAGTATAGCGATTTAAGTGATGATCCGTCTCACTCGCTGGGAAAACTTCCTCGTTTTTTCCGCGCCTCCATTGCCTTTTCTAGCAAATCTAGTAATCCTGGCGCTTCTTCCTGAATACTGAGTAACAGTCTTTCCCCAAGTTCTATATTCCCCGGATCTAGACCTGTTGCCATCACTTCTTTGAGGCGAGGTATCGCTATGCCATCCACAATCTGAATTAATCCACTCAGACAACGGTAAAATTGCTTTTCTGTGAGAATCGAGTCTTCTAGTGGAAACTCAATAATCGCACGAATTTCACCATCAGATGGGTCATACTCCCATTGCAACATTTTGGTTTCCCAGGAAATGGCAAGCATCGTCTGTAGGATAACTCCCTTGTGAGGATGATCTTGAATTCCTGCCAGAACTTGAGGGGCAAATACCCGAAAAAATTTTCCCTCTTCATCTAACTGGACAACTATTAGGAAATCTTCTAGGTTATCAGCCTCCACACCTGTTATAATCCGGTCTTCTTCATCATCAAAACGGTAGTCCCAACCAAGGTTATCTAAATAGTTGGCAATCTGTTTGAGGTTAGCTCCCATAAAAGCCTCATAAGGAACGGTGGAGCAGCTGTTACCAGACCTAGTTTAACCTGCCAGGGGAGTTGTTTAGGTTGGTGTAGATACTTCTGATTACATAGAAGTATGCAATTAGGGAGTTGGGAATTAAAGATAGGAAAAAAAGATGATCGTTCGGCGCTGTGAATGATATTTTCTGAAGGACTTTTGCTCATTCTTAAAGAAGCACACTTCAAATTTTTGTTTCGCTAGGTTGTAAATGTATTCTTGAAATAGAAATTCTCAAATCAAGCACCGCCATAAATTGGAATTAAACCTGTGCCTGCTAAAGATGCTTTTCATGCAGTTGTCAAAACAGCACTTGAGAAAGAAGGGTGGTTAATTACTCACAATCCTTATGCTCTCCAGGCGGGAACCCTTGAGCTATATGTTGATTTAGGAGCAGAAAAAGTTATTGCAGCCGAAAAACAAGGACAAAAAATAGCTGTTGAAATTAAAAGTTTTCTAAGTCCGTCAAAAATAACAGAATTTTACGCTGCATTAGGACAATTTATCATTTACCGAATTGCTTTACAAAAACAAGAAGCTAATCGCACTTTATATTTAGCAGTTCCTAGTACTGTCTACAATGAGTTTTTTATACTTCCATTTATCCAATCTGTAATTCAAAGTAATCAACTCTGTTTACTAATTTATAATATTGAACAGGAGGCGATAGACCAATGGCAAAGCTAGATAAATATCGACTATATATTAAGAATTTACTTCAACAACACGCTAGTACTGTTTGGGATAATCGCATTCAGGCACAGACGATTTTTGATACAGAACACGATCGTTATCAATTAGTTTATGTAGGTTGGCGCGATCAAGACCGCATATATGGGCCTGTTCTCCATCTAGATATTATTGATGATAAAATCTGGATTCAGCAAGATGGGACAGAGGTAGGGATTGCTAATGAATTGGTTGAATTAGGTGTACCAAAAGAAGATATTGTTTTAGGTTTTCAGTTACCATCTGTGCGTAAATATACAGATTTTGCTGTTAGTTAGCTGGATTTATTAGAAATTGCGATCGCTAATCTAAATTTAGATAAATTAGGTTTCCTTTTTGTACATTATCCAAAGCTTTAAGTAGATGCTTTTTGTTAGCTTCTGATTTTAGAAGATAGGTAGTTTCATCTTCTTCAGTTGGTGGTTCAATTAGCACAATAACTTCTACAACAGTTCCTTCTGGTAATTCAGTTGTAGACAGTTCAATTTTGCCATCTTTTCCGACAATAGCCTTTTGCTTAATTCCACTAAGCATAATTTTTGTTTACTCGCATATTTACCAGCATATTTTAACTGTATCTGACTGAGATGAGATTTTAGCGATCGCTCTCTCATCTGCAATTTCCTAATTGAGAGCGGGTTTCAAGCTTAGTTCAACGCTTGTATGTGCGATCATTCTGCATCTTCTGGTTAAAAATTGCGACACCGAACAGCCCGTCGTAGACATCGCTATTACACAAACTACAACTCAATTTGGGAATACTGACTAAAGCACAGGTATTTGCTGTGCAGAATGAATCGAAGCGACTGGCTACCAGACATCACGCTGCTGAAATTTTAGCAACTAGGAGAAAATTATGAGTTTACCCGTTACAGTAACCTTTATGCTTACTGATTGGATTGCCAAAGGATTGGCAGATGGAAGTTTTGAAAGGGTAGGGGGTGTTATCAGAGATGTAGGGACAAAACAAGTCGTTACTTGGTTACGAGAGCAGGGAGCAAATAATTCTACTGAAAAACAGTTGGAGGAGCTTGGGCGAAGTATGCAAGCAACTCAAAGGATTTTGCAGGTAACTAATGCAGTCAGTATACTTAACCTTGGTGTCTCAGTTATAGGCTTTGCTGTAATAGCACAACGGCTTAAGGAATTAGAAAAACGCTTACAAGAAGCGCAAAAACTGTTAAATAACGTTAATCGTAAAATCGATCTTAGTTTTTATGCTAATTTTCGTGCTGCAATAGAATTAGCAACTAATGCTTTTACAATGACCAAAATTGAAAATTGTAGAAGCAGCGCACTACAAGCTATTAACCGCTTTTTAGAAGCAGAGCATATTTATACTGAATACACAGATATCGAAATTGAGCAAAAAAGCCAAATTGCTGATGAATATCTGCTGACTTTATCTTTAGCCTATCTAGCTGAAGCTCGTTGTTATTTAGAATTAGAAGAACACGATACAGCACTTCGTCGCTTTCAGGAAGGTTCGAGAGTTATCCATTCTCGTATCCAAAAATATGTTGAGCTTCTACTAACTTCTAACCCAGCAGCATACTTGCATCCTCAGTTCAAAGGTCAGATTGATTTGCGTAGACTAACCCGCATTTACCAATGGCTCGATCCAAATTTGGATGAAAATGCAGTCTTCGATATGCAACGTAAGAAATTGTTCAAGTTAGCGCAAGATCCTAATAAGTGGGTAGAATCAATACCAGCAGCAATTTGGGATTCCGAGATAGATTGGGTAGGAAAAGCAATTTGGGATGATCCTAAGCCTCAGATTTACGCACGTCTTCCTAAAACTTTGGAAGTAGTGGAATCAATGATTGAAACCAATCGCCGCTTTGAATCTTACCAAACAGAAGTACAAGCAATATCCCAATTAGGAATCAGCTTTCATGACTGGCTTAAATTAACTCCGTCTACAGAAATTAAACCAGACGGCGCAGAATTAATGTATATTATTCCATCCAAACCTTTAGATTTACAATCTTCCATCTGAATTAAGTTCTCTTTATTGGCGGTTTGTTAAAAAGTGCGTAGGCGTAGCCCGTCGTAGACATCCCTATTAGACAGAATAGAACTCAAATTGGGAATACTAAATAAAGCGGGGATATTTGTTGCCTAGATGTAAAGTTGCTTATCACCAAATATCCTGCGACTGAAGTTTTATTAACTAGGAGAAAATTATGAGTTTACCACTTCAAATTACCTTTGCACTTGCACCACATATTGCTAAAGGTTTAGCGAAGGGAATATATGTACTATGTGGCAGTGTAATCCGAGATACTGCAACAAATAATGTCCTTGGATTTTTAAGAGGAACAACCTCAACCCCTGCGAGTTCGCCTCATAACGTTCTAAACCTGATTATTTCTGGTGCAAATTTGCTAACTTCAGGAGCAAATATAGCTGTGTCAGCGAAGGGATTTAGGAATGTTAACCAGCGATTAGATAAGGGATTTGGTGATGTTAACCAACAACTAGATAATATTGAAAATCAAATCCAAGCAATTGGAAAACCTATGCAAATCAGTTCACAACTTTTGCAGATAACCACTGCTGCTAGTGTACTTAATCTTGGGGTATCTGTGATGGGTTTTGCTGTTATATCACAGCGTCTCAATGAGATAGAAAACCAATTAAAACTAGCAGCAGAATTGTTAAATAAAATTAATCACAAAATTGACCTCAGTTTCTATGCTAACTTCCATGCTGGAATAGAATTAGCAATTAATGCCTTTACAATGACTAGAATTGATAACCGGAGAAGCAGTGCCTTACAAGCCATCAGTCGCTTCTTAGAGGCAGAACATATTTACAAAGATTACACAATTAATGAACTTTCCCAAAAAAGCCCAATTATTGACAAATATATACTTACATTATCTCTAGCCTATATTGCAGAAGCACGTTGCCATTTAGAACTAGAAGAACATGAAACGGCACTTCGTCGTTTTCAAGAAGGGGCAAAATTTATCAGGTTGCTGCTTAATAAATATATTGAACTTATGCTTACTTCTAATCCAGCAGCATACTTACATCCTCAGTTTAAAGACCAGATTAATTTGCATAAACTAACCCAAATTTACCAATGGATTGACCCGAATTTTGATGAAAATAGAGTTTTTGAGATGCAACGAGAGAATATGTTTAAACTGTCTCAAAGTCATGATGAATGGCTGTCTTCTCTTCCATCGGCAATTGTAGATCGTAGTGAAATTGAATGGAGCATATTTGGACGAAATCCTACTCCATTCACAGGAAGATTTGAAAAAGAAGCTTACAAACGTCTTCCCCAAGTATTTGAAGTAATGCAATCTATGATTGAAACCAATCGCCGCTTTGAATCATACCAAACAGAAGTGCAAGCAATATCTCAATTAGGAATCAGCTTTCATGACTGGCTAAAATTAACTCCATCTACAGAAGTTAAACCAGACGGCGCAGAATTAATGTACATCATTCCATCCAAACCTTTAGAGTTACAGCCTTCCATCTGAACTAATTACAGGATTAAAGATGAATTAATCAAGGTCAAGAAACTCTCTGGGAGTAATAATCTGGTTTTGATATTCGGCTAGGGTCTTGAGTGATAAAAGGTCTTGATCTCCTGTGATTAAAAATTCTGCATTGGCATCTTTAGCAAGTTATAAAAATTTGTTGTCATCTGGATCTCTACAGGTGTTTATTTGAGATTTTATTTCTATAAATTGACTGTACTTTTTAACTATGTCCAAAAAAATTTGTCGGTCTTCATCTGAGATATATTTATCGAACTTACGTTTGTAAATTCGTGTGTTTAATTCTTGATAAGTTTTATCGCTTTGAGCAATTTTGAATTCTTTATAGACTTTATCTAGGGCTTTACGGGCTGTTCCATTAGGACTTAGAGCAGCACTAAGTAAAACATTTGTGTCAATGACAATTAGTTTATGATTCATCGGCGAGCAATTCTTCTAGAGTTTCTTCGGTTAATCCTTTGGCTTGAGCATTTCTGCCGATTCTGTCAAAAACACTAAGTAAATCTTCATCTTTATTATTTGAAGAGGTTTTCTTTATTTCTTGAATAAGTTGTTCTTGTTCTTGTGCAGGAAGTTGTAGGACAAGATTAAGAATTTGCTCGAAGGTTAGGGGGAGTTGATAGGTTTTTTGAGTCATGGTGAGTTCTGGAGTTAGGGAATAGAAACTTGTTAGCTTTTTTAATCAGGTTTGAACCAGTTTTCTACTTTTAAATCACGATTCCTCTATACCTTGGCGAATTGCATTATCCATATCCTCAAGGATTTTAGGTTTTCCTTGATATTTTAAAAAACCTGCTACATCATCTAATTTAGTTTATGGAAAAAGCTTCTTACGCTTTAAAAGAATTCCATCACCCATATCAATAATAATAACTTCTCGCTCGTTTTGTAGTGATGATTGCATTTTAAATTACTTTAATTCATAGATTCAAAGTCAACAAAAAGCCGATTTATTCCATCCATTATTATTGGAAATTTTTCTTCAGGTATGTTTAACTCATGAAAACATTTATCTCTATATTTTTCTTTTTCAGTAAAGTTAGTGATGGCTTTAACTAATGGCTTTTTTACTTCGTAGCTTTCTTCAGCTTTAGCAATTGCACGTGCGGGGATTTTGTTATTTACACGCAATATTGCTAAGTCAATCAAATCTCTAGATTGTGTACTTGAATCGTTCCATCTGTCAGCATTAGCCATTAGTTTTGATGTAAATCTATCGCTTATACTCAGACAAGGTATTTTTGTCCATTCTGGATAAACAGGAGGGTCTAAAGTAAAAATCCCATTGGCTACAATTTCTACTTTAATAGTTGTTTCATTGACTACAACAAGGAAACGAATACCATATTGATTTATTGTACTGTCACCTAATTCGATATCTGTTGTACTTTGAAATAATGCCACAATTCCTTCATCGTAAATCAAATTTCTTAAATACCTATAATTTTCCGTTCCATAAGGGAAGAGGAAATCAATATCTTTACTAAGCCTGTATTCATCATATTCTAACGCCAACAGTGTACCACCACCAAAGTATGCAGAAGCTTTTTTGAAAACTTCTGGATTGAAAGCATTAAGGATTTTAAGTATATTAGTGTGATGTCCGAGATGAAACATTTCAAAATCCGGTAATATCCAGGAATTATATTTTTTTGCTAAATAATGAATAAAATCCTTTTCTTCTTGTTTTAAATTTTTGAAGGTAGTTTGATGATGCCAATTGCGTTGATACAATTGAACAATTTCTTTCTCACTCATTTGATATACATTTTTTAGCTGCCAACCAATAGACTCTAGAAATGGTAGCTTTTGTGGATTTAGCTTAAGCATAATTAACTCTAATGGTTAAATTTTCTCTAAGTTATGATTTAGCGATATCCACCTGATTGTAACTATTTTTAGGCGATCTTCCTTTGCGCCTTTGTGAGACAAAAAAGGCGAACTTTTTGGGTTCGCCTTAATTATATGCTGTTGCTAAATCCAAATCCAAATTTAAATCTTCGCTTCTTCTCTCACCAACTTATCCCAACCCAAATCTTTCAAATTATTATTCCGACGCAACGGACGAGTCACCAACTCTAACAAGTCACGCGCATTTGTAAACCCGTGAATTTGAGCAAAAGTGAACTCCACAGACCACTTAGTATTAATACCCCGTGCTTCCAACGGGTTAGCGTGAGCCATACCAGTAATTACCAAATCTGGTTTCAACGCATAAATTCGCTGAAGTTGATTGTAATTATCCGGCTTCTCTACAATCCTTGGCAGAGGTGAATTCATTTCCTGGCAAGTTTTCTCCAACAATGCCAACTCAGCAGCTTGATAGCGCTTATCCATGTAGGGAATGCCGATTTCGTGAACAGTCATCCCACAACGGATTAAGAATCTTGCTTGGGAAACTTCCAGCAAGTTATCACCCATGAAGAATACAGACTTACCGCGAATCAGTTTGACGTAATCTTCCAAACCTGCCCAAATTTGTGCTTCCCGTTCATCCAAACCCTTGGGAGTAATACCGAACACCGAGCAGATTTTCTCAATCCAAGCGCGGGTTCCATCAGGGCCAATGGGGAAGGGTGCGCCAATGAGTTTACACTTGCGGCGGCGCATTAAGGTGGTAGCTGTGCGGCTGAGAAAGGGGTTGACACCAGCGACATAATACCCTTCTTCCAGTACTGGCAGTTCTGTGAAGCGCTTTGCGGGTAGCCACCCGGAAACTTTGATCCCTTGTCTCTTCAGTTCCAAGGTTAACTGAGTCACTACGGGATCAGGAAGGGAACCAAAGAGAACGAGTGGTGGATGATCTACATACTCAGATTCATCTTGGGCAACTTCTTCTTTCTTCTTGCCGAAGTTTAGCAATTTAGCGATCGCATTCCGTTCAATTTTCTCTGTTTCCGCCACCGGAGCCTTATCAGGGCAACGGTTAGCCATTGCTGCTAACACAGTGTCTTCCCCTTGGGTGAAGGCGTAATCTAGACCATTTGCCCGCGCTACTACGATGGGAATCCCAATTTCAGATTCTAGCTTGGGCGCTAAACCTTCCAAATCTGTTTTGATAATTTCGGTGGTACAAGTACCTATCCAGACAATTACACTAGGATTGCGATCGCGTTTAATCTGCAAGCACAACCGCTTTAACTCTTCATAATCATTCAACTGTGCCGAAATATCACCCTCTTCCAACTCTGCCATTGCATAGCGGGGTTCAGCAAAAATCATCACCCCCATCGCATTTTGCAGGAAGTAGCCACAAGTTTTTGTCCCAATCACCAAAAAGAAGCTATCTTCAATTTTTTGGTATAACCACGCCACGCAGCTAATTGGGCAAAAGGTATGGTAATTTCCAGTTTCACATTCAAAGCTTAAAGCTTCTGGTTGTTGAGCGACAGTCATTTTGGTTTTTTCTCCCCTTGATATTTAATGGCAGTTCAACCAATTTCAGATTTTAGATATGATAATTTTGGATTGAAGGCTGGGACAACAAAAGTATCCTTTGCCTAACGACAATTTCCCTAATTCCTAATCCAAAACCCCAAATCTAAAACTTAAAATTGCGAAGAACGGCAATAATTAAGCGTTGGGGAAGAGACGGGCAATTTCTGATTCATCAAAAACGCCTGCTGGCAGTTCTTCCCCTAATAAATCGTTATTTTCTTCAGCCTTTTGCAAAGCTGTTTCATCACCCCAGACATCTGATAACACGTCTTTAAACGCATTATCATCTAGTGGACTATCTTCAAGTGCCTCGTCATCCAGCTTTACTTCCATTGCAGCTGAGTTATCGAAGGCAATTTCCCCAAACTCATCTGCTTCCAAACTAGAGATTTCGAGAGACTCATCTTTTGATGTGTGTCCGTTGGTTAAGGAAATATCGCCAAAGTCATTTTCGGTTTCCTCCAACTCGCTGATTTCCAAACTTTGATCGTCGGAATCCAGGATTGCGAACTCTTGAACTACCACCTCCGCCGCAAAGCCATTGGTATAGCCATTGGTGTGAGAATGTGTCAATGTTTCATCTTCAGGCTTTTCATCAACGATCGCAGCTGCTTCTTCTACGTATCTCTCTACATCTGAGTTGATAACGAAGCGATTACCGAGGGCTAAATCTGGGTCAAAATGCAAATCCAGCACCTCAATCAGCGTATCAGCATCAGGATTAAGTTTGGCAAAGGGCAACATTAACTGCGCTAGCTTTGGCTCTAGGGCGTTAAGAACTCCCAGGATGAGGTAAGAAGGTGGTCGCTTCCCGCCATCAGGGGTGTAGACTGATTCCACTTGCATGTGCAGGGTAATCCAGTCTCGATTATTCTGGAAAAATTGCAACCACTTTTGTTTTATTGAATCCGTAAAGCTGTGAAAGAAAGCCATATTATTGTCCCCCATCCTGAGAACTTGATGATTTATACAATCATCAAGTCTAGTTCCTCTTCTGAATTAGGAACCTGGGGTTTACCCGGATTTAGATAAAAATCGGACAACAAAGAGAACAACTCCCGATCTGGTGTGTCGTTAGGTACAACACCTTCGGGACGCGCTAGAATTTGGTCGGCGATGCTGAGATAGTAGTCGCAAACGTAGTCTAGGGAAGGATCTTGCTCTGCCATCTCAAACAAAGTCTTGCCTTTCACACGGGAAACACGGATATCTTCAATCAAAGGTAAAACTTCCAAAACTGGCATTGGCACAGCTTCTATATATTTTTCAATCAAGTCGCGCTTGGATGTGCGATTGCCAATCAACCCAGCTAAACGTAGTGGGTGAGTTCGGGCTTTTTCGCGGACTGAAGCAGCAATCCGATTGGCCGCAAACAAAGCATCAAAGCCGTTGTCTGTAACAATCAGGCAGTAATCTGCATAGTTGAGTGGTGCTGCAAAACCACCACAAACTACGTCACCCAGAACGTCAAAAAGAATTATATCGTACTCATCAAAGGCGTTGAGTTCTTTAAGTAATTTTACGGTTTCACCGACTACGTAGCCGCCACATCCAGCACCCGCAGGTGGGCCACCAGCTTCTACGCAATCCACACCGCCGTAGCCTTTATAAATTACATCTTCAGGCCAGACATCTTCGTAGTGATAATCCTTTTCTTGAAGGGTGTCGATAATTGTGGGAATCAAAAACCCAGTCAGGGTAAAGGTGCTGTCATGTTTTGGATCGCAGCCAATTTGCAGCACTTTCTTGCCACGTTTAGCTAGGGCGACGGATATATTACAGCTAGTTGTGGATTTACCGATACCACCTTTTCCGTAGACTGCTAGTTTCACTGTTGTTTCCCTCTTATAGCTTTTTTTCAAACTTGTAGCTCAAACATTTGCCTTCACCTTTCCTGAGATGGCGATGCGTGAGGTCTATGAATGTCATTATTGGGCAAATTACATAGAAAAGAAAGTGGCTCTTAATTTTTAAATTGGTTTTATCCGATGGATTAGAACTTAATTATGTGCATTTGGGTTTTAATTAACTTAAAAATCCTATTTAGATCTAAAAGTCATCTATAAAAGGTTTTTACTAATTATTTTTATAAAAAGAGTTACAAAAAACAAAAAGCTGAAATACTTATTTTTGAATGGTTTTCATAGAATTAGCTGATGTTAGTGCAATGTGTTTTCAGGGCATTGGGGCGCAGTGGTAAGGATAAACAGACGTATATCCAGCCTGATGATGGAAATAGGAATGGAATTTGCGTTAGCGTAGCTTACCGTTCGCGTAGCGTCTCGTAGAGAAGGTATCGCAGATAAATTGGCAGTTTTCAGTCAATAGTTCCAACCGTTTAATTGCTGCTTGAGAGTAAGTTAGTGTGATTTTGTAAAAAATTATTAAATTACCAAATATTGTCTAAGATTATTAAAATCTTTAGGCTGCCACCTGTGAAAGAGGCGGCAAACCACTAATGGGCATTCCCAGCCAGATACTGGGAATGAGGCAAATCAGGACACTTCAGTTTTAATTTCCTGGATTTCTTGTAATGTTTGCCAGCCAGCTTGCCACTGGGAGTTATCTTGTAATAATTTGGCATTTATCCAAAAACGGACTTTAGGATCGCAAGAAGCAACCATTTCGGCGTAAACCCACTTAGCCTGATTTTTCCGATTGACAACTTGGAAATGCCGCCAACCGTCTACTTTTTGTTGTGCCGTCCACTTAGAACCAACTAGGTAAGGAAATTTCTGTTTTTTAGTCATTTGTTATTTGTCATTTGTCATTCGTCATTTGCTATTAGGCATTGGGTGTAGTTATTCCCAATTCCCAATTCCCCAGTCCCCAGTCCCCAGCTAAGATGTAACCAAATCACCATTACGGGTAAATTTCTGGCAATGCAACTCACTATCTTGCTGGACGCATAGCGAAAACCATCTAATATGACTCCAGCAGGTGTTGATGTTGTTGGTAATTTTGCGCTTTTTCTTAGAAAGGCGTTGTCTTACAACTTCATTGGGGCAAAGAATTTCTAACGTACCCGTACCATCTTCATAATTGACGATGCGAAATAGACAGTCTTGTAAGATAGCACGGCTGCTGCTGTCGAAGAAGCGCTTAAATCGCTGTAGTTTTTCTCCCTCAGTCATTTGGCTGATGGGTTTTATTTTCAAGAAATCTTCATCCTCAATGTCAAAGTCATCATCTTCAAAGTCGTAGGGGTCAACCATTTTCAGCATCCACTAGGCGACCTGGGATTATGGTAACTCTGCGTGGGGGTAGGGAAGGTTTATGCAGATGACTGTGCCAACAGTTATTTAGATATATCTCAGTGAGATTCTGTAAAGTACACCTGTTGTTGTTTATATAGGCTTTATACTGTAATTAAAGGTATACTGACCACCTCTTTTAGATGCCAATCAACAGCTATGGCGTTTAATTTACCAAAAATTCCCAACAGGGTAAAAATAGTTATCAGTTTTTTAGCGTCTTTATCGCTTGCGGCTTTTAGTGGTGTTATTGGCAACCAAGCAGATAAAGTTTTTTCAGAAAAGCTATTGCCTTTAATTAACGAGCCACTACCTGTCAGACTATGGGTTTTGGTTTTAGCTTTATTAATTGCTTTGTTGCCGCTTTCATTGACTGCAATACATTATCATAAAGCGCATCAAATCGCAATCAAGCTTAACGAACTGGATGAATCTTTACTATTACTTTTGCCTAAGTTAGATGTAAATCCAAACATCAATGAATCACTCAAGCGGCTATTAGAGCAATTTATTGAGAAAACACTTAATATTATGCCACTTCTAGATGGCTGTGGTATCGCCATTTATGCACCAGACCTTAGCGATCCAGATTTTTTAACTACTTGGTGTCAATCACATTCACCAAATGAGTATGGAAATAAAGTACGTTTTTATGTTGGTAAAGACCCTAATCAAAATCGGGGGTGTGCGGGTTGTACTTTCATTGACAAAAAACGACGGGTTGTACACTTATCACGCATCAATAATATGTGGCACGCGGATGATCCGCAATACGTTTTTAGCAAAGATAGAACTGGGCGTATTTTAGATTATGCAACATTGATTACTCTACCAATAATCGGAGGTACGGATAGTTTAGGAGTTTTGTGTCTCTACAGCAGAGATGTGACAACTTTTGATTCTAAAGCCACCCAAGAGTTGTTATTTGTAATTGCTAATCGCCTAGCAGGAGTTATGCTAGTAGCACGTAATTACCAAGTACAACATTCAATTACTAATTAAAAATATAGTTTCAGTACATAGACATAGATAGATGCTATCTGAGTTTAATTAAGTCTTGGTCTTTGTTTTGTCGCCAAGGAGATGCCAAAAAACGCCATAGTTTTGGCATAAGCTTATCTTTACTAGCTAATTCAAGGGTAACTGAACCATAATCTGTACCATACTTACGTTCAGCTTCTTGAAATTGGCTGAGGCTTTTCTTCCCGCGCATATAGTCTTTGGATTCTCTCATTAAAAGAGATTGGCGTTCTTCGGCTGTTAGACCTCTTATAGGAAAATCTTTCACTTTTTTCATCACTATTAAATAACGATATACAATTTTACTGGTTTATATTTAGCTTTTATGCATTTGTTGACAAGGATATTTTCATTAGAGATCCAAGCATTATATCTTTATCTTACTCAATTGATCAATAAAATTAGCTATAAGAGACTTCCAAGAAATAAATTACTCAAATAAACGAACCACAGAGACAAGGCAGCGCGGTCTTGGGGGTTTCCCCCATGAGCCACTGCCGCACAGAGAAGCCAGTGCGTTGCGGGGGTGGAGGAGTTTGTAGCACCTGGCGCAACACAGAGAAATGAGGAGAAGAGAGTTTTTTCACCAGTTTTTGGGTATTTTCTTATTTGGAAGTCCCTAACTCCCAAGAAAATCATTATATTCATTGTGCTAGCACTCTAGTAACAGAAATGTAGTGAATATCAGCAATAAGTTAAATTAAATTTATGATGATTATAGTGAAACAAGCTAGGATGCTCAGGGCAATTGCTTTGGTGTATCTTAAACTAGGAAAATTGTTTGTAGACCAACCAATAAACGGCAGAAAAACCAGCAAGGGCGGTAATACTACTACTCTATAAAGACGTGAAGACCGATCCAGCTATGAGCTTACCTTTTTTTAGAATGTCTTTACGAGAGACTGTTGGTCTCTCTGTGCCTTGTACGCCTAGAGTGGTTTTTCTAAAAGTCTGCCTATATGCAACCTACTAATCCTAACCAATTTACAGAAAAAGCCTGGGAAGCGATCGCCCATACCCCCGATATTGTTAAGCAATATCAACAACAGCAGATTGAAAGCGAACACCTGATGAAAGCGCTGCTAGAACAAGATGGTCTAGCAACCGGGATTCTCACCAAAGCGGGTGTTAACCTCCAAAAACTGCGCGATCGCACCGAACAATTTTTTCAACGTCAGCCGAAAGTATCCGGTAATAGTACCTCAGTATACTTGGGACGCAGCTTAGATACACTGCTAGATCGAGCAGACGTGTATCGCAAGGAGTTTCAAGATGAATATATTTCAATTGAACATTTATTGCTGGGTTATGCCAAAGATGACCGTTTTGGCAAAGCTTTATTCCAAGAGTTTGCTTTAGACGAAAGCAAGCTAAAAAATATTATTAAACAAGTTCGTGGGAGCCAAAAAGTGACCGACCAAAATCCAGAAGGCAAATATGAAGCACTGGAAAAATACGGACGTGACCTTACAGAAGCCGCGCGTAAAGGTCAACTCGATCCAGTGATTGGCCGAGATGATGAGATTCGCCGCACTATCCAAATTCTCTCTCGCCGCACCAAGAATAATCCTGTGCTAATTGGTGAACCGGGGGTTGGTAAAACTGCGATCGCTGAAGGATTAGCACAGAGGATTATCGCAGGTGATGTACCCCAGTCACTCAAAGACTGCAAGTTGATTTCTTTAGATATGGGTGCTTTGATTGCGGGGGCAAAATTCCGGGGTGAATTTGAAGAACGCCTGAAAGCAGTATTAAAAGAAGTTACTGAATCTACTGGCAAGATTGTTTTATTTATTGATGAAATTCACACCGTTGTCGGCGCTGGTGCAACCCAAGGCGCGATGGATGCTAGTAACTTATTAAAACCAATGTTAGCGCGGGGTGAATTGCGCTGTATTGGGGCGACAACTCTGGATGAATACCGCAAACATATCGAAAAAGATGCTGCACTAGAAAGACGCTTCCAACAAGTTTATGTCGATCAGCCTAGTGTAGAAGATAGTATTTCGATTTTGCGCGGGTTGAGAGAACGTTATGAAAACCACCACGGGGTAAAGATTTCTGATAGTGCTTTAGTTGCCGCCGCCGTATTGTCGAGTCGATATATTAGCGATCGCTTTCTCCCTGATAAAGCCATTGACTTGGTGGATGAAGCCGCCGCGAGATTAAAAATGGAGATTACCTCCAAACCCGAAGAACTCGACGAAATCGATCGCAAGATTCTGCAATTGGAAATGGAGAAGCTATCGCTGCAAAAAGAAAGCGATGCTGCTTCTCGTGAACGTCTAGAAAGATTGGAAAAGGAAATTGCCGATCTTAAAGAAGAACAAAGAACTCTGAATACTCAATGGCAGTCTGAAAAAGATATCATTGACAAAATTCAGTCGGTTAAAAAAGAGATTGAACGAGTCAACTTAGAGATTCAGCAAGCAGAACGCGATTATGACCTTAACCGGGCTGCGGAGTTGAAATACGGTAATTTAACCAGTTTGCATCGCCAATTAGAAGCAGTAGAAGCTGAATTGGCAAGCGCTCAAAGAAGTGGTAAATCACTATTACGGGAAGAAGTTACAGAAGGTGATATTGCTGAAATTATTTCTAAATGGACAGGAATTCCCATCAGCAAGTTGGTGGAATCTGAGAAAGAGAAACTGCTGCATTTAGAAGATGAACTACATCACCGCGTGATTGGACAAGAAGAAGCAGTCACAGCCGTAGCAGATGCAATTCAGCGATCGCGGGCTGGACTAGCCGATCCTAATCGTCCCATCGCTAGTTTTATTTTCCTTGGGCCGACAGGTGTGGGTAAAACCGAGTTGGCGAAAGCGCTGGCGGGCTATATGTTCGATAGCGAAGAAGCGCTAGTGCGAATCGATATGTCTGAGTACATGGAGAAACACGCCGTTTCTCGCTTAATTGGTGCGCCTCCAGGATACGTGGGTTACGAAGAAGGCGGACAACTTACAGAAGCGATTCGCCGCCGTCCTTATTCTGTGATTCTCTTTGACGAAATTGAGAAAGCCCACCCCGATGTATTCAATATCTTCTTACAAATTCTCGATGATGGTCGCGTCACTGATGCCCAAGGTCATAAGGTGGACTTCAAGAACGCTATTATCATCATGACTAGCAACATCGGTTCGCAATACATTCTGGATGTCGCTGGCGATAACGCCCACTACGATGAAATGCGCCGTCGAGTTATGGAAGCGATGCGAAATAGCTTCCGTCCAGAATTCCTGAATCGGATTGACGAAATCATCATCTTCCACGGTTTAGATAAGAAGGAATTGCGGCAGATTGTGCTATTACAAGTGCAAAGATTGCGGCAAAGATTGAGCGATCGCAAAATATCCCTCAAACTCTCGGATATCGCACTTGACTTTTTAGCCGAAGTAGGGTACGACCCAGTGTATGGGGCGCGTCCACTGAAGCGGGCGATTCAGCGTGAGTTAGAAACTCAAATTGCCAAAGCTATTTTGCGCGGTGAATTCAACAACGGCGACACTATTTTTGTAGATGTGCAAAATGAGCGTCTTTCTTTTAGTCGCTTACCTGTTGAGGTATTTACTAGCTAATTCAGCTACTAGGGATTTCAGAGAAAACAAACCACAGAGGCGCAGAGGGCGCGGAGAAATTAAGAGGATAGAGGATTTTTGGATGAGATTTTTGGATGTTTTTTAATTTGTCAGTCCTTTATCTCACGCAAAGACGCTATTAAAAAAATGCGTCTTTGCGTTTTTTGTGAAACTTTTCACAATAGTTCTTTTCAAGTAATTGAACTACACCATTCCCCATTCCTTACTGCTTACAAATCACTTGTCGCATTTTCCGCATATTTGCAGGTAATTCTAAGTTCATTGCTTGTTGAATGAAAATTGATGGAATGGGAATCAGAGGTGTAGCTTGGACAGTATAAGCAAGCAAGGTGCCGTTACCGCAATCTTGGAGTTCTAAATTGGCGTTAAAATCCTCAAAAGTCCCTTTTACCATGCGAAACTGGATTTGTTGCCCCAGCACTTCTACAACGTTGAGGTAAATTTCCACTTGAGCGGTAAAAAAGAAAAAGGCTTTTTGTGCTGCTTGATACAAACGTTTGACTTCACCTTTGTGTGATATCTCGCTTTTAGTGATATCAGGAAAATATTGCACCCACCGGGGATAATCAGTTAATTGCTGCCAAACTTGCGATCGCACCATCGGCAAATACATCCAAGCCGTCACCGCGCCACCACAGGTTTTGTGCGATCGCGTTTCTACCAAAATTTCACCCTGTACCAGCAACTTTTGCTTGTCTTGACTCCAAGCCATACCTGAACCTTCAATAATTGAATCTGATATATAAGACGCAGACATAATGATTTTAGTTACTCCTCAACTCACCCACCTAAATCGAGTTAAAACTACAAGTCATAAAACTTGATTTCGATCCAACCCATTAAATTTTAGTTCCAGTGTAATGCCTATCCTTTCCGGAAAGGGTGAGATTTTGGTAATTATTTCAGTTTTTTTACTGTAAAATCTGTAGTTCCGATCGCAATTCACACAATAAATACTTAAGTAGGATTGATAATCGCAGTATTATAAATGAAAAACTAAGTTCTTAACAGCTAGAATGACATAAACACTATTTAATATCAAGCGTCTTACCCCAAAATCTGGATAGGATATCTCTATTTTTAAGTGTTATTTCTGATGAAACTATAACTTCATCATAACTTCATATCTGATGGTAAATATCAAGTGTAATTTCTATTGAGTTGAGAGGAAAATTAGGTGAGTCAATCTTCTTTAAATCGTAGATTAATCCAGATTTTTGGTATCCTTCTTGGTGTTAGCGTAGCCGTATGGGTACTGAGAGGCGTTGGTATTCTCACTTTTATTCCCGGTGGAATAATTTTGCTATTGCTACTAGGGGCGATCGCGATCGGGATTATCAGCTACGCCCAAAGGACTTGGTGGCGTTTGTAATCTGATTTCTCATAATGTGGGAAATTTCCCCCAAATGTAAACGGATACTCTGGTTTAAGAATTGTAGCGTAGCTATTTTTACTCACTGCCAGAAGTATTTAATAGGGAAGTAATACCAAAAATTTACCAGAGGATAGGGACATGGCAAAGTATATATGTACCGTTTGCAGCTATGAATACGATCCAGAATTAGGCGATCAAGATAGCGATATAGCGCCGGGAACAGCTTTTGAAGATATACCAGAAGATTGGTCATGTCCTACTTGTGGAGCCACAAAAGATCAATTTGAACTAGTTGAAGAGTGAAGATAACAGCTAGCCTAGTAAAGTCCGTGCTATTGAGAAATTTTAGAACTTGCTACCGTTACGAATTGTAGTTATTGGGGGTGGGGCTGCGGGATTTTTTGGCGCGATCGCTTGTGCTAAAGCCAATCCTGATGCCCAAGTTACTTTACTCGAAGCCAGTCGTCAACCACTGGCGAAAGTGCTAATTTCTGGTGGGGGACGCTGCAACGTGACTCACGCTTGCTTTGAACCGGAGGAGTTAGTCCAAAATTACCCCAGAGGTGCAAAAGCTTTGCGGGGTGCTTTGACGCACTTTGGCCCTCAAGATACAGTAGCTTGGTTTGCTGCTGGTGGGGTCTATCTCAAAACTGAAGCTGATGGCCGGATGTTTCCTGTCACCAATACTTCAGAAACCATTGTGGAATGTCTAATTAAAGCGGTGGCAAAATCTGGGGTAAAACTCCGGATTGGTACACATGTAACTTCAGTGAACCGAACCGCAGCAGATGGGGAGTTTGATGTTCTTCTGAAATCGGGAGAGACGATTAAATGCGATCGCCTTCTTCTTGCCACCGGTAGCAGCATTGTCGGTTATAAAATTGTTCGAGAGTTAGGTCATCAAATTGAACCGCCAGTCCCCTCATTATTTACCTTCAACATTCTCGATCAAAAGTTGCGGGAGTTAGCTGGAGTTAGCGTTAACCCTATCCAATTGCGGTTATCTGCGGGCGGAAAATCCCAATTACAACAAACTGGGCCATTGCTAATTACCCACTGGGGTTTGAGTGGCCCCGCAGTTCTGAAGCTTTCTGCTTGGGGTGCGAGAGTTCTGCACGAAAGACGCTATGAAGCCACATTATTGATTAATTGGCTGCCTGATTTGCAACAAGAACAAGTGCGAGAAAAAGTTTTAGCAGTTAAAGATGAATGGGGAAAGAAAGCGATCGCATTACATCGCGGCGTTGAACTCCCCCATCGTCTCTGGCAATATATCATTGCCCGTGCAGGGATCGCTACAGATGACCGTTGGGCAGAAATATCTAGTAAAACCTTAAATCAACTAGTGCAAGAACTGACTCAGGGACAATATTTAATCAACGGCAAAGGAGCCTTTAAAGAAGAATTTGTGACTTGTGGTGGCGTTAAGCTCAAAGAAGTCAACTTCCAAACGATGGAAAGTAGGTTAGTTCCTGGTCTTTATTTTGCTGGAGAAATCTTAGATATTGATGGCGTTACCGGTGGCTTTAACTTCCAAAGTGCTTGGACAACCGGGTATTTAGCAGGGATAGCAATGGCGACTAGCGATTAGTCCCACTACAGGGATTATGACAGTTTAAGAGAGTTTGCATGCAGTAAGCACTTTAGTCCTTACTACGAACTTATCAATTGATAGAGAATAGTCATGAATCAAACAGAGTATCTAATTCTTGAGTTTGCCGTTACATTTTCTCCGACTTTAACGCAAGTAGCACAAGAGGAAAATCTATTTTATTCTGAGGTAGTAAATGCTGCTCACCACCTGTTTCAGAACGGTGATATCTTAGCATCTTTATACTCTCGTGAAGATCCAGAAAAAGAGGAAATTTCTAATGTAGTTTTAACTTTTGATGAGATTCAGGCTAACTTAAATGGAGAACTTCCAGCTGATTACTATTTAACTCCACAAGGAGGAGCTAAGTGGGAAGCACTTGCTCATCCTAATTGGAATCAGTTTTACTCGGGGTTTTTTTCTGATAATAGCGGTGAAATAATAGGTACTCAGCGACCAATGGTAGAGAAATTACTTGCTATAGACTGTTTTATGGATCATAAACATATTCCTGGTTCAGAAGTTTGGGAGGTGTTGGAACCTTGGGAAGTAACCTATTGGAAAACCTTAAAAAAGGGTTATTCAGTCTGTTATAAACAAGAATATAGTTATTCGTATTTAGATGAAAGGTATACTCCTATCGATTGGCTTGAATCCTATGAACAAGCGGGTAGATGGTACGCACAAATGACAAAATGGTATACAAGACCTTTGTTTAACTAATATATTTAAATCTAAATGCGCCAACTAGTTTACAAGTGTCAACCTATTAAATGCATTACTCTTGAATCTGGTTTGCTTGAGTCAGAAGAAGAATATTATAATGGGCAACAAGATTATGAAAATCTAGACATAGCCATTATTAGTACTTGGGCAAGCTGGAAATTACCAGGAAAAAGATTAGAAGTTTTTACAAAAGAGCGGTTAGAAGCTTTTCAGGAATTGCTTGACCAAGCTGAGAAGGTAATAGGGTTTAATAGTATCATTCTCGATGACCCACTTTGTCAAGCTAATGGAATTAACGTCAATACAAATTATGATTTACTACGTGAGATTCTGGGAGAGGTTATTAATATCGCACTGTATACAGAATACAAGGATTATTGTCAAGAGAGAAATATATTAGCTAAATATCCTATTGTAGCTAAGTATACCTTACAAGCTTTAGTTCAGATGAATTTGGGTGAAAATCAATTAGCAACTTATAAGTCAGATTCAGTACTTTGGCAACTTGGAGAACAGGAAAAAGTAATTAATAATTGCCTGCATCAGGTTTGGCTAATCAAGAAGCTTTATGATTTGCATACTCAGGATAGACTTTTTGATCCTGTATTTGGTAGACCCGTAAGTCGGAAATTTCCCATTCCGGTTCCTACTAAAAATATTTATCAAAAGTTGATTGCCTTTGGACTTGGTGCCTTGTTTCGTAAAGATAGGAATTATGCTTATTTGAGGAAATTTTCAGATTACGAGCATTATGCCCTCCTCTGTCGTCATCTTCAGCAACCCAACAGATATCCTGGCAAAGATGAGAGATGTTGAAGACAAAATTTTAGGTGATTCAATAGCCGAGCAAGCGCTCTCTTAATTCTTGTATATTATTAATTATTTCAAAACTTGAACCGTCTAGAGGATAAATAATCTCTATCTTAATTATTAATTATCTGACTAGTACAAAATGGCAAAAGTCTACTCTTAAAACTTGTTACCAAGAGCGTCTCCGTGTTAGCCTCACCACATTTACCAATTCTTTATAAATAAGCGATCGCTATTAGCTATATTTACTTATCAAAATTCATACTAATTATCTAGCATTTCTCACCTTGCCACTCCACATTCACACCAGTCACCCTAGAGAAGGCAATTTTCTCAGGGTGTATTAGTTTTTCCTAGATAATGTATGAACACTGATAAAAATACTGCGTCTGAAATTACGTTGCAAGGTAGCCAGTATATGCTACATGGCTTTCCAGTGCTTGGTATTCCTGATGATGAGCGTGCTGTAAAATACTTCAGTCTCAATCCTTTTCTACCAAATGCCCAGAATCGTTGTCCGATTGAGTGTGCCTATTGTGTCTGTCATCAAGACCGTGACTGGCACCATTATCCCCAAAACTTTCAGGATGTCTCAACTCCGATTGACCTCCTTGATATTTTGCTAGATCGCATTTTTGCTACACAGGAGGGACAAAAGGGCTTTCCGATTTCACTATGCGACTACTCTGACCCCTTTATTCCAGCCCATCGAGAACGTGTACTATCAATTTTGGATGCGCTGATTGAACGTAAAGCTGCCAACATAGTCTACATCACCACCAAAGTTCATCCTGGCCAATCTTTTCTAGAGCGCCTGAAAACAACTCTAGAGCAACCTCATTCCCTTCGAGTCACTGTCTTTGTAAGTTTACCTCCTTTGAAACCAGGTTATGAGCAAGCCTCAATTCAGAGTCGGGTACAGTTGCTGCAAGATTTAGTCAAACTTGGCATTCCGTGTTGTTGGTATCTACGTCCACTGGTTGAACAGTGGTTTGATGAAGCTTTAATGTGGCAATTAGCACGCACGCTACTGCCCCATGTCTCCCATCACGTTATTCTGTCTGGGATTGTCATGTCTGAAGAGATTGAAGCGAGTCTGTTAAAACAGGAATTAATCGTTCCAGAATGGGATCGTACACAACCAGGACGTAAGGAATACTTGTCATTGGAGTTCGAGTCAAAACTGCGCTCAATTCTCAGCACTGTTGCTAGCGAGCAAAATACTTCTCTCGGCCCGGTGATGGGACATCGGCTATGCGGTACTAACGGCAATCATGCTTATGGCTGCTTGATTTGCGCCAAACAAAACCGTTATTGCCAACTTTTTCAACTTCATCACTATGGTGAGACGATCGCATCTGAAGATAATCAACGCCTCAAGACGCTACTGAAACAAGATTCGCTGAAAGTAGGCTCATCTTTACAACGAGAGCCATCAAAAGAAGAATGTCGGTGAAGTACTCTAACCTGAAGCGAAGTTAGGTATGGTCTGATTGCCTCGCCACTATGTGTCTACAAAATTGGTCTATTGGAGCATAAAGAGGGAAAATTATCTTGCCATTGTAGATCAATTTTGAACACATCCAACAATGAAATTCAGCGAAATTATCCGCCAATTTGGTGATGCTGCTAGCAATCATAGTCTGATTAGCAACCCAGACTATGACCCAGAAATTACAGGGGTAGCAGCTATTGATGAAGCTACCACTGGTACTCTCAGCTATGTAGAAGGGCCAAAATTTGGATCTTTTGTCGGTAAGACCAATGCTAGTGCTTTAATTTTGCCCAAAGACGAAAAATTACAGGTGGTCGCCCAAGAGAGAGGTATTGTCTGGTTAGCAACCCCAGATCCGCGACTGTTGTTTGCCAAAGCGATCGCACTTTTTTACCAACCATATCGCCCTGTTCCAGAAATTCATCCCACTGCTGTGATTCACTCCACTGCAAAAGTTGGTAGTGATGTTTATATTGGCCCCCATGCTGTGATTCAGCAAGGCGTAGAAATTGGCGATGGCGCAATTATTCATCCCAATGTGGTGATTTATCCAGATGCCAAAATTGGCGATCGCACCACTCTACACGCCAACTGTACCATCCATGAACGCACCCGCATCGGTGCAGATTGCGTCATTCACAGTGGTGCTGTCATTGGTGCAGAAGGCTTTGGTTTTGTTCCTACCCGGACTGGTTGGTTCAAAATGGAACAATCTGGCTATACAGTCTTAGAAGATGGCGTGGAAGTTGGCTGCAACAGTGGCATTGACCGTCCATCCGTCGGAGAAACACGGGTAGGTCGCAATACAGTAATTGACAGTTTAGTGCAAATAGGTCACGGTTGCAAAATTGGTTCTGGCTGTGCGATCGCAGGTCAGGTTGGTATGGCGGGAGGTGTTCAACTGGGAAATCGCGTGATTTTAGCCGGACAAACAGGAATAGTCAATCAAGTGAAGATAGGAGATGGAGCAATGACATCTGCTCAAAGTGGAATTCACAACGATGTTGCGCCAGGAGAAGTTGTCTGCGGAACTCCAGCCCTTCCTTACAAAATATATCTCAAGGTATGTGCTGTTTATGGTCGCCTGCCAGATATGTATCAATCGCTCAAACAATTGCAACGTAAATCTAAAAATAGCAATGATTAATCAATAAAATTTGGGAATGAGGAATTCCCAATTCCCTACCTAAAGGGTTTTGTAAATCCTAAATAGGAATAGCGATCGCAAATTGAGTACCTACACCGACTTCAGATTCCACAATGATTTGACCACCGTGTTTTTCTACCACAATTTGACGAGCGATCGCTAATCCTAATCCTGTACCTTGACCAACTCCTTTAGTTGTAAATAAATGGTCAAAAATTCTTTGTTTTACCTCTGTTATCATCCCCTTGCCATTGTCAGCAATCCAAATATTGACATGATTATCTTGTAAAAATGTCCGAATTGTGATGCAATTAGGGTTAGCCTCAATCTCCTGATAACTACGACCCTGATTTGATTCTTCTAAAGCATCAATGGCATTTGCTAATAAATTCATAAATACCTGATTTAGTTGTCCAGAAAAACATTCAACTTCAGGCAAATCGCCATAGGTTGTAATTACTTCAATCGCTGGACGGGTTTCATTTGCTTTGAGGCGATGTTTCAGGATCAAAATTGTACTGTTAATGCCTTCGTGAATATTGCAAGCAACTTTGTAGTATTTATCTGCTCTAGAAAATGTTCTTAAACTAGTGCTAATATCACGGATACGATTAATTCCCAATTCCATAGAGGCGATCAGCTTTGGTAAATCTTCCTGTATATATTCCAAATCAATTGCATCAATTTTATCAGCAACAACTGCATTCCTTTGGGGATATTCTTGCTGATACAAATTAAGTAAATCAAATATATCTTTGACATAATCTAATGCTGGGGGAATATTTCCGGCAATAAAGCCTACAGGATTGTTGATTTCATGGGCTATACCTGCAACTAAATTACCCAATGCTGACATTTTCTCACTTTGCACAAGTTGCAGTTGAGCTTTTTGTAATTCTTGCAATGCTTGTTGTGACTGTTGATAAAGCCGAGCATTTTCTAGAGAAATTGCGGCTTGGGTACAAAGAAAATTAATAACTACTAGGCGACCAATTGTAAATATACCTTGAGTTAAGTTGTTTTCTAGATAAATAATCCCAACTAAATGCCCTTGATTGATAATCGGTATACATAATACACTTTTTGGTTTATATCGCAACATATAATCGCCAATCAAACCACTAATTTCAGTTTGGCAATCGTCAATTATTAGAGATTCTAATGTATGTTTAACGTATTGAATAAGCTGTATAGGAACCTCTTGGCAATCATCTAATGGTTGTGAACTAAGAACTGTTACAAGCTGCTGATTGTTAGGATTAATAGAAGCGATCGCTTGAATTTGCCATTCATCTTCATTTGGTAGAATTAGTACACATTTTTTGGCTCCAGCATTTTCTAAGATAATTTTAGTAAGATTAGTAATTAATTCATCTAATTGGATGCTGCGGGAGATAATGTGAGCTACTTTGATGACAGATACAAAATCTAAAATCTCAGAAATACTAGTACTAGTAGCACTAGTACTAATTGTTGATTTTGAAATTGAAGTACTGCCTGTTGCCGCTATAGTTTCTAGAGAGTTGAAGCTGAGTTTTTGTTGTTGCAGAATGGGTTGGAGTAGCTGAGAATACTGTTTTTCTAAGTCATCAGTTTTTGCCTTAGCACCCCATTTTGCATAACAATAGTAAGCTTCTTGCATATATACCTGAGCTACTTTTTCTTTTCCCAATTCTAGGTAAAATTTGGCTGCAAGTTCATTTGCCAGGGCTTCTTCTTGGATATAGCCGTTTTCTTTAGCGAGGGAGATAGAGGAATCATACAATTCCATCGCTTTATTTTTGTGTTGCAATACTCGATGTCGTTCTGCCTCAATTAAGTCAAATTTGTGTTGATAATTCATTGGGGCATGATGTACCCATTTTCCCAACTTTTTTTGATGATAATTGACTTTTTTAATAATTTGTTTTTTCTCAATTGCGGTTGCTTTTAGATAAAGATTTAGTTGTGTTAATGCGTCATAAAAATAAACTACTGGTACTACTGCTGCCGATGTAACTCCATCTAAATAGGTTATGGCATTAATCGCCGCATCTGAAGCCGCGGCATAATTTTCAAACAGATAGCAAAGTATTAGTTCATTGGCATAGCTAAAGCTTAATCCGGTGCGATCGCCTGCTTGTTCTTGTAATTTGCGAGTATTTTTGGCATCATAAACAGAACCTGATAATTCACTAGGATTAGTAGATTCTCCTAATAAATTCTTGATGGCTTGACGAAATGAATTTATGTATATATAAGCTTTCTCTTGTTTAAATTGCTTATAGACTTCAGCATAAGCACCCATCTTCTTTTCTAACTCAGACAACTCCTCACCGATCAAATATCCATGAAAACTACAACTATAACTAGCCCATGATGCATATTCAATATCTCCCGTTTCTAACCCGACTTGATAAGCTTCGGTTAATGGTGCAATTGTCTTTTGTGTATGTTGATGCCAATGATTGACAAATGTTTCAACAATGAAAAAGGTTCTAGCTTTTAATTCCTGAGCATTAAATTTATCCAGAACTTGTAATGCTAGTTGGCCAAATTCATAACCTGCCTGAATATTTCCGATAATGCCACATTGAATTAATCCATACCAGGCATAACCAAATGCAGATTCTGCTGCATTACCATACTGCATCGATAAGCTGACTTCATTTAAAATAATTGGTGGTAGCAAATCTGGACGAGCAATATAAGCGGTTGAATTTGTACTAGCCAGAATTCTAATTGCTGCTAGTTGTTCCCCTCCAGTCATGTTAGGCAAGTCAATTAAACTTAAAGGAGATTTGCCTAGCAATCGTAATGTTATTTTGCCTAAACCAAGTAATGTTTCCGTTTGACTGGCTTGGGGAGACAGTTTAACACCTAAGAGATTCAGAAGCGCGATCGCAGTCTGAATCGAATTATCAAAACGACTCTGAGCTAAATAAGATTGGATTTGAATCTCAATAGATTTAACCCGATCTAGTAAAACTTTAGCATGGTGTTGTACTTGTAAGGCAAACTCTTCTACCTTGTCAAATTCGCCAATCAGATAAGCAGCCGCAGCAGCTTCTTCATACAAGGCTAAGGTGAGAGCATACTTTCGTTCCCAACTATCTGTTGTCAATAGCTGAATACCAAAACTAATATATTCCATTGCCGCAGTATATGCAGTAGATAGTTTCGCTTTTTGCCCAGCTAGCAGATTTAACTGTGCTAATTGCTCTCTGTCTGACTGCTGAATAATTAGCTTCACACCAATATTCAATTGATTAACAATCTCAAAAATTCTCTCTTCTTGCTTTTCAATAGGTGTATTATTTAATAACAGGTTGCCAATTTGCAAATGAATTGCTTGATTCTCATTGTCTGGGATTAAGGAATAAGCTGCTTGCTGAATGCGATCGTGCAGAAACTTATAACTGATAGTCTGAGAGCTTTTTAACCCATCTTGTGTTTCTTGTCCTACATAAAACTTGTATATTTCACTTTGAGGTAGGATGAATCCCTCTTGCAATGCTCTCCACAAATCCGATGAGGTTTCAAGTTCTGATTGTTCAGAAACAACTGCTAAAGTTGCTAAATTAAACTGATTGCCAATACAAGCTGCAAGTTTCAAAATATTCTGCGTTTTTGTCGGTAGTTTCTGCAACTGTAACGCCATAAATTCGACGACATCATCAGTAAGACTTAAGGCTTTTACTGCTACAATATCACATTGCCAGTAGCCTAATTTACTATCAAAGACAATCAGCTTATCTTCATAGAGAGATTTCAGAAATTGTGTGCTAAAAAACGGATTACCTTTACTTTTTTGGTAAACGAGTTGAGTTAATGGCTCGGCAATTTTTAGGGAACAACTGAGTGGATCAGCCACCAACTCATTTAAACTTAAGAAACTTAAGTTAGCTAATGTAATAGTATTAATAGTAGCCTGAGTTTTTGTGATTTCTTCTAAAGTAAATATTAAAGGATGAGCCGCAAAGACTTCATTATCCCGATAAGCACCAATTAATAATAAATATCCCCTGGCTGATTCACTCATCAACAATTGCATCAACTTGAGAGAGGCTGAATCTGCCCACTGTAAATCATCTAAAAACATCACCAAGGGATGTTCCTTAGTTGTGAATAGCTCTACAAACTTTTGAAATAGTAAATTAAAGCGATTCTGCACCGCATTTCCTGATAATTTTGGTGCAGGTGGTTGTTGACCAATAATTATTTCTAATTCAGGAATAACTTCAATAATTACCTGTCCATTCTCGCCGACAGCTTCTAGAATACTGGTTTTCCAGTGATGTAGCTGTTGGTCATTCTCTGTTAACAACTGCATCATTAAATTCCGAAAAGCTTGTACAAAAGCAGAAAAGGGAATGTTGCGATTAAATTGGTCAAATTTACCTTTAATGAAGTAACCTCGTTGTTTAACAATGGGTTTATGAACTTCATTAACAACAGCAGTTTTACCAATACCAGAAAAACCTGCAACTAACATCAGTTCGCTGCTTCCTTGAGAAACCCTTTCAAAGGCTGCTAGTAGTTGCTGAACTTCGTTTTCTCGACCGTATAACTTTTCTCTAATGAGGAAGCGATCGCACACATCCCTGGTTGCAATTTTAAAGGTTTCAATCTTATCTGTAAAATTGAGTTTTTCTAGACAAGTTTCCAAATCATATTTCAATCCTAATGCCCTCTGATAGCGATCTTCAGCATTTTTCGCCATCAACTTGAGCGTCATATCACAGAGAACTTGGGGAACTGCTTCTTCATTTCTGAATTTAGACTTTTGAATTTTGAATTTATCCGGTTGTTTGGCAATATGGCAATGTAGTAACTCCATTGGATCATCAGTCAAAAATGGCAGTTCTCCCGTTAGCAATTCAAAAAAAGTAACTCCCAGTGCATAGAAATCTGCTCGATAATCAATCCCTCGATTCATCCGCCCAGTTTGTTCTGGTGCAAGATAGGCTAATGTCCCTTCTAGAACATTGGGATTTTTAATTTCCTGGGTTTCTTTGGGTAATAATGAGGCAATACTAAAATCGATGATTTTAACCTGCTTTGTCTCTGGGTGAATCAGGATATTTGCAGGTTTGATGTCTTTGTGAATAATGTGGTGATGGTGCAAGTAGTTGAGGATATCTGCCAGTTGGATAGCAATTTCCAAAAACTCGTTTAATGTTAGTGGTTGATTTTGAACATAGTCTCGTAGCGAAGTACCGCCAAAATCTTCCATTACTAACGCATAGCTATTGCGGTAGGTTTCTAAACTATACGGACGAATAATCCCCGGATTATCTAGATTTTTGGAAATAGTATACTGATTACGAAACTGCAACAGTTCATTGAAGGTTGGGTACTCGCGCAGTAGCAATTTGACCACAATCCCCAGCCGATCTGCTTCTCTTATGCCCCTATACACCACTGTTCTAGAGCCAGCATAGAGTTTTTCTATTAGTTGATATTGGGGAATTATAGCGATCGCATCCATCTGTACCTACCTTACCGCACAAGTTTTATGGCAGACATTTAATACCCTTAGTATGCCCTTTGCTTGAGTATCGATCGCAGCTAGTACATCAATAGTATTTGCCAGCAGGTTCATAAACGTGCAGAGACGCAAAGTTGTGCGTCTCTACATAGGTTGATACTGAAAGCTTAAGTTGATAGCAATGAACTTGTGCCCATACCTTGTACTCCACAAACTAAAATCCTAATTTCTCCAGCACTGGCTTGGTGGAAACAACATGACGTTCTAAACCCAGTTCTTTTGGACTAACCCCAAGTGCTAAAGCAATTAACTGGGGTAAATGCAACACTGGTAAACCTAACTTTTGCTCAATAACTTTTTCCACCTCTGGCTGACGCGAGTCTAAATTTAAGTGGCATAGTGGACAAGGTGTAACTATACAGTCAGCACCAGATGTCAAAGCGTCTTGAATATGCATCCCCGCCATTTTGAAAGATTGAGTAGTGGCATAACTAGCCAGGGGCCAACCACAACATTGTGTCCGGCCTCGGTAATAAATTGGTGTTGCACCCACCGCCCGAAACATATTTTCCATCGCTTCTGGCTGGAACGGATCGTCATAAGGCATGGATTTTTGGGCGCGGAGGAGATAGCAGCCATAAAAAGCCGCACATTTTAATCCACTTAACTTCCGGGTGACACGTTTGGTAATTTCCTCTAAACCGTAATCTGTCACCAAAGCGTAGAGGAGATGTTTAACGTCAGTACTGCCGCGATAGGGCGAACAGCCTTCTTTATGGAGCAAGCCATTAACCTGTTCAATGTAAGTAGGGTCAGAAGTCTGACATTCTTTCAGATGTTCGTTAACATGACCAATCACACCTTGACAAGTACTGCAATGAGTAAGTAAGGGTAAATTTAATTCTTCAGCTAAAGCAATATTTCTAGCGTTGACTGTATCTTCTAGCAGTTGAGAATCTTCTTTAAATGTGCCAGAACCGCAGCAAGCAGCTTTTTTAAGTTCAACCAATTCAATACCCAGTGCTTGGGTAAGGGCTTGAGTTGACTGGTAAAGTTCCCGACAGGCCCCTTGAGCAACACAACCGGGAAAGTAAGCGTATTTGAGTTTGAGTGTCTGAGATAGCATAGAGGTATATTTGGGTTAGAGCGATCGCTCTAAACAATAACTGTTTTATCATTCCTTGTTAGCACTAAAGTTCTGATGTTTGACGTTGAGCGACCTTTAACCATCTAGGTTCAAACCCGCAGCGTCTATATATTTTGATTGCTAGCAAGGCTGGAAATACCGATCGAGACATTGTAAAAAAAATTAGCAATAATTAGACCACCGAAGCATTTATATGGTATCAACGATGGCGTAGCCCGCTCCCCCACTCAACTGTTCCCAAAAAACTTACCCGATTATTTTGAGGGACGGAAGGGGTTTTTTAACAGAAAAACCCTTGGTAGTATACGGGCGATCGCGCTTGACGATAAGATGTATATGCTCAAAACAATGTCTCCCATAAAGAGCAGAACCTAGCAACTGGTTAAGGACTTTTATTATTTATGAGCCAAACGGAACTTTTTGAAAAGGTCAAAAAAATCGTTATCGAACAACTTAGTGTTGAACCCCCTGAGAAAGTCACACCACAGTCCAAGTTTATGGAAGATTTAGGGGCCGATTCCCTGGATACCGTTGAACTGGTGATGGCTTTGGAAGAAGAATTTGATATCGAAATTCCTGACGAAGCTGCCGAGAAGATTGTATCGGTTCAAGACGCAGTAGATTACATCAATAACAAAGTTACCGCATCAGCTTAAAAAAGTTTTGAGTTTTCAAAGTTCAGATGGCAATGCCATGCCCCCTCTGGGCGTTTATGGCAAAACCACTGCTTTAACTTTTCACTGAGTGCTGAACAGTTAAAAGTTTAAGAGTTAGAGTTTTAGGAGGCAAAAGTTCGGAGTTCTCTCCATCTTTGAGTGCTTCCAAAACTCACAACTCAGGACGGGCTAAACCCTAGCTATCCGCTAACAGAACTCAGCACTGTTTAATGCCTGCTGCTTTTTCGCCACCTTTAACTGAATCATGACAGATCATACACGTAAACGCGTTGTTGTAACTGGTGTTGGCGCGATTACACCTATAGGTAACACAGCAACAGAATATTGGGATGGATTATTGAGTGGACGCAATGGGATTGACTACATCACATTTTTTGATGCGTCTCGCCATGATTGCCGCATTGCTGGTGAGGTAAAAAACTTCGATCCACATGATTATTTGGAGCGCAAAGACGCAAAGCGCATGGATCGATTTTCCCAATTTGGGGTTTCAGCAGCAAAACAGGCTCTAGCTAACGCGCAGTTAGTTATTAATGAACTGAATGCAGAACAGGTAGGTGTCATGATCGGTTCTGGCGTTGGCGGCATTAAGGTATTAGAAGACCAGCAAACTATCTACCTAAACCGTGGGCCCGATCGCTGTAGTCCATTCATGATACCGATGATGATCGCCAATATGGCAGCAGGATTAACGGCAATTCACACGGGTGCTAAAGGGCCAAATTCCTGTCCTGTAACTGCCTGTGCTGCTGGCTCCAACGCTGTAGGCGATGCCTTTCGCTTAATTCAAGGGGGATATGCCCAAGCGATGATTTGCGGCGGAACAGAGTCAGCCGTGACACCATTATCAATGGCTGGGTTTGCCGCCTGCAAAGCCCTCTCTTTTCGCAATGACGATCCGTATAGAGCTTGTCGTCCCTTTGATCGCGATCGCGATGGATTTGTCTTGGGTGAAGGTTCAGGAATTTTAATTCTAGAAGAACTACAACACGCCCTAAGTCGCGGCGCTCACATTTATGCTGAAATGATCGGCTATGGTATGACCTGTGACGCATACCATATCACCTCCCCCGTCCCTGGTGGACTTGGAGCCGCGAGAGCCATAGAACTGGCGCTCAAAGATGGCGGTATCGCTCCCGAGCAGATTAGCTATATTAATGCTCACGGCACTAGTACCCCCGCTAATGATTCAACTGAAACCTCAGCGATCAAAAAAGCCTTGGGAGAACATGCTTATAAGGTGGCAATTAGCTCCACCAAATCGATGACAGGTCATTTATTAGGCGGTTCTGGAGGTATTGAAGCAGTCGCAACAGTATTGGCGATCGCTAATGACCAAATTCCACCGACAATCAATCTGGAAAATCCCGATCCAGAATGTGACTTAGATTACGTGCCTAACTACAGCCGCGCTCAAAAAGTCGAGGTGGCAATATCCAATTCTTTTGGGTTTGGCGGTCATAATGTCACACTGGCCTTTAAGAAATACGTCTAAAAGAATTCAGGAGTCAGAATGGGCTAAACCCTAGCTATCCGCTAACAGGAGTTAGTAGTTTTATCCTCCTCTGCTCCCCTGCCTCTGTGGCTCTAGTCGGCTCTCCTGAGATGACTGTGCCAAAAGTATCAGAAATATCATTCCGATATAACTTAAGCGTTCTGCATGACCCAATTATCAGCTTGATTTATCACCATAAACTCAGGAGATCCCGCTTGTCCATCGACAAGTGGGAATGGGATGATGAGGATATTGTGGGGAATCTAAAATAACCCCAGCAAGAGAAGCTACAAAGAGTGCTAACCCGTCGTTAAAAACAAGAGATTATGACTGTTGCAACCCAATCCCTCAAAGAACTGTCCCTCGAAGAACTTTGTATTAACTCGATCCGCTTCTTGGCTGTTGATGCCGTAGAAAAGGCAAAATCGGGACACCCAGGATTACCAATGGGCGCGGCTCCAATGGCTTTTGTCCTCTGGGATCGATTTTTGAAGTTTAATCCCAAGAATCCCAAATGGTTTAATCGCGATCGCTTTGTCTTGTCTGCCGGTCACGGCTCGATGTTGCTGTATGCCTTACTGTACTTGACAGGCTACGATAGCGTCACTATTGAAGATATCAAGCAATTCCGTCAATGGGGTTCTAGAACTCCCGGTCATCCAGAAAACTTTGAAACCCCAGGCGTAGAAGTCACAACTGGCCCCTTGGGTCAAGGAATCGCCAATGGAGTCGGTTTAGCGATCGCCGAAGCCCACCTTGCCGCTAAATACAACAAACCTGATACCAAGATTGTTGACCATTACACCTACGTAATTTTAGGTGACGGTTGCAACATGGAAGGAATTTCTGGTGAAGCTGCTTCTTTTGCGGGACACTTGGGATTAGGCAAACTCATCGCTCTGTACGACGACAACCACATTTCTATCGACGGTTCCACAGATGTGGCATTCACCGAAGATGTTTCCAAGCGCTTTGAAGCTTACGGTTGGCACGTTCTTCATGTCAAAGATGGTAATACAGATTTAGCAGCGATCGCTAAAGCAATTGAAGAAGCTAAATCTGTCACCGATAAACCATCAATGATTAAGGTGACAACCACCATTGGTTATGGTTCCCCCAACAAACAAAACACTGCTGGTATTCACGGTGCTGCTTTGGGTGGAGACGAAATAGCATTGACTCGGAAAAATTTGGGTTGGGAATACGAGCCTTTCGTAGTACCCGAAGAAGCCCTCAACCATACACGCAAAGCAGTTGAGCGCGGTGCAGGCTACGAAACCGAATGGAACAAAACCTTTGCCGACTACAAAGCTAAGTATGGACAAGAAGCGGCTGAATTTGAACGCTACCTAAGCGGCAAACTACCCGACGGTTGGGATAAAGTACTACCAACCTACACCCCAGAAGACAAAGGATTGCCCACTCGTAAGCACTCAGAAAACTGCCTCAACAAATTAGCAGCAGTTTTACCTGAATTGATTGGTGGTTCAGCCGACTTAACCCACTCCAACTTGACCGAAATCAAGGGCAAGGGCGACTTCCAAAAAGGACACTACGAAAACCCCAACATCCACTTTGGTGTGCGGGAACATGCTATGGGCGCAATCTGTAATGGTATAGCGCTACACGCTTCAGGATTAATCCCCTACGGTGCTACCTTCTTAATTTTCACAGATTACATGCGTGCTGCCATCCGGTTATCCGCCCTTTCCCAAGCTGGCTCGATTTGGGTGATGACTCACGATTCCATTGGACAAGGTGAAGATGGCCCGACACACCAACCCATTGAAACTCTAGCTTCCTTAAGAGCTATTCCTAATTTATTAGTGTTTCGTCCCGCAGACGGTAACGAAACCTCCGGCGCTTATAAAATAGCGATCGAGCAAGCGAAGCAAAACGCTCCGTCTCTGTTGGCGTTCACCCGTCAAAACGTTCCCAACTTGGCAGGTACATCAATTGAGGGCGTAGCGAAGGGTGGATACACCGTAGTTGATAGCCAAGGTACACCTGATATCATCTTGATTGGTACTGGTTCAGAATTGAGCCTCGCTGTCGGCGCAGCCGAAAAACTTAAAGCCGAAGGTAAGAAAGTTCGTGTCGTCTCCCTACCTTCATGGGAACTGTTTGAAGCACAGGATGCAGCTTATAAAGAATCTGTTCTACCGAAAGCTGTCACCAAACGTTTGTCTGTAGAAGCTGCTAGCAGTTTCGGCTGGCACAAATACGTGGGTAGTGAAGGCGATTGCGTTAGTATCGATCGCTTTGGTGCTTCGGCTCCAGGCAATGTTTGCTTAGAGAAGTTTGGCTTTAGCGTTGATAATGTTTTAGCTAAGGCTAAACAATTGTTGGGTTAATAACAACAGAATATTCTCAAAATTTTGTGGGGTGGGCTGAAATGCCCGCCTTTTTTTACGCAGAAGGGCGCTGAGTAGAATCGTTTATAATTAGGCTAATTATTTGATGAATGAGGAAGGAATTATGCAACAAGTTTCTAGCTATCATCAAGAACTTACTAACCGGATATCGCCAATTGTAGACAAATTATTTAAAAGTCATTGTTTGGAATATCCAGTGGCTTATTAAAAAAGATTTTTATATTGATATATTCTCTTGGTTAGTAACAGCATTGACAATAGGAACTATAGTAGCACTAATTATTGAAGATAGAATTGGAACTATATTTGCAGTAGGATTTACATTGGGTATTGTAGTAATGACTGCTACTTTAACTTTATGTGGTTATGTCACTATTGGTATTTTATCTATTGGTTTTTACCCTAGATGTGTTATTTGGGTAAATTCGCTTGAGGCTATTAGAGTATTCTTAACTACGCTGGCAGTCAAGCTGGTAGTAATTATCTTTTTCCACGGAATTGATATACATAGCATAAAGTCTTATTTGCTTTGGTAAGCGATGCTTACGACGGGCTATGCCTACGCAACGCTTGGCTACTAAACCGAGAGAATTAAATATTAACCCCGCCTACTGAGTTTAATTATTTTGTCAACTATCTTTAGAGAGATAGGGGAAATACTACGCGGCTGATCGTCAGAAACGGCTTGCTAGTAATGAAAAAATGAAATTTGCATACCAAAGAATATTCTGTGGATACTGAATCTATTTTGTCAATGTGTAATCTTTAGCATGGTTTATTCAATCAGCAGGGCCTTCTGTGGACTTAATCTATATTCATGCTTTCAGTGGATGCAGTTATGACTTTATAAATGCGACTATATATATGTCCTCAAACAATAGATAGTTGCTGTTGTCCAATTGAAAAAATATGATTTTCTCTGACTCCAGTAACTTTAGATTTATCCAATTGTTTGATGTTTTGAGAAGGTAACACAATGAATAACATCCTAAAGCGCACACTTTTACCCAGCCTCATGGCTGCAAGTTTAGCTGGTGTAACTTTGGTTCCCGCGAAACCGGCTGCTGCTGATGACCAAGTACTACGAGATGCAGGTATTGGGGCTGTTACCAATGTCGTCACCGGAGCCGTTAGAGGAAATGGTAATGTATTAGGCAATGCTGTTAAAGGTGGTGTCACTGGTGCAGCCGTTAACGGTGCAAATGGTCTGAGAAATACTCGCAATCGCCGTCACCGGAACATTGGTCAAGATGTCGGAGTTGGTGCAGGTGCTAGCGCAGTGACTGGCGTAGTTACTGGCGATGGCAGAGATACCCTTGGGAATGCTGTTGATGGTGCAGCTGTAGGTGCAGCAATCCATTTGCTCACCAATGGCAAATAATTCGTAAATTCATCAGCGAAAATACTTCCCAGATGTTAACAAGTTGCACTTGTAAACACTACGAACTTATCCCTCCCTTAATTCCTCTCCTTTTAGGATGAGCAAACACAGCCCTCTTTCCCTAATAGAGAAAGGGGGCTGGTGGGTTAGATTTATATTGGGATATGTGCCACCGTCAGGTTCAGATGACTTTAAACTTAATAGTAAACTCTAGCCCTTCAACGCCTTTCTAAAGTTTCGACGATAGGATTGATTTGTAAGAAACAAAGCTGGCCATAGCAAAGACAAACCAATGCGATTGGTCAAAGTTGGATTGAAATTAGTCCGTCCAAACCCGTTCCAAAATTTCCAAACGCCGCCTCCGTAAACCCCTATCAAGCCAATAACAATTAAAGTACCCATTCCTATCAACCCCGTTAGTAACTGACAGAATTTAAGTTAAGTTTTACCACACTAGGTAAGCACTTCATAAGCAACACTGAGAAGGTATGATAGAACTCCCCATTTACATCTAAGTCAGTTAAACACACATTCTCTGATTCCAGTGTAAGATAGCCCCATGCATTGCAGCTAGTTGGAGGCTCATGTCTCGCACTTTGTTAGAAGCCTTGAGCTAAATACACAAAACCGTATTTGTGGCTAAAAACTTACTGTGGTGAGGAATAAAGTATAAATCATGCTAAAAATTAAGCTTAGACAATACCAAAACCTCATCTAAATTTTAGATGTCTTGGGAGCGATCGCTCTCAAAAACCCATATCCAGAAACATTTATTCTACTTATCATAACTTTCTGGAATACCCACTGGTGATAAACCTGCGATCGCTCTGAGATTTTGGCAACGAATCAACTCAGTAAAATTTAAACCAGAACGCCCTTCAATTTTGGCTACCGCTTCAATGGCAGATAACAGGTGCTGTGCTGCTTCCGCTTCGGAATAACCTCGCCGTTGTGCTATGCGAATTGCTGCTGCGTCGGCATTTAACTCTGACTCAAGAGATTTATTAGTCCGCCAGATCCGAAAAGCAGCGATCGCACTTAATCCGCCTGCTACGGCGACACCCACTACATCTGACTGTGATGCTTCCAATAATCCACCTAACAGACCCGCCAGCACAACACCTTGATGAATGTCGGGTTTAAACCACTTTACCCCTGTCAACCAGCTAACCATCTGCAACAGTAGCAAATCTCGTTGCGGCTTTGCTAGGCGAGGCCACAAATCAAAATTAATATATATCGGTCGCGCCTGATTCCAAGGTTGGGGAAAGGAGGCGTAAATTACTTTTGCTTGCTCTGGCTTACTAACGATTTTTGTCGTCATCCGACCAGAAGCAGGCATCATATCTAATAAACGGCGAATTTCAACATTTGGCTCCATAAATTTAATTATTAGCCATAATGTGCATAGTAATTATTTTAGTTACCATTTGTGTTAACCTTTGATTTGTGAGATGCTCTCGCAGTGTTTCTAAATGGTTATTCTATTAGTGAAAATCTATATAAATGGCGATTTGTAAATAGTTCAGACAAAGCCATAAGAATATTGATTAAGCAGTTCGATAGTGTGGCGGGATTTTATAGTATCCGTTTGCCCCTAAGTTCAAAACCTCAAAGTTTTGGATAATCATTGATACTACATTTGTAATGATATGGACGCTTTTGCTACCCTCCCACCTGAATGGACGAATCAGGCAATACACGCTTATGAATTTTGCTGTCCTAATTGCCACTCAACTAGCCGAGAAGCTGAAAAAGTTTGGCTAAATCGGCGATCGCCTGTTTTTACAGAAGACCGTCGTCGCAAATGGCAAGAGTTTTACTCTTGTCACTGTAGTACTGTGTGGTGGGCTTGGAGTAGCGATCGCCCCCCAAAAGATATATCTAATCAATCAGATTATAATCCCACATAACTAATTTTTTCCTGAACAAAAGCCCACCTTAAGGCGGGCTTTTGTTTATCTAATTCTGAGTTTTAGATCGCCACTTTTAGAAGCTGAAAGTAGTACGTAGAGTACCTACATATTCAGTGTCGTTATTGTTGTTGTTCTCTGGGTTGAAGATTACCAACAAGCCGGGGGTGAATTGAATATTATCGGAAACCTTGTACTTGTAAAGACCTTCTAAATGATAAGAGGTACCAGTGTCTAAGTTACCATTAGCACCAACTGTTCTGATGCTACCACCAGTAACTTTGGGTGGTTGACCAAAAATAATACCTAAAACGTTACCTTCTTTACCAAAGTCTCTCAAAGCAAGTGATGCACCGTAGTACCACATTTCAGCATCTGTACCAGTATTAGCACCACTAAGAGCATCAGCAGTTGTATAACCTCCCCAACCACTAAGAGCTAATTTAGGGCTAAATTGGAAAGTGGCTTCTACACCGTAGTTGTTGGATTCAGTAGCAGTGTCATTCCCAAAGGGACGGTTAGCAAAAGCACTACCTGTACTTTGGAAAAGGTTGTTGTTGTTGGTGTTGTTAAAATTATTAGTTTGATAAGTCCGAGCGTAGGTTAGACCAACACTAAAAGCTTTGGTGGGTTGGAAAGATAACTGACCAAAAATAGCATTACCACCATCAATCAACCCATTATTATCTGTAGGGTTGTTAGCAGTGTTAGCTAGATAAGCACCGCTCAAGCTGATAGCGCCTTTAGGATTGAAGGTAACAGTTATACCAGAACCACCTTGACCTTGGCGATATATGGGGCTGAAACGTCCATAGCGGGAGAGCGCACCCCTAGCAGAGCTTGCAAAGTCTGGGTTGAAGTTATTGACGTTTTCGTACAATTCAGCACCAGTGGCATCAATTTTGACGCGCACTGCATCAGAAAAGTTGAATGCATAGTTGATTTTGTCAATGCTAACAGAGTTACCAGTATCACCGTCAAAGCCCAACCGGGTCATGTTCGTACCACTCACACCAGCATTGGAGACGATATTGCCAGCATTCAACCGGATTTGCAACTGGTCTTTACCAGTGAAACTACTGTACAAGTTCAAACGAACGCGATCGCTAAAGGTAGTGTTGGAATTCAATTTACCACCCGTAGCATTAGAAGGACCAACTGCTGTATTGCCACCAAAAGCATCAGACACTGCGAAAATTGCTTCCCCAACCAACTTGGTGGTAGTAGAGAACTGATTCGCTTCCAACTCAGAAGTCCGAGCTTCTAGTCCATCCACACGACCGCGCAAGGTTGCTAGTTCAGCAGAATATTCTTCTTGTAAGCGCTGTAAAGTAGCTAGGTCTTGTTTGCTGACCAAATCGGCTGTAGCTGTAGCAATCAGTTCGTTAACCCGATCTAAACAGGCATTCAAACCTGCGGCAAATTCATAACGGGTCAAAGCACGGTTCCCACGATAAGTACTGTTGGGATAACCTGCAATACAGCCGTAGCGTTCAACTAGAGATTGTAAAGCTTGGAATGCCCAATCTGTGGGCTGCACATCAGAAAATTGCGAAACTGATGTTACTTGATCGATGCTGTTAAAGTCTTGAGCCTCAGATAACTGGGTAATATTTGTTACTGGTTCCTTTACTTCCGCAGCTAAGGCATTATTCGTAGCAAAAAATGTCGCGGCTAGAAAAACTGGACTAACCTTAATCAAATTCCAGAATCGTTTTGTCATGTTTTTACTCTCACTCACACCTAGATAATCCAGTCATAATAAAATGCTTGTAGCACTTTACTTTCGTGGATTCTACACACATTCACAGCGATGATTATACCTTATATCTTCTGATTATTACAAGCAATTTAGTTAGATACTGCGGAACCATAATTTTTAATTAACTTACCACTTGGTAAACGCAAAATAATACGGCGTTTGTGACGTAAAACTGTTCCTTCTTCCTCCAACTGTTGTAGTATTCGGGTAATTGTTACTCGTGTAGTATTTAAAACCTCAGCAATATCTTGATGTGTAACATTTAAATCAATTAGCTTCCCCTTATCTACATCACGTCCAAATTTTTCGCTTAACCACACTAAAAACTGCCACAAACGGAGCGAAATAGGTTTTTGATGCACAATGCTTAATAGATCCTCTGCCTGTTGAATATGAGACAACAAAGCATTAATATCTTGATGCCACAAATGAGGTGGCACAATGCTTAGTTCCACGCCTGTGAGACATTCAATCTGGTAGGGCTTGACTCTAGACAAAGGATAGCCAATCAAATCTCCTAATCCCCAATAACCAAGAGTGATGAATGTTCCATCTTCACTCCACGTTAGGGTACGAACTGCACCGTATTCAATACGCCAAAGTACGTCATTTTGAAGTGGAATTACTTCCCTACGGGTAAATATCTGCTGGGGTAATTGTCCGCTTAAAGCAGAGCTATTTGACACGGCAGAAAAATTTGAAGTAGGAGTTGTGGAATATATCATTAACCGTAACTACATAATTATCAGGAAATCTCGCTATTTACAATGATTAAGATGCTCTAATAATTTGGATCAAAATTTACCTACATGTTTGAAGGACACTCTTCTGAGTTTGAGCTAGGAACTAGCTCAAAGTTTTCCGATGGTAACAACTTCTGATTTCAGCTATCTATCAATGAGATAGAACTTTTTAATTATTTATTTTTTACTTTAATTGTGCAAGTTTAAGAAAAGGTAAGCTTTTAGTAAAATGTTTAGTTAACTTATTTTTAATTCTTGAGTGTTTTCTGAACACTAAGTAAGTATGTAGGCACAAATAATTATAGGAATCAGGTTTGATTTCTGAAAAGATCCGTAGGGCGTGTTAGCACGGAGAGTACGGCACTAAATCCTTGATAATGGTGCGTTCCGAACTTCGTTCTAACACACCCTACACACCTAATTTTGTTCAAAAATCAAATAGGAGTCTTATATGAAGATACTAGGGTGAAATGGCGCTTACTTCACATAGATTTAGATCCCCGACTTCTTCAAAAAGTGGGGGATTGGGACGGCAATTCAATTAAGAGCGTTGACCGGTGACAATATATGCTACCCTCTGACCGATATTAGTAGCATGATCTGCCATCCGTTCTAGACAACGAATTGCCAGTGCTAGCAGCACAATTGGCTCGACTACACCAGCTACATCCCGTTGTTGGGCTAAAGTTTGATAAACGCGATCGTATGCGTCGTCTACAGTATCATCTAGGTGCTTTAAACGGCGACCACCCCCTTCATCAAAATCTCCCAAAGCCTTCAAGCTAGTTGCTAGCATCGCCTGCGCGTGAAGGGACATAGCTTCAATCTCAGATAAACACGGATGAGGCGCATAAGGAAAAATTTTAATCGCAATCTCAGCTAAATCCTCAGCATAATCACCAATGCGCTCTAAGTCTCGCACTAACTGCATAAAAGCACTCAAGCAGCGCAAATCTTGAGCCGTAGGTGCTTGCAGTGTCATAATCGCCGTACAATCTGATTCGATTTGACGATAAAAACGATCGATCTTTTTATCTAATAGGGGAAGTTGCTCAGCTGCTGTTAAGTTACGAGCAAATAACGCTTGGTGGCTGAGGCGAAATGATTGTTCTACCAAAGCACCCATACGTAATACATCGCGTTCTAAGCGCCTAATGGCGCGTGCGAGTTGTGGTCTTTGAGGATTGGGACTATAATCGACAGCTTTCACACTTGTTGTCTCAAACGTGAAGATATTAATAACTATAGTCTTGGCTTAGGGAGTTTGCCATAACTTCACGAAATTGGAGTTGCATCCACGCACCACCAGTTTCTGGATGGTTCATAGCTTTGATTGAACCACCGTGGGCGATCAGAATTTGCTCAACGATCGCTAATCCCAAACCATTACCAACGATCGCTCCGATGGAGTTACTATCTTGTGGGGAATGGGTTCGCGCTTTATCTCCTCGATAAAATCGCTCAAATACGTGGGGTAAATCTGCTTCAGAAAACCCGACTCCAGAATCAATAAGATTTATTTCCAGAATTGGAGAAGCAGAATCATTATCTTTTGTTGATAAGATTTTCGCTTCAACATAGACACTTGTAGAAGGAGGACTGTATTTAATACTGTTGTCTAGCAAATTGAGAAAAACTTGGAAAATCCGGGCTTGATCTGCTTTAATCCAGAGATTTTCTGGGCCAGAATAAGAAAGAGACAGATGTTGACGCTGTGCTAAGGGTTCTAGTGTTTCCCAAACAGATGTAATTAGCGATCGCAATTCTACAGCTTTGGCTTGTAATTGCATGGTTGGGTTTGCTTCCATTTGGGTCAAGTCTAACCAGCTTTGCACTAAGTTAATCAGCCGATCGACTTCCTGCATTAAACGGTTAACCCAACGATTGAGAGGTGGTTCCAAGCGGATTTGTAACGTTTCCACAACCAAGCGAATGGAAGTTAAAGGCGTTCTGAGTTCGTGGGCTAGATCGGAAAAAGAGCGATCGCGGACTTGATTTATATCTAATAGGGGTTGACGATTTTCTAAAAATACTCCCACTTGTCCATTGGGTAAAGGCAAACTAGATGCCCGCAAAGCCAGAGATTTTATTGTTTGCATCTCTGCTGCATCATCACAAGATGGATGAAATATCCATTCTCCCGTTTGTGGTTTTTGGCGATCGCGAGTTTGCTCAATTAAATGGTCAAGTTCGTAAGACCGTACTAACTCTAATAACAAGCGTACCTGTTCTGGCTGCCACCTTTGCAGATACAAAATTTCCTGCGCCTGCCGATTGCACCATAGCAGTTGATTTTCCTCATCCACCTGTAAATATCCCACTGGTGCAAAATCTAGCAGGTCTTGGTAAGTTTGCAGTGACTGCTGCAAATCTTGCTGTTGCTGCTTCACCATCGCTATTTCCTGCCGTAACCCAGGAAGCAGCAGCAGTCCCATCCTGGAAGAATGGGAGGTTAACGGTCGGAGTAAACGCCCCAGGTAGCGGTTAAGTTGAACCTGTTGCCAAACCCAAAACCCAATGCCTACCGCTAAACCCAGAATAAATCCCAATAAAAGCATTTGAGTTGTTAGTTTTTTGGTGACTACTAAAAACTAACAACTATCTAAACTAATTATCCAAACCTATAGCCAAAACCTCTTACAGTCACAATATATTCGGGATGACTGGGGTCTTGCTCTAATTTTTCGCGCAACCACCGAATATGAACGTCTACCGTTTTACTATCCCCAACGAAATCTGGCCCCCAAACCTGGTCTAGCAATTGTTCTCGCGACCATACCCGACGGGCGTAACTCATAAACAATTCCAGCAAGCGGAACTCTTTAGGCGAAAGACTCACCTCTTGATTACGAACCACCACCCGACATTCTTGAGGATTCAAGGTGACATCCTTGAATTTTAATACTGGTAGTTGTGGTAAATTACTTAGGCGTTGGCGGCGGAGTAAAGCGCGACAACGAGCCACTAACTCACGCATACTAAAAGGTTTGGTGAGGTAGTCATCTGCACCCACCTCCAACCCCAGAACGCGGTCAGTTTCGCTACCCTTGGCACTAAGCATTAAAATAGGTATTGGGTTTCCTTGATGACGCAGTAAACGGCAAATATCTAGCCCATTGATTTGCGGCAGCATCAAATCAAGAATAATCAAATCAAAGGGAACTTCCCCTGAGTTGGTTTCAAAACTTTTGAGATACTCTATAGCAGACCGCCCATCGGGTGCAGTTATCACCCCGTAACCTTCCTCTTCAAGGGCTACAGCTAGCATTTCTTGGATTAATTCTTCATCTTCTACTACTAGAATCCGGCTGGTTTGTCCAATGTCGGTTCTAGCAGAGTATTTGGTCGATTCAGTGGTATACATTGATATCACAAAAGTCTAGGACTGTGCTTGTATCAATTAGCATGAGTGAGCAACCTCGCCGTAAAACGGACGTTGCTCTCCCAATTCATCGGGAATAGCCTCCAGAACTCCATAGTTCTATTGGTCTTACATTCCCTCCAAGGGCAGGAGTCCTGGTTCCCAAGACCCAAATCTTTTACCCTGAGCGAAGCCGTTCGCAGAGCGTCTCGCAGAGAAGGGTTTTCTTGCAACATATACCCTCACGGGTTCGGCACTTCCTTCAAGTCGGGGAACCCGCCCAACGGAGTGCTTCACCTATTAGCTTGGTTTTCACTTATGGCATTGATGTTAAGTTTATTATCTCGCCTTAAGGGAACGGCGCTTCTGCTAAGGTTAATTCTTTTAGATTTTATTTACAAAAAGTAACATATCCGACAGCACCCTTCTAAATCATTATGAATGGCAGCTTTTAATACTTTGTTGTCTGGCGTAATTATATGAAGCATTATCTTGACAAGAAGAGATAAGGTTAAGTATATTTATTTTAGTACAAAAGTACTATTGTTTCTCAAAGGGAAAACTATATCTGAAAAATAGATAGAAGGATATATCTGTGGAAAATTCGTACCACTTAAGTGTCCTATATCGATCATTTCAGTATTTCCACTGCGTTAAAAATATTGATTTAAAGGCTACTCTGATGTCTGCATAGGGTAGTCCTTGGTATGGCTTGCTACCCAAAAAAATCATTTGCCTATTGAAGGGAGTTGGAAGATGACTACAGTTGGAGTCAAGGACAGCAAACAACAACTAATGCAAGCATTTCAACAAATTATTATCCAAAGAAAAAAGCTGGAGTCTAAAATAGCAACCAAACAAGAGGAAGCAGACAAGGCAAAAAGTCAAGAAATTCTGCAAGTAGCTTCTGCATATACGGTTGATAGTATTGTCAAGGGTTTAGCTGATTTACAATTAGAGTTTGGCAGTATTCTCAACGGATTATCTGAAAAACTAGCTCAGGAAAATTCTAAGTTAGATGAATTGAACCGAGCTATAGAAATTGAAACGCAACGCTTACAAGAGCTTCAACAAATCAGAGTTGTAGCGGATACTCTAGACATTTTAAGTCAAGAACACCAAGAGAAATTAAAAACCCTAGAACAAGATACTATCAGCAAAAGGGAAGCATTAGAGAAAGAAATTACAATTAGGCGGAAAGAATGGCAAAAAGAACAAGCCGAGTATGAAGAAAAACTGCAAGCATATAATGATTTATTAGTTAAAGATCGTCAGCAAGAACAAGAAGAATCTCTATATAAGTTAGAAACTAATCGTAAACTCAATACAGACAGCTACGAAGCAATAAAACGCCAACAACAAAGGGAAATACAAGAAAATTCTCAAAATAAAGAGAAAGATTGGGCAGAACGAGAGAAGATATTCGCTGAACGCCAACCACTATTTGGAGACTATCAACAAAAAGTAGCTATATTTCCTAACGAACTGGAAGAATCCGTTAAGAAAGCTAGGGAAGAAGCAATTAAAGAAACAAGCCAAAAAGCTAAAGTTGAGGCTGATTTATTTGAGAGAGAATGGGAATCTAACAAACAAAGTTATGAACAGAAAATTCAATCTCTGGAAGAAACAATTAAGAAACAGTCTGAGCAAATAGAAGGGATTTCTGCTCAATTGCAAACTGCTTTAAAACAAGCGCAAGACTTAGCTATGAGGGCTTTTGGTAGTTCTAATCCTAAATAGTTACGAGTCTGTTGCATCTTAATCATTTTTAATTCCTGAAGAGGAGGTTTATTGTGGTGGTAAAAAAACCGACTGATAAGAATACTAAAGTAGAAATTCTTCAGGCGTATGAGGAGTTAGCTAAAGAAAAAGCAGCACTGAAATCGGAACTTGAAAAAGTTGCGAAAGAAAACCAGCCTGAAACTAAAGAACAGCCTAAATTAGAACAGAAAACAGCTATGAATCAGCTTTCTAGTGTCCAACAGAAAATGAACAATACCATTGAAAGCTTGGCGAAGATTCAATTAGGTTTTGGCAGTGCTGCTAATGAATTATCGGAACAGCTAACTACAAAAGCCTCTAAATTAGGAGAAATTAGGCGAAATGTAGAAGAAGAAATCCAACAGTTAACACAGTTGCATAAGTTAGAAACTTCTGATGATATATTGGATACTCTAATCCAAGCTTATGAAGATAATACGAAAGCTTATCAGGAAGAGTATAACCAGCATTCTGAAGGATTATTCCAAGAAATACTAGAGCAAAAGAATACTTGGGGAAAAGAACAGGAGGAACAGCAAAGGACGATAAAAGAACGAAATGAAAACTTGAATAAAACTCGGCAACGCGATGTATCAGAGTATAAATATAATTTAGAACTTCAACGTCAGCTACAAAGTGACGAATACGAACAACAGCAGAAAGCACTATATAAACAACTGGAAGAATTACTACAAGAAACAGAGAAACAGTGGGCTGAACGAGAGAAAGCAATTGCTGAAAGAGAGAAACAATTTGAAGAATTAAAAGCGAAGGTAGAGGCTTTTCCGAAAGATAAAGAAGCAGCTATCAAGAAAGCTACAGAAGAAGGCAAAGGCATCGCCCACTACCAAGCTAAAGTAAAATCAGATTTATATTCTAAGGAAGTGGAAGGACAAAAGCGTTTTTATGAACAGAGACTGCAATCTCTAGAACAAACTATTACTAACCAAGAGACGCGGATTCAAAATCTTTCTAAGCAACTTGAATCTGCTCTCAAACAAGTTCAGGATTTGGCAGTGAAAGCGATTGAAGGTAATTCAAATGTTAATTCCTATCAGGCAATCAAAGAAATAGCTTTAGAACAGGCAAAAACTCAAGCGAAAAATAAATAAGCTGATTTCTTTTTGATGAGAGTAGTAAAGACTTAATTTAAGTTAAGTCTCTACTACGAACTATAATGTTTTTTATTCGGTTTTATTTGGTTTTTTGATGTCTGCGGGGGGTTGTAGTTTCTTCTTTGTTCCGGTGGACTGTGTTTGCTGAAATGCTTGCTTAGAATTTGGCTCTTGACTAGACATAATACTGAATTTGAAAATTTACTACAATATTATCTACATCACGGGTATTGTTGATTACAGAAATATATCATAGAAAATTTAAGTTTCCCTCGGTAGATTTACATGTCAAGCAAAGCTAGAAAAACCTAGATTGGGTGGAATATCCTGAATCCGCCCAGGGCCGATCGCTCGTAATGCTTCTTTGAGTAAAATATCCCCAGTATACAAAGCACGTCCGACAATCACACCAGTCACGCCTTGAGGTTCTAACGCTAACAAACTCAACAAATCGGTGATAGAACTTACCCCGCCAGAGGCAATTATCGGGATGGAAATTACCGATGCAAGTTCTCGCAAAGCTTCTAAATTGGGGCCGATGAGAGTACCATCGCGGTGAATATCTGTATAAATGATGGCGGCTGCACCCAATTCTTGCATTTGTACAGCCAGTTGAGTTGCTAAAACTTCCGAAGTTTCTAACCACCCGCGAGTAGCAACTTTGCCGTTACGGGCATCAATGCCAATAATAATCTGTTCGGGAAATTCTTCACACAGTTGTTGTACTAGCTGGGGTTGTTCTACAGCAATGGTTCCGAGAATTGCCCACTGTACGCCGAGATTGAATACTTGTTGCACGCTGGTGCGATCGCGCAATCCTCCACCAATTTCAATGGGTACTGACACCGCATGAGCGATCGCTTCAATTGCTGCTAAGTTTACTACTTTACCCGCTTTAGCACCATCTAAATCAACTATATGCAATCTGGTAGCACCTTGATCTACCCACTGTTTGGCTACATCAACAGGGTTTTCGCTAAAAACTTGCGAGCGATCGTAGTCTCCCTGATACAGTCGCACACAACGACCTTCTAGTAAATCAATCGCTGGAATTACATCCATTTACTTCTTCCTCATAACTCAATACAATCAAAACTCTAGCGATCGCTAAGGTTCTTAGTTTTCATTTTTGATTTTTAATTGTCTTACAGCTTGCCCAAAACCCAGCACCAGCAAGATGTTAGAAAGGGTCAAAAATAGTTCTGCACCACCGTGTAACCAATCTACATTGGCCAAAGACTCACCGTAATGTAATTGGGCGTAAATTCCGGCTGGGATGGTGATGGCAACAAAGACGAGAGTACCGTAAAATCCATATAGCGCTAAACGCGGCATTTGTGGACTGCGGCTGAGAAACCACAAGAAACCCAAATAGGGAAACAGTGAAAGTGCAAACAGGGTTTCTTTAGAAATCATGGCTCTGATTTAATAGGTTTTGGTTCAACAGTGTCAGGAGATTTGGTAGAACGCCAAATCAAAAACGCTGCTGCCCAAAGCGTAAAATTACCAACTAAGGTCATGGTAGCTTGAAGTGTTACCAGCCATTCTAGAGATTGGGCGTTGTCGAAATAATGCCAGGTACAAGCACACATAGCGCTAACTAAAGCTGGTAACATGGCTAGGGACAATCCCCACCAATTGCGGTTATTAGTGAGTTCGCCGTAAGTCCAGATTAACCAAATGGCGACAATCCACTCAATAACGCTAGAAATATGAATAATCCAGGTGGGAATAGATAGGGCGTGCATAAGAAAGTTAGGAGTTAGGAGGAGAGACGCGATTAATCGCGTCTGTACAAGAGTTAGGAGTTCTTTCTATCTTCCTTTGTTACGAAGTTTGAAAATAGAATTTGTGAATGAATCTACTATCTGTAGCAATGACAGATATTCTGTATAAAAAAAGTTGTTAATCTAAAATCTAAAATGGTCAAGATGCGGGCGTTATTGTCTGGATATTACGGTAAAGGTAATGGTGGTGACGAGGCTTTGTTGGCGACGCTTTTGCAAATGTTACCATCTCACGTAACACCTGTGGTACTTTCGGGTAATCCAGAGGAAACGCGCGATCGCTATAATGTAGAAACTTGCGATCGCATGGCTCCCTTACCTGTACTGCAAGCTTTACGCTCAAGTGATGCCTTGATTTGGGGCGGTGGGAGTCTGATTCAAGATGTTACCAGCACTATCAGCCCATTTTATTACGGGGGGCTGATGGCATTAGCTCAGAAAATGGGTTTGAAAACTGTTGCTTGGGCGCAGGGTATTGGCCCGTTAGTACGTCCGCAAACTCGTTGGTTAGCGCGGCAAACCTTTGCTAATTGTACCAAAGTTAGTGTCCGCGATCGCGCCAGTGCAGCTTTATTATCTGATTGGCAAATCCCTTGTATTATAGCTCCTGACCCGGTTTGGGCGTTGGAATCTCAACCAGTCCCAGGACTTTGGGATTTACCTGCGCCGAGAGTTGCAGTAACGTTGCGATCGCATCCCCAACTTACAGAAAAACGTTTAGCAAACTTAACTCGCGCTTTGGTGGATTTTCAAAAAGCTACACAGGCTTTCATTTTATTATTGCCATTTCAAAAAAGTGAAGATTTGAGTATTGCCGAAGCTATTCAGCCACATCTTAAAGATGTTAGCAAGATTTTGTGTCTGGAAGATCCGCAACTTTTAAAAGGTGTATTTCGCGGCGTAGAAATGGCAATTGGGATGCGCCTACACAGCTTGATTATGGCTGCTGCTGAAGGTTGTCGTTGCTTTGCTCTCAGTTATGATCCCAAAGTAAATCGTATCATGGAAGACTTGGAAATGCCTGGGTGGGATTTGTCAAGTTTACCCGATGACCCCAATTTGATTGGTCTGACTTGGATGCAACATTATGCTAATGGCGATCCTTTATCATCAGAGAAAATTCAATCTTTAGTGGATGGTGCATTAATGCATCGTGATGTTTTGAGTGAAGCATTAAGTTAAGTTTTCATATAGACTAGTACAACAAGGCGAAAGTAAAAAGAAAGAACGCCTATTTTGTAAAATGTCTAGCGATTTTAAATGGGTAGCTTATTTACAGCGTGCTGTACTAGTTACTCGTTTTACCGCTAACAATTCCTGACCATTGCACTTTTTTCTCTTTCTCCCGGCGGTAAGAAAAGAAATGCTCTGGAGTTTGGAAAGTACAATAAGGTGCGATCGCAATTTGTTCTGCACTAATCCCCATATTTTCCAGTTGTAAGGTATTCACTCGCCGCACATCCAGCCGTACCTTTCCTGGATTAGGATCTTCCAACAAGGGTGAATTGGGTAATTCATGCAATGCTTGAATTATTTTTTGTTCTTCATTATGTGATATGATACTAGCCCCAATTTCGGCAGCCACATCCATAGAGACTTGGTAGACCTCACCAGCGATCGCCGGGCCCATTGCAATGCGTAAATCATCAAGTTTGCTGCCTTGAGATTGTAGCCGAGCGATCGCCAAGGGGACAATCTTCTTCGCAGTCCCCCGCCAACCAGCGTGTAATGCTGCTACTTGTCCAGTTTTCACATCCCCAATTAGCACGGGTGTACAATCTGCGCTAGCTACCCAAACAGCTTGTCTTGGCTGTTCGCTGATTAAACCATCCGCCGATGCTAAATCCTCCTCAGCAGAGCTTAAGAAGCTCTCAACTTCTTGAGGTGTGAGAACAGTATTGCCATGAACCTGCTTTAAGCGATAGACTGATGCCTCTGGTTGCAATACTTCTGTGATAACTTGTGGCGATCGCGGCCAAAACTGCTGGGTAAAGAAGCCGTGATGCCAATGTTCCAGAATACTACAAGTTAAAAAAGGCAGTCCTTCCGAATTGCGCCAGTGCCAAGTGTGCATCTTCAACCAAACCTAAAGAGAAATCACTCATCAGCCAATCAATGCTAACTTGAACAACGGAATTTGGCTTAACTGCTGTGGGATTTAATCTGCAAAACTTGGAAACAGCCTTGAAAGCAGGGCAAAAGTGTAATACATATTTACCATTTTCCCTTCACTTTTTTGAAAGCGTCTCCTCAACAAACCAAACCCTCTGGAACTTACTCAACGAAGGGGCGATTTCAGGAACAGTAGTCATCGCATCTGTACAATCTGCTGGGCGCGGACAATGGGGACGCGAGTGGATTTCTCCAGTTGGGGGATTATACGTTTCCGTGGCGATTTCTTTTGACCAAAAAATAGAGGCTACTGACAGCTACCAGCTAACTTTCGCTACTGCTTGGGGAATTGCGTCTCAATTGCGCCAGCGCGGTATAGATGTTGGGATAAAATGGCCCAATGATTTAGTTCTAAATGGTCGCAAACTAGGCGGCATTTTGACAGAAACCAAAGTAAAGAAAGGACAAATCACCCAAGCAGTAATCGGTGTTGGTATTAACTGGACAAATCCAGTACCCGAAACTGGAATCAATTTGGAATCGTGGCAAGCTTTGCAAGATTTCAGAACAATTTCTTGTCTGGAAATGCTCACCTCTACCGTCTTGCTGGGAATAGAATCCGGTATGGAGTGCCTTTTCCAAGAAGGAGTAAGCATACTCTTGTCTCGCTATCTAGATTTGCTTACAAATATGGGCGATCGCGTGTACGTCAATAATCTTTCAGGTAAAGTAGTTGGAGTAACTTCTCAAGGAAATTTACGAGTTGATTTAGAAACATACGATACAAAGGAACTAATTACACCGGAAATTTATATTCAACCCGGTACAATCAGTTTGGGGTACCATAAATCTTCCGTTTAAATTTGAGGTTTGTTCAAAATTTCGCTCTTTGGGCAAGACAAACCACTAGCATCATCTCTTTAGGCTAATTACACACAACTGAGAGAACAAATGACGCAGCGCAATAATTCTGCCCCACATCGTTTGCATTACTTATGGCAGCAAGGCCTGACAAAAAAACGTTTTGCCTCAACGCTACCAGCCCAGAGCCTCTGCTGGCTGAGTAGCGTTAGCCTCCTTAGCGGCGGCTTTGTGTTTGCCCAAACGGAAACACAAGTAGATAATATCGTTCCCACTGTTGAAACTTCCAAGCCTTCAGCATTTACAAATCCACTAAAAAAACAGGCTGTTGCACCCGAAGGCGTTCAAGCCCAACCGGAATTTTCCCAACGGCGAGCCAGACTCAAACAGAGATTGCGTCAGCCAGAGGTTGCTCAATCAAAAGAACCAGTTAGGCAATCTACGCCCAGAATCGAAACTGCTGAACCTGTTGTGATTATCAGACAGGCAAAACCCAAGGTAGAAGCCTCCCAGGTTACACCTGTAAGGGTGAGACAAGAAAAACCCAATACCCCTGCCCGCTCTTTACCTGAAAAACTTCCAGAAGTTGCTCAACCATCAAATAACTCTAACAGCCCTGTTACTGCAACGTCAGGGAAAACCAAGGATTATAATAACGCTTATATTGATCCTAATAGTTATGACAGTGGTGCCACAGGTACTTATCAAGCACCAAATTCCGTAATTCTCACAGAACGCTCCAGTGGTTGCCGAGCCATTTTACCGTCAGGGCAAAGCGTATTAGGCGGCGTTTGCGCCAAAGTACCCCAAAGGAGTGTAGCTGATTCTAATGGTAAAGTAGCACCTACTTGGCTCAGAAGAAGTCAAAACGCCCAATTGCCAGTAGTTCCACCAACCGCGCGGCAAGTTGCAACTACTGGGAACACAAGTAGATGGCGTGCCACTCAAAATGGTTATAGTGGTGACACCAAAACCGCATATCGCCCGAATCGATTTATCCCCAATCCCAGCGAGTTCAGCCCCACAAGAGTGAGTGCAACTCCCATCGCACCCAGTGGCGGGACTTTACCGCCACCAATGGCAGATGGCAACATTGCACCCCGTCCCAGCAATGTCGCTTACGACTTTTCACTAGCATCAGTATTGCCGCAAATTCCCTACACGGCTACAGTCGCCTATAGTGGTACGGGAATGATGTATCCATTGTCTATTCCCGCTCCCATTACCTCGTTGTTTGGTTGGCGAATTCATCCAATCACAGGTACTCAACGCTTCCATGCTGGTACAGACTTAGGTGCGCCTACAGGAACACCAGTTTTGGCAGCTGCTGCTGGTCAAGTAGAAACAGCTAACTGGGTTGGTGGTTATGGTTTAACCGTTATCCTCAATCACAAATCTGCTGAACAAACTCTCTACGGTCACATGTCAGAAATCCTTGTTCAACCTGGTCAGTGGGTAAAACCTGGAACTGTCATTGGTCTAGTTGGCAGCACCGGGAATTCCACAGGGCCTCACCTGCACTTTGAAGTCCGCCACCTTACACCGAACGGGTGGGTTGCTACTGACCCAGGTGTGGAATTACAAAGTGCCCTCAGCCAGTTAGTAAGAGGCTCGCAAACCGCTCAGATAAGCCAACAACCAGGTAGCTGAGGTTAGCGACTGGGGACTGGGGACAAGGAGAATGCCCAATTCCCAATTCCCAATTCCCAATTCCCAATTCCCAATTACAAATACCCGTGTTCTGCTAAGAATGCGGGTGTAATGCCGTCTAAACTATTGTCATCATGGACTTTGGTGTGTGGGTTGCCAGAATAAAGGAATTTTTCGACGTATTTGCCGAGAATATCCCCTTCTAGATTCACCAAGCTTCCAGAAACCAAATAACGAAGATTTGTCTCGGCATAAGTGAGGGGAATTACTGCCACCTTGAATTGGGACACTTCTGGCTCATAAGCGGCTACTGTGAGGCTGATGCCATTGACGGCAATGCTACCTTTAGGGACAATGTATCGTGCGATCGCATCAGATGCAATAAAGGTCATTTCCCAAGAACTAGCCGTTTGTTCTGACACTAGCAATCGACCAATGCCGTCTACATGACCCATTACAAAATGACCGCCAACTTTGCTGCCTACTTTTAGCGACGCTTCTAAATTGACATATCTCTGTTGAGTTTGCTCGCCTCCCAGCGTCGTCCGGCGTAGCGTTTCCGGTGAAGCCGTGGCGATAAATCCGTCTTTTAAAACTTGTTCTACTGTCAGGCAAACACCATCGACAGCAACACTGTCACCATAAGCTAAATCTTGCATAATTACTTCACCCGACTGGCTGACACAAGTAATTTGCCAAGAATCGCCTCCCAAGGGTTCCATCGTTCCTAATGCCTGGATTAATCCTGTAAACACGGCTTTTTTGTCAAACTAACTCTATTTATTGCCTAATTTTGCCGGAAGTCAATTGGTAATTGTCACAGAAATTTAGAACATCCAAGTATATTTTCTGACTTTTTTTCGTATAGGAATATTAACACATTAGCATCCTTCACGAGGCATACTTGGGTAAGAAGGTTATTGTCTAAGAAGACCAATTTGACTTACTCTGGTTTTCACCACAAGTTCGGAGTTTAATAGAAGCAATTATAGAGAACGAATGCTTATGTTTATTACTGTCACCAAACCGCCTAAGAAGGTGTACTATTTGTTACAGGACATCCAAGACTCTCAAAGCATTGTAGAGGCTTAGGCAATGATTGAAATGAAAGTTGCTGGCATAGCATTAGATGCCATAACCCGCAGCCCGATCGTCCTTTTGAAAGATTCTTCAGATCGGCGGGCTTTGCCAATTTACATCGGTCAGGAACAGGCTAGGGCAATTATGGGTGCGCTGGAAAATCAGAAGCCTCCCAGACCCTTAACCCACGACCTGATTGTGAATCTTCTAGAGACTTGGAATATGACTCTAGAAAAGGTGATCATTCATTCCCTGCAAAAGGATACATTTTATGCAGCTTTAATCGTCCAGCAAGGCGAAGTCAAAAAAGAAATTGACGCGCGTCCTAGCGATGCGATCGCCATTGCCCTCCGTACAAATACCCCCATTTGGGTAATGGAAGAAGTGATTGCTGATGCTTCTATCCCTGTCGATCGAGATGCAGATGAAGCTGAACAGCAAGCCTTCCGTGAATTTATTTCTAATCTCCGTCCTGAAGATTTGATCAAGCGCTTTGGTAATGGCGACAGCTAAAAGAGTTATGAGTTAGGAGTTATGAATTACTTACTTCAACTCCTAACTCCTAACCTCTAACCCCTAACTCTTTGTTCAAGATGCAATACCGACGCTTTGGAAAAACGAATCTGCACCTCTCGGTTTTTTCCTTGGGAACAATGCGCTACCTGGCTTCTTTTGAAAATGCCCATCAAACCATTGAACAAGCCTTAGCGTTAGGAATTAATCATCTAGAAACCGCTAGAGGTTACGGCAAAAGCGAGGAGTTTCTTGGTAGGATGCTAAAAGCTGGGTTGTCAATACCCCGAACGAAGCTTTACATCACTACCAAAATTCCAGCCACAGCAGATGCTGACACCATGCGTCGGTGCATCGACGAATCCCTAGAAGGATTACAGCTAGATTATTTAGATTGTTTAGGTATTCATGGCTTGAACACTTGGCAACATTTGGAGTGGGTGCAAGCCAAAAATGGCTGTATGCAGGCTGTAGAGGAAGCTGTTGCTGATGGACGAGTCCGACACGTTGGTTTTTCCAGCCACGGGTCATTAGAGTTAATTCAAGCAGCAATCAACACAGATTTTTTTGAATTTGTCTATCTGCATTATTACTATTTTTTTCAACGGCACGCACCAGCGATTCAACTAGCTGCCGAAAAGGATATGGGCATTTTCATCATCTCCCCTGCTGATAAGGGAGGACTTCTCTACACGCCACCCCAAACTCTAGAAGACCTATGTTATCCGTATTCACCCTTAGAAATAAGCTATCGTTTTTTACTTTCCGATAGCCGTATTACTACTTTGAGTATCGGGCCAGCAACCCCAGATGAATTAAGTGAGCCTTTGCGAATTGCTGACAATGATGGAGAGTTAACATCAACAGAAATATCTGCTTTTCAAAGATTAGAAAATCATCAAAAAGTTGCCTTAGAAACGGATAAATGTAGCCAGTGTTATGCCTGTTTACCCTGTCCAGAAAATATCAATATTCCAGAGGTATTGCGGTTACGTAATCTTGCAGTAGCATACGACATGAAAGATTATGGTCAATATCGTTACGGAATCTTTGAAAATGCTGGTCACTGGTTCCCTGGCATGAAAGGCAACCGATGTACAGAATGTGGTGACTGTTTACCTCGGTGTCCAGAAAAGTTAAATATTCCAGCTTTGTTAGAAGATACTCACGAAAGATTAAATGGAAAAGCCGGTAGGAGATTGTGGGGTTGACAGAATACAGACGTAACCCCCAGACCCTTCCCTACTAGCGTTGGGGAGTAAGATTCAAGTTTTGCGGTTATCACATAAGCCGATAAAAATGTAAAATTTATGTATATAGATTAAATAGAGTCAGGAAGATTCTCTGAACCAGGGGTATCTCGCCTAAAAAAAGATGAAGATTAAAAAAAAAGAAATATCCTACGGCAATCGCTGACGGTTTTCCGCTATAGTGGACGGGCCTTAAGCTTAGTATGGACTACTAGCCGATCCCTTACTATTCTTCTAGCGAGTTTAACTTTAGTGGCTGGTCTTTTACCGGCGGCGATATCTTACATCAGTAAGTTAATTGTTGATGCAGTGGTATTTGCATCTCAAGTTAATTCACAAAACAATGGTTTTGTCAATATTTATCCGTCTCTATTTTATGTAGGATTAGAAGCGATCGCTGTAATTTTACTAGCAGGCGGTCAACGCGGAATCCTTATTTGTCAATCGTTATTACGGGCGCTACTGGGTCAGCGAGTGAATGTACTAATCTTAGAAAAGGCGCTGACACTGGATCTTAGGCAGTTTGAAGACTCGGAATTTTATGACAAATTGACCAATGCCCGACGAGAAGCTTCAGTTCGTCCCCTTTCCTTAGTAAACCGCACCTTTGGGTTAGTGCAAAATGCTCTTTCTCTGTTCACCTACGGTATTCTACTAGTAAATTTCTCAGTTTGGGCGGTGGTAGTACTAATTTTGGCAGCGATGCCTGTATTCATTGCCGAAACAAAGTTTGCTGGAGAAGGCTTTCGCTTATTTAGTTGGCGTGCGCCAGAAACTCGTCAACAAAACTACTTAGAAAATCTCTTAGCAAGGGAAGATTTTGTCACAGAAGTCAAACTCTACCAGTTGGGAGAGATGTTGCTAGGACGTTATCGCAACCTATTCGATCAACTCTATGGCGAAGACCGCGATTTGACTCTGCGGCGAGGAGTGTGGGGCTATCTCCTGGGTTTAGTTAGTACAGGTGCTTTTTACCTAGCTTATGCTTGGATTGTGCTGGAAACTGTGCGAGGTAAGATTTCTTTGGGAGATATGACAATGTATCTCACCGTTTTTCGCCAAGGACAATCTACTTTTTCCAACGCCCTCACATCTATTGGAGGGATGTATGAGGACAACCTATATTTATCAAATCTCTACGATTTCCTTGAAGAGAAAGTACCAAAGTCTTGGGGTAACGCAACCATTGGTTTAAATCCTCAAGATGGTATTCGTTTTGAGAACGTATCATTTACTTATCCAGGAAGTTCTAAGCCAGCGTTGACAAACATTTCGCTGCATTTGAAACCCAGAGAGAAACTAGCAATTGTCGGTGAAAACGGTTCCGGTAAAACTACCTTAATTAAACTACTTACCCGACTCTACACCCCTGACTCTGGGCGAATTTTCTTAGATGGCTTGGACTTGCAGGAATGGGATGTGGATGTACTGCGTCGTCGGATTGGTGTAATTTTTCAGAACTTTGTCCGCTATCAGTTTACTGTGGGGGAGAATATTGGCGTGGGTGATGTAGAACATCTTGAAAATAAAACGCTTTGGCAAACTGCTGCTGAAAAAGGCATGGCGCAATCTTTTATTGACCAATTACCCCAAAGTTTCCAGACTCAACTTGGTCGTTGGTTTAAAGGAGGACAAGAACTTTCTGGGGGACAGTGGCAGAAAATTGCCTTGTCTCGGGCTTTTATGCGATCGCAAGCAGATATCTTGGTGTTAGATGAACCAACATCAGCAATCGATGCTCAAGCTGAGTTTGAGATTTTCAATCATTTTCGCGCTATTACTCAAAATCAGATGGTACTTTTGATTTCCCATCGCTTCTCGACGGTACGAATGGCGGACAAAATCTTAGTAATAGAAAACGGGGAAGTTATAGAACAAGGAACTCACGAAGAATTATTAAAGTTAGGCGGACGTTATGCCAAATTGTTTCTGTTACAAGCAGCCGGTTATCAATAGGAAAAGAAGCTAGCAATCTTTGTAAATTGAGATAGCGATGCCTAGGTTGGGCTACGCCTACGCTGACTTTCTACAAAGCACATAACACTTTTATTCAACCATGTTAACCTGTTCGATAAACAAGGGTAAAATCTCTTTAAGGGACTTCCAAATAAAAAAATATTCCAAAACTGACGCAAAAATTCTCTTAATCTCTCCTCTCTCTGTGTTCTCTGCGTCTCTGTGGTTCGTTTTTTAGGATAATTTATTTCTTGGAAATCCCTAATGCCTAGACGCTCCGTATCGTTAAACTTCGTTACCCGATAAACTATGCAAATAACACAACAGCGATACTATACCCCAGAGGAATATTTAGAGCTAGAAGAAGTTGCTGAGTACAAAAGTGAATACATTAACGGGCAAATAATTCCTATGGCGGGTGGAACAGTAAATCATAATAGAATCTCCCTGAATCTAAGTGCTGCCTTAAATTTTGCCTTTCGACAGCAAGATTACGAAGTTTTTATGGGTGATGTTCGTCTATGGATAACCCAAAAGCGCACGTATACGTATCCAGATGTAATGATTCTGGCGGGTGAACCTGAGTATTTCAATAACCGAAAAGATATAATTCTGAATCCACAGATTATTGTTGAGGTTTTATCAAAATCTACCAAAGGCTACGATTGCGAAGATAAATTTCAGGCTTACCGAACTATTTCTACTTTTCAAGAATATCTATTAATTGATCAAACACGGATTCATGTAGATCAATTTTCCAAAACCGGGAAAAAGCAATGGACGCTTCGTGAATATGATGAAGAAGATGAAGCGATCGCACTTGTAAGCGTACCCTTTGAGATTTCTCTACAAGATTTATACAACAAAGTTAAGTTTGAACCTGTTGAGTCGGAAGGGGAAAGTGCTGATGTTGAGGGATTGGGGTAAAGTACGTTAAATTATTTGGTGTTCTGTAAGCTTTTCAAAAGCTATATTTAAATCATGCAGGTTCTGAAATAATACCTGTACTCAAAAGATTTCAGAAGTATCAAAAGCAAAATAAGATGGTTCACAAAATTGCCTTGTTCAATCATAAAGGTGGTGTCAGTAAGACCACAACGACTTTTAACTTAGGTTGGATGCTTGCTTCAAAGGGTAAGAGAGTTATCCTTGTAGATACCGATCCTCAATGTAATCTAACAGGAATAGCTCTAAAAGAAGAAACTGAAGATGATGAAGCAAGAATAGAAAAGATTTATAACACACATTCAAATATCAAAACCGGCTTGGCTCCTGCTTTTGAGTCACAGCCACGGGCTATTGAAGCTGTAGATTGTATTCCAATAGAAGGACAACAAGGTTTGTTTTTATTACCTGGTCATGTTGGCTTTGCTGAATACGAAGTAACGTTAGGTATCGCACAGGAACTCAGTGGGTCAATTCAGACACTCAAAAACTTGCCAGGTGCTATTTCTGATCTCTTGGAAAAAACTGCTAATAAATTTAATGCTGACTATATTCTGATTGATATGAGTCCAAGTTTAGGAGCAATAAATCAGAATTTACTAATGACAAGTGACTTTTTCTTAGTACCTACAACTGCTGATTTTTTCTCTGTGATGGCAATTGATTCTCTGTCTAGAATTTTATCAAAGTGGTGTAGTTGGGCAAGGATGGCAAGCGTAAACCCTATATTAAAGGAAGCGACTTATCCATTTCCAGAATTTAACTTGAAATTTTTAGGAACTATAGTTCAAAACTATAGAATTATTAGGGGTAAAGAAACAGCAGCATTTCAATCATGGATAGAAAAATTTGAGCGAAGAGTTGTTTCTCAACTAGTTCCGATTTTACGTGATAATAATCTGCTATTGCCTAATAATGTCTATACTAATCAGGATATTAATAGTAATTTTACCCTGACAAAGATTTCTAACTTTAACAGCTTAATTGCTCTATCACAGGAACACAGGACACCTGTTTATGCGCTAACACCTGAACAGTTAAATCAAAAAGGCAAGGTGTTAGATAATAATCAGGCAAAGCAAGAGGAGTTTAAAAAAACTTTTTCTGACTTAGCAGATAAAATTATTGCACTATCATCCAGTTATGCAATCAGCGCTTGACCAATTTCGCATTAGTATTCAGCGTGTTCGGGATCTGATTGCTGTTCATACTTCCGTTAAGGCTCAAGCTACTGCTGCTCTGGATCTTTCAGACATTTTACGAGCTGCCTTAGTTCTAACTGTTAGTGCCTTGGATTATTATATCCATGAGGTTGTCACATTGGGTATGCTGGAAATTCATCGAGGACAACGTGCTGAACCAGTATCTTCAGCTAATACCACTCAATCAGCCTTTTCCCGTTTTCAAGTTTCGTTGGGAAGCGCTCGTGAGGATAGAAGAATAGCCATAGATATCGCCTCTTGGATAGAGAATGACATAGAGCAGGCTTATGGTGCTAACTTTTTACAGCAGTCTCATACTATTTCTGGTTTAATTCCAGCTATATCAAATAGTATTTTGAATAGATTAAATAATACTTCATGGTTAGAAAACGAGATTCGAGAAAGTCTAAGTTATAAAAGCTTTCAGCAGCCCGATAAAATAGCTGAAGCAATTAGACAAATTTCGGATAAACCATTGTGGAATGAGGTTGCTAGTCAAATGAGTAAACCTTCTAAAGATATTCAGCAACAACTTAAAGAAATTGTGGGACGCAGAAACAAAATTGCTCATGAAGCAGATATAGATCCCACCCTTAACATAGGTAATCGCTGGTATATCGATGAATCAATGGTTGGTGATACAGTAGATTTTATTGAGCAGGTTGTAGAGAGTATTCATCAAATTTTGTAGCTTTAGGTGGATAAAGGGTACATATTGTTGACTAATTAAGCAAAATAGGCAGGTAAGCGTTGTGGAGAGATCAGGACTACGATCGCACATCCCCCAATAACGATGATAAGATTCCGGTAACGATTCATACTCAATAATACTGGCACTGACAGTATAATAGCCATCAATCTTCAAGCTTCCTGATGTCGGAATTGCTACAAATGTTTTAGCAATTCCTTTATTATTATTTTGGCGTGCATATTTATTAAGATAATCATTTAAAATTGCATAACCGCAATCAAAAGAATCTTTTTGATGTTTTTTATCAATTGGTACAAAATTCCATCTTGCCTCACTATCACTTGTCATACTTCTGTCTATATTTATGAATAGCAGATTTGAGTTTTCCCTTCAGTTCTGGAGGATTTTCCATTACTGACATAAACAAATCTCTATCACGATTCGACAGCACAAGCCTTTCATTTGCATCTATATCTTGCTTGGCGACTGGCAAAACATGAAAAAGTGTATAAGCACTTAAAGAAATTCCTTTAAGATTCGCAGCACGTTCTAATAGTTCTTTTTGCTCTTGCGTAACTCGTAAATCGATACGGCAATCTTTTGCTGATGATGTTTCTGACATGGCTAATTTCCACCTTTAGCTGAGTCTCTATCTACAGCATAGCTAATCTTAGTGGACAATGTACACACAATATTTGGAACTAGGATCATTTTTTCATCACCTCCAGGTGAATTAAAACACTAGCGTGGCGATAACGATCGCACCCTCCCCATAAACTTAGATAAAATCACTATGGTGCTAGTTAACCCCAAATCTGATGAAAAGCGATATCTCCGATGGGCAAAGCTTACGCCCCTCTCCCCCTCCTTCTCTTCAACGTCCTGAACTACTCGCGCCAGCAGGTAATTGGGACTGTGCCAAAGCTGCTGTGGAAAATGGGGCAAATGCGATTTACTTCGGTTTGGATCGCTTCAACGCCAGAATGCGGGCAGAAAATTTTACTGAGGCAGACTTACCCCAATTGATGACATTTCTGCACAGTCGTGGCGTAAAAGGTTATGTCACCGTCAACACACTAATATTTCCCAAAGAACTAGCAGAAGCCCAGCAATATCTCCGCACAATTATTGCCGCAGGTGTGGATGCAGCGATCGTTCAGGATGTGGGTATATGCCGTCTCATCCGTCACCTCTCGCCTGATTTTCCCATTCATGCTTCCACCCAAATGACCATCACTAGTGCGGGTGGGGTGGAATTTGCCAAATCTCTCGGTTGTCAATTAGTGGTGCTGGCGCGTGAATGTTCTCTTCAGGAAATCAATAAAATTCAGCAGCAGATTGCCCTACAAGAAGCTTCGCTGCCCTTGGAAGTATTTGTTCACGGTGCTTTGTGCGTGGCGTAAGGAAGAAGGCGGTCGGATTTATGGGGTGGTGTCTAAGGGTAAAGAAACCATGCTGACCTTTGGGCGAAATGACTTGGATCTGCGCCAAGTGCATATAGGCGATCGCATTTGGAAAACTAGCGATCCAGAACTCGATAAGCAACTGCGTCAGAGTTTTGCTGCCGAGAATCCCCAATTTCAGCGTCCCATTGATGTAGAGGTTTATGGAGAAATTGGTCAGCCATTAATTGCGATCGCTCGCGATCGACTCGGTAATAAGGTTCGCAGAATAGTTGGCAAAATATTATGCGCCGCAGAACTGACAAAGCCAACCACCATCTGTCCAATTTCGCCCCGGCTGGTTTGCTGCCCGACTTGGATTGCCTGTTGTAATTGCCTCATAATTTGCTGAACTTCACCCAAAAACACTTGCCCCGCTTCTGTTAACTGCACATTTCGTTTCGTGCGGTGAAATAGTTCAAAACCCAATTCCCTTTCTAGCTGCCGAATTTGTTGACTCAATGGAGGTTGAGCAATGTGCAATCGTTCCGCAGCCCGTCCAAAGTGCAGTTCCTCTGCCAAGGTGACAAAGTAGCGCAAGTGTCGTAGTTCCATCTGTTACCTGAACTCATATCTTTAAAATATTAATCAAGGTAAAAATATATATTGGACATAATTAAAAATCTTTTTTATTGTGATGATCGGACGGTTATCAATCGGCAAATCAACACACTGTAATTTCACTACTTATGAATAATCTTTCAATACCTAAAAATTATTGGGACGCTACTCTTTACGAAGATAAACACGCCTTTGTCTGGCAGTATGGCGAGGACTTACTAAAATTCCTCAACCCTCAGCCAGGAGAATCAATTTTGGATCTTGGCTGTGGTACTGGACAACTCACAGAAAAAATTGCCCAAGCTGGGGCTGAAGTAATGGGAGTTGATTATGCATCTGAGATGATAGAAAAAGCAAGAGAAAACTATCCCCATATCCGCTTTGAAGTGGCTGATGCTAGGGAGTTTCAAGTAGACAAGCCATTAGATGCTGTATTTTCCAACGCTGTATTGCATTGGGTGAAAGAAGCAGATAGCGCGATCGCTTCCATTCATAAATCCCTAAAACCAGGGGGACGTTTTGTGGCAGAATTTGGGGGTAAGGGAAATGTTTTGGCGATCGCCACAGCTTTGGAAAGCGCCTTAGAAGCAATTAATATTTCTGCACAAGCCTTAAATCCTTGGTATTTCCCTAGTATTGGCGAGTACGCCAGCCTACTAGAACAGCAAGGCTTTGATGTCATTCATGCCATGCTTTTTCCTCGACCAACTCCTTTAGCAGAGGGAGAAGCAGGTATGGCAAACTGGATTCAGATGTTCGCTAGTCCTTTTTTCGCAGGACTGTCTGGTGAGCAACAAATACAAGTAATTCGCGTCGTAGAGAAATATCTCAAGCCGACGCTGTATCAACAAGGAGTTTGGACAGCAGACTATCGAAGAATTCGTATCGTTGCCATTAAACTTTAAATAGTGCGAATTTTATACTAGTACAGCACGTGCATATATCTAAATTATTGTGCGATCGCCCTTGGCATTGGCGCAGCCATCGCCAGACATCGTTTTCATTGCTACTAACCATTAGCCTTACAACCTTACTAGTCCCGCCCTCACTAGCGCAACCCCGTACAATACCCTCGCCTTCTAGTGCGCCTCTAGAACTAGACTTATTGACCAAGCCAAAAGATTATGTCATCACAGCTAACACCATAAACCCAGCGCAATTAACCGTTCCCAGTTTATGGTGGGCACAACAAAACTCTGAGAAAAAGTTATTGGATAATTGGATAGCATATCCAACTTCTGACAAAGAACCTGCACGAGTAGACTTGATTGTTAATCAGCAAATTTGGAGTTTACTAGACTATGTAGAGCGCTATGATTTTGTAAATCGCTTGGGTAGCGCTGCACGGAACTTTGGTTACAATGTCCGAGTATTTAATTATCAAAAAGAACCCTTGGCAACCTACACTTGTAACTTTAATACAAGTCCAGCTTTATGCAGCATCCAAACGACTGTTAATAACAAGATAGGGTTACAGCGTTTACTCTAGTAAATAGTTAGGAATTAGGAGTTAGGAATTCAAGGAGATGAAGGAGATGGAAAAATTCCCAATCCCAAATCCCCATTACCCCTTATTCCCAAAGGGGCCCCCACCTTCCCCAATCCCCAATTAAACCTTAATTTTGGCGAACAAAGACTCGTATTGTTTTATTGCTGATGGCGATAAGGGAAGCAAAAATTCACTTTTATCAAAAACTTCGCGATCGCTCTTTAACAAGCTCCAAAATGGTTCTTGGATATCGGAAGCGTCAATATTTGTAGCAATTGGCGAGTTAGTTTTGGTTAGCACCAAAATTTGTTTAGCTGTGTTTGGTTGCCAACAAAAATCAATCCACCGATCTGATAAACTACTTTTAGTAATACCTGCGGGACGTACCCACAAATCTGCCCAGATTGCTGTTCCTGACTTGGGTATAACTGCGCCAAGTTGCGGATAACGTCCCAGAACTTGCAGTACATCGGTTGACCAACCAACTGCTAGCCAAGTATCTTCCATAATTAAAGGTTCTAAGTAGTTATTGGAACTATAGAACTTCACCTGTTGGTTTAATGTCTTTAATTCCTTTTCTAAGTCTGGTACTTGGTCAAGATTTTCTGTATTGTAAGATTTTCCTAGCTTTTTTAAGACCAGACCAATAACTTCCCGTGGTTGATTAAGTAAGGAAATGCGCTGCTGCACTCCATCTCGCCACAAATCACTCCAATCTTTGGGTGTCCAACCCAATTTTCGGAACTTGTCACGGTTATAAACAATTACCGTGCTACCCCACCGATAAGGCGCACCCCACACCTTCCCTTGAGTATCCAAGTTACCTTGGTCGTTGCGCGTTACTAATTTTTTCCAATTTTCATCTAAAGTAGGCCACTGCTTTAATTCGTTTCCCTGGAACTCTTGGAGTGGTTGAATCAGTTTCTGCTCAATAGCTGCTTTTAGCCAGTAATCTCCCAATGTCACTAGGTCTGCATCAGCCGTTTTTTGACCTTGCCTAAAAGGTATAAAGCGATTCCATCCCTGCTCATCGGTGGCTTTTGGTTTTTGCTGCCAATTTTGTAATTGCTGAAATAAATCCTCTATCTGCTCAACTAGAGCGAATTTTAACTGCACCTGTTGCTGCAAATCGTTGTGGAACTGATTCACTACCTGACCAGGTATAGAACCTTTTAATAACTGTACTTTTAGTTGCGTCTGGTTGTTTCCACCACAGCCAAAAAGCAGTTGTGAAAGTGCCAGTGTGCTTGTACCTAGTAAAAAAGACCGTCGATCCATTGATTTTGGATTTGAGAGTTTTGATTATACCTAATATTAAGCAGAGATTCACCAGAGCCTGACTAGGTGAAAAAGTGTAGTTGGAAAATTATCGGTATTTTTTCTTGGTAATGCTGATAATTTTAAATATTTGACTCAAATTAGCGAATTTTGCAGCGAATTAGTACCTAAAGATTGATTTTCTTCCATAAATTTCCTTACTGGTACTGATAGTAAAACTTTACTTATATTTAGAAATAATAATTTAAATGTCATATTTCCAGTAAAAATTATCAATACTTAAATAATTCATAAGTAAAGTTAAGGTTGGGAGTAAATTGAATAACATAGAGAAAATGTACGGATAAAGGTATTAAATGGAGCTATTACAGCAGCAGATCTTGACTTTAAGCAAAAAACTGGATGCCCTGTGCCAAGTAATTGAGCAGCTTGATGGTAGGGTAGCTCAAGCTTTCTCAGAGTGTTCTCTAGCGAATACACAAGCAAAGGATAATCATCAGGAAAATGGCGCGGCTGGAGGCTACAAATTCAGACGTACTAGTTTAAATCCAGAAATGGAACACAAAGATGTATTAACAGATGGTATTTATCTAGACATGCATCGTCAAAGTGGAGATAACATAACACCAGAAATTCAAATACAACGACTGACAGCACAATTAACAGCAGCATACAATCGCATTGCTGCCTTGGAAGAACAATTACTCAGAGAGAGAATTCATTAAATTTAATCTGAGTTCAACAAATTAAAAAATGCCTAGAGGTACTGAAGGCAAGCCTTTAGGTTAAATTATCAGTGATGGCTTCGTGGGTATACATAGCAAAGTGCTATTAGCGGTAGCAAGGCGTTTAGCCCAATATGAATATAAACTTAGTTGCTTTATTGCTTTGAGCAATCAACCTGTCCTAACCTATGTGACTAGGGCTATATTAAGTATAATCAACTAATCCAGCTATCAAACTGATAAAAAACTTAAACACGCTATTACGTACATATATTTAATAGCGTGATATATCTGTTTATAAGCTTTTAGCTTATTAAATCTTGATTTGGCTAAGTATAGCTTTAGGTAAAATTGTAGCGTTTTTCAAGGCACAGAAAAGTATGATTACAGGAAACTTTCGCTTATAATTTTGCTGCGAGTGCAAAGTCCTGCCAAATTTAATTCGCTACGAATTAATCAAATCCTATACTTAACCGCTCAAGTTGAGATTCAATGGCTGCTAAAAGTTGGTGTTGTTGCCAATTTTGGCTAAGATAAGCAGCTATGCAAGCTGCTCCAGCACCCATACCTTCTTTCACAAAGCCCTGCTCATAAGCTCTCAGTTGCGGATAACGAGAATCAGCAAAGCTGAGATCGGTTGCTAATAGAGGAGGGATTTTTCCCCTCTGAGTTAAGCTGCCTTCCCCTAAGCTGAGGGCTAAGTCAACTGTAGCGCCAGTAGGATCTTCCGCTACCCAACGGGTTGTGCCTACAACTACTGCTTCTGGTTGCCATGATAAGGCGTAAACTTGAGCGATCGCACTTATCAGAGCATAAACCGCCAGCATTTGCGTTCCACCAGCCAACATTACACCACAACTACGACTAGCTGCGATCGCCATCCCAGCTACTACCACTTGCATAGGATCGCCCACAGAGGCAACGAGTTTTAGAGGATCTACGGAAGTTAGAATTTGAGATTGATATATGTCATCCTGCTCTTTGCTTCCAGCTAAGAGTCCCCTACTCCTCATTATCTTCTCCAGCCCAGCTTGCACTAATGCCCACTTTTGTCCGTGGTTACAAACAGGGTGGCTACTGTTAACTTTTCCGGCAGCATCTATACCCAAACCAGTTAAGATTGCCAGGGCAGTTGTAGTGCCTCCGACGACGCACTCACCGAGAATCACATACCCCTGTTGCATATTGGCAGCAAGGCGTTCTCCCCAAAGTAGCCCTTGTTCAAACAAGTGCTTTACCGTTGTGATTTCCATAGCAGCACCTCCACTTAAACACTTAGCAGCCGTACCCCGCAAATCAATTACTGGCACAGCAGGAGGCTGCGGTAAACCAGCATTAAATAAATAAACTGGTATATTTAGTGACTCAAATACAGCGCGAGAAATCACCACAGGTGAAGCCCCAGCCGCTAATGGTGGTAGGGGATATCGGGCTTTATGTTCTGGGCCATAATACAAAAACTCGGCATCGGCACAAGCGGTATATTTCCGATCCTCTGGAGTGCGACCGGCAGCTGAAATCCCTGGAATTAAACCAGTTTCAGTAAATCCTAAAACACAGGCAAATACGGGTAGACAACCACGATACCGTTGTAGCCATTCTTCACCTTGTTCTTTTTGAGTATAAATACGAATTTGGGAATTGGGCATTGGGCATTGGTAATTAGTTAAGACTTATTATTTAACCAATGACAAATGACAAATGACCAAAAGAGTGGGATTCAAGCCCCGCCATGAGAGCGAAGCGGAGGGCGGCTTTGATTCTTAATATACTGCTTCAAGACTTCAATCGGCGCTC